>JBCBKJ010000004.1:0-165168 GCA_038522085.1 Chloroflexota bacterium
ACGAAGGTGGTTTTAGTATGATTAGATTTTCTCATCACTTTTCGAAAGAAACTGTTCAGAAAGCCTATCTACATCGACTTCTTGACAGCTTTTGACACATTTGAGCACAATATCCATAATTTGAGAGACTTTTTCGTAGTAACGCATTGCCGAAAAAGAAGTGTTAAGATGGCGTTCAATTCGGAGGTTGTTAACGGTACTTCCTACAGCTTGTAATTCACGAATTGCCTGAAGCACCCGACGAACTTCCTCTTGCTCACGCCGATGATAGAGCGCTAAGCGAAAATGCTTCACATGTCCTTTCGAGACCTTCACAATCTCAGCAATACGACCGCTCTCATCGCGCTTTGCTCGCTGACAGATTGTGCTAGCAGCTATACCCATCGCTGCTGCCATATTTTGCTGTGTTGGCGAAATACCTTCTCGCATTAGACTGTGCATCGTGCGCTCAAGTCGATACATAAACTGAATACAGCTGGTATGGCTACTTTCGGCATAGATCTCCTTGAACAAGTACTTGATCTGTTGATAGCGAGCCATTCCGCATACTTTTCGATCTAATCGATAGGCAATTTGCTCGGATGTCGGAAAGTCACCTGCATACACCACTTGCGGAATTATTGTCAGTATCTCACTGAGTAGCTTCATCTGGTTTTGTTCATGTTTGCTGACTACATAGAGATCATATGTTTGGAGCAATGCTTGATATGCTCGGTGGAAAATATCCGCTGGATGGGTGTTATTCGCTTCCATGATGTGCAAGAATTGCGAGAGTGAGACTTGCCTGTTGTATAGATTTTGCCCTGTTTCTGCAACGAGGTGAGGATGCAGTTGTGGCATTTCCGCTTCGCAGTGATGCGTCTCCAGAAGATACGAGACTTGCTCCATACGTTGTGTATTACGGACGCGTTCTGGCTTAGGAAGTAGTTCGGTTATTGCTTGTTTCAGATCATACTCGCATTGTGGGCACGTATCTATCCGGACTAGGGGCAAATCATCAATCACACATTGACACTGTGGACACGCTTCGAGCAAGCGACAGTGATGGGTCGCGCAACCAGTCAGCGTCTTGATCTGCCACAGTCGCTTATTGTATTTGTCGTCGCTTAAGCAATTCGGGCAACAACGATAATGCTTGGCTATGTCTTGCTCAATCACATCGTGCAGTTCATCGAACTCATAGCCGAGTTTGCGATAGATGGGATAGTACAGCATTGTAACGACCATCTTGGAGACCTCCTTTTTCTACAGCTAATCGAATTAGCACTGGCATGTCAATTACATGAGATTGCCTCGCTCCAACTGATACTCGTGTGTGTCTGTCCAACAAGTCCTCTGGGGATAGGGACAGTCACCTGTGTAATCGGGCTTGCCACGCGATCCTTTCACGAAGTGGTACGAATAAGTCTGGAGCAGAGTACGCCATTTGCGGGATGGGAATTCGCGCAGAATGTCGACTTGAGGCTCATTGTTATCAATCATGCGCTTGAGTGTCACTAGTTCTGCGGCAGTGTAGCGGTTGCTATTGCGCTTATGTGCCACGATGACCTGGGTGATCGTGTCGTTATGCCAGTAAATTTCTAGTGTCTTGCTGATTTCAACATTCCAATTCAAGAGAATGCGTTGTCCAACGAGTTCAAAGATTTGTTCGCGTTGCGCTCGTGTTGTACGTTGCCAGTTCTCACAGAGATAGAGCAAGGCATTTTGTGTTGATTGCAGATATTGCGGGTCGAAGATTTCTGCTTCCAGGCTGGCGTGCTTTGCCTGTAGCCGCACTGATTCAACTTCTAAATTGCGATAGCGTGCCTGCGACTGCTTGATGAGGTCGTCATGGTCAAGGAGATGAATTGTATGAGCAATCCGTTGCATTATCTGTTGATTTTGGCGAATATTAAACTCGATTGCTGAGAGAATTTGCTGATCTCTCGATAGCGACTCTGTTAACGCCTGTTTCCAGACATAATCATCCTGTGCGATGGTTTGTAGTTGATTGAGCAACAGAGCGTCTATTTTCTGGTCGACGTTATCCGCGCAGATACTCCAATGGATTCCATTCTTTTTGATGTAGTAAACATAACCTTCACCGCGTTTATGTTTACCCACGGGGTGTGGGTGACCATTCTCTGTGAGGATATCAGTTGTTCTGATGTGGGCCGTATAGATAGGGACTTCTCGATGATCATCAGAGCGTCGATTATAAGCGCGACGTGGCACATGGTTTGGATTCTCATCCCCGTGAAAATCCCATCTAGACAATCGATTGAAAGCGTACATGAACAGCGGTTCTGGAACAATACCTTCGTGGTTGTAGAAGCGCTCAATGCTTGATTTGTGAATCCAATGTCCGATGTAATGGACGTTGGTCAACATGCTACGCAAGCCCCCTTCTGAGGGCATCAACTGTCCCGTATGTTCTGATCGGTATTTATAGGTATTGCCTACACTAAAACCCTCAGGAGCCAGATGCTCACGGGCTTCTGGAATGTATGGACCGTGCTTATCAATATACTCGAAAGTTTTCTTGACATTCCCGTTGAACTGGCGGAACAACTCAAAATAATGACGTACGATGAGCGATGTTTGAGGATGGGGAAGATAGTCGCGATAGCCTGGATTCTCACTGCCATCGGGTAAGCGGCGGCGTTGATCCTTGATGAAGCCGAACAAGACGGGTCCGCGCACATGCTTCCCGCGCTTGGCAAGGCGATTCTGTCCTTCGATTAATCTACCATGGATTTGTGTTTCGATGAATCTCGCGGCTGCCTTGCAATACATACGAAATATTTCCTGAGACATGATGCCCTGCTCCGGATGCACAAAATTATAATTGCCCGTCAGTTTTGTGACGATGCGCACTTGCTTTTCGACAGCGCGGGCGATAAACATATTTGGCTCAATCATAGTGGTATCTCGAAAACCGCGATCAGGGTGCACCATAGCTACTGTCGCAAACGCATCATTGAGCATCAGATCATATACCTCTTGCATGCCGCTTCGTTCTTTAATTTTCTTCTGACCACTGATCCCCTTGTCGGCATCGACAATGTGAATTTGATCTCGACGCCAGCCCAGGGCAATCAGATAATTCACCATATCTTCGAGTTGAACTTCTGTTGATGTGTTCCCGACCTGACTGGGTGAAGACTGCCGATAATATAAAATAACTTTCTTATCGGTCACATAAGTAATCCGCAGTAACTCAAGGTTTTGTGGTGGCTTTTTCTTTTGATATTTTCTAGCCATGCGATGATCGCCTCCTATAACTGTTTGTGCTTCAATCCAACAAAACAATATTTGGTGCGAGTTGTCTAAAAATAGGTAGACTACAACCAAAAAACGCCTATCGAAATAGGCGTGATGTGTGGGTGATGGTTCTCTCTAACGGCGCTGGTTGAACTCAGGTACATCCCCGAATTCGCTCTCATGTAATGCCATGAGTATCTTTTCTAGCAACAGGGCATCCTCACGCTGGATGATATGATACTCAAACTGTCGTCCTACACTGACCATATCATCGCGCCGCAAATGCGCATTGAAGCGCTCTGCGATATTTCCAATGCCAACATACAATTGGTGGTCGTGATGACCGAGCAATTGATAGATACCGATGGCAGAACCATCAATTTCAGTCTGCCCTGATTTGCTGAATGGCACCCGACACCAGTCTGGTTGCTCAAGCAGGAGTGCCAGATTATAAGGACTAACATCATAAATCGGCACCAGATCGCGGATGGGCAAAATCAGCTTTGGCTTCACATATTGGTTGATGAACGCACTACAGGAGATTTTACCGCCTGAAATGCTGTCACCATTCTTGTTAAGGTATGAGAGTGTGAATCCAGCGCGACCACCCTCAGCCTTACGGAATAAAAGTGTCACTGGATCAAGGATGAAATCCACAACGATTTTTTGCCGTACACCGGGTGTCCAGCCGATACGGCGAACCACGACATCTGGAAGTGTTATCATGCCATCGCTGTGAACCGAGCAATAATCGGATTTTCCCATTGGGTGTAGGCTAGTCGGCATCTTCCACCGCCTTGTCTGCATGGGCTTTGCGCTCATCAATATCACGTATGATCTCGATGAGTGCCGTATAGATGCTCAGCAGATCGCGCTTAGGTTCTGGCTTTTCAAAGGGTTTATCGCGTAGACGGGGTTTCTTTGTGACCATCTCAAGTTCCTCTTCTAGTTCATATGAATAGAGAAGGACACGACCGCGTATCGATCGCGCCCGATTGACGGCGATGCCAACCGAGGTCACAGGAAGTTGCCTATCCTGATGTGCGTCATAACACAGTTCACGATAGAATATCTTTAGGCTTAGTCTTCTGTGTACTCAGTTGACTTCGTTTAGGTTCGTCTGAGTGTTACCGCACTCGGGCGAACTGCCATACAAACCGTACCATATTTTGTGATACGGTGGCAAACATAGAATTGTCTGCCGACTAAGCGCTCCATATTGATATCAGAAAAATACGGATTTATCTCTTTTTTCTTATTATTTGGGGTTTGCCCCTGTAGTGTATAAATATTTTGTCCGTTTTGAATTCTTCTCCTCTCTAGTTTCAGCTATGTTCTTCAGCTAAAGCAATACGGTAGTGTTCACGGATTTGCCCGAATTTTGCGGTGTTCTCTTGCCATATTAGCCGCTGATGAATATTAGTGTGTTGAATATTTGTTTCAATATTGTACGGCTCATAGATTGTCACACCGTAGCGTTTGCCCACATAGAAATAGCGTCGTGTAAATATATCGCCATCCTTTCGTCCTACAGATCGCAGATGTCGTTCACAGGCTTCCAATGGCGTCTTCTCGCTGTTCGGCTGGTCAGTGAAATAGAGACGGATGATAGAACGGAGCGACGCGGCATCCCCTACATAACCACGCTGTTCGATCCCTCGTGATATTTCGACTTTCATAGCTTGTTGAACTTGACGAGACTTCCCTTTGCGAAGATGAACATCAATTGAAGTCTCATGGATGCGATAAGTATTTGGCAATTGCCACGCAACAGCATGTGATCCATCCCGATTGAGCGTGAGATAAGCGTGGGCTGGCACATGCTCGATGCTGGTGTCGTTATTCTGAGCGTAGTTGGTTTGTACTTCAATTGCGGTAAGCGCTTCCCACTCAACTAGTGTCGGCACAGAAACACACCACAACTGACAGAGCGTTTCGCGACTAATCATCACGCCTGTATCGTGCCGATCCTTTGCTTTGAGCCAGGCAGTATACAATTTGGCAACAGCTTCTCTCTGTGTTCCCGAACAATCGAGTTTCACCCGTTTTTTACCTGGATGATTTATTTCGAGTGTGGCTTCCAGACCGATTTCAAAAGCGCGGCGTGTGAGCGCTGTCGCTACTTTCACCTGTCCAGTGAGATATAACCGTTTCGTCTGCTTATTCTGTGTCCAGTAACCTAGATCAATCCCTTGCTTGATGATGCGGCGTGCCTGTCGTTTGCCATTGGCGACCCCAACATCGGACCATAGTGACTCGATCCTTTTGCGTTCGACCCAGCCACAACCGGTCTGTAATGACTGTGCATAAAGCCATGCTCGATAAACAGACAATTCGTTGATTGTATAGGCGATCCGTGCTGCTTCAATGTCCGCGATGACTTCACGCTCAACCGTGCGTACACTCGAGAATAGCGAATGCAGTTGTTTTTCTTTCTTCCAGAACGCTGGATTCAGAATGCGAACCTGTTGATTCATCCAGTTCAACAATTCCGGTGCATGACGCTTAATGTAGTCAATTGCGCCCTGTGGCTTTCCGGCACGCAGACGCACGAGGGCGAACTGACGGTGCAACATCTCATCATCTAGAACCTGTTCAGGCTGAATCGTCTCTATTCGTTGGTTCTGCTTGATTCTTGGTGATTGCTCTACGTTGCTTTTTGAAGTCGCAATGATATCTGCTAGATCAGCCGCAAAACGATCACCGAGAATAGCCTTTACTTCAGCAGGAATTTCTGGCGATGGTGGTTCAATCGAGCTATTCAGTTTATTTGCAGGTTGCATCAAAGATGACCTGATAAAGAGTTTTTTTGCGTTCATGGCGCTGTCACTAGAGAAATCAAAGCAACGGTCTACAAATTGAGCAGACAAAAAATCGGTTTATTCACTTGCAGAACAAGAGAGGGAGTGATACAGTATCCGTATTGACGAAAATTTAGTTATTTTTGAATACTGCGTCATGTAATGCCTAATACCAGTTAGCGCTGGCGTTGGGCATTTTGCTTTAATGGTGGGCTACGACACATTGTTTTCTCTCCTCATGTTTAGTGACTAAACATTAGCGACTATCTTTGGGCTGACTCAGCGCTTGTTCGATTTTCTCCAGCATCTGTCTCAAGTCGACGATACGCGCACGAGCTGCAGTTATACTACCTTCTATGTTTTCGAGGTTTGCTGCAACTTTTTCGGGATTTAGTAGTAGGACACGTCGAATTCTGTTCGCGAACGAGCGTTCATGTCGATCATCCGTAGCTGTTTTGTCGCCTTCATCGTTCGCTAGATTTTGCTTCTCGTAGTAGTTGATTTCCTCTAAAAGCCGATTGTGATTCCAGTGATTGCGAATTGCATCTGCAACGATTGTTTTCTGTTCTTCATCATTTAACTGACACAGTTTTTCGAGAATGGTACTTGGCGTATTTTGCTCATTTCCATACTGTAAGGCGCTTGGTGTTAGCTTGAGTAAGCTCTTGATCTGACTAAACCTCGCACGCTTGATGCCACCCATCGCGCTATAGATACGCTTTTTGTACTGCTGCGCGTGGTGACTTCTCAGATCGAGATTGAAGGCTTTTCGGTAGAAGTCGTAGCTGATCAAGCCTTCTGGAATCGTGTGCTCATTAGCTTCAAATAGCAAGATCGCCAGCTGACAGGCAGTCGCTACTGCGTTCAAATCAGCGCGAGCGGTATTCTCAACTGCCTGCTGCCAGACGACTGTCGTATCATCTGAGATCACCCGACAGGGGATAACATCCAAGAGATCATCGGTATTTGGTATAAAGTGGCGCAGTAGCACAATCGCCCAATAACGCCTGTTACCTGCCACAATTCGATACGTCGAATGCATATCATCTGACATTTCAATGACGATCAATGGATTGATCAATCCATTTTGCTGAATGGTTTGTGCGAGTTGAAGCAACTCTAGCAGTTGTTGCTCATGGACGGACAGTTCAACCTGTTTATCTTCTTCATTGCTTTCTACCAAATTGAGTAAATCGCTCACTGCGCGATAAACTCGACCAGCTAATTTCGCTTGTCGAAACACTACCTGAATAAATTCGCCCATAGCGACTTTCGCTGTGATCTCACCGGCGAAAAATGCTCGACTGATGGCGTAAGGCAGGATTAATCGCGGGTTATGTGGGTTGGGTTGCAGATAGACGGGGGCAATCTTCGTCCATTCAGTATCTTCTGCATTGTCTGTCCAAGGTGTGCCGAAATCAAAATCCGAAAATTGATCGAGCTGATCCTTATTTACATGAGGTTTTTTCGCCATCATGCCCGTCCCCGCGTTAATTGCTGAACGAACTGACTATATGCGATAGCCGCACTACAATGCTGATCATATTGAAAGATAGATTTTTGTGCATGATGAGAGTAACTGACTGCTTCGTTCACTGGAATGATACCGACGATCAGCTTGCCAAGCTGGGGATGTTGGCGCAATGTGTGCACCATCTCGCGATGTCCACGAATGCGCCCATCCATTTTAGTTATGAGAATGCCACCCACCTGCAATTTAAGATGTTCCCAGCCATGCCGAATACTCTGAATCGAAGTTAGGATTTGCGTGAGTCCACTGGTCTCCAGATAGCGCGGCTCCGTCGGAATGAAAACAATATCCGATGAGAGTAACGCCATTTCTGTGAGCAATGCGAAAGAGGGTTGGGTATCAATCACAACTGCCGCGTATTGTTGTGAAATGCTGCGCAGAGTTTGAGCGAGCCGGAACGGTGCACCCGGTGTGCCTGATAGGATGCGTTGTGCTTCCTGTGTATGATGATTTCCGGGTAGAATATGCAGGTTCGGATACCAGTTGCTCGGCATAATGCAGTCACGCAAAATGTGTGGTGCGTCGGTGCGATTTGCAGTAATGACCGCATACAGCGATTGATCTCGATCATAGTTCGTGTGTCCGGTTGTCAGCAATGTCGAATTTCCGGATGGGTCGGTGTCGATGAGCAGAATGCGCTGTTCTGTTGTCTCTGCCATTGCCGAAGCAATTGAGGTCGCGGATGTCGTCTTGCCCACGCCGCCTTTATGGTTACTGAGACTAATAATCATGATGAAGCCTCCTAAACTAAGGGTTTGAATTGAGGCTGTTTTTGACAGGCGGTCTCAGGGCGTGTACTTTAGCACACGGGAGGACTCGCTGCCGCTAACAGCAAGTGCTTCGAGGTGGCACTGGAAGGGTAATTCTCCAGTGTCACCGCTCAAGCAATTCAAAAGGCTTCGAGTTGTTCTTTATGTGGGTGGGCTATGGTTTCGATGAAGTCTGATATAGTCTGCGACTGTGAGACAGGTTCGAGGCGTTTCCCATTGAGGGTACTTTTTACACTCTGACCCCAAACAGGTAGTAATATTGCTATCTGTTTTTGCTTTAATGGGGTTCTCCATGTTTTCCTCACTACCTGAGACAAGATTGTTGAGATTTTTTAGCGATGTATGCTCTAAACCAAAACTCAGCTTTGCGTTGACGATTTGGTTAGGTCATCAGTCCGATGGCAACTTATCTGCTTGGAATGAACAGTTTGATACTACCAATGTGTGAAGTGTGGTAAAGGCGTTTTCCCCTCGACAGACAATTATGTTTGTCACGAAGTGGATTTAGCCCGACGTTTGCCAAGCGGATGGTGTGGTTAAGTGGTCTACTGCCATTTGAACAAAGTGTAGCGGTAGCAGTTGAGGATGGTGCATTATGGATTTGGGATGCCGCAGAGACTGTATGCCGTGATGGACAGCAAATTGTTGATTGGTATCATGCCGTTGAGCATCTGAATGAAGCTGCCTTTGTCATCTATCTTAACGAGAAGGCTCTCTACAAGCGACAACGGTGGCTCAAAATCTATAAGCATCCCCTTTACATGGGGAATATTGATACCATTATTTCTGTCTTACACAAGTGTGATGTCTCTCAATTTGCTATCTACTTTGAGCGTCATCAACGATGGATGCAATATCTCGAATTTTGGGAAGAAGGCTTATCTGCTACGGTTGAAAGGGGCGTCAAGCAATTCAAGCAACGCCTTTGTAGCACAGACATGAGATGGCCTCGGTACAGAGCCAAGCGTATGATTATTTTGCTTTCAGTTATCCTAGGGCATGAGTTTGATGAGTTATGGACAAAAATTGGCTAATTGCCAAAACTCTGAAATGCATCCCAAAATATTTGACTTGCTTGACAAACAACCCAACCTGTATATACAATCTCATTGGAAAATAATTATGATAGCCAATACTTTTATGCCAATACATTTATCAGATATTGTATTAGACCATGATAGCTACATAGCTCTCCACGAGCAGTTACACAACAGTCTGCGACAGCTCATTATTTCTGGGCGATGGCAGACTGGTGAACGTGTACCTAGTGAACCTCGATTAGCCAAACATCTCAATATCAGTCGCTCAACTATTCGTATTGCGCTACAAAAGGCTGAAATTGAAGGGCTTATCACACGGCAAGCTGGAAGAGGCACCTTTGTTACCTATGATGCAACTTTGCCAAATCAAAATAGAGTAGTCGCTTATGTTGCACGTAGTTTCCACAACGAAATTCATCAAGTATTACTAAGCACGGCAGAAACAGAATTACGTTCTGAAGGCTACAATGTTCTTTTTAGCAACGCACGCACCAATGCCGATGAAGTGCGTATTCTAGAGCAACTCCTCCAAGATAATATTAGTGGCTTGCTCATATGGGCAAATGCGAGTGTGACGCCGGAGCAGAGAGCCATGTTGCATACCTACCAAGCCCGCAATATTCCTATTGTGTTCATTGATCGTATGGTTGATGGTGTCAAAGGGGATTATGTTGGCTGTGATAACTTTGGTGGCACATATGCCCTGATGCAACACCTTTTCGAGCTAGGGCATACCCGCATCGCCTACCTGACGCACAATATTGATAGCCTATACCCGATTGAAGAGCGGTATCGTGGTTTTCAACAAGCCATGCAAGAACAGAGATATGTAGATTACCAGCAATGGAAAATCACATCGCCGCAATCACAGGTATTCATGGAAACAGATTTAACCACACTTCTTGATGACCATGATGATACTTTCAGCAATCAAGTGATTGATTTTATTGAGAAAACCAGCCCACGTCCTACCGCGATTGTATGTGTAAACGATGCGCTTGCTTTACTCACTATGCGAGCGATTCGCAAAATGGGCTTGCGCGTACCGGAAGATATTTCGGTTGTTGGTTTTGACGATATACAACTCGCTGCTTACGTGGATACCCCCCTCACGACGGTTTCGCAAAATGCCTATGCCATTGGGCAACTCGCCGCGCAATCCTTGCTCGAACGCTTAGACGGACTCAGCGTTCCAACGCGGCATCATACCGTCCCTACTCGTTTGCAGATACGGATGTCGGCAACGACACCTATCGAATTTAATCCCGCACACAAAGAATGATATGGAGGTGCTACTGACAAAAAACATGAAATTATCGTGCTAACACAAACGGACAATCGGTGGCTGGCATCTCTTGTCGTGTTAGAAAGTATAAGCGCAGGGTTGCGTTTTTATCACATAAGTAAGGCAATCACGCTCTTATCAAAACTAGTTTTTAGCATAACTTTGGGAGTATATTTGAGATGAAACGACCTATTTTATTTGTTACTTTCTTGGTTAGCCTCGTTGTTTTTTTCAACGTAGCTACCTTCGCACAAGATGACGTTGCACGGGAAGACACTGTCATTTTTGACTATGACCGTACCGTAGCAGACCCCGCAAACTTCAATCCTTTCACTGCAGCCGGACGTACCAACCGTGGTAATGGTGCTCACCAAGCGATGTGGGAACCCCTTTTCATTCTTAACTATGAAACAGGTGCGATTGATCCTTGGCTCGGCTTGAGCATGGAAAGCAACGATACCCTTGACGTTTGGACACTGACCTTGCGCGAAGGCGTCATGTGGTCAGATGGTGAGGCATTCAATTCAGAAGATGTGGTTTACACAATTGAAATGCTCTCTTCAGAAGATGGTAGCACCCTGCCAGGTTCTGAAGGTATTGGCAGTGTGGTAGATAGCGTTGAAGCAATCGACGACCTCACAGTACAATTCAACCTCAGCGCACCTAACCCACGCTTCCAACTCGATTTCTTCTCTGTACGTAGCACCAACAGCGTACTCATCATGCCAGAACACATCTGGTCTGGCGAAGACCCACTGACATTCACCTTCTATGCAGAAGATGGTAGCTTGCCAATCGGTACAGGTCCTTACACCCTCACCAGTTCAGAAACAAATCGCTGGGTATGGGATCGTAATGACGAATGGTGGGGTGCTTCGGCTGGCTTCATGGAATTGCCTGAACCACTGCGCTTGATTTGGCTCTCCGTCAGCACCGAAGACAATCGTGTACAGTTGATTTCCAACAACGAAACAGATGCTGCTAATAGCGTATCACTGGCGGCATTTGAAGCAATTCAAGCTGCAAATCCAAATGTTATCGCATGGGAAACTGACCTACCTTTCTCATGGTCTGACCCTTGCCCGCGCCAACTCGACATCAACACCACCGTTGCCCCATGGGACAACGCCAATATGCGTCAGGCATTGAGCCTCATCATTGACCGTCAAGAAATTGTGGACTTCGCCTACGAAGGCACAACCATTCCATCGCGTTCAATGTTTGCTGAATATGGTTCGATGGATCCATTCATCAGCGCAGTAGTCGAAGCAGGGTTTGACGCACCAGTGAATGCTGATGTTGCTACCGCGCAATCACTGATTGAAGCTGAAGGCTACACACTGAACAATCAAGGTTTCTACGCACTTGATGGCGAGGTACTTTCTGTAGAAATTCTCGTGAATAACGCCAGCACCGAATACACCAGCACCGTAGAAATTATCGTGGAGCAACTGATTGCGGCTGGCATTGATGCTTTCTCGCGCCAAGTTGATAACGGTACATTCTGGGGTTCGGCTGCACCAGAGAGCGACTACGAAGTTGCTTATGGTTGGTTGGCTTGCGGTTCTGTTAATGAACCATTTGCTACAATGGCACGCTACGCAACTGAAGGTCGTTTCAATAACACTGGTTTGTGGTCAGGTGAAGGCTTTGATGCTTACAGTGCTATCGTCAGCGAAATCGGCACACTGCCACTCGATGACCCACAGATTCCAGAACTCGTTGCTGAAGCCTACACCTTCATTGATGCTGAAACCCCAATCATCCCACTCGTACAGGCAACTAAACTCCTGCCATTCAATACGACTTATTGGGAAGGTTGGCCAACAGCAGAAAATAACTACAACCACCCAGCATTCTGGTGGAATCACACGCATCAAATCATTCATAACCTGACCCGCGCAGGTGGTGAGTAAGCTAATCTCTAGTCTTTAGAGACCTATCGGTAAATCCTTTCGGGGTGTGGCATAAGCTACACCCCACCACACATAAAATAGTGTTTTTTACAAAAAAGGCTAATTTACTATGAGCAGGCTACCACTTGGTTATCTGTTAAGGCGACTTGGTATCTGGCTGTTGACCGTGTGGGTGGCGGCGACGGTTATTTGGATTATCCCACGTTTCGCGCCTGGCGACCCCATTGAAGCGATGGTGGGGGATATGGCGAGCGCTGGTACAAATGTCGAAGGGGCAGATGCCATCATCGAAGGCTTCCGTGAGCGTTTCGGGTTGGATCAGCCTGTGCATGTCCAGTATATCCGCTATATTGGCTCACTATTGCGTTTTGACCTCGGCTTATCCATCACGAATTTCCCAACCCCTGTGAATGAAATTATCATGCGGGCTCTTCCGTGGACAGTGGGCTTGCTCTTGCTGGCGATGGTGATTACCTTCTTTTTAGGGAATTTCCTTGGGGCTATCATGGTATGGGCAAAAACGCCGCGCCTGTTCAAATACTTAATACCTTTCGGGATGCTATTCACCTCCATACCCACTATCTTGTCTGCTCTATTTTTGCTCTATATCTTTGCTTTCACCTTTGACTTGTTCCCATCTCAAAATGCGTATGCACTAGGCACTCGACCAGGCTTCAATTTGGAGTTCATCTGGAGTGTGATTGTGCATGGAACGTTGCCTGCGCTCTCTATCATCTTGGTGAGCTTCGGCTATTGGGCGCTGGGTATGCGTGGGATGATGATTACAGTACAGGGTGAGGATTACGTTCAGCTTGCTCGTGCAAAAGGGCTGAAACCAATGTACATTCTCTATCGCTACATGGTGCGTAATGCCATTCTGCCACAAATTACCGCCTTTGCTATTACGCTTGGCACGCTTGTTAGCGGACAGGTACTTGTAGAGCGTGTTTTCAATTATCAAGGCATGGGCTTCTTAATTTACACAGCGATTCTGCAACGTGATTTTCCGGTGATTCAAGGGGCATCGTTCATCATTATTGTGATGACAGCGACGGCTGTATTGCTCGTGGATTTAATCTACCCGTTCATTGACCCGCGTGTATCGCAGAAACGAGCCTAATCATGACAAATGTACCAGTTGCTAAAACAGCAGAAAAACCCAAAAACACGATGGGGCGTTTCAATGTCTGGGATACCCCGTGGTTTAACATTCGGCTTATCAGTGGTGCGATTATCCTAATCCTTATTTTGCTGGTAGGCGTTATAGGACCTCTGTTCTACGACACAGACAAAGCCTCGCCACGTTCAGGACCCCCACGCCAAGCCCCTGTTGGTTTTGAGAATGCGCGTGGGCAAGCTGGCACGATGGAAAACCCACTCGGCACAGATAATCTTGGGCGCGATATTCTGGCGTTGATGATTGTTGGCGCACCCAATACCTTCCTCATTGGGGTGATTGCCGCGACCATCGGCATCGGTGTGGGTATCCTACTGGGCTTCATGGCGGGTTTCTTGGGTGGCTGGGTCGATGATGTAATACGACTCGCCTCCGATGTCACGCTGACGATACCTGCGCTACTCGTGTTAATCGTCCTTCAGTCGGTGCTATCCCGCATAGATATTACAACAATGGCTCTTTTGATTGCGCTTTTCGCATGGCCTCGCGCTACCCGTCAAATTCGCTCTCAGGTGATGAGTATGCGACGCAGTGGGTATGTCCGTATGGCGCGTATCTCTGGCGCATCCACCTTTGATATCATGTTCAAAGAGATGCTACCCAACCTAATTCCCTATCTCTTTGCGAGCTTCATCGCAGGGGCGACGGGTGCGATTCTCGCTGCTGTTGGCTTAGAAACGCTTGGCTTAGGTCCACAACGCGCACCTACGCTCGGTAGCACGATTTTTGACGCCATAGAATTTGGGGCGCTATCGCTCAATATGTGGTGGTGGTGGGGCGTACCAACCCTTCTGCTATCGTTTATGTTCATCGGCTTATTGCTCATCAATCTCGGCTTGGACGAAGTCGCCAACCCACGTTTACGGAAAGCATGAGAGTGAACTTGATATGACAACAACAACACATGACCAAAGAGCCGTTTTAGAAGTCGATGGCTTACAAATTTTCTACGAAACACCCAAAGGCGATGTGCGTGCTGTAGATGGCGTGAACTTCACATTATACGAAGGTGAAACGCTGGGCTTAGTGGGTGAATCCGGCTGTGGCAAGACCACCGCGGCGATGGGCGTTCTGCAACTGATTTCGCCACCTGGACGTATCGTTGGTGGCTCAATCAAGTTAGATGATGTAGATTTGCTACAACTCACCACCGAAGAATTGCGCAAAATGCGCTGGACACGGTTAGCACTCATCCCGCAAGGTGCGATGAACTCACTTAACCCGACGATGAAAATTAGTGCGCAAATCGCTGATGTGATGCGTCAACATGGTGAGGGTAAACGTTCTAAAAGTGAACTCAAAGACCGTATTCTCGAACTTTTTCACTGGGTTGGCTTACCCGCCCGTATCTACGAGATGTATCCCCACGAAATCAGCGGTGGGATGAAACAGCGTGTTTGCATTGCGATGGCGATTGCACTCAATCCGGCAGTCATCATTGCAGACGAACCCACGAGTGCGCTAGACGTGGTTGTACAACGGGTTATCGCCCAGACGATGCTCAAAGTCAAAGAAGCTCTCGGCGTTTCCATGATTATGATTGGTCATGATATGGGCTTAATGGCGCAGATGGTTGATCGTATCGCTGTGATGTACGCTGGCAACATCGTTGAAATTTCGTCTGTGGAGCATATCTTCAAAAATCCAGGGCATCCCTACTCTGAATTATTGATTGACGCTGTGCCTTCGCTGAAAGAGCGGAAGCCACTGAAAATCACCAAAGGCATCACACACGACCCACGCAACCCCCCACCGGGCTGTATTTTTCAACTACGCTGTCCCTATGTGATGGAACGGTGCCGCACAGAAAAACCAATCCGGCAAGAAATTCGTCCACGTCAAGAAGTCGCGTGTCATTTGTACGAACCACAACAAGATGGGAGTTTCATCGATGTCCGAGATGTTACTACAAGTCCGTAATGCGACTAAAATCTACCAACAACGCTCATTTGGTGGCGGCACAAATGATGTCGTCGCCCTCGATAATTTCAATATGAATATTCCTGTCGCGCCTGCAACCATTACTACGATAGCAGGCGAGAGTGGCAGCGGTAAAACCACGCTGGCTAATCTGGTACTCGGCTTTGAAGAACTCACATCAGGGCAAATTATCTTTGAGGGCAAAGACCTCGCACTGGCAACCGCAAGCGAACGCAGAACGTATCGGCGCGAAGTGCAAGCCGTTTTCCAAGACCCCTTCAGCGTGTACAACCCGTTCTATCGGATTCAGCACGTCTTCAACATGGTTATCAAGAATTTTGGCTTGGCAAGTAGCAAAGGTGAAGCGCGACAACTGATGGAAGATGCGCTCAATAAAGTTGGCTTATACGGTGAAGATGTGTTGCGTAAATACCCGCATCAACTAAGTGGCGGACAACGCCAGCGTATCATGATGGCACGCGCCTATATTACCCGTCCTAAGCTCATCGTCGCCGATGAACCTGTGTCGATGGTTGATGCGTCACTACGGGCATCTATCTTAGATGTGATGATGCGCCTGCGTGAGGATGGTATCTCCTTCATTTATGTCACACACGATTTGAGTACCGCAACGCAAATTGGCGACAATATTTTCATCTTGTATCAAGGTGGTATCGCAGAAACAGGCGATTCCCTCAAAGTTATCAACAAACCGCATCATCCCTACGTACAATTGCTCGTTAATTCCGTGCCAATGCCTGACCCAGATGTGAAATGGCAAGGTACAATTGAACTACCAGCCGAAGAAGAAATGCGCACCTCACGCAAAGACGGATGCCGTTTCTATCCGCGCTGTCCGCAACGTATGGATAGATGCTTAAGTGCCAAGCCACCTCTCTATCAGCTAGACGAGGATGGTCATCTTGCATCCTGTTATTTGTATGAGGATGAAGCCGTTGCGCAGATGTAAACAGGTCAAACTCATCACTACATAGGATTTTCATCGTATGGACATGAACCACGATGCACGTGTTGCAATGAATCGCTGGCGGGCTCGTCAGAAAAATGCAGAGCGTCGCATTATCAATTTACATGAACGTATCAACTTACAATTGGATGCCCTACGAGAGCGTATGGTCATTCAGCGAGCGCCCCTCATCGAATGGCAATTCAAACAAGTTTACTATCGAGATGTCGGGGTTTATGAAGATATAGACCCCGATTGGCGCGTCATCTGCGTGGGGGATACGTGGGGTGGCGAAGATGTCAGTGCGTTTTTCAAGCGACATATCACGATTCCCGATAACATGGCAGGACAACGTGTTTATCTGCATATTTATGTGGGTGGCGATTCTCTGCTCACCTTGGATGGTGTACCATATCATGGCTTAGACCCATTCCGAAGTTCGGTTCTCATCAGTGAACAGGGCGAAGCCGGACGCACCTATGCCGTCGAACTCGAATCGTACATCTATTGGTATCCAGCCGAAGGCGTGATAAACCGCTTTGAGCAAGCCGAGTTAGTGTCGATAGATCCCTATATTGAAGCTGCCTACTGGGATTTTGTGGCGACCTTCAAAGTCTTACACATGCGCCATAGTGACCCCAGTCTTAAAGAATTTCTGGAAACCCATCTCTGGCATGCACTCCGCGATATTCCTTTTGAAATCAGCGACCTAGACATGTTTAAACAGAGTCTCGCTGGGATACGGGAAATTTTCAAAAAGGCTGTTTTTGAAACAGACCGCTTCAAAACATCCGGCTTACTGCACATGGTCGGGCATTCACATCTCGATATTGTCTACCAGTGGACACACCGCGAATACATCCGCAAAGTTGGGCGCACCCATTCGACTATGTTACGCCTCATGGAACAGTATCCTGATTTTAAATTCTCGCAGAGCAGTGCAAAAATTTATGCCGATATGAAAGAACACTTTCCTGAGCTTTTCGCACAGGTTAAACAGCGCATTGCCGATGGACAGTGGCAACCTGTCGGCGCGTTTTGGCTAGAGCCGGATTGCAACCTCATTTCTGGTGAGTCTTTTGTGCGCCATATCTTGCACGGACAAGCCTTCTGGCAAAGAGAATTTGGTTTCACGTCGCGGGTCTGTTGGCAACCAGATGTATTCGGGATGAGCTGGGCAATGCCCCAGATTTTGCATCGTAGTGGGATTGATATTGCCTTATGTAATAAATTTTTCGTCTGGAATGATACTAATCCATGGCGACAAAACACCTTTCGTTGGCAAGGTCCCGATGGCTCACAAATCATGATGTTCATTCCGCCTGGACATTTCATCGGCATGGTTGATCCCGACCACATGAATCAGTATTGGGAAGATTATGCGGACAAAGAAAGTCTTGGTGAAGTCATTTACACCTACGGCTGGGGCGATGGGGGTGGTGGTGTTGACCCTGAAATGGTCGAATGTGCGATGCGCTATGCTGATTTTCCCGGTGTTGTGCCAAATCAATTCAATCATCCAGAAGACACGCTACTGTCGATTGCCGAATCCGCCGAGCAAAATAACACGCCTGTCTGGGATAACGAACTTTATCTAGAAGCGCATAGAGGCACTTACACCACCAAAGGTTGGCTCAAAAAGTACAATCGACAATCCGAGATTCTTCTCCGCAACACAGAATTGCTCGCAACCTTAGCATGGCAAAACGGACTAGATTATCCTACCGAAACACTCGATACTGCATGGAAAATTCTACTCAATACACAATTTCATGATGCCTTGCCTGGTACACATATCAACGAAGTGTATCATTATCTGCTGGACGAGTACCGTATCTTACGCAAACACGCAGAAACACTACAAAATCGTGTCATAGAAACGCTTTTTGGTGTAGCAAACGGTAATAATATACTCGTCTTCAACCCAGATTCATTCACTCGGACAGACGTGATTTCGCTACCTGAACCACTACTAGCTGATGCCTATCTTGCTGATAACACAGGCACAGCGTACTCTCAGCAGACTATCACACGCCTTGATGGAAGCGAATACCGCTTAGTTGCGATTGAGGGCGCTGTACCAGCTGTAGGATACCGTGTATTCAGCGTGACAAATATCTCGCCAGATACACCAGCAAGTACCCTACGCGCTACAGATAACACCCTAGAAAACGATTTTTTGCGTGCGGAATTTGCACCCGATGGCGAGTTAGTTTCCCTCTGGGATAAAGAATCTGAACGCGAGGTGTTGCTAGCAGGTGAACACGGCAATAAATTCCAGTTGTACCAAGATAAGCCGGGCAAATACGATGCGTGGGATATTGTCGCGAGCTATGTTGAGCATGAAATCCCGATAGAAGGCGATACACAACTAGCTAAACATGAGGTCGGAGCGCTACAAGTGAGCCTCAAGCTCGTTCGTCGATGTCACCAATCGACCATCACGCAAATTATTCGCCTCACAAAAGATGACCGCGCCCTGACATTTGAAACACATATTGACTGGCACGAACGGCAACGCTTACTCAAAGTCGGCTTTCCTGTAGACATCAATGCGCGACATGCCACTTACGATATCGCCTATGGCAACATCGAACGCCCAACACATCGCAACACATCCTTTGATGCTGCCCGCTTTGAAGTCCCTGCCCATTGGTGGATGGATATGTCAGAAAGTGGATACGGCGTTGCCTTGCTCAACGATTGCAAATATGGACACGAAGCACATGGTCATTGGATGCGCTTGACATTGCTCAAAGGCTCGATTTCGCCCGACCCACATGCTGACCGTGAGGAACACTTTTTTACTTATATACTTGTGCCTCATCTTGGGGATTGGCGCAGTGATAATGGCAATATTCAAGCGCAAGCACATCGCCTAAATATGCCTTTGCAAGCATATCCTACTGGCAAAGCGCCGGAAAAGCACAGCTATATTCATTGTCCAGCAAATAACGTCACACTCGAAGCTGTTAAACAATCCGAAGATGGAAGAGAAGTAGTCATTTTGCGCTTGGTCGAACGTGAAAATCAGCGCACGCAAACACAGCTTGTATTTGATCGCCCGCTAGCGCGAGTTGTCACCTGTGACCTGATGGAAAACGAAGAAGATGTATTAGTACCAAACGGCAATGAAGTGACGATTCACTTTAAACCTCGCGAAATACTGACCCTCGCTGTTACTTTTGCCAACTAAAAAATGGGCAACACAGACAATGAACTAATCTGTGTTGCCCATGACTGTCTAATTAGCGAACGTAATCTATAACGAGTACCCGCGTACTGTCTGGGATGTCATCTGGCGTGAGCGTAACTTCGTAACCAAAAGCAAAATCAACATCTGCATCATCAAAATAATCCAGAAATGATTGTATCCAGAAGCCATCGCGCGGTTTGTATGTCAGCGTGCGAAAGTGCATCGGCACAATCAACTTGGGCTTAATTTCGTCCTTCAATGCTGGCACTAAATCGACGAGTTTAATCGTCGGCACATCACCTGCGAGTGTCAGCAGTACATCCGCATCTTTGAGAAAATCAATTTGCGTCTGCGTGAAGGGATTCCCTATATCGCCCATATGCGCAACCTTGATGCCATCCATCTCAAAACGATACATCGCATTTTGCTCGGGCGCATGATAGGGATGTTCTTCCATCTCTTTAGCAATCGTCGCTTCTATAGTGATGCCCTGTACCTCACGACTGCCCTCTTTTGCAATATCAATCGTGTTGATACGCTCCGGCTCACCTGGAATCAAATCTGACCGACAGTGATAATCATCATCATCCGACGAGGTCAGCACGATGTCCGCTGTCTCTGTGAATGGCTGATACCCCGCGAGTTCGGGTGTGTAAGGGTCGGTGATAATCGTCAAGCCACTTTCCGATGTTATCCGAAAAGACGCATGTCCGTACCATTTTAACTGCATGAAACACTCTCTCTAAAAAATTAACTTGCCTGTTCAAGTACAAAGAAATAACCCGGATTCCAAGCATGCGCAATGATATACAAGCTATCATCATGTACATGCCATACAGCGTTATGTAATCGCTGTGCTTGTTCGATGCCTAGATCTTCTTTGGGGCGTAGCGTTGCTAGTATCTCAAATGACCCCGCGTCAACAACATACAGGGGGGCAGGGCGCTTTTTGTCCTCATCTTCATCATACAAACACGCAACAATGCCCAGTGATTGCCCGCGCCACTTAATAAAATCGATACTGCACACCCACGCATTATACGGCAGATGATACGAGTGGCTATATGTGCCATCATAGTCATGCACCTGAAAACGTGAATTCCATCTATCAGCAATGATGAGTTGCTCACCATCCGGTGTTCGGGCAATATTGTGTGCAGTGCGGAACTTACCATTCTCAAGGCGATTGTCTGTGTGTCCACCGAAAAGTGTCTGCCATGTTTTATCGTTGGCATCAACGACAGCCACATAGTCAGACCCATAGCCATCCGCAACGAATAACTGCCCATCGACTAGCACAGAATCTGTTGGTTTATACGTCGCCTGCTCATCTTCGCTATATGGTGCTAAGGTCGGACGATGCCATGTGAACACATGCTCACCTGCCATCGTCATGACGACGACCTTCTCGTTTTCGTTCGCACTCAGAAAAAAGTGTGGCACACCGTTCAAATGCGCAATCCGTGTGCTGTGGAAATTCATAGCTCTATAAGGCATCTCAATGGGGATAACTGTCTGCATCGTCATATCCGGCGCAATCTGGATGATGCCGACCTCTGGTAGCGTGTAATAAATATGCCCAAATCCCTCGCGCTGGTCGATTGCAAAACTGGTATGCAAATTGACCTCGTGCGAAATTGCTTGTGAGGGTATCGTATGCAAGTCAGGGCGATGCTTAAATGTGTATGTTCCGTCGCCTGTAGTTTGTGTCATAAATTGGTTTTCCAAATTGTGATGAGCTTATACTATTCGTCAGTATAAGCTCAATGTTCAATGCTAGCAAAGCAATGTTTTTAGCTCAGTTGTGGCAGTGGTTCAATCGGATTATTCGCTACATTTTCACCACGACACAACCACATTTTATGGGTTTCGTTGCCCTTTGCTGTCGGATCAAATTTCATATCCATCGAGAAGTAGCGCATGGTATAACCCGCACGGCGACGTGGACTCGTATTCGCTTCTGCACCATGAATGATACGTCCATCATGCAAAGATGCGAAGTTGGGGTTGAGTTCAAAGTAAACAGCTTTAGATTCATCAATCTGATCAGCTTTGATTTCACTACCAAAGAGATTATTTGCTTTGTCTACATCTTCATATTCGGAAAAACCATCATTGTGTGTACCTGGAATCACCCGCATACAACCATTCTCTTTATCCGAGCGGTCAATCGCTAGCCACACAGTCACAATTTTATCCATGCTATCCAGACGCCCTTTCCAGTAAGAGCTATCTTCGTGCCATGGGGTCGCACGCCCAACAAGCGGTTCTTTAGCAATGAAGTGACTCGACCACAAGCCAATATTGGGTCCAATCAGTGGTTCAACAAGGTCTAACACCTCATCTGCCATCAAGAACTCGAACAGGCGCGGGTCAGTGAAATGTGGCTTATCAAGTTCGTCTGTACGTTTGCCATCTTCTAAGCCAGCCGCCAATTCTTCAAAAATCGCTACCAAGCGGTCAAATTTTTCTTGTGGGAAAATAGGTTGGTCAAACAGAATGTAACCATCTTTGTGATACTGTTCTACTGTGGATGTCTCTATACGGAAGTTAGACATGGGATTCATCTCCTAATTTTGTGTGTTAATAATAGATTAGCGCATTTCCCCATGTGCTGTCTTGTGGTTAAAATGCCAATTATTGTGCTATTTTGACATTAAGGCGAACAATGGAAATCAAGTCTGCGGATATTATCAGCCCCATTGCAGAAGGACATTATGGGTATTTTTCGCTAGTGGAGCATATCTCGACACAGGCACACACCCATGAATTTTACGAAATTTTTCTCGTTATTCGCGGGGAAATCAATCATCATATCAATCAGACAACCGAAACACTTTCCAGTGGCACACTCGTCTTTATCCGACCAGATGACGTTCATTACTTTAGTCAGTGGCATGATGATAATTGTGAATTATTGAACATAGCCTTTCTGAAACAGACCTTTGATGCTATCTGTATTTTTCTTGACGATGCTTGTAAAGTCCTATTAGAACCAGAACGTCCGCCACACCGTATCTTGCGTGCCGATGACAGACAACGAACTGTACAGCAATGGAAGCAATGGGGACAACTTTTATATCGAGATGAACACAGGGCGCGTGTGCGTTTACGTGCTTTACTTGCAACCCTGCTCACTGAATATTTTCTGACCCCTTTTGAAAATATAAACGCCTATGTACCAGATTGGTTGCAAGTTGTGTGTGCTGCTATGCGTGAAAGAAAAAATACTATAGAGGGACGGGATGCGCTCTTGAGATTAGCCAACCGTTCGCCAGAGTATATCGGGCGTTGTTTCAAAGACTATATGAGTACGACACCTTCTCAATTTATCAACGGACTGCGTATTGATTACGCCAGTGACCTTCTTTTGCACACGGATACATCACCTACGGATATTTGTTACACGGTGGGCTTTGGTAATCTGAGCCACTTTTATCACTGCTTTAAGGCGCAGTGGGGTTGCTCGCCTAATCAATTTCGTCGGCGTTATCGCTCAACTGAACTTGTACTGTGATAACCTATACGTGGATTAGAAAATATACTATTATCGAAAAGAAAAATCCCGCACCATAGATACGGGATTTGAAAGTTTTATACTATTTATTGTTGAGTAGACTTATTTTGTTTAGGCTACAGCGTCTGCTGTTTGAAATTCATTCTCTTGATTCAAGAATGGAATCTCGCCTTTTTCCCATGCGACCAACAATGGTACAGCCGTGAATAGGGACGAGTAACTACCAGATAGCAAACCAATGAACAGAATGAAAATGAAGTGTTGAACTGTTTCGCCACCGAACAGCAACAACGCAATCATAATGAAGAACGCATTCAACTGTGTTGCCAAAGAACGGTGAATGGTTTCCCACAGACTACGATTCACAATTGTCTCGTAGGGTTCACCCAGACGGATAGGAATATTCTCACGGATACGGTCAAACACCACAATTGAATCCTGCACCGAGAAACCAACAACAGTCAGCACGGCTGTCAAGAAGAGGGCATCTACTTCCCAATTGAAAAGTAAGCCCATCAGTGACATCACACCCATCACAATCAAGATGTCATGCACCATCGCCAGAATCGCGCAAACACCATAACGGAACGCATTCGGTACTTGTCGGAACGCAATCATGATAAAGCCCGTGATAACGGCTGCACCAGCCAGCACAGCGAAAAACGCACTGCGCGTCACCTCACGCCCAACTGTCGCAGAGACAGCTTCAAGGCTAAAGCTATCACGGTCAATCGGGGCAATTTGTGCTTCTAAATCGGCTTCAAGTTGCTGACGTTCTTCTTCAGTTTCTTTGAAAGATGCCCGCACTGACCATGTGGTAGCGGTTTCTGCGCTCAGTGTTGCGCCGTCACCTAAGAAATCAGCAAAGGTCGTGCGAACTGTCTCTTCGGTGATAGCCTCATCGCTGAATGCCATCAGATAGCCTAAACCATCTGTTTGGCTGATGACGGCTGTACCTTCTTGCCCACTACTGCTCCATGTCTCCGATAGCGCAGTGATAGTTGCATCAACATCGCCAGCATCAGTTGTTGGATTCACTAGCAACCAGCGTGTTTCTTCGACACCCAATTGCTGAATAACAGGATTCTCGTCTCCGTTGGATTCAAAGACGGTGCGGATACCATCTTCAGTTACATCGTCACCAACAAATGTTAGTGTATAAATACTCCCACCAAGAAAGTCGATACTCAAGCGGAACGGTGCGCCTGTTGTCCCCCACGAGTACCCCATGATGATGAGACCTGGAATTATGACCATAGCTGATAGGATAAAGTACCAGCGCCGTTTTTCTACTAGATTAAACATCGTCTGTTACCTTCCTATACACCGAGTAACCACTTATTCTCGGTTAGTTGTTTGCGTGTCAAGTTTGCAATCAGATACAAGAACGTGCGTGTGACGGTTACAGCCGTGAATAGGTTGAGTACCAGACCAATCGCCAATGTTACTGCAAAACCACTCACGATACTCGCGCCAGGTGTTTGCCCGAACAGGAATAAAATGCCACAAATGATAATCGTCGAAATATTGGAATCACGAATAGACTGCCACGCACGGTCAAAGCCATCATTCAAAGAATCATCGAGTGATTTACCTGCACGAATTTCTTCTTTAATACGCTCGAAAATTAGCACGTTACCATCAACAGCCGTCCCAATCGAAATCAAGAAACCTGTGATTGCTGGTAGTGTCAGCGTTACCGGAAGCAACTTAAACAGGGCGAGGTTTAGCAAAATGAACACGAACAGCGCAATATCTGCGGAGATACCTGGCACGCGATAGTAAATTAGCATGAACAAGAATACGACAATCGCGCCCAATGTACCTGCACGAATCGTATTATCCAAAAATTGCTGACCTAGCGTCGCGCCGACTTCAACAGCACTCTCAACTTCAAGCGGAATCCGCAACGCACCGGAACGCAATTGCAAACCGAGTTGGGTCGCTTCTTCTTCGCTGAATTGCCCTGTGATGATGCCACCTGTATCCAACTGTTGATTCACAGTCGGCGCAGACAGCACTTCACCATCGAGTACCAATGCCATTGGTTGCCCGACCATGCGTCCCGTAAATTCTGCAAATTGACTGACACAATCGGGCGCTACTTCAAACTCAATAAACCATTCGGGTTGCGCAAGGTTCGAGGTCGCCGCGAAGGTTGCACTCGCTGCTGAAAGACAATTGCCCGTCAAACCTGTTACGAAAGGCTGTCCAGTCGAAGGGTTCAAAATACGGTCAGTGTTAGCGGGGTCAACCAGACCAAGTGCAATCTGCTGGTCGGTCAGAATACGTTGCCCTTCAAGCCCTTGTGCCTGCCCAAATAAGCCACTGAAATCCACAAACTCTAATAAAGCCGTTTGCTGAATCGTATCAATCGCTCGCTGACGGTCATTTTCGCCCGGTAATTCAACCAGAACACGCGAATTACCCTGTGTCTGCACGGTTGCCTCGCTCAGACCAAGCGCATTCACACGCCGAGCTACGTTATTGGCAGTTTCTTCTAAGTCTTCTGGTGTATATGTGGTGGGGTCAACCGTAGTTTGTAGCAGAACGCGCAAGCCACCCACAAGGTCAAGCCCAAGCGGTTGCTGTCCCCGAATGAGAAAATCAGGCGTATCATCGTCATTGAAATCGGGTGCGAAATCTGTATCTTTGGGGATGATTACCCAAATAGAAAACGCCGATAATAATACGATGATGACGAGCCAGCGTATATGTGTCGTCATTGAAAAATCCTTTGTCGTCTAATAAGCCACATGCCCGTTGTCGGGCATGGTTGTCATAATGGATAATTGTTTACACGCTTAGGAGGCGGGTTCTGCGCTTTCCTGTCGTGCCATGCGGGCATTCTTTGCCAGTTCTTCGGGGTCATAACGGTCAAGCATCGCCGCAATCACAACGCGCACTTGTAATCCGTCTGCGAGTTCGACATAGGCAACACCCTTGTCACTCTCGATGCGCATCACTTTACCAACAATACCCCCAGCCGTGATAACTTCATCACCTTCAACGAGCGAACGTGCCATATTTTGGCGTTTTGTAAATTCACGTTGACGTGGCAACAAAATAAACGACCAGTAAGCCCCCATTCCTAATGCCATCAAAACAGCGACAAAAATAAATTCAGCCATGCAAAACTCCGGTAAATATCCAAACGATGTGCATTATAGTCATATCGTGCCATCCAAACTAGGCTAATCCAAGACTTAGTTTGTCTACAGACCGTAACCTGCTCATGACGTGCAACCGCTTGACCGCATTATGAACAACGCATACAATACGAATCGCGTTCATGAACACCTTGATGTAGCACGCTTTTACCAGAGGGAAAATTCTTATGCGCCAATCTCGCATGCTTAGTATTTTTGCATTCATTGCCCTTGCTGTGGGCTTATTCCAGTGGCAAATTTCGCCTGCACAAGCAGGTCAGCTTACCTTGTCCAATAATTCAGGGACGACAAGTGGGTCTTTTTTCATTGATGGCGAACCAACACTCGTTATGAATGGCTTCGACCTTAGCTCCCAAAATTTCGGCGGGGCAGTCGTCATGGATAGAGTGACGATTGCGGTTCAACAAGCCGTACCAGAACAAGCCATTCAGGTCGTCATCTATGAAGATACGAATGGTGGCTCGCCACAAGATGCTGTTTTGGCATATCAAACATCTGTCATCATTCAATCGGCAGGTACAGCTTTCATTGATTTGCCAAACCCTGTCACACTGACAGCACCTGTTGTATGGGTAGGCTTCTATCTGCCTTCGGGATTCCGCTTTTTCGCGGATGAAAGTGGCTCATCTGTGTTGACTTATTGGGCATGGACACCCGGCACAACCTTTGACCTGAGTAATCTCTCTACTGCAACTGTATTTGGTCCAGCTGATGGTAGCGAACCAGTGAACGTCAATCAGAATGGGGTCGCACGCATCACCGCAGAGGTCACGCCAGTCAGTGCCGCTTTACTGGGTGATGGTACAAATGCTAGTGGTGTACCTGTTGGTATTCAAATTGATGGTGGTGACGAAAGTCTCGCTGTGCTTCAAGAATATCCCTACTGTGGTGAACGTCTCATCTATGACCCAGAAGATGTAGAAATTACGGGACGTTTGCAATTCACGACACATTGCCGTGCTGATATTGGGCTATTCCAACCAGGCGAATTTATCAATCAAGAAGATTTACCTGCGACAGTGCCATCTTTTGACCGTCGTGGTTTCTTCTACGAAATTTTCGTCAATGGGGATACAACCCCCGATAGTTCAGAAGAAATGATTGTTCCGGTGACGCATTGCCTGCGCCCAGAGCAGGGGGAAATAGAGACAGCCGTGATTGGTATCGCATACGGCGCACCGCGTCAGTGGGAAATGCTCCCGACTGTGCGCTACGGTGAATGGGTATGTGCAGAAGTAACACATGCAGGTTTTATCTCATACTTTGTGCCACGCACAGGCGATGAGCCAACACTCAATGCCGACCTGTATTTCTCAGGCGTTCCATTTATGCAGAGCGAGTTCTGGAATGACGAAACAGAGAATTTCTATTGTGGATATGAATATCGCCCCACATTCAATATATTCAATCTTGGTTTTGAACCAACACCTGTGTCTGTTGTACGTGTGCAGGTAATCAACCAGCGGACAGGCACAATTATAGAAGGCGTTGATTACACATTGCCCGTTATCCAACCAGGCACAACCGTTAATTTCTATGAAGCGGGTTTTGTCATGCCAGATATTTTCATCAATGAAGATACAACCGTGCGCTTTATCATTGACCCAGAAAATGTCATTGCAGAAGCGAATGAAACAAACAATATTGCCAACGTAGATGGTGGTATCCTGCGTTTCACGGATACCTGTCGTACACTCGATTCGTAATCTATGTCGAGTAAATAGTACCAGCAAACATACCCGCTTTCAGATACCTGTTAGCGGGTTTTCATGCAAATAAGACAGGCTAATAATACATATGCGTATCGTCACAAACCGTAAACTCGTAAATCGTAATCGCTCGATTGCCACTTGGCTCTTTCTTGGCACACTTGGCTTGCTCATTGGTGGCTTCGTGTTCATCAATTACACCTTTTTCACAGGTGAAGGACCCGCAGATTGGGTATTTTTACTGCAAGCACTGGCTATTCCCGTCGCTTTCGTGCTGACTATTTTCTCCGTCCGTATGACCAATAATTGGGCGCGAGAACCACATCCTGAAAAAGCCCTCCCAGACGGACTCAAGAGTGTCAGTAAAAAGAGCATCCTCTATAACTATTTTCACTTTCCAGCCCGTCATGTACTGATTGCTCCGCAAGGTGTTTATGCCATTGTTACGCGCTGGCATGATGACGAATTTACAGTCGATGGTGATGAATGGAAAACACACAAGAGCAGTATCTCGCGCTTTCTGAGTGGTATGCGTATGGATGGTGTAGGCGACCCCGTGCGTGATGCAAAGCGTGCCGCCCAGCATGTTAGCAAAGCCATTGCAGACATCGCGCCGGATGTAGAGGTGCAACCACTCGTTGTTTTCGTCAGTCCAAAAGTAGAAATTACCTTTGAGGGTGAAAGCTCAGTGCCGATTTTGTTCGCAGATGAGAAGAAATCACCTAATCTCAACGACTATATGCGTGACCTCAATCGCGCCCAAAAAGATAATATTCAGCAACGGGTGACATTGCCCATGACGGATGAACAAATCGAAGCCTTTGAATCGGCGACGCTACCCTGACGCAGATGCCTAAGCATAGCACTAGCATTCTACTGATTGCGCTCTGTTTGCTTGGATTCGGTTTACGCCTTTATAGCTTAGATGCTGTGCCATTGCGCGGTGATGAGGCATTTAGCGTGCAACGCTGGACACTCACACCTCTTGCTGAATCGCTGACAGCCATTGCCGCCATCGAACCCCATCCGCCCCTGACGTACGCGCTGTTTCGTGGTTGGGGGCTTATTTTTGGCGCACAATCTGAATTTGCCTTGCGTATGTTGCCTGTGCTAGTCAATATGCTCGGGATACCCGCGATGTATGCACTCGGTAAATACCTCACCAAACAACCAGCCGTCGGTTCGCTGGCAGCGTTCATTTGGGCAATTCACCCGTTCCAAATTTGGCACGCCCAAGATTTCCGCAATTACGGCATCTGGGGTGGGCTGAGTGTTCTGACGCTCTGGCTGGCGTTACGTGTACTACACAGCAAACAGCCACGTCGCATAGATTGGCTTCTCTACACAGTCGCATCGCTATTTACCTGCATGGTTTTCTACAACGAACTTATCACGATTGGCACACTCGGACTTTATGCCTTCGCTATTCACTATCGTAACCGTGCGATGTTATTGTGTTGGTCATTGCTCAATGGCGCAATCATCGTTATCACGATAGCTACCTATTTGCTTCTACAAGGCAATCTCATCAACAGTGGGGCATATGGAGGCACAACAGGTGGCTTTGATTTAGTGCAAGTGTGGGAACGTTTTGTGCCTGTACTAATCTTTGGCGAAACACTGTCCCTAAGTCTCCAAGAGCAATTCAACCCGACCACAGATTGGTGGCTTTTGGTTACAGGTGTCGTTATAGCATCAACTATAATCGTAGCAACACAACGCAACCGTTCGACACTCTTTTTACTCTTTGTGAGCATTATCCCGCTGATTGTTCTGAGTGTCATTTCAACGCGCTTAGGCATCTTTCGTCCGCGCTATATCATGCCTGTTGCGCCTGCCTACACACTCATTCTATGTTATACAGTTGTGATTGCTTGGCAAGCCAATTGGTCGCGCATAGGAAGCATTGCTATTATGGGGATGCTTGTTGTGCTAAGTGCAACCAGTCTCAATAATCACTACCATAATCCCGCGTATCTCAAAGCACCTGATTGGGCAGGACTAGTCGATTACTTAGTTGAAAACACAACAGCCGAAGAAGTCATTATTCAAACAAGTGTGGATGCAAGTTTTGGCTTTTATTATGAGATAAATGCCGTTCCCGCGCCAGAATTTGCCTTGCCTGAAAATTTTGACCAACCAATACCTGATGTGATTACCACGATGGAAACGACAGCAGACGCGCATCATAGTATGTGGATAGTCGGGCAGACCTTCCCTGATTGGCAAAATGCAGGTGTGGTTGAGCAGTGGGCATTTGATAATTTACAGCTCGTGCGCGAGACAAATCTAGCAGGCTTGCCTGTGCGTCAATTCATGGATTACACAGTTTTGCCAACAGAGCTTGCTCCCCAATCCTTAGCGATATTTAGTGATAACATCACTTTAGCTGGTGCAAATATCCCCTCTCCCACACCGACTGATACGCTCATCGTGTGGCTTTATTGGCAACCAACTACCCAAACAGATACCTCACTCACTGCCTTTGTACATCTCGTAGGCGACGTGAACCCTGCGACTGGCTCACCACTCTGGTCACAAGATGACCATCCACCTCAACAAGGGCGCGTCCAAACCGATACATGGGAAACTGATACCGTTTATCGGGATGTATTCACACTCCCGCTTGATGAGGTCGCTTCTGGTACATATACACTCTATACAGGCTGGTACAACCCTGCAACGCAACAACGCCTCTTACTAGAAGATGGCTCGGATGCTTATGCGCTTGGTTCGGTGACGATACCCTAAATTGAAAACGGACATACTCATTTGCATGTCCGTTGGGTGTGTTTCGTGCTTATTTTAGGAATCAAGCCCATCGAGCTTCGATTGCCATTTTTCCATCAGGCGGTTGTAGATAGATTCCGAAATTTCACCATTCATCAAGCGCATATCCAACTGGTCAATCGCACCTTCGATTTCAGCGCGGGTCGTTGGTGTGCCAGAAGATGCTGCTGGGGTAGCTGGCGCAGGTGGAGGTGGTGCAGGTTGTTGATTTTGCATATTTTGGTTCTGCATATTCTGCATTTGTTGCATCATCTGTTGCATCATCATCTGTTGCTGTTGCATCATCTGAGCTTGCATATCATTTTGCCCTGGATTCATCGTAGCACCAAGCGATTGCCCGACACCTAATCCAAGACCTGCCCCTGCCAAGCCACCAGCCATGCCTTCGTTGCCAGCCGCTGTCTCTGCAATCTGCAAACGTTTGATACGTTCGTAATTTTCGAGGCTCACATAGTTCATGATTTCATCAATCGACGCTTGTTTCGCACGGAAAGGATTTGCATCTAATGACTGAATTTTGATACCAAATTCAGCTTCAAATTCCGTGCTGAGTTTTGTCAGTGCCGCGCCTTCAAGGTCAGCTAAGAAGCCGTTTGCCTGTGGCACACTCTGTACACCCGACCCCATCAACAACACGGTTAGTTCACCCAGCAACTTAGTTTGCAAAGATGTTTTGATGTCATCAACGCGGGTACTGGGCTTGCCAACACCAAATTTCTTCAAAAAGCGCATTGGGTCAGCAATAGAAATATTCATCGTACCAAATGTACTCAGTAATACTGCACCCATACCCTTACCAGGTGTTTCCAACGGAATAGGCGGGTTCGTTCCCCAGCCAATCTGTGGCATGCTCTTCAAATTGATGAAATACAAATCAGCCGTAAATGGTGTACGGCCACTTGTAGCCAGCCCAATCAAACCAGAGAGAATCGGCAAGTTAGCTACCGATAGGGTGTGGCGACCTGTACCAAGCGCATCAAGCGCTTCACCACCACGCACAAATACGGCTTGCTGACTTTCACCGACAATCACTTGCGACCCGAAGCGCCAGTCACCGCTCCCTTGCTGAGGCTCACGATAAGTAAACTCATCGTCCATCACGTTTGTATGGTCAATTACGTCGATAATACGCATCTACTCTAATCTCCTGTAATACATTTTAAATCGTGTGAATATATCACCTGTCGCACCCCGCTTAGGTATGCGACAGCCAATGAGCGTAACTTAAAACTTGTTCAAATTCAGGATTTCATCATCCCGCAAATCAAAGGCATCTGATGCTTTCGATGCCGTATCGAAAACAGTGTCCATTGCATCTTCAACACCTTCACCAGATGTCACAGCCGCTTCCATTTCTGCAATCGCGGCATCCAACTCGGTCAAAAAGCGAAATTGTGCTTCGTCAAAAGCATAGATACGGTCTAGCGCATCATTATCAATTTTGACTTGCGCCCACATACCTGAATATTTGGGGGCAGCCGTCTCTACCTTATCATGGTACATCTGAATCTGAGCTTGTACTTCACGGGCGCGTGCCATGTACCGTAACCCTTTACCACCATCCAGCAATTTGTTTTGCAGGCGACCAAAGGCTTTGATATGGGCGTCAATTTCATTAGCAAGATGTTCTCTCAACAAACGGTCAGCCGTGCGTCGCGCTTGTTTCTCTTGGTAGCCTTTGAAACCTGGAATTTTCATTATTAGTTTTTCAAAGCTACCTTTTTGGGAAATAATTTGATTGTACAGTTCGGAAGGCATGGGTATCTCCTTATAAGACTCAACACTGAGTATATCCTATCGCTCTTTTTTACGATAATGTCCCCCAGTTATGAGGGGGATTGAACGCCAATTTTTCCTTGATTTTTATATTTCAGGCTCAGGACGATAATAATGTGTGTAGCAAGTTGGGCAAATAGTGACGCCACTCTTTATGCTAATGGTCGTTTTGCAGGTACGGCAAGACGCCAGCGCGTCCAAGACAGTTGGTTCAATGACTGCCAGCATACCATTTTCCCAATCGGCTATCCCACTAAAAATATTCAATGCTACTAGGTCATCAATATAGCCACGTATCATATCCGGCTGTGTGTCGAGTGTTTCAGCCAATGTTATGATGTCACCGTGTCCTTGCTCACGCAATAAATCCAGCAATTGACGTGGTTTTTCCATTTCTTCGTTTGTCTTTAGCGCACTCGCTTCGCTGAATCGTGCATAGGTGTAGATGCCGTAGCCAAATAGTGGCGAAACTATCAGAAAAAATATTATCCCACCCAATACAACCTGCCCAGCCGTCAGCACATTACCTGCAAATAGACTCAGTATCACGCCACCAATCGCAACCAGCACAAAACCAATCCCGATGGCAAAAGTTCCACGCCGTTGTCCGTTATTCATCTATTTTTTACTCACTCTCTTCACCAAATTCAAACCTGATTCAGATTATAGCATGTGGAAAGTAGCGAGACTGTGCCGTTCGATGTAATATCTACTTAATTAAACATCTTACTTTGACCATAAGAGTCCGCCCTAAGGAGTCAATTATGCGATTTAATCGCTTGACAGCCGTATTTGTTTTGCTCATTCTCATGATATTCGTGACATCCGTCATGGCACAAGAAGAGACATCAGAACCCGAAGCTACAACCGAACCAGAGACAACTGAAACGGTTGTAACCGAAGCCGCACCGGAAGAAACTCAAGAAGTACCTGTGAACGATGCACCTACCGATAGTGCAACCTATACCGTACAAGCAGGGGATAACCTGTTTCGTATTGCACTCCGCTTTGGCACAACGACTAATCAGCTAGCAGAAGCAAACAACATCGCTAATCCTGCTTTGATTTTTGTCGGACAAGTGCTTACGATTCCTGGTAATGTACCTGAACAGCCAGTTGCCACTGCTGAACCCGAAGCTACAACCGCTCCAGAGGCGACGATTGAGCCAGAAGCAACGGCTGAACCCGAAGCAACTGAAGTGCCAAGTGATGAAGAAGAACCCAGTGCAGGTGGCACATATACTGTACAAGCAGGTGATACACTTTTCCGCATTGCTGTCCGTAATAACACCACCGTCAACACATTACTTGGACTCAACCCCGATATTTTCAACCAAAATCTGATTTTCGTCGGTCAAGAAATCACGCTTCCAGAAGGTAGTACCGATGCTGATACAGATGATAGCGAAGATGCAGACGAAAGTGATGCAGAAGATACTGAGGACACTGAAGATACCGAAGGCACAGATGAAAGTGCCGATGCAGGCGCATTAGAAGTTGATATGGCAGTGGGTATCGAAGTGTTGCCAGATACAGATTATGCGTCGTTGGCAAGCCTCGCAACCCAACTCGGCGTTTCATGGGTCAAACTAACGGTTGATTGGGCAGAAGTCGAGCCAGAAGAAGGCACGTTTGATTTCTCCGAAATTGATAGTGCAGTTGCCGCCTTTGAAGGCAACTTTGATATTGTTCTTTTGCTGACGGGTGCGCCGGATTGGTCGCGCCCTAGCTCAACTGAACTCGCACTCCAGCAACCAACCTATGGTCCACCCGATGACCTCAGTACCTTTGGCACATTCGCAGGTGCAGTCGCCACGCAATATGAAGGACGTGTGGCGGCTTATGAAATTTGGTTTCAACCCAACCTGCGCATTAACTGGATGCGTACCAATGTAACGCTCCGCAGTGATGAAATCCCTGATGCTGGTTTGAGCGATGTTCGCTATATTGATTTGCTTGAAGCTGCCTATGATGCTATCAAAGAAGCCGATGAAGATGCACTCGTACTAACCGCTGGGCTCGCGCCAACAGGCAATAATGACCAATATAATTCAATTGACAACTTTATTTTCTTTGAAGCACTACTCGAACAAGGTGTCATGAATTTCAGCGATGGTATTAACGTGCATCTCGATGGTTTCAGTAATCCGCCGGATGAAATGTGCTGTGGCGACCCTGATACCGATCCAGGGTACGATGAATCAGGATATTTCTACTTCGCAGAGCAACTCGACGAATACCGCGAAATCCTTGATGAGAATGGTGGCGCAGAGATGCCTCTCTGGGTGACACGTTTCGGTTGGGGGACAGCAGAAGGCGCGACAGGTGATGGTAGCGAACTCGAATTTGTTACCTTCAACACGGCTGAAGAACAAGCACAATACACCACTGACGCACTCGCGGCTGGTGATGAAGCGGGCTTCGTACAAGCGATGTTCATCTACAACCTCAATGGGTGTTTCACAGATAGCACAACAGCTTGCTACTACAGCATGATTGACGCCAATGGGGCAGGTCGTCCAGTGTTTGAAGCCGTCTCAGAATAACTGACGTAGCACAATTTATCTTATATGGGCAACGTGCTGTCGTTGCCCTATTCATTTAATGTGCGATAGGCTTCTTAGCAAACTTTCACCGAAATCCTTTACAATCGCTAAGGATACTGAGGCGTAAATCCATTATGTATTATGGTGTTGTTGAGGCTTCCACTGATTATTTGTTAATTCAATATGAATTGATACTTAGATTTAGAATATCCAACATAAAATTCTCAATTTTGCTTAAGTTTGTCATTCTTTTGTCATAAACAACAAGTACACTAATAGAGTGAGTGAGCAGGTCAGGTGAAGGATACCAATGGCTAATATATCAAATACATTAAGCACACAACTAACACGTTATAAAATCAAAGAACGGCTCGGCTCTGGTGGGATGGCAACCGTCTATCGCGCAACCGATACCAATCTTGATCGTGAAGTTGCAATAAAAGTGTTGCATGAACATCTACTCTATGAGAAAACGTTTAAAGAACGCTTTGTGCGTGAAGCACGCCTGATAGCCAGCCTCAACCATCCTAATATTATTCAAATCTACGACTTTGATACGCTTGAATCTGATTCGGGTAAAGTGTATTTCATGGTGATGAACTACTTGCCAGGCGACACCCTCATTGATGTGATGACAAGCTGTCGTGCAGACCATGAGACACTAGCACACGAAAAAACTCGTCATATTGTCAAGGATTTGGCAGAGGCACTCGATTACGCTCATGAGCGTGATATGATTCACCGTGATGTCAAACCTGCCAATATTATTTTTACTGACGACGAACATGTTGTGCTGACAGATTTTGGCATTGCACGACTGGCGCAAGGCTCGAACCTGACACAAGAAGATACCATCATTGGTACACCAGCTTATATGTCTCCAGAGCAAGCAACGGGACAGCCCATCGACCACCGTAGCGATATTTATTCGCTTGGTGTCATTTTGTTTGAATTGCTCACGGGACGCCCACCTTTTGATGATGAAAGCACCGTATCCTTATTGTTAAAACACGTCCAGATGCCACCTCCCAGCGTATCGGAATTTATGCAAGTGCGAAATCCGGCGCTTGATGCTGTGCTGAACCGTGCATTGGCAAAACGCCCCGAAGACCGCTATCAAAGTGCAATGGCGCTCTACAATGAACTCGAATCTGCCATCATGAGAGAGAGCGATACCGAGCGTTTTAAACCTGGCACACTGCCTAAACGCCCTGAAGGATTCAGTGCTGGCGTGAAAACGACGACCCCGCCAGCAACCGAAGTGCTAGACATGCCACCGACAAAAAGTAACGCGGTGACGCGCACAATCCAGACACTGGTGATAAAACCGGCACGTCAGAATCCACTCGGCTTTGCGGCACTCGCTATTGCGATTATTTCATTCTTGCTAATCGCACGTATCTCACAACAAACTGCCAATACTGCGCCGACTGTTACAGAAATTCCTGCCGTTGTAGATGCAGAAGATGATGAAGATTTAGGTACATCCAGTATGGCAGGTATGGGTATGTTAGGTGATGCTGCTTTCTTCTTTACCGACTTTGCAGATGACGACCCGATAAATGTGTACTGGCAACGCACACCTGATTCCGCTGTTCAACGCACGATAGAAGACGGCGCGTATCGCATTTCTACTGATGAGCGCGACTTAGCAACGACATCTTTACTTGATCCTGAGTTTATCTATGAAGATGTCCATATTGTCCTAGAAGGAACACTACTGGAAGACAGTGCAAGTCCAGCCAGTGCTTTTGGTATTATTTTCCGCTATCAAGATAACGAGAATTATAATGTATTTGCAATAGATGGACGGGGACGGTACAGCGTCTGGAAGCTCGAAAACGATGTCTGGTGTGAATTGCGTACTGCCTGTAACGGTGGTGATGCTACCGATGTATGGGAACAGAATGAAGCTATTCAAAGGATTGGTCAATCAAATACGATAGATTTCCTCCTCGCAGACGATACCTTACTCGTGACGGTAAATGATGAATTTGTAACCTTCTTGGATGAATCCACTTTCGGTCCTGGACCTATTGGTATTTATATGGCAACCACATCGCAAGGCGGGGCAACTGCGCTCATTGAAAATATTGATATTCAACTGGGGGAAAGTCCAACAAGCTCCATGACAGGCGAATAATAAAAAAGGGGACACGCTATCCCAGCGCGTCCCCATTACATTTATCTACTATAAAACGCTTAGATAGTAGCAATCACAATAATCCATAGTATCACGAGTCCACTCACGGCAATTAATGCCAATACCCCGAGTGATATCGTTACCATATCCATGCCTTCTTCATCGTTTACATATGGCATATTCTGACTGTAGGGTTGCGATTGTTGCGAGGCAAACCGCGCACTATCGCCTGCCATTGGTGACATAGTCTGCGGTTGCGGATAATTGTCTGGTGCAGGTTGCTGTGGATAATACCCTTGTTGGTTTTGCTGACCCTGTGGTGCAGGCACACTATAGCGTTGCTCAAATGATTGTGGTGCTTGCGGATAATTCTGTGCCGACTGGCTTTGTGCATTGCGTGGGTCATATAGATTTTGCGCATTGGGTGCGGCGCTGTACCTTGCCGTGACTTCGCTATTTTTTGGTGGCTCATTTGTAGTGCGTGGCTGTCCGCCAATACCAGGCGGACGATTGCTTGGCACAGTTGCCTGAGAGGGCGGTTGCTTTGGTTGTGATGGCACTTGAGGCGCGACAGCCGTATTGCCCTGTGCTGAATCACGGTAACTTGTTAGCACATTGCCGAGTTGGTCAGCATTGCGGAAGCGTCCTTCTGGTTTCTTCGCCATTGCTTTGTAGACCATTTTCGCCAATCTATCCGGTATGCCCGGACGATAATCATGTAGATTCGGAATCGGCTCTTTGATATGTGCCATCGCCAAATCTTGCTGACTTGCACCCGCATACGGCAACTCACCTGTCAGCAATTCAAACAAAACTACGCCAACAGCATAAACATCAGCTTGTGGGGTAGGTGCTTCGCCGCGTGCTTGTTCTGGCGCAAAATAATGTGGACTCCCCCACACAACTTCTGCGCGTTGTTGTGGCTGGGTATCCGTGAGTGCCTGCGCAATACCGAAGTCCGTTACCTTCACTTCAAATTGTGGCGTGACCAGCACATTCTGCGGTTTAACGTCAGCATGTACCAAACCTGAACGATGGGCATAGCCTAATCCCGCACAAATATCTATCGCTAGGTCAACAGCACGGTCAACAGGTTGTGCGCCTGTCTGTTTGATAATTTTCTTCAGGTCAGTGCCTTCGACCAACTCCATCACGATATAGTGCGTCGGACCTTCACTACCGACATCAAAAACCGTTACAATATTGGGATGCGATAAGTTCGCAACGGCGCGTGCTTCTGCGCGGAATTTCTCCAAAAATGACGGGTCACTCGTCAAACTTGGACGCAAAATTTTGACGGCTACGGTGCGTCCGAGTGCGCGGTCAACTGCCTTGTAAATCACGGACATCCCACCCGACCCCTGTTGGGCAACGAGTTGATAGCGTCCGTTCAGAATTGTTTCACCTGCCATGCCTTCACCTCACTCAGGGCGCATCATCGGGTCAAATAACGTTCTGTATTCTAGCAAAGCACTTCTATCTGTCATACTCGCAATGTAATCTGCCACAACACGGTGTTCACCTCGTTCTGCAATTGCCACCTGAAAATCAGGAGGCAGTTGATTTGGGCTTTTCACATAGGCTTCAAATAGCCGACTCAAAAAGTGGTCAGCCCGTTGTTTCATACGCGCAATCCGATAGTGAAAGTACATATTCTTGTACAAGAAATCTTTCAAGGCACGGTTACGCGCTCGTTGCTCAGGGCTATATTGCACGATATTATCCGCTTGCTGTATGATGTCTTCTGGCGTTTTGATGTTCCGTTCTGTGATGAGTGCGGTTGTTGTTGTCAACACATCACTCACCATAATACCTACTAATTCGCGGATAAAACGATGACGGTCAATCTCACTCAGTAGATGCCCATCCCAATCCAGCCGTTCACACAACATCTGCCAGATGTCGAGTTCTTTTAGCTGTTCTGTATTGATAAGCCCTGCCAGCAAACCATCGTCCAAATCATGCGCGTTATACGCCAGTTCATCTGCGACATCTGCAATTTGCGCTTCTAAACTCCCGCGTGTATCCGCATCAAAATCGGTTGTCTCACTCAAATCATACTCGGTTTCGTGTTTAGCGATACCTTCGAGTGTTTCTAGTGTCAAATTCAAGCCATCCCACTGCGGATAGCGTTTCTCTAACACCGTCACTACTCGATAACTCTGATGGTTATGATTGAAACCGCCCCATTCTTTCATCAACTCATTCAGCACACCCTCACCTGCATGCCCGAATGGGGGATGACCCAAATCATGTGCCAAGCAAATCGTCTCAGTCAAATCCTCGTTTGCACCCAAAGCGCGTGCAATGGTACGCCCAATTTGCGCAACCTCAAGTGTATGCGTCAATCGTGTCCGAAAATAATCCCCGAAGTCATTGACGAATACCTGTGTTTTATACTCTAGCTTGCGGAACGCAGCCGCGTGTATGATGCGGTCACGGTCACGCTGAAACGCTGTGCGATAACGGGGTTCATGGTCATGATGAAAACGTCCACGACTGTTTTTGCTCAATAGGGCGTATGGCGCAAGTCGGTCAGCCTCCATCGCCTCTAATTCTTCGCGTGTGCGATACATAGTTCGTCTTTCTGTTGAATCAACTATCTCTATTCTACCCGTACAATTCGGTTAAGGAAAACCAACGCTTCGCAAGTCTTATCGACACACCGTCTCGCTGTGCTATAATTAGCTTATATCGCTAACAGAAAAATCGCGTGGGTCGCCTTCCTGACCATACCGCACGTTTTACCACAAGGAAGTAAAAAACCTATGGAAATTAACCAAATTGCGAGAATGATCGAGTGGCTAGATGAAGAACGTCGCCGCGATAAGCAAACCATCGCTACACTAGAAGAGCGCCTCGCCCAGCAGAGCGAGAAAATGACTACGCTACAAAGTCGTATTAACTCCGTCGAATCTGACCAAACGGTGATGCGTGGTGGTGGTACAGCCTTCGCTGACCAAGGCGAATTACTAGAAAAATTGCGTGCTGAAATGCGTCAATTGCTTGAATCAACAGAATCGCGTCGCCTCAATGCTGAACGCGAATCTGAACGTCGCCAAGATATTAGCCGTGAAAATTTTCAGCGTACGATTCGTGAACTGCAAGAACAAATCGACACCCTCAAGCGCAATACAGGTAGCCTCACCGAAGTGAAAACCGAAGGGAATCGCGTTGCGGATTCTGTATCTATCATTCAACAACGAGTTGACGACTTAGCGAAACGCTTTGAAGAACCTGACCGTCGCTTGTCTTTCTTGGAAGAACAACGTCGCCAAGATGCACGACGCATATCTGAAACTGAAAGTGAACTCCCAGAGATTCGTAAGCAAATCGACACCCTACGCCCGAAAGTATCGCTCATCGAAGATTTGTCGCTCCGGAATGAACGGCGCATCCAAGAAGTTCAAAATGGTGATAGAGAACGGCGTGAGCAAATTCAACAATTCCTAGACCAACAAAATCTACTCAACCAGCAACGCGATCAAAAAGTCGATGATATAGTCAAACGCTTCAGCGAACATGACCAAGCGATGCAAGAAAATATCGAACGCTTTGAATCGTGGGCATCGACCTACCGTGAGATGAAGCGTATCATTGATGACTTTGACCGCATCGGTGATCGTCTTGAACGCCGTATTAACGAAGTTGCTGAAATGCAACGCCTCAGTGAGGAACGTTTCCGCCAAGAATGGAATGATTGGCGTGATGAAGAACAAAAACGATGGAAGCAACTCCGCTTGTCCAGCGATGAAGTATGGCGCAACCATGACAAAGAATTTTCGTCTTACGTTAAACAACTTGAAGAACTCCAAGCGCGTATTCAACCACTTAATGAGAGCCTCAAGCGTATTTGGAATCTTGAACGTGAACGTGCCAGCATGTACCGTGACCACTATCAATCTATGATTTTGCAATACGATACCGGACAAGTAGACCCAACCAACACGCAATCAACTCGCGCAATTGATGATAGTTCCAATACGAACGGTACAGGGAGCTACCCTCCAAATGGTAATCGTTAACCATGCGTGTAATTGGCACAGCTGGACATGTCGATCATGGTAAATCAACACTTGTTCGGCGCCTAACAGGCATCGAACCCGATAGATGGGCAGAAGAACAAGCACGCGGACTGACAATTGATTTAGGGTTCGCGTGGTTCGATTTGCCCGATGGCGAAACGGTGGGCATAGTTGATGTGCCTGGACACCGTGATTTCATCGAGAATATGCTGGCAGGGATAGGGGGCATAGATGTTGCTTTACCTGTCATCGCCGCTGATGAAGGCGTGATGCCCCAAACCCGCGAACATCTTGCCATCCTCGATTTACTCGGCATCCAAAATGGCATCGTCCTGCTCACTAAAACCGACCTCATAGAAGACCCTGAATGGCTTGATCTTGTAGAACTTGACGTGCAAGAGGTGCTAGAACATACAACACTTGAAAATGCGCCTATTCTTCGCATATCAGCCCATACAGGCGAAGGTATTGATGACCTCGTAAACACGCTAACCGAGCATCTCAGCACACTCCCGCAACGTACCGACTACAATCAACCACATCTACCCATTGACCGTGTATTCTCTGTTGATGGCTTCGGTACAGTCGTTACAGGCACACTTTCTGGGGGGACACTCCACATAGGGGACACCGTAGATATACAACCATCCGGTAAAACAGGTCGTGTGCGTGGCTTACAAAGCTACAAACAAGATATTGAGACTGCTTTGCCTGGCAGTCGTGTCGCGGTCAACATCGCGGGTTTAAGCACTGATGACATCCAGCGCGGGGATGTGCTTGCCTACCTTGGACAATTACACCCTACCCAACTGATTGATGTGCATTTTCGTCATCTCGCAGATGCAGACCGCCCACTGAAACACAACGCAAAAGTTAAATTTTTCTCTGGTGCATCCGAGACAATGGCAACTGTTCGCTTGCTTAATGACGAAACCTTGCATCCTAATAACGAGAGCTGGTTGCAATTGCGCTTGCGCGATGCCATCCCACTGACGCAACGTGACCGTTTCATACTACGCTATCCATCGCCTGCACAGACTATCGGTGGTGGTATCATCATTGACCCCAACCCGAAGCAACGCTGGAAAAGATTCCAGCCGAATGTGATTTCGCGCCTAGAAACACTCTACGAAGGTACACCGGCAGAGCGTGTTACACAAGCAACCGATACACCTCAGCCACAGACTTTTTCCCAGCTTCAGAAGACAACAGCTTACGACGATGCCCAATTACAAGACGCTATCCAATCTGCACTAGATGAACAAAAACTTGTGCAAGTAGGAGAGGGGCAATTTTGGGCATTCGAGCGATTGCTTGCATTGCAAAGCAACATGCTCAATAAAGTGACAGACTATCACACCAGCTATCCACTGCGTCTCGGCATCCCCCGTGAAGAATTACGGCGTCGGTTGGAGACCAGTCAGGCACTCTTAAGCATTATTCTAACTGAAAACGACACGTTAGTTGCCCAAGATGACATTGTACGCCATCATGCACATACAATTACATTCTCCACACAACAAAAACAAGCCATCGCCCAACTAGACACGCAAATCGCTGATAATCCCCACCAGCCACCGTCCTACAAAGAGGCAGTCGCTATCGTTAGCGAAGATGTTTTAAAGGCGAAAATCGCGCTTGGCGACATCGTACAAATCTCACCCGATGTTATTTTCGCCACAGCCGATTTTGAGGGGATTGTTCAATCAGTTCTGCGCTATATAGAAGAAAATGGGACAGTTGATGTCAAAACAGCGCGTGACCTACTCGGCACATCTCGTAAATATGCGATAGCTATTCTCGAATATACAGATGCCCAAAAAATAACGCGCCGCGTCGGAGACGAGCGCGTGCGTGGTTAAAATATAGTCAGTGTAAAAATCAACCTGTTTGTGTTGCTACATCAAACGGCGATTACTTCTAGTTGCTCGCCAGTGGCAACGTGAACAAGAACTTCGAGCCGACATCTACTTCGCTCTCCAGCCAGATACGCCCGCCATGTGCATCCACAATATTCTTACAAATAGCCAAGCCCAAACCTGTCCCACGCTCAACATTTTCTAACGTTGGCACACGATAGAATTTTTGGAACATATTCTTCTGATGCTCTTTCGAGATGCCATAGCCCGTATCTTGTACACAAATCTCGACCATTGGCAAATCACCTTCAGCGTGATGATCCAGCAATAATTTAATCGAACCACCCTCACGATTGTACTTGATAGCATTCGTCAATAAGTTCAGAACAACTTGCTTGACCTTGCCTCTATCCGCATTGACCTCAAATTGGTCATCTGTGACTTCAATCGAGACGCTTTTCTGGTCTGCCTGAGCGCGTACCATCTCCGCTGTCTCTGCGAGCATTTTGCGCATCTCGAATGGCGCGACATCGAGCGTGACCCGCCCCGATTCCAACCGCGCTACGTCTAAAAAATCGTTCGTCAGCGTGATAAGCCGCGCTGTTTCTCCCTTCATTGTCTGCACAATGTCAAGTTTTTTCTCGTCAGGGAGTTCTTTGCGTTGTAGTAACGTTGTACTAGCTTGCAATGCCAATAAAGGTGTTCTCAGTTCATGTACCATCTCGGCAATGAAATCACTCTGCTGGAACATCCGCGCATTCTCAATTGCCATCGCCGCCTGACTTGCCAAAATGCGTAACAATTGCACATCATCATCGGTGAAGGATTCGCCATTCTTTTTATTCACGGCTTGGACAACACCAATCACATCTTTGTGCGCCCGCATCGGTACACCCATCAGGTTGCGTGTTTCAAAATCAATCTTGTTGTCTACACCACGATAAACGCTTGATGGGTCTTCAATCACACGCGGTTCGCCGTGCGTCATAATCCAGCCGGCGATACTGCCTTCGAGGGGTACTGTGATTTCTTCCATCTCATGTGGCTTGATATTCGTCGAAATAGCAAAACGTAATTTACCGATGGCATCATCCATCAGCAAAATAGACGCCACCTCTGTGTTGATGAGTTCCTGCGCCGCAAAGACGATTTTAGTCAGCAAAGACATATGGTCATACGTCGAGCCAAGTTGTAGTGTAATGTCAAAAATGCGCTTGTACTGATCGTGTAATGATTGACTCATAAAATTTCCCGTGCCGATACCGCGCTTGAATATAAAGTGTTATTTGAAAAGAATGATACTCACATCTTATTATATCGCTATCCGTAAAACGCGACACCCAGCCAATAAAATTACGCACTTGCCTCTAAGCAAGCGATAATCTCAGGCAACACGATTGCCGCATCACCCAATAATACTTTGTCTGCAAAGCGATCCATAATGGTTGGCTCGTTATTGATAATGACAAGTTTTGCCCCATTGCGCTTTGCAATCAGTGGAATCTCACTCGCAGGCGCAACTTCTAAAGACGACCCTATGACAATTATCAAGTCTGCAGCACGCGCCGCTTTTTTGGAGTCGAGTAGCACTTGGTAGGGGAGTTGTTCGCCAAATAAAATGACATCTGGCTTCAGTACACCACCACATTTGCAATGAGGTACTTTTCCGTCTTCCAATACCTGCTTGATGATGGGTTCAGCAAGGACTTGCTCAAAACAGCTAATACAAGTTGCTGTCCGCATATGCCCGTGCAACTCATGCACAACTGTGTTGCCCGCTTTGCCATGCAACATATCTATATTTTGTGTGATGACGGCTGTTAGCTTGCCAGCTTGCTCTAATTTGACCAACGTATCGTGTGCAGGATTCGGTTTGGCTTGCATCGTCAGTTCCGTAAGCGGACGCACCCAGTCGAAAAATGCCTGTGGCTCACGCCGGAAGCCAAAAATACTGGCTACCCGCTGTGGGTCAACATCTTGCCATAAACCAGAATCTTCACTCCGAAAATCAGGAATACCTGACGGTGTACTGATACCTGCCCCTGTAAATGCGACAACGTTTTCGGCGTCCCGAATCCACTCTGCTACAATCGCTAAATCACTCATGTTTTAGTCCAATAAATACTACTTTAAACAGTTAATACGTTTATTTTGCTTGCGAAATGGGGAAATAAATAGTGTTCATGTAGAAGGCAAAGGCGACGCTGTAACGTCGCCTTTAGATACGAATTTAGTGTAAAGCGCCTCGTAATTCATCTGCTAATTTGATGAATTGTCCCGCAACCATCGACGTAGGTTGTAACAACACAAATGGTTTGGCTTGTTCAATCGCTTGGAAAGCCAACTCCGGCGCAGGCGAAATGATAGCCCGTACTTCGCGGTTCAAGCGCGATTCAGCTTCGTGCCAAGGCAATGTGGTTTGTGAACGGTTCACCACAACAATGTTAATTGCCTTTGCACCAACAATGCTATCGAGAATTTCTAGCTGGCTTGCCGCCATCTGCAAGGAAATACTGTTGGCATCCACAACATAGAGTAAGCTATCAATTTGTTCAATGACTTTCACATTATAGCGATTAATACCGTTACCCAAATCAACAATCGTAGGATTACCAAACTCACGTAAGTTATCGAAAATCAGTACAGGCTTATCTTCAAGAAATTCGAGTGCCGCATCGTGTGGATTCGCTGAACTCAACAGCGCACGTAAACCTGACTCATGTTCGACAATTGCATCACTGACAGTTTCTGCCGTAAGGGCTGTATCTTTAATCAGAGTCGCCATTGGTCCATCTTCGATACCCAGCATCAAACTCATACTGCCTGTACCAAGACGGAAGTCTGATACAACTGGATTTTCACCACCTTGCATAAGTGCAGCCGCGACGTTGGTCGCAACGGTTGTTGTACCAATACCGCCCTTAACACCCAATACGCCTATCAACCTACCACGTTGGGTATTATCCGCTACTGCAGGCACTTTCGTTTCCGGCGCGTCTGTCTTACTTGCACGTTCGGCAGCTTTGCGTTTTAGCACGCTTTTCACACGATTAGCGAGTTCAGCCGGATGCGTTGGCTTGGTCAAATAATCATCAGCACCTGCTTCAAAACCCTTGACCTTATCATCAATCAAAGTCTTCGCAGTGAACATGATAATCGGAATATCTTCGGTTTTGCTATTCGCACGCAAACGACGGCATACATCCAACCCATTCATATCTGGCATCATCACATCCAGAATAATCAGGTCAGGGAGTTCCGCATCTGCTTTTTGTAGTGCCTTACCACCAGAATCTGCCACACTGACTTCATAGCCTTGCCGTTTCAGCATCAGACCGATTAGCTTTAGGCTATCGACAGCATCATCTACCACTAGGATTTTCTTTGCCATGTTCGTTCAGAGCCAATCGTTTTATAGAATGTTTAGAATCATTACGAGTCTAGCACGAAAGAGAAGGCAGTACAAGTTGCCTATCCCGTGCTATAAACCCTCAAATACAGAAGTTGATACAATCAAATCGCATCACAACCATTCTATCGCAAACATTGGTATATAATGGAAACGTGTATAGGATATTTACAAGAAAAACCAGATAAATGAGATTGCTTGATGGCTCAACTCAATAACAATCTACAACAGACGTACCTCTCTCTATTGCAAGAGGTATTACGCCTTGTAGCTCAAAAACCAACCTTAGCAGAAGCAACATCTAAGATACTGCCCCCACTGTCTACAGTCGCTGATGCAGAAGCGGCATTCTTTGTCGTCGTTACCGAACCATTTGCTTCATTCACCCATCAGCTCGCCTTAGATGACACCCCATCCGATGAATGGTGCATGGACGTGACAAATGAATTAACCGAAGATATTCATCTTACTAGCGCATTGCCACCGAATCTCCAAGATAGATACAGTGGCGCGTTGTTGTCGCCTATTATGTATAAAGGTGATGTTATTGCTGTACTCGGGTTGCTTTTAGAAGAAGAGGTTGCGCTCACCGAAGCACAGACGAACATACTGCAATCTTTGGTCGATAGCCTCAAAATTGTGACGATTGCAACCCATGTCGATGCACTGCACGTCAAATTTACTCGTAATCAAAACGAATTTGTTCGTATCGTCTCGCATGATTTGCGCTCACCCCTGACTTCTATCAAGGGTTTTGCAAGCATGCTCGAAAGTGCAGAAGAAGACCCCAAGAAATTGCACTTTGCAGAGAAAATCCTCAATGGCGTCACACAAATGACTTCGCTTGTTGATAACATTCAAGATGCGGGACGTTTTGACCGTGCAACAGGATTCTATGAAATGGAACGCGCTCCCACCGACCTCATTGATATGGTTGATGGCATTGTTAATAACCATCTCGTTCCGGCTGAAAAACAAGAAGTCACGCTAAAAACCAACATCGCAGACGGCATCCCTATTGTCAATGTAGATGCCAACATGATAGAACGCTCTATCATTAACCTCGTTGATAATGCTATCAAGTACACACCCAATGGTGGCACAATTGAAGTCGGATTACGGGTTGAAGACGGACAAATCGTCATCAGCATTTCGGATACAGGCTACGGCATCAGCGAAGAGAATATAAAGAGCCTCTTTAAACGTCATTTTCGCATTCGACGCCGAGAACACGCCCGTGTGAAAGGCAGTGGCTTAGGCTTGTTCATCGTGCGCAGTGTCGCCCAACATCACGCAGGGGATGCGTTTGTAGAAAGTACATTCGGTGAAGGGAGTACCTTCGGCATTCGTATTCCGCTGGCTGGTGAAAATCTGCTCGGCGGGGCATCCGTCTGATAACGCAATTTGTAGGGGCAATGCAATGTAGTTGCCTAAGATGATAATGTTCAGCATAATTAGCACAAATGTTGTACAATGACCTCCACTTCTGCACAAGAAGCGGAGGTTTTTCGTTGTTAGCAAGCATACTGTGATAGTATTTCCATGACGATTATAGCTCTTTTATCAGATGACGTAATTTCACAGATTGCCGCCGGTGAGGTTGTTGAACGTCCCGCCTCTGTGGTCAAAGAACTTATCGAAAATGCCCTTGATGCAGGCGCAAAGAACATTCATGTGGAGGCAACACGCGGCGGACGCAAGTCTATCCGCATCAGTGATGATGGCTCTGGCATTCTTGGCGAGGAAGTTGAACTTGCTATTACACGCCATGCCACCAGCAAATTACGCTCTGCGGATGACCTTGAACGCATTCAAACGCTCGGCTTTCGTGGCGAGGCACTTTCTAGCATCGCAGCGGTCAGCCGTTTTCAGATAGCGACTCGCCATCGTAACGAAGATGTCGGCACACAAATTCGCGTTGAAGGGGGAACTGTCACCGATAATAAGCCCATCGGCGCACCAGCCGGCACGGTCATCAGTGTGAATAATTTGTTTTTCAATGTGCCCGCCCGCTTGAAATTCCTTAAATCCGAAAATACCGAAAAACGCCATATCAACGCGATTGTCCAAAATTATGCGATGGCATATCCTGATGTGCGCTTTGTGCTATCACAAGATGGACGCGAACAATTCCGTTCACCAGGCAGCGGACAACTGGGTGATGTGGTTGTCAAAGTGCTAGGACTCGATTATTTCCGCGAGATGTTAGAAGTATCCGCACAAGATAAAATCCGAGAGCAAGGCGGGACTGTATCGGTATATGGCTTTGTCTCTCAACCAACCCTGCACCGCAAAGACCGCACGCGCATCACACTATTCGTTAATGGGCGTGCCGTGCAAGATTCTGGTCTAACTTACGCTGTCACACAGGCATATCACACGCTCATCGAAAAAGGACGTAACCCCTACGCTGTCCTGATGATTGATGTGCCACCCGATTTCGTAGATGTAAACGTACATCCCACGAAAGCAGAAGTCCGTTTCCAAGATACCAGTGTCGTGTTCGCGGCTGTCCAGCGCACGGTGCGTCAGGGCGTTCTCGGATACGCCCAAGCAGCCCGTCATAGCAAATTCGGCGCAACGCAATCTGATGATTTGGATGAGAGTGGTTGGGCATTACCTTATGACCGCAAGCGCCAAATGGACATGGGCTTACCCCTCGATTACAGCAATGAACATGACCGCTTGCCAAGCGTTGATAGTACCGCATATCAATCAAGCGACCCGACAGCTATTCCTGTTGGTATGGGACAACCTGCTAAACCACGTACATTACCGCTATTGCGTGTTGTGGGGCAGGTTGGTGCCGCATATATCGTTGCAGAAGGTCCCGCTGGCATGTACCTCATTGACCAGCACGCCGCTCATAGTCGTGTCATCTACCAAGAATTGACAGACCTCTTCGCCCAAAATGACACACTACCACATCGCCAACTTGAATCTATCACCGTAGACCTCAGTTCTGGAGATACAAAACTATTAGAAAAACATGTTTCTGTTTTAGAAAAATGTGGATTCCTACTTGAGCCATTTGGTAGCAATACCTACCTCATGCGAGGCATACCAGCCGCCCTCAATTCTGGTGAACCAGCATCGCATCTATGGCATATGCTAGAGATACTTGGCACGAAGCCACAGGATACACAAGAGGCACTGTTGATAGCCATCGCCGGACGCGCTGCTATTAAATCAGGGCAAATTTTATCGCTTGAGGATATGAAAAGTCTGGTGCGCAAACTCGAACGGTGTCCTGACCCACACAGCAGTCCAGCAGGGCAAGCGACGCTCATTCACATGAGCGCCCAAGAACTCCAGCGCGAATTTTCACGCACCCAATCTTAGCGACTTTGCCACTGATAGCTATTCCACTCGCCAACGCCACCAACCGGCGAAAATGTGCCATCAGGGTTCTGTCGTGCGACATAAACGCGCCAGCTAATGTCGTGTGTCTGACCATCGGTAGGAATCAGGTCATTTGGCAAAATGTAATTGGTATTACGTGTCGCAAATGCATTGCTTGTCCCTGCTGTGCGGTCTTCAATATCAATCAGATACTGCTCATCACTTCGCAAGATGCCGACACTCACCCAACTCAAAGTGACTGGCTGACTGCTCGCAATCGCACCATTTGGGGGTGATATAACAGTCGCTGGCTCGTGTGTTGGTGTTGGTGTAGCTGTTTCGCGTCCTGATGGCGTGGTCGTTGGGACGGGTGTACTTGTCGGCAATGGCACCGTCACACATGTCCCAATCCGTAAGCCAGGGTTACAACTCGGTCCTCCACTTGGATTTGTGAAATCACAGCCACCCCATGCCAAACTCGGATTCAGCGGACTCAATACTTCTAGCGTCGTGGCATAAAAGCCCGCAATATCAACTGCTGTGTCGCCTTCTTCTACATCATGACAGCCAAATTCTTGATTTGCAGGGAAGCCACTCCCACTAAAAACTGAAATACCACGTTCCGCAGCAGCCGTTTCTGTCATCATCAAGCCTTCAGGCGTAGATGTTGCAGTTGGCAAAGGCACGAAAAATTCTAGTCCCGGCGATACAAAATCGGCATTAGTGATATTTTCATTGAACTGCACCACAGCATCAATTAAAGCGATAGTTGGTGCGTTCCCGCACAAATTGCGATTAATCGCAATCGTCAATGTTTCGCCTTCTTGTACAACAGCCGGACATGCTCCTTGTGTTGGCTCGGGTGTCGGTGCATTCACATTTCCGTCTGCATCTGGCGCAAAGGGGTCTTGTGTCGGCAATGGTGATGCGACTACCACAGGCACGGTATCCACATCAGCCGTCGGTGTGACCGAAGATGTCGGGCTTGCCGTTGGCGAAGGTGATACCATGTCTGTTGGTGTCTCACTGATGAGAATTTCTGGTGTTGGTGTGTTCACATCCGGCGCATCAATATTGCACGCACTGATGATCACCGCCAGCAAAATTAAACTCGTTGTTGATAAAAAATATTTCATGGCTTAATTGCTTTCCGTTTCGTCAGACACACCCTGCCACACAAATATCAATGGTTCAGTTGTATTACGCACCGCATCCGTGTTATCGCCCGATACAATGCCCACTGTCCATTCGTACTCATGACGTGCTGTATTGCCTTGCCACTCTGTTGGCACAGTGAACGAAATATCGGTTGTATAGCCGATGAAGGTCTCATCAGTCGTCAAATCTGTGACATCAATACGGTACATTTCATTACCATTTAGCGTCGCCGTTGGCACCCAGCGCAATGTCACCAGTTCATCATTATAGAAAAATTCGCGGTCAGTTGGGCTGAATGCACTTGGGACATTGAATGTCGCAGTTGGTGTCGGTGTTGCCGTTGCATTTGGGTCAGGGGTCGGGGATAGGGTCGGTGTGGGTGTGGGTGCCGGCACACGCACTTGTTGTCCCTGAAACAACTGCACAATACAATCTGCACCGCCAAACCGCATACCGAAATCACATCGGGCGAAATCAATTTGACGGTTTAACTGGGATAGTGTCTGTACATCAGTCGCATACAAATCAGCAATCGTGATGATATTCTCTTGTGCGCTCACGACATGCCACATCACACCAGGCGGCAGTGTTGGCAAAGCTGTTGCCTGAAATGCCTCAATAGACTCATCAACCGCCGCCACATCAATGCCATCCGGTACATCTAAATCTGCACCACCTTCAGGCGTTATCGTCTCTGTTGGCACAGCATTGGGGTCAAAAGTCGGGGTGGGCCATGGTATCAGAATTTCTTGCCCAGACCGCAGGCTATTCTGGTCTGCTAAATCGTTCAATGCCAGCACAGTTGGTACAACATCCAGTGAGCGATGCCCACATTGTCCAAGCGCCCATGTCAATGTTTGCCCTTGTGGAAGCGTAATCGTACAGGGACCGCGTGTAGGCGTAATCGAAGGTGTAAAAGTTGGTTGTGGCGTTGGTGTATGTGTCAGTGTTGGCGGACCCATCGTTACTGTTGCTGCATCAATCGTTGGACGGGGTGAAGGTGTTATATCAACAGGACTGATTATATCCGGTTCATTATCGCCTACAGCAAAGATGTCAGTTGTCATCGCCAATACAATCCCCACGACACCCAGCGTCATGAGTACGGTCACAATAATCACAAGGTAGACATTGGCAGTTTTGCTCACAGATTTTTCGAGTAAATCCGTTTCGCCATGTCGAAAATCATAATCTATCGCATCGTCGTTTGCTACCGCTTGCCTCTTGGCGACCTCTACTCGTGCAAGATTTGTGCCACAGGTCACACAGACCGTCGCTTTCTCGCCACTAGCAGTGCCACAAATCGGGCAAATTTTATACAACTCGGACAAAAAACACCTCAAACCAAATCACTGATGTTACTGTAAGCACGCACTATATATTTATGTCGGGGGTGATGCAATGTCGTCACCCGAATATAGCCGTCAGGCGCAACAAATGCTTCATGTCATCACACCCAATGAATCGGGCGATATTATACCTAGCCGCATACACACCATATAGGGCGAACAGCCAGCGTAGGTTTAGAGGTCGATAATGCCACCAGATGTCACAATCGCACCATCTATATCACTATCGGCTGGGACACTGGCATTCTCTAGAACAACCGCATTCTTAATTCGTGCGCCATAACCGACGCTACTGCCACGCTCAATATATACATGTGGACCCAGTTCAGCTTCCTGTCCTACACTCACACTTGGGTCTACACGTATCGGATAATGTACTTTCACTGAATACGGAAGTTCACTCAATACATGCCCATCATTAGAATCATCCAGCAAACGTTTATTGAGGGTCAGCAAATTCGCATCGCTCTCAACGCGCAAAATCCAAGACGTTTCTGATACCTTGATAGGGACATCGCCACGCTGTACAAATGATTTCAGCACCTCAAACCATGTTTTGCCAGTGGGTAAATTGTCTTCATCCAATCCTTGCAGATAACTAACAACTTCCCGCCCACAAATAGACGTTTCTGCAAGAACATAATGCTTTATTGGTGGTTTTTCTGTGCCAATGCTATCAATAATACCCCCTTTAGTTGTTGCATAATGATTGCTCGGTGCATCTGGTGATAATGTCAAGCCTGCACCCGTTACGAATAGTGCATCGGGGTCATCGTTGTGACGCTTAATCAGCGTGCGAATATAACGTTCGAGCGTGAAGCTATTATAACCTGCTACCATAAACGGACGCTCTAGCATATTCGCTGCCTGAACCATCAACTTGGTCAATGAATCACGCGATTGCAAAATAAAACTGACCTTCGCATCTGGCATCCACTGATTTTTTACATAAGAAGCAATCGCCCCATCGTCAATCCCAACAATCACCACATACTGCCGGATACCTGCGCGATACAACCTATCCATCACACGCACGACCATCGGCTTACCTAAGGCAGGTAACATGGCACGTGGACGTTGCTGTTTTAACTGACTGGCATGCACTTTTGAACTCACAGCTAAGATGACCGCACTATCTATCAAGAGATGCTCCTTATGGTAGTTATATATAACCAATTATAGTGTTCAGTATAGCAGGGTAGTGATACTTGTGAACGTCTTCCCTCTTGTTCATAAAAATTGATGGATATTTCACCGCTTTGTCGTTTACAATGTAAGTATGTCGATTGAATGTCTGTGAGGATGCTCGTGAGCAAACAGATCGTTGAATACCATTTGGCACGTCTGAAAGATAAAAATCCACAGGCGCGTATTAATTCCATAAAAGAATTGGTACTGCTTGGTGATGTAGTGGCACTCGAAGCCTTGCGTGCGGTCTTTGAAAACGACCCCGATGAAGATGTGCGCAAAGTAGCACAAAACGCAGGGCGCGAACTCTTTAAGAAAATTCGTGCGCAAAGCGAACAAGCGGAAGACGCAAGCTAAACACAAAACCCCCTCAGTGTGTATCACAAAAGGGGGCTTCGTATATCACTATCTCATACACTTACTGGCAAAGTGATGCCAGCAATCCATCAATTTTCTGTAACTCCGCTTGGCTTTCTGCAAGGCTATCGCGCTCACGTTGAACCACAGGCTCAGGCGCATTGTTAACGAACCCTGCGTTTGCTAATTTGCCTTCGCGTTTCTTGATGTCTGCTGTCACCTTCTCACGCTCATTTGTCAGACGCTCACACTCTTTTTCAACATCTAACATACCTTCTAATGGCAGATAAATGGTTGAATCTCGTACGACTGCCGACGCGCTGTTTTCTGGTGCAGGTGCATCATCAGCCAGTAGCTCAATTGTGGCTACATTACATAGACGCCCGAACGCATAATCGTATTTTTCCAGCAATGCTCGCTGGCTACCTGGTGCAACCAACGCTGTGATACGCTTGCTCGGGTCAACATTGTATTCTTTGCGTGTCTTACGTACGGCTTGAATCATATCCATTATCAGCATCATCTGTGATTCGGCTTCTTCATCAATCAGCGTAGCATCACTCTCTGGCCACTTCGCAATGATGAGTGCTTCACCGTCATGCGGAATATACTTCCATGCTTCTTCAGTCATGAAGGGCATGAACGGATGCAACAGACGCAAGCACGTATCCAGCACATGCACCATTACACGGCGTGTTTTGGTCTTTTCTGCCTCGTTCTCGCCATACAGGTTATGCTTCGCAATCTCTAAGTACCACGGCGCAAATTCATCCCACATGAACGAGAGAATTTGATTACCCGCTTCGCCATACAGATAATTGTCGAACAACTTCTGTACGCTCTGAATCAATTTCTGCTGACGGCTCACCAACCAACGACTTGGAATATCTAACTCGCTTTTATCTGGCAAACCCAGTTCAAGCTCACCATCCAGATTCATGTTCACCAATTTAATCATATTCCAGATTTTGTTGATGAAACGCGCATTATAATCCACACGCTCTACATCCAGATTGATGTCATTACCCGGCGTCCCACTTGTGATGAGCGTGAAGCGCAAGGGATCTGTGCCATACTCCGCCGTTAAATCGAGCGGATCAATGACGTTACCAATCGTCTTGCTGAACTTCTTGCCTTCTTTATCGCGCACCAAACCGTGCAAATACACCGTATGGAAGGGCGGTTTATCCGTGAACCACAAACCCATCATAATCATTCGTGCTACCCAGAAGAACAGAATATCATGCCCTGTTTCAAGCACATCCGCTGGGTAGTGCTTCTGATAATCGAGCGTGTCTTCGTTGGGCCATCCAACCGTACTCATAGGCCACAAACCACTGCTGAACCACGTATCGAGTACATCTTCTTCTGGTACCCAACCATCACCTTTTGGCGCTTCCCTACCTACATAAATCTCGCCTTCGGGGTCGCCATCTTTTTCCCGATACCATGCTGGAATACGATGTCCCCACCATAGCTGACGACTAATACACCAATCTTGGATATTTTCTAGCCAGTGATAGTACACTTTAGTGAAGCGTTCTGGCACAATTTTGATGTCGCCTTCGCGTACCGCTTTCACCGCTTTCGCCGCAATATCATCCATCTTGATAAACCACTGCGTACTCACCAGTGGCTCAACAACTTCACCACCTCGTTGACTGCGTGGAATGCGTGTGAGGTACTTCTCTGTTTTGATAGTCAGGTCTGCCGCTTCCATATCTGCCCACAATTGCTTGCGTGCATCAAAGCGATCCATACCCGCATAGTCACCTGCATTCTCATTGAGCGTCGCATCACGGTTCATGATATTGATTAGCTCAAGGTCGTGCTTCTCATGCAACTCAAAATCGTTGAAATCATGACCCGGTGTGATTTTCAATGCACCCGTACCGAATTCCATATCCACATAGTCATCGCCAATAACCGGAATCTCACGCCCGATAATCGGCACAATAGCTGTTTTGCCGATATAGTCTTTAAAACGCTCGTCTTCTGGATTAACAGCTACGGCTGTATCACCAAGAATCGTTTCAGGGCGCGTTGTCGCTACAGGTAAATAGCCACCGTCTTTTAGCGGATATTTGAAGTAATAGAGCAGAACTTCTTCTTCTTTGCTCTCTACTTCAAGGTCGCTGACAGCTGTCATCAAACCAGGCGACCAATTTACTAAACGCGGACCCCGATAAATTAGCCCTTGCTCCCATAAGCGCACGAAAACTTCGGTTACAGCTTCGGATAAGCCATCATCTAGTGTGAAGCGTTCGCGTGACCAATCACAACTCGCGCCCAATTTGCGTAATTGTGCCTGAATGCGACCCCCTTTTTCTTCTTTCCATTGCCATGTCCGCGCTAAAAATTCCTCACGTCCCACATCAACCCGTGATGTGCCTTCGCTCTGGAGCAATTTTTCAACTTGCAACTGTGTCGCAATCCCTGCATGGTCTGTTCCTGGCAACCACAGCGCCGCCTTTCCGCGCATCCTTTCATAGCGGGTCATCAAATCTTCCAGCGACGAAAAGAGTGCATGTCCCAAATGCAATGCACCCGTTACGTTCGGTGGTGGCATCGGCACAACAAAGGATTCCCCGTCCTTGTTCACCTCTGGCTTGAACCAGCCGTTTGATTCCCACCATTCGTACAAGCGGTCTTCTGCCTCTTCATAATCGAACGTTGACGGCATATCCGTCTGATTAATTGCTTGTGCCATTCACTGCTCCTTTTGTTTTTTTCGTTAGATGATATGTGTGGTAGAGCGTATTTACAGACTCCCCAAGGGTTTCCTCACATGCACCACTTGCTCCCAACGGTCAGGATATTCGCCAAAATCCTCAAATCCCAATTCCATCAGGACGACCTTTGCTTCATCCACTGACAACGGACGAAACTTCGCTGTGTGTTTCACAGTTTCCAAGTTGGGCGCTTTGCCTTTCACCAGATACAAATTCTGTGTAGCGACCATCGGAGGACCTTCTTCATATTCCCAAATTTCAAAGGAGATGAACTCATTGCCATCATCGTCTACATGGTCAAAACCCGGCAAAAAGCGCGGACGATGTTCCATGAACGGGTCAAAATCGCGCATCCCCAAGACTAGCGTGCCACCGGGTCGCAACAATTCATGAAAGATGAGCAATGCCGTTTCAATGGCTTCATCTGTGACGAGATGGGGCAGGGCATTCCCCTTACATACAATCGCATCAAACGGACCCTCAACGACATCCAGTAATTCTTCAAAGCTCGCTTGTGCGAATTCGATGTTCTCATCGACACCGCGCTCCTGCGCGATTTCTTGTGCCTTATCCAACATACCTTTGCTAGGGTCAGTTGCTACCACTTCAAAGCCAAGTTTTGCCAACGGAATTGCTTGTGTCCCAACACCACACGCCGTTACCAATACCCGCACGACGCCTTTCTTACGGAATATTGAGCGTAAACTCAAGCCTTCCCGTTCGAGCTTTGTCTCCCAATCTTTATAAAAATAGGGATAGTATTCTGCAATCGCATCATAAAATGCGGTTGTATCATGCTGTTCTGCTTGCTCATGTGTGCGTAAATTCGTTGCTTGCACATCTACCTCCTAGGTAAACAAAAAAACCCCTATCGTCCTTTAGGCAAGGACGAAAGAGGTTTACTTTCGCGGTACCACCTTGCTTCAATCAGTGATAATTTGCTCTCACCAATTGCGCTTATCATCGCTATCACGGGCGTTCCCGTTCCGAATCTACTATTGCCAGTATGGCGAGTTCTCTCGGACAACTCGTGGGTGACTTCTGTTTGCTACATCCACATGATGACTCTCAGCCTACGGTCATCACTCTCTAAAATGGCATCACAAACGTACTACTCCCAGTCAGGGTCTTTTTATACAGTTGTTTCGCACACTATACAGGGTTCAGAAGGGTTCGTCAATAGACCCACAGCAATCGTCAGGTAACATTTATACAAATCTACGATTGTGCTTGTGTTGCCATCATACTCCGAATACGGTCAGCAATCATATCAATCGCTACCCAGTTAAAACCGCCTTCTGGCACGATAACATCGGCATATCGCTTACTTGGCTCAACAAACTTTAAGTGCATGGGGCGTACTGTCGATAGATACTGCTCGATTACTGAATCTGCACTGCGCCCGCGCTCAGAAATATCTCGCTTTAAGCGCCGAATAAAGCGAATATCGGCATCTGTATCGACATAAATTTTAATATCAAATAACTTACGCAATGCCGCCTCTGCGAAAATCAAAATGCCCTCTACTAAAATTATAGGCTGGGCTTCAACGATGTCTACTTGCTCTGTACGCCGATGTACCGTGAAATCGTATATTGGAATGTTGACAGGTTGGCTTTTTTGTAATTGTTTGATGTGGTGAATCATGAGGGGAGTGTCGAGCGAATCAGGGTGGTCAAAGTTGATTTGTGCGCGTTCTTCATCGCTTAAATGTCGTAAATCTTTGTAGTAAGCATCGTGTGGAAGATACGCAATATGATTGTGTCCTACACGCTCCAAAATTTGGTTAGAGACCGTCGTCTTGCCGGAACCTGTCCCGCCTGCGACCCCTATCGTAACCGGACGTTTTTGGTCTGCCATATCCCATCCTGATGCCTATCTAATAAACAAAATGCCCGTTAAAAACGGGCATCTTCAGAGCCACCGATGAGACTTGAACTCATGACCTCACGCTTACGAAGCGTATGCTCTGCCAACTGAGCTACGGTGGCATCTAACTTGGCAAAGTATACCAAAATCAGCGTAGTCTATGCAAGTGGCAAATGTGATAAAAACGTCTCCGGAAGCAAAAAACGACCTACCAATAAGATAGGTCGTTTGTGTTATTTTTCAGCGTAGGCAATTAGTCGCCAGCAGGGGCAGGCGCGTCTTGGAATTGTTCTTCTTCTGTCGAACCTTCCATCGCTATCGTGCTAGACTGACCAGCCGTGATGATGTTCTGTACAGAATCAAAGTAGCCCGTACCGACGAAGCTCTGGTGTTTCACAGCTTTATAGCCTGCGGTACGTTCGAGTTCAAATTCGCGGTCTTGTAATTCACTGTATGCCGCCATATCACGATTCGCATAATCGCGTGCCAATTCGAACATACCCAAGTTCAAGGAGTGGAAACCAGCCAGTGTGATGAACTGGAATTTGTAGCCCATTGCGCCCAATTCGCGTTGGAACTTCGCAATTGTGGTCGCATCCAGTTTGGCGCTCCAGTTGAATGATGGCGAGCAGTTGTACATCAGCAACTTGTCTGGGTACTCTGCGTGAATCGCTTCTGCGAATGCCTGTGCTTCCTCAAGATTCGGGTGACTCGTTTCCATCCACAGCACATCAGCGTATGGTGCATAGGAAAGACCACGGTCAATCGCCGCTTCCAAACCGTTGTTCACAGCGTAGAAACCTTCACTGGTACGTGGTTCGTCTTTGATGAATTTACGGTCACGTTCGTCAATGTCGCTCGTGATGAGTGTCGCTGAATCAGCATCGGTGCGTGCGGCGATAATTGTTGGAACGTCGAGAACATCTGTTGCTAGACGTGCCGCAACGAGCTTGTTAACAGCTTCTTGTGTTGGCACGAGAACCTTACCGCCCAAGTGACCACATTTTTTCGCGCTGGAAAGTTGGTCTTCGTAATGAATACCTGCCACACCTGCTTCAATCATCCATTTGGTTAGCTCGAAGGTGTTCAAGTTACCACCGAAACCCGCTTCGGCATCTGCCATCATTGGCACGAAATAATCAAGATTCCCGCCACTGATATTCTGAATCTGGTCGGCACGCATCAGCGCATTGTTAATCCGTTTGATGAGTTCCGGCACACTGTTGGAAGGGTAGAGGCTCTGGTCAGGGTACATCTGCCCAGAAATATTCGCATCAGCCGCCGTCTGCCAACCACTGATGTACAGAGCTTTCAGACCTGCTTGCACCATCTGCACAGCTTGGTTGCCTGTCACCGTGCCGAGTGTGTTCACATAATCTTGTGTCTTCATCATGCGCCACAGACGTTCTGCACCATGCCTCGCTAGCGAGTATTCAATCTTCATGCTCGTACGCAATTTTAGTACATCATGTGGCGTGTATGGACGTTCGATACCTTGCCAACGTGGATTCGTATCCCAGTCAAATTGGAGCATTTCGTGTGGAGTAGTCATGAGTTCAGTCCTTTTAGATTAGAAAATGTGTGTAATGATAGTCTTGCAATTACTTAATTAACTCGTAAGCGGGTAAGGTCAAAAATTCGACAAAATCCTCGTCCCGAATCATCTGGTCAAACAACTTGACCGCTTCTGGGAAACGTCCGCCATCAAAAGTTTCGGCGCCGATTTCTGCTTTAATTGCGTCCATCTCCTCTTCCAACATCTCGTTATAGAGTGCTGGGGTGATTTTGCGCCCATCATCTAATGTCGCGCCATGGGTCATCCACTGCCACACCTGAGTCCGGCTGATTTCAGCAGTCGCGGCATCTTCCATCAGGTTATACAGTGGCACACAACCGTTGCCCCGCAACCATGATTCCACGTATTGAATGCCGACCTTCAAATTCTGGCGCAATCCTTGTTCTGTAATCGTACCTTCTGGTACAGCAATCAAATCTTCCTCGGTCACGTTCACATCCTCGCGTGGCTTGGATGCAATCTGGTTCGCTTCTGGCATATGTTCATTGAAAACGTCTTTTGCCACAGGGACTAAGCCCGGATGCGCAACCCACGTTCCATCGTGACCATCTTTTGCTTCGCGCTCTTTATCGGCACGCACTTTAGCGAAGGCTTTGTCGTTTGCCTCTTCATCACCTTTGATAGGGATTTGTGCCGCCATACCACCCATCGCATGCACACCACGTCGATGACATGTCTTGATAACTAGCAATGAATAAGAACGCATGAAGTGGGTTGTCATGCCTACTTGACCTCTATCGGGCATAACAAAATTTGGGTGCTTGCGGAACTTCTTGATGAAACTGAAAATATAGTCCCAGCGTCCGCAATTGAGTCCGGCGCTGTGATCGCGCAGTTCCCATAGGATTTCGTTCATCTCAAATGCCGCTGAAATCGTCTCTAGCAACACTGTGGCTTTAATCGTGCCACGTTCGATGTCGAGTTCATCCTGCGCCATGTTGAAAATGTCATTCCACAGACGCGCTTCCAGATGACTCTCTAGCTTGGGCAGGTAGAAATACGTGCCTGTGCCACGTTCCGATGCTTCTTTCGCACTGTGGAAAAAATACAGTGCAAAATCGAATATACCACCTGGAACGGCTTCACCATCAACAAGCATGTGCGCCTCATCAAGATGCCATCCACGCGGACGTACCATCAAAACGGCGGGGTTCTCATTCAACTCGTAAAATTTGCCATCTTCACGGGTGAACGTGATGCTACGATTGATCGCATCGCGCATGTTGATTTGACCCTCGACCATGTTGTCCCATGTAGGCGAGTTCGCATCTTCAAAATCTGCCATGAATACTGACGCACCACTATTCAGGGCGTTGATAACCATTTTGCGGTCAGTCGGTCCCGTGATTTCTACACGACGGTCTAGCAAATCATCCGGTAGGGGGGCAACTGTCCAATCGCCGTCGCGTATCTCTTGCGTCTCTGCAAGAAAAGTCGGCATCTCACCCGCATCTAACTTCTCCTGACGCGCTTTTCGCATTTCCAACAGTTCATTGCGACGCCCACGAAATTCCCGCGTCAGCTTGGCAACGAAAGCAATAGCCTCTGGCGTTAGAATTTCTTCATACGCTAGTGTCATTGACCCCGTTATCTGGATACTCTCTGAAACATTTGTTGCCATACTTTGCTGTCCTTTGGTGTGTGTCATCAATGTGACTTGCATCCTGCACAGGATGAAAAATTTAAGTCTAAGTTGCAATAAAATCATTCAGAGTACGCTGTAAGCAATTGATTGGCTGGGAGTAGAGGGAACAGCTACAAAACACATACCATGATTGTGGCTAGCTCTCATGGCACTTGAGTGTGTTAATTTTGAGCGATTTATTCTCGTAACTGACCCTTCTCCCGAATGCAGAAATCTTTACGACGATGTCAGTGTATTACGACACTTTAGGCAGCCTGTACAACATCTAGTGGCAATCCTTGCGAAATTTTTTGAACATTGTGTGTAAATGTGCCTAATCAGCAACTCATCTATGGAAAAATTCAAAACAAAAAAACCCTGCTCCAACACATTGTCGGAAGCAGGGTTATTTCATTTATACACTCTGTCTTAAAGTGAACTCATCGTCCATTAATGTCTGAAATGGCGTGTTCCCGTAAATACCATCGCCAGACCTGCTTTGTTCGCGGCTTCAATTACGATATTGTCACGAATCGACCCACCAGGCTGAATGATAGCAGTGATACCTGCCGCCGCCGCCGCTTCTATACCATCAGGGAAGGGGAAAAAGGCATCGGACGCTAACACTGCACCTGTTGCTTCATCACCCGCTTTCTTAACAGCCAGTTCCACAGCATCCACACGACTCGGTAAACCGCCCCCAACGCCTACTGTACGTCCGGGCTTACCCAAAACAATCGCGTTCGACTTCACATGTTGGCAGGCTTTCCACACGAATTCGAGTGCTTCCAGTTCATCGACGGTTGGCGCACGCTCTGTCACTGTTTTGAGCAACGTTCCTTCAGGGTCGCCATTATCCAACCTTTGAATGAGTGTCCCGCCATGCACACTACGAATATCAAGTGCGTTGCGGTCATAAGGGGTTGCCATCTGCAAAATACGGCAATTCTTGCGCGATGTTTTCAATGCCTCAATGCCATTCTGTGTGAAATCAGGCGCGGCAATCGCTTCTACAAATAATGACCCTAGTGCATCCACAAAATCCTTATCCACCTTACGATTGACCGCAATAATGCCCCCAAACGCCGATACGGGGTCACTGGCGAGCGCATGGGGGAAGGCTTCAGTAATCGTATCTGCCGATGCAATGCCTGTTGGGGTCAAATGCTTGACGACTACCACTGTCGGCGCATTATATGCACTCACTGCTCGCCACGACGCATCCACATCTAAAATGTTATTGTAAGAAAGCGTTTTACCGCCATGTTGTTTTGCACCAAGCGGTGTTGAGGATTGTTGTTGCGTATAGTACGCCGCCGCTTGATGAGGATTCTCACCGTAACGAAGAGACTCAACGCTGTGCAGTGCGAAAGCGAGATGCTGAGGTAAATCTTCAGCTTCTTCTGCTGTTGGGACATTGGCATCTTGTGATAGAAAGGCATGAATAGCCATATCATATTCACGGGTATGCGCAAATGCTTTCACAGCGAGGTCGCGCCGTGTAGCAATATCAATGCCATCCGAAGATTCCAACCCCGCAATCACGCGCTCATAATCGGCTGGATCACACACAGTCACGACACGGAAAAAATTCTTCGCCGCTGCTCGAATCAGGGTTACACCACCAATGTCAATTTTTTCAATCGCATCCTGCAAAGTGATCCCAATCTGTGCCACTGTCTCTTGAAAGGGATACAAATTGCAGACCACCATATTAATAGGGGCATAGCCATGCTCTGCGAGTTCATCCATATCAGTCGCTTTGTCACGTACTAAAATACCCGCGTGAATAGCCGGATGTAAGGTCTTAACCCGTCCACCTAACATTTCTGGCAAACCTGTTAGTTGTTCAACAGGCGTTACTTCTAACCCTGCTTCGTTCAATGCTTTACCGGTGCCACCACTGGCAACCAATTCCCATCCTAAATTAACAAGTGCCTGACCCAATTCGACAATCCCTGCCTTGTCAGACACGCTTAACAACGCTCTCGGCATACTGAACTCCTTATGATGATTGAGATTAAATCTTGGCGGCATTATAACCACAATCGAGGCACAATACAGGTTGACTCTATTCCCCAATGTGCCTGTGCCTTGTTTCGACTCATTTCTAATGAAACACCCACGACAAATAGCTAAGATGAGTGTATAATTAAAAATATAAACATCACTTAAATTCTGAGCGATTCACAAGGTGGCTACCTTATGCAGAACCGCAAACGTGTCATCATTATTGGTGCCGGATTTGCAGGAATCAAAGTGGCAAAACAACTTGCTCGGCAACCTATAGACGTTTTAATTATTGACCGCAATAATTTTCATACTTTCACGCCTTTGCTCTACCAAGTGGCAACCTGTAGCATCAAACCGAAATCAGTTGCCTATCCCATCCGCGATATTTTCCAACATGCGCCCAATGTTAGCTTTCTTCGTGGCACAATAACCGACATCAACACCCGCAACCAACAAGTCCTCGTTAGTTCACCTGATACAGGCATGCGCTACGAAAAATATGATTATCTCGTCGTTGTGGCAGGTAGCAAAGTCAGTCATTTTAATGACCACGATATTGCTGAACACACCTTTTCGCTACGCGACTTGCAAGATGCTATTGAACTCCGTGACCATATCGTAAGCCTCTTTGAAAAAGCAGCATGGACAGACTGCGATGCAAAAAAAGATAATATTCTCACTTTTGTCGTCGTAGGGGGTGGGGCAACCGGATTAGAGACAGCCGGCGCGTTGCACGAACTCTATAACGAAGTTCTCTCGAAGTCATACAGTAACTTAGAGAACATGAAGGCACGAGTCATTTTGCTGGAAGCACGCGAAGATATTCTCGGCACATTTCCACAGGCACTCCGTAAATCTGCACATAAACAACTGACGGCACTCGGCGTCGAAGTCCGTACAAATACCCGTGTACGTAATGTGACGCCAGCAGGTGTGGTTCTTGAAGATGGCACGATGATAGATAGCCATACTGTCATCTGGTCTACAGGCGTAGAAGGGAATCCGCTTGCACATATGTTACAAGTGCCACTCTCGCGTGATAAACGGATACCGGTGCGCAAAACACTTGCCGTCAAAGGTGTACAGAACGTCTTCGCGGCTGGTGACATTGCCTATCTTCTACAACCCAATTCCACACAAGCCTATCCAACCATCATCCCAGTCGCGCAACAACAAGCTGTGACTGTCGCTAAAAATATCGAAGCAGAGATACAAAATCAACCAATGGAAACGTTCAATTACGTGGATAGAGGCTCAATGGCGACCATCGGACGTAGTAAAGCCGTCGCACTTGTGTTTAATTGGTTGCCCCTGCAAGGTATGCCCGCTTGGTTAGCATGGTTAACACTTCATTTATTGGTGCTGATGGGCATGCGCAATCGTTTCCAAGTATTTCTCGGCTGGGTCTGGCATTACATCAAATTCGATAGGTCAGTCAAGTTCATCCGCCATACACATCCTGACGAATCTGATACCAAACCTGCGAAAAGACCACGCAATATCATTGATTTTACCGCACGTCGCATATTTTCACGGTAAATTCTCATTCTTTGATTTTGGGCAGTTCGCACAAAAAACTGCCCATCTTTTCCTACATCCCGCCTCAATTTTGTTCAAAATAGTCAAAAACATGCCCTCTATTATGAATAACTGGTAAAAAACCATCCATTCATTTGTGATTTTGGTCACAAACGCCGTATACTTGTGACATGCTATCGTGAACGCACCCAATACCAAGCGAGGGGATACTGTGACAGACAGAAAACGTGTAATCATTATCGGAGCAGGTTTCGCGGGCTTGAAAACAGCTCGCAAATTATCGAAGCAAAACGTAGATGTTTTGCTCATTGACCGCAACAACTACCATACCTTCACACCACTTTTATACCAGGTTGCAACCTGCGGTCTTGACCCAAGTTCTGTCGCCTATCCAGTGCGCTCGATTATCGCCAAAAGTCCGAACGTCAATTTCATGATGGGCGAAGTAACAGCGATTGATACTGATAACAAAGTCATCAGCATACAGACTAAGACCAATGGTGTGCGCGAAGAATCATACGATTTCCTGCACATTGCCGCCGGAAGTAAAACCAACTTCTTCGGCAATCAGTCCATCGCTGACAACTCATTTGCGTTGCGTGATTTAGATGACGCTCTGTTGATGCGTAATCATATTGTGCGCCTATTTGAAAAGGCTGCATGGACAGAAGATAAAGAAAAACAAGAAGCCTTGATGACACTCGTTGTCGTAGGTGGTGGTCCAACTGGTTTAGAGACGGCTGGCTCACTCTATGAACTTTACAACGATGTATTAGATAAAGAATTTCCAGGTCATCTTAAAGCGCGTGTGGTTCTTCTGGAAGCCGCAGACAATGTATTGTTGCCCTACCCACCACGTTTGCAAAAATCAGCCCAAAAACAACTAGAAGGCATGGGCGTAGAAGTCAAGACTAGTGCCTTTGTGGAAGAAGTTGGTAGAGACCTTGTAAAGCTCAAAGATGGTGAAGTTATCAACACCTATACTGTCGTCTGGTCGGCTGGTGTCAAAGCAAACCCACTCGCAGAAATGCTTGATGTTGAATTACAACGTGGCGGCAAAATTCCTGTCAAACCAACGATGGAAGTCATCGGATTAGATGGCGTGTATGCTGCAGGGGATATTGCTTTCCTCGAAAATCCAAAAGATGGCAGACCCTATCCAGGACTGATTCCTGTTGCACAACAACAAGGTGCAGTCGTTGCAGACAACATCCTGCACAGCATTGCTGATGAACCCCTCGATACGTTCACCTACTTTGATCGTGGTAGCATGGCAACTATCGGGCGTAGTCGCGCTGTCGCATGGGTATTCAACAAAGTACCACTCTCAGGCTTCCTAGCTTGGGTATCATGGTTGGCGTTGCACCTTATGGTGATGCTCGGTATGCGCAATCGTATTGTTGTCTTCATTGGTTGGATTTGGGACTATATTTTCTACAACCGTACTGTGCGCCTCATTCTTGAGGAAGAAAAACTCAACACCAAAGCCAATCAGCTACGCGAAGTCGCATAGAAAATCGCCACAGATTACAAAACAAAAAGCGGATAGGCATAGCGCCCATCCGCTTTTTTGTTGTTTACACAATCGCCAACTTACAGACCGGATGACTCCGCATCCTCGCGTGTCCAACCACGGTCTTCGCGTTGCGCTAGTTCATCCAAACGTGGTTTTTCTAGTACCGCATAAGGAACGAGCAAAGCAATAGCAATGCCAATCATGATAAATGCAATCAACAGCGCATGCACTAACTCCGTCAAGTCGATGCCCAACGGTGCAATTGAACCCAAAAATTCTGGCTGAATGACAAATACATTGCACAAAACGGTTGGCGCAACCATCGCAACAATGCCAGCTGCCAGATAGTTAAACACCCGCGCTAACGGGTTGCCTGCTTTAGCATCACGTTTTTCGACACTCTGCAAGGTTGTATACCCCAGCAAGAGTCCTATCCCAATGAGAACAGCTATCCAAATCATATCCATAAGCATGATGCCCTACACAGCGTATATCCTGTGTAGGGCGTCTCCTTCTTAGAACAGGGTATAAATGAATGCGCCACCCACACCGGAATTACCGATGACGATGATGACTGCGAATAGTAAGAGCGTCACAATCATAGGAATCAGCCAATACAGCTTGCGACGCCAGAAGAACGCCAGCAACTCGCCAAGTACACCCATACGCATGAAAAAGTCGTTCAAACCACCAGATTCATTGTTGTTATTTTGTTCGTTCGTTGTTTCCATTATTCTGTCTCCTTACGAGCTATTTTTCGTTGCTTAGAAAGGCTTCCGCACGAGGAATGAACCCAGCGCAAGCAAATCAATATCGCTGTTTCGGAATGTATTAAAAGCATCTTCGGGCGTATTCGTAATCGGCTCACCGCGCAAATTGAACGATGTGTTCAGTACGACAGGTACACCCGTTAAATCCCCAAACCCTTTAACGATGTCATAGTAGCGTGGATTACTTTCACGGTCAATCGCCTGCAAACGCCCTGTACCCTCATGGTTCACTGCCTGAACTTGGTCTTTAACCTCATCTTTGAACGGCGCGACCATCAGCATATAACGAGGGGCTTCGTGTTCCGCAACTTCTGGATAATCGAAATATTCCGGCGCACGGTCACGCAAAATCACAGGTGCAAAGGGACGGAATGGCTCACGGAACTTGATTTTCGTATTGACCACTTCTTTCATCTCTTGCGAACGTGGGTCAGCCAAGATACTACGGTTGCCCAATGCACGCGGACCCCACTCAAAGCGTCCTTGATGCAAACCAACGACAGCTTCTTTGTTAGCCATCTCATCAACTAGCGTTTCCACCAACTTCTCGGGTTGCTCATCAAAGGCTTCGTATTTGATGCCTTTTTCATCCAAGAATGCACGGCATTCAGCGTCTGAATAGGCTTTGCCCCAGTATGAATGAGGCATACGCTCTTCAACACGCGGTTTGCCCAGCAACATATGATATGCCCACAATGCCGCCCCTAACGCGCCACCATCATCACCGGCGGCTGGTTGAATGAAAATCTCATCAAAGGGTGTTTCGTTCAATAAACGCCAATTTGCTTTCGTATTTAATGCCACACCACCCGCCATCACGAGTTTATTCATACCCGTTTGGCGATGTAATTCATGCAAAATCGCAATTAAGGCATCTTCAGTAAAATCCTGAATACTCGCCGCGATGTCAGCATAATACTGGCTCTGTTTAGTAAACTCAGTTTCACTCGTTAATTCAGGATTTGTGCGTAGCGTCATGAACTCGGCATCAGGCATACGCGGTTCACCAAACAACGAAACGAACTTATTGCTGAAACTGCGTTCTGTACTTTGTTGGAAATCAAAATAATCCATATTGAGGCTGTAAGCACCCGTATGGCTATCTAAATTGACAACCTTCGCAATTTTGTCACGGTACTTTGGCTCACCATAAGGCGACATACCCATCACCTTATACTCACCATTATTCACGCGGAAGCCCAACCACGCTGTAAATGTCGAATATAGCAAACCTAAGCTATGCGGAAATTTCTGCTCGGCAAACAAATCAATGTTATTCGTGCCAGTCTCGCCTTCGAAATAACTGGTTGCTTTGCCGAGTGTTGTTGTCGTCCATTCACCAACACCATCCACAGTCAACACCGCTGCTTCTTTGAAAGGACTGGTGAAAAATGTGCTTGCCGCATGGCTCATATGATGGTCAGCAAATAATACTTTGCTGTAATGCACGCCTAATTCATTGAGGATGACATTCTTCACCCATAATTTCTCAGTGAACCAACTGACCATCGCCTCTTTCCATACATCCCATGAATTTGGGAATGTCTTGAGTGTGGTCAGCAAAATACGCTCGAACTTGACCAGTGGCTTCTCGTAGAAGACAACATAATCGAGGTCATTAGCCGTGATGCCAGCACTATCTAAGCAAAATTGAATCGCCTGTGCTGGATAACCATTATCATGCTTCTTGCGCGAAAAACGTTCCTCCATAGATGCCGCTACTATACGACCATCATGGATGAGTGCCGCCGCAGAATCATGGTAAAATGCTGAAATACCTAAAATGAACATTGTGCCTAGCCTTGTCTTCTTGCAGATTCCATGTCGTTCGGTACAGCCTCACGCGGATGCCATGCCTGTCCCACTGTGACTGTATTACCGCCATCTGTTGCTTCTGCTTCCCCAAATGGGTCTGCTGTCATACGGTATGCCACACCAAACGGAACCATAATCGTGAAATAGAATAAAATGGCAATTGTCCGCGCACTCGCGTCACTCACCACACCTTGTATAACCTGAAAGCGATGCCAAGCGATGTCCCATATAGTTTGCACCGACGCTTACCTCCTGTTTTTATTTATATCTACCGTAATACATAAAGCATCACGGTATCCAAACCGCGCAAAATCATAACATAGTCTTGCATACAGTCAATTGGTGTCGTTGCGAAGCCATTAATTATCAGACACACTAAACACACTATACTGTATATACTAATCACTCAAGTACATACTTTGGAGCAAATAATTATCGTGACTCTATGGATGCTATATCTAAGTGCGATACTACTCATTTGGCTATCGTTAACCTTGCTGTGGGGTATTAGCCTTCTCATCACTGATGCCAGCATTGTTGATATATTCTGGGGAGCAGGCTTTGTATTCATTGCATGGTGTTACGTCTTTCTCCAAGATAGCATTACCAGCCGTGCATGGTTGATGACGCTCCTTGTGAGCCTATGGGGGGGACGCTTAGTTTTGTATTTAGCATGGCGTAATCTCGGTAAAGGCGAAGATTTTCGCTATAAACGCTGGCGAGCAGACGCCGGTCAAAAATGGTGGTGGCTCAGTTACATCCGTGTATTCATGCTTCAGGGTGTTGTTATGCTCATCGTATCAGTACCGATATTAGGCGTGCATCAAACAGCAGAGACATCTCTCAACTGGCTCGATGGACTTGCCATTGCCTTGTGGTCAATTGGCTTTAGCTTTGAAGTAATAGGTGATTGGCAACTTGCCCGTTTCAAATCAAACCCAGCCAACAAAGGCAAAATCCTCGATACTGGACTGTGGCGTTATACACGTCACCCCAACTACTTTGGTGATGCTGTTGTCTGGTGGGCATTTTATATATTGGCATTAGCAAATGGCGCTTGGTGGACAATTTTTGGAGCGATTACCATGACTTTTTTCCTCATGCGCGTGTCAGGCGTCCCTATGCTCGAACGAAGCCTCAAAAAACGCAAACCTGATTATCAAGCCTATGTAGAACGCACATCGTCTTTTTTCCCGCTACCACCGAAATCTGATTGACAATCGGCTGATTTAACTCAATTCAGCGAGAAGGGCAGGTCATGGTCTTCATCCGCGCTCGGTGGCGACAGCAAAATATCAATTAACGATACCTCACGCTGGTAAATATTGAGCAAGCGCGTGAATAGTGTCTTTGCATCGTCAATTTCCAGAATGTCCTGTTTGGCTTCATTATTGGTCTGCAACAAAATACCTGCTAAATAAGCAATCTCCATTGGTTCATCAGGGAGTTGTGTCACATCAAAATCTTCTTGACCCGCTTTACTCAGGGCTTCTAAATAGCATCCCAAAAGCGGACGCAACAATCGCGTCCCATTCGACAGGATATGAGCGGGTTCATGCTCATCGAGCGATACCATCTCCACATCCCCTGTCAAATAAGAATGACGTTGAAAATCTAAGTTACTAATGCGAAAACGGTCACGCCCAATGGCTAAAATATTCATGCGCCCGCGGGGCAAGCGTTGGACTTCGGTGATATGCGCGGTTGTGCCAACCAATCGGGGTTTCGCAATACCACCCCCCTCAGCTTTACCTTCTTCCAGCAATACCACCCCAAATGGTGCTTGCTCATCAACGCATTTATTTATCATTTCTTTGTAGCGTTCTTCAAAGATATGCAAGCGTAATGGCATACTTGGAAACAACACTAAATTCAACGGAAATAAGGGTAACTCAACCATACCAAGACCTATTCTGAGCTTTCTTTTTCGCGCCGTATTATAACAGCCTTTTTGCTAAATATCCTTTAACCCGTCTTTGTTAATCTAGTACAAATATGGTTAAGTAACTCAGAGGAAAATTTACCAATGCCCACACTGACAGTTCTAAAAGATAATCAAACGTACACGCTCGAAGTTAATAACGGAGTAAACCTACGTCGAACCTTGCTGGATAACAATTTGTCACCCTACGTCATACTAACGCAGGTAGCCAATTGTGGAGGGAGGGGTATTTGTGCTACCTGTGGCGTATGGATTGATAGTAATGAGCCGACGCCTACGCATTGGCATGATAAATTAGCCAGTAGGTTCGGCTATCCGCGCCTCTCTTGCCAGATTACCATCCAAACAGATATGACCGTTCGCATCTTAGATGACAAAATCATTTGGGGTAGCCGCGATGCTGACCGTACTATGTCATATAAGCAAAATCCTAATAGTGAACAATGACAGTTTAGGTTAAGATTATAAGGGGACAAACAGCACACGCAGTAGAAAGCATTGCAACATGGAGCAACCAACATCATCAACGAACCAAGTCATCAATAATCGCTACGAATTGCAAACCTTAATTGGGCGTGGTGGCATGGGTGTTGTATACAAAGCCTATGACAGGCTTACAGCGTCTACTGTGGCTCTCAAACAAGTTACTATTCCCAAAGATAAATTGGAGATTGTTACACAAGCCCCTGCTACACAAGACCATAATCTAATTCTCTCTAACGAGTTCAGCACGCTTGCCTCACTGCGTCACCCCAATATCATCAGCGTGCTTGATTACGGTTTTGATGATGATAACGCACCTTTTTTCACGATGACCTATTTGCATGATAGTCTGCCCGTCACAGATTTTGCGGATGAGCTTGAACGCGCTGAAAAAGTTAAATATTTACTCGACATTTTGCAGGCATTACGCTATTTACATCAACGAGGCATCTTGCACCGTGATTTAAAGCCAGCCAATATTCTTGTAGCTAACAACGTGCCTAAAGTCCTAGATTTTGGTCTTGCGCTTGATTCTAATTATCAAAAAGATAAAGGGGTAGCCGTCGGTACAATCGCCTATATTGCGCCCGAAATCTTGCATGGTGTTCCGCCTTCTACACGTTCTGACCTCTATTCATTTGCTGTATTAGCGCATGAACTACTCACAGGTAAGCACCCGTTTCCGTCTGATTCACAATCTGACCTTTTACAAAAAGTCCTGCTAGAGTCGCCTGAAATTTCAACTGATAATCTCGATGATGCTATTGGCGCAGTCATTTTACGTTTACTGAGTAAATCGCCAGAAGACCGTTATCCCAATGCGATGGCAACCATGCGTGCGCTCAGTGACGCGGCTGGGGGCGCCTTGCCTGCTGAATCTATCGAAATCCAAGATAGCATTCTGATGGCATCTACCTTTGTTGGACGCGATCAAGAACTCAGTCAGCTACACACGGCTCTGGATAAATCAATTCAAGGTGAAGGGCAAGCATGGCTCATTGGTGGGGAAAGTGGGGTTGGTAAAACGCGCCTCATGGCTGAATTACGCACTTACGCCCTCGTGCATGGTATGCGTACTATGCGCGGACAAGCAGTGGCGGAAGGCGGGGTATCCTTTAAAATTTGGCGCGATGTATTGCCCTATCTCATTTTGATGAACGACTTATCCGACGAAGAAGCAACAGTTTTATCTGCTATTCTGCCAAATTTAGATGTGTTACTTGGTCGGGAAGTGAATAAGAAAAATATTGATAATGCCGCTCTGCAATTGCGCTTGCCTTTGCTCCTGAATAAATTACTGATAAGCGCATCCGAAAAAGCACCGCTACTTATTTTGTTAGAAGATTTACAGTGGGCGACTGAAAGTATTGATATTCTGCAAGCAATTTTGCGCGTCGTGCCAAAAAACCGCATTATGGTGATTGCTAACTACCGCAGTGATGAAGCGCCACATCTTTCAGATACACTCGATGACATGCAACACATAAAACTTGACCGTCTTACTAGTAAAGAAATCAAACGCCTTAGTGGTGCAATGCTCGGTGAGGTCGGTAGCTCGCGTGCAGTCGTTGACCTTATCCAACGTGAATCAGAAGGCAATGCCTTTTTTATTGTGGAAGTTGTCCGTGCGCTCGCACAGCAAGCTGGGCAACTGGATGATATTGGGCGTGTAACGTTGCCACCACAAGTCTTTTCTGGTGGTATTCAAACGATTATTCAACGACGACTAGACAGATTGCCAGATTGGACGATACACCCCATTCAGATTGCCGCTGTCGCAGGTCGCCAAATCAACATACCTGTCTTGAAGCACATCCTACCAGAATTAGATATAGATGGCTGGATTACTGCCTGTAACGAAGCAGCCGTGATTATGCCATCGAGCGATGACTGGCTCTTTGCACACGATAAAATCCGCGAACATATCCAATCGAATCTCATTCCAAAACAAAACCGTGACATCAATAAACAAGTTGCAGAAGCACTTGAATATACGCATGCTGATGACCTACAGCAGTATGCTGTTGTTCTGGCAGGGCATTACCAAGCGGCAGAGGACGATGTGAAAGAAGGCAACTTTGCCATTCTTGCAGCGAAAACACTCAAAGATTTCTTCCCACCGCAAGCCCTCACATTCGTAGACCGCGCTCTTGAACTAGAAGCATACAAGCATGATGCCCAATCAGCACATGAAGAAGCTCGGCTATACCTAGCGCGTGGCGAGTTGCTTATTCGCGTTAATCGCTATGATGATGCATACCAATCCCTCATGACCGCACATGAAAAATACGAGGCTCTAGAAGATGAGCTAGGTATTGCCCGTACTGATTGTGTGATAGGTGAGTGGGGCTTAAAAGTTTCTAAGCTCAAAGAGGCTGTTCCTCGCTTGCAAAATGCACTGACTGTACTCGAAAAATATGAGGATTGGCTACAGGTTGGGTATGCACACATGAATATTGGCGTCGTGTATAACTACTTAGGCGAAGTCCAGAAGATGAAAGCACATTTTGAGGCATGCTACAAAGTTATGCGTGAACATGGTGATCCTGTTTCCTACGCTAAATCACTCAATAATCTTGGCAATATCGAAGATATGACAGGTAATCAAGACCGTGCTGAAGAATTGCACAAAGAAGCGCTTGGTATACGTCAGCGTATTAAAGATTATCGTGGTATGGGTAGTTCGTATATGAACCTCAGTTTTGTTGCGGGTGAGCGTGAACAACCACATGTTCAACGTGAATACCTTCTCAAAGCATTAGATAACATGCGTATAGTTGGCGATAAGGCAAATGAGGCGAATGTCCTTGATGCGCTGGGTAAAACTGAACGTAAATTAGGTAATGAAATGCAGGCATTGTCCTATTTTGAAGAGGCACTGACATTGATAGAACCACTGGGCGCACCTCGCCTCCACAGCACAATTCTCTTTGACCTTGTTCGCTATTACCAAACAATAGATACACAAAAATCATTGACCTACCTGCAACAGATAGTAGAACTACTAGAAAATATGGATCATTTCTGGACGCGGGTCGGATATATACTCTATGGAGTGGATACATTAGTCCAAGCTCGTGTTACAGATACACGACTAGTTACATGGTTTGCGACCACATTAGAAAATCGAGAAGCCTATGTTGGTCGTAACTACATCACAGAAGTAGAAGACCGCCTCCAAGAAATCTTTGGTAAACAAATTTATGAGATGGCAAAAGTAGCTGGGCAGAATCTCACAGTAGAAAAAGCCGTCACAGACTTACAAGCATACATTGGATCCTATCTACAGAAATTGGAGCAAGAAAATGGCAAGTGATTTCAAAACAACAGCATGGTTAGCAGAGCATCTTGATGATGATAACCTCTGTATAGTCGATATTCGCGGACATGTTCTGCCAGCCAGCCAACCACCTCCGCATTATTTCAGCCATCGTGATGAATACAACCAGTCGCATATCCCTAATGCTGTTTTCGTTGACTGGACAAGCGACATCGTAGACCCAGAGTCACCAACCTATGATGTTGCCTCTCCCGAACGCTTTGCAACGCTCATGTCACGCCTTGGTATCAGCAACGATAGTACCGTTGTTGTCTATGACGATGCTAATGGTATGTTCGCGGCACGTTTCTGGTGGGTGATGGCGTACTATGGACACGAATCAGTCTTTGTGTTGGAAGGTGGCTGGCAAAAATGGGTAGCAGAAAATCACCCTACAACGGATACCATCCCAGCACCAACAGAGACAAGTTATACCCCACAAATAAACCCTGACCTCCGCGCAGACCTAGCATCCATAGAGGCAAATCAACCCCAACTTATAGACGTGCGCTCACCTGCCGAATATGCTGGCGAGGCATCCCGCGCACAACGCAAAGGGCATATTCCCAATGCTATCAACCTGCCACGCAAATCGCTCCTCAATGCAGATGGTACGCTGAAGTCTACTGATGAACTCAAAATGATGTTCGCTGAGGCAGGCATCCAAACAGACGCAGAAAATACAGTCGTTTACTGTAATTCAGGGGTATCTGCCAGTTATGGCTTGTTAGCATTGCGGGCGGCTGGTGTTCAAAAGGCGCGTGTCTACGATAGTTCGTGGAAAGAGTGGGGCAATCGTGACGACACCCCCATCGAATAATGGCTTTCACAGAATCTTGAGATTTGTATCTTAACATTAGAATCATGTCATAATAATGCGCTTTAACGGGTAATTGGGTAAGATATACCATGCTTATCTAATCCATAGTTAAGATATTGTTGTTATAGTCTCGCATGGTGGTAGAAAAAATGGCTATCATCATGAATGAACCAAGTTAGAAAGCAGGTTTCGTGAACGTCCAATCCTACACAAATGCGAGTATCTTTGAAGAACTTAGTGACGAATGGAATGTCTTACTCCAACGTAGTATCACCAATACCCCTTTCAGTAGCGTACAATGGCATAGCATTTGGTGGGAAGTCTTCAATCCCGGTGACTTATGGGTAGTGACTATCCGCGATGATGATAATACCCTGCGTGGTATTGCTTCCATGTTTATTATTAATCATGATGGCACACGGACACTGCACCTCGTTGGATGCGAGGATGTTACCGATTACGTAGATTTCTTGGTAGATGCCGAATACGCTGATGACGTCTTCGCATCGATAGCACAGGCATTGGTCGATAACAAAGATAAGTACGACAACATTGACTTCTGCAATATCCCTGCCGAATCACAATCGTACACAGCTTTCCCTGACGTTCTAACGGAGAGTGGCTTCACAACCGAAACAGCCCGTCAAGAAGTCTGTCCGGTTGTCACACTTGATGGTGATTTTGATGCCTACCTAGAAACACTCGACAAAAAACAGCGCAAAGAACTCCAACGCAAATTACGCCGCGCAAAAGGCGCAGGGGATTCTATCAATTTTTACATTGTGGGTGCTGACCACGACCTCGATGCCGAAATCGAAAAATTCCTCGACCTCATGGCATCTAGCCATCCCGAAAAAGCAGAATTTCTCGCAGATGAAGCGAATCGTACCTTCATGCAAAAAATTATCCCAGCCATGCACGAAGCAGGGTGGTTACAACTCAACTTCCTAGAAGTCGTTGGCGACCCAGCCGCAAGTTACCTCAACTTCATATATAACGATGAAGTGCTAGTCTATAACTCAGGCTTAGACCCACAAAAAGCCGCCGCCCTCAGCCCAGGTATCATCTTGCTGTGTTATAACATTCAACACGCTATCGAAAACGAACACGGCATCTTCAATTTTCTGCGTGGTGATGAAAGTTACAAATACAAAATGGGTGGCGTAGATACCGAAATCTTCAACCTGAAAGCCAGTCTGTAACGCGAGGAACGCAACCAACATGATAAAACGTCTCGCTATGCTCAGTGTACATACCAGTCCGCTTGCGCCAATGGGTGGCAAAAAGACGGGCGGCATGAATGTCTACATCCGCGAACTCGCCCAAGAACTTGGTGCGCGGGGTATCGCTGTTGATATTTTCACCCGCCGCACCTCATTTGATGAACCTGAAATCGATCATGGTATCGGTGAAAATGTGCGTGTTATCTATCTCAGTGCAGGACCTGTTGGTGCGCTCAAACCAGATGATATTTTCCCGCACCTGCCACAATTTACTGCCCGCCTGATGGCATTCGCTACCCGCCATAATCTCCACTATGATATTGTTTACAGTCACTATTGGCTCAGTGGGGCAGTGGGACAAAAACTCAAAGAATCATGGGGAACGCCTTTCGTGCAGATGTTCCATACACTGGGGCAGATGAAGCAACGTATTTTGAGTCATTCTACTATCATGCCTAACCAGCGCATCCGCACCGAAACAGAAATTGTCTCGTGGGCAGACCGCATTGTCGCCGCGACCCCAGCTGAACACTCCCAACTTATGTGGCTTTATCGTGCGAATCGTCGCAAAATTGAAATTATTCCGCCCGGTGTCAATACAGAGCGTTTCTACCCACTATCACAAGCAGATACCAAACGTGAACTCGGCTATGCGCCGCAGGAAAAAATGTTGCTCTTTGTGGGACGCATTGAACCGCTCAAGGCAGTCGATACAATTATTCAGGCACTTGCCTACGTGCGCCAACATGATGCGTCTCTGCTAGACAATATTCGCTTCGCAGTTGTCGGTGGCGACCCTGACGACACATCCGATAGTGAGATGATGCGTTTACAACAACTCACCACCGACAATAATCTGACAGATGTTGTGCAATTTTTGGGGGCAAAAGACCAGAATATTTTGCCGACGTATTACGCTGCCGCAACAGCAGTCATCATGCCCAGTGATTATGAATCCTTTGGTATGGTTGCGCTCGAAGCGATGGCGACGGGCACACCTGTCATTGCCAGCAACGTTGGCGGACTTGCCTACCTCGTGAAAGACGAAGAAACAGGCTTTCTTGTACCCGTCCGCGAACCACAATCTATCGCAGAGTGCATCACACGGCTTGTATCCGACAACACAACCAGCCAACGCATGGGCGAACAAGCCTCACAACTTGCGCACGAGTACGCATGGCACAACATCGCGGACAGGCTATTAGGGGTCTTTGACGATATTCTCGGGCGTAAATCGACACAAGCAGTCTAAGCACCAAAATCTTGCTTTAACCAGTGTTCCCAATAGGCGGCTGTCTCTTTCATCAATAGAGACAGCCGTTTTATGTCATGTGTTTTCGGGATATTTGCATCGGTGTATATGCTGTATAAATCGTCATCTTCATGTTTGATAGTCAACGTTGTGTGACTATTTATCCAGCGCAATGCTTCACGAATCGTTACTTCACTATGCCCCGTCAAACTTGCCATCTCCGGCATATGAATTAAACCCTGTTTCTCGCGTAGGGCATATTTCGCCATACCGATTAAGGTCTCAATAAGTGACTTCGGTGTCTGTATCTTTGGCTTCTGTCCAAAGAGAATTAAACGTGACGGTTGCACAGTACGCAAACTCGCTTTCCACACCGTCACATCACACGGAATAGTCCATACAACGAGCGTCTCTGCTTCCTGTAAATGATAACGGTCAACAGCATCCTCTAGCTTGATGCCATCCGCCCAGATAAGTACATCATCGTATTGCTTATGTACCTGCGCCAGTAAAGCATCTGCGTTTGTGTGATGCCGATAATCGACTACCGCGTACTGTGGCTTCGTATTGAGTGTGATGCTTGCGCCTTCTGCTGGACGCACATCCAACCATTCCACCATTGCCGAACGTTCCCCACGAAAAACATTTGGACGCACCGTGTAAGCAATATCAAACTTGCCACTCGGTACAGCATCGACATCACCAAACCACCAGACGACACGCTGTTCATTGCCATTTTCATCTGCTAAACGCAAATCAAGATGGTCGCCCCGACTGCCCATCGTGCGCCGTTTGACGACTTCCACATTTTTTGTCGCCAATGTCAGTGGCGGATTCCCATTCCCGAAAGGTGCTAGGCGTCCAATGTCATCGGCAAAAGCGAGGTCAATCGTCTCAAAATCGACATAGGCATCAATCGATAGCGTTGGCTCAATATCTGCTTTGCCTCGCATCTCGCGTGCCACCGTAGACAGTCCGCGCCGAAATTCAAATAGATTTTCCGCAGGCATACTCAGACCAGCCGCCATATTATGCCCACCAAAGCCATCTAATAAATCTGCTTGACTGCGAATAGCGTCCACAATATTCACACCCGCAACTGACCGTGCCGAGCCTTTGATTTTGCCCTTACTCTCGGATAGAACCAGCACCGGACGGTCATAATCTTCTACCAACCGACTCGCTACAATCCCGACCACGCCCGTATACCAGCCTTCGCCAGCCACCACAAGCGTCGCATATTTCAACAGTGACTCATCAATCTCAATTTGTTGTTGCACACCTGCATACACCTGTTTCGTCAGATACTTGCGTTTTTGGTTCAAACCTTCTAATTCATTAACCAGTTCCGTAATCACCATACTGTCATTTGTGGTCAGTAGTTCCACCGCTGGATTCGCATCTGCCAAGCGACCCAGCGCATTCAAACGGGGTGCAAGCCCAAACCCAATATCCGTTTCAGTTAAATCTTGCGGGGTGATGTCTGCCCGTGCCATGAGTGCTTTTAAGCCTGCACGCGGACTGTTGCGCAAAACATCTAACCCCTTCTGCAACAGATAACGCGTGTCATCGATTTGCACCATTACATCGGCTACAATGCCCATCGCTACCAAATCCAGCAGATGATCCGATGATTGATTGCCATACAACGCCTGCATCACTTTATAGGCTGTCCCGACACCTGGCAATTCTCGTAAGGCATGTCCTTCCTCTAAGCGCATTGGATTGACTGTCGCATAGGCGTCCGGCAAGGTTTCAGGCAGAGAGTGATGGTCAGTGATGACGACATCTACACCCACTGACTTCGCATAGTCTATGGCCTCATGTGCAGAGATACCCGTATCACAGGTCACCACAAGCTCAATGCCACCATCCAGCAATTTTTTCAGTGTCGGGACATAAATGCCATGCCCTTCAGAAAAACGATTAGGCACATGATAGCTAACTTTCGCACCCAAATCCCGCAACGCACTCACCAACAGGGCAGTTGATGTCTGTCCATCCACATCGAAATCACCCCATACCAAAATCTGCTCCCCATTGCGGATAGCACGCTGTAAACGACTAATAGCTTTATCCAAATCCGGTAACGCATCACTCAACGCTGGCACATAAGCATCCGCACTCAAAAAACGTCTTGCCGTCGCCACATCACGGATACCTTGCCGTACTAGCCGTTCTGCAACAATTACATGTCCACCGACTGCTTCACGCAAATCATCCGGCACAGTCACCGTTATAGGGTCAGTCCATTTTTTCATAGTCACCCTCTATACAGTTTTCTAAAACGCAATTTCTGCAATCTGGTCAATATCAATTTCAAAGTCATCTATATCTACCTCATCAATATCGCCAGCGTCCCACTCTGCCAGCGACCCCGCCTGCTGACCTCTATCACACAATGACCGATACGTACAAAACTTGCATCGGCTCTCATCTTCTGTCAGCGGAAAACCCGCTCGCGCATCAATCTCAGCAATCAATTCAGTCAGAAATTGCTCGTCTGCTTCATACTGTTCTTGACTGTACGGAATACGTACCGTTTCGCCATTTTGGTCAGCATACCAGTAGACCATCTCTATCTGTGCAGGGTCAATGTCGCCAGCGTGTAAATGGGATGCCCCCCGTACCACGACATAGCGATACACTCGTGTCTGCAAGCGTCCCGCCAGCCATGTCTGTTTTGGTACGCGCCGTGATGTTTTCCAGTCAATTATTTGTATTTTCTCGCCTATTGCCAGCAAGTCGATTTTTGCTAGCAAGCCATAGTCACCCATCGGCACAGTCAATGTCTTCTCGGGATACCGACGCTCCGGCACATTCTCTAAGCCCGTTTGTAAATACGTCGCAAACCAGCCCGCGACAGCCTCATCTTGAATGCGTCCTTGCAATATTTCCGCTGGAATGCCTACCAAATGCTGATGTACTACCTCATGAAAATATGACCCCTGCGACATACGTTCTTCAAAATCTAGCACATCATCGACCTGCAAAGCGGGCCAGCGTTGTTTGAGCAAATATTTCAATTCAAAACGGCGCGGACAATCCACATAATCTTGTAAACTGCTCTGACTGAACATGAAATCGTCTGGTAAATTGCTCATTTATGCACGCTCTCCTTGCTGTTCCCACCATGCCCGCAGATGTGCGACGGGTTTCGCCTCTATTTGCTCACCGCGTCGCCCTGAGTTCCATGTCACGACCAATTCGCGTTTCGCTCGTGTGATACCCACGTATAACAAACGCAATCGCTCTGACGCATACTCAATACGTGCATTCTGTGTCGCTGTGCCTTCGATGTATTTTTCACCGTCGCGCATCGCATCTAACTGAGCCAGTGCTTCTGCTTCCAAATTCAGGTCATCTCGAATGAACCAGCGTTCACCAATGAACGAATCAAATGGGTCAGCCGATGGATAGTCATAATTATTCGCAGACATCAAATATACCCTGTCCCATTCTAGCCCTTTTGCTTTGTGCATTGTCGTCACCGTGACCTCGCCTTTATGCTGATCAGGGTCAAAAGCATCGTCATCGTCACTGATACCTGTAAAATTACGCTGTCCGCGTGCAATCGCTTCGAGTTCGCTTGTGTACTGTGGCAATCGTGCTTCAGGATTGCTATCTGCATAGCGCCGTAAATACAACGCCACACTGTACGCAGTAGCAATATCGGTATCTGTGCGGAATAAATCGCCACTAATCGTCAGCATCAGTTGGTCAATTGGCAAATCTGCGCCTGCTTGCCACCGTTGCACCAGCGTACGAAAGGCTTGCAAATGCTCGTTCAATGCCTCGTTATCGCTCGCATTTTCACCCAGCCAATCGTTCAATCGTGGCGCGATAAAGTCTTCCACGTTGCCGATCTTTTTCAGTGCCTTCACCACATTCTCGATACTGCGCTCGGCTTCTTCGTCCCCACGCTCATCTCGCCGCCACACCCGATAGCAATTTGCCAGTGCGTTCGCACTCTTGGGGTCACTCAGATAATCTAAAATCCGTGCTAATGCCCCCACAACAGCCCGCGTCCCACTCGTAGAGCGCAAATTTTCCACATACGGCACATTCGCCCGTCGCAATTCCTGTACCATCTTCGCGCTACTGCTATTGATTGGCAACAATACCGCACATGTCATATCAGGATGTGCCTCTAGCCATGCTTTCAGTGACCGTACAATCGTATCGCGCTCTGTTTGGCTGGTATATTTTTCTGGACGAAAATGTATATTCCTTGGATCATCCGGTGGATTGCCTTGTGGGTCGCCAACTGGGGTCGGCTCGATATATGGCTCATCGAGCGGTTTCTTGGTACGGATAGCGTCATTCGGGTGCAGGGTCGTCCAGCGAATCAGTTCATTTGCCACACGAATAATACTCTCGGTACTGCGCCCACTATTCGGCAATGTCTTTCCCTGCACATCATCACGGGCAATAAAATTACGCAATAGCTCAGGATTTGCTGTGGTGAATGTCTCGTAAATCGCCTGATTCGGGTCACCCACACGCACCCAATTTCCATCAGGACCCACCAACTTGCCGAGAATATCTTCCTGTAACTTACTGCTATCTTGTGCCTCATCTTCCAAAATGTATGGAAACCGCTTGCGCAACCGGAGCAAATAATCGCCATCTAGCGTCAAAATTTGCAATGCCAAGCGAATTAAATCCTGAAAATCAACAGCCCCCCGATACTGCAACCCACGTTCATACTGCGCATAAATCTCACTGCACATACTCGCTAGAGGTAAGCGCCGTCCACCTTTTTCGACTAATTGTGCAACGTCGTTGGCAGATAAACGCATATCTTTTGCCTGCCGGATAAATCCGAAAGACATACTTTTCACCGACTGCGCCCAGCGCGTATTGCGCGTATAGGGGTCAGAATAATGCTCTTGTGTCAAATAATGGTCAGGCGCAGACGGGTTCGCACGCACCCACGCATCCACCGCTTCCTGCAAAATATCATCGGCAGTGCGTTCGTCTATCACTGAAAAATCATCTGATAAAGCCACCAATCCCGGACGCTCCCGCACGATGTCATTTGCCAAACCATGCAATGTCCGCACACGATAGCCAAGTCCTGGTAACAAGTTAAACTCATCGCGCAAGAAATTCGCCATCGACGCACTAAAATTCCCCACTGCAGATTTCACCAATGTCACAATCAAAATCTCTTGGTCAGCGTCTAACTCGGTTGTCGCCACCAATTTCGCCGCCAAATAGGAGAGTGTTGCTGTTTTGCCACTACCTGGCACAGCACTCACGCCCATCTTGCCCCCTGTGTATGCGAGTACCTCTGCTTGTTTTGGACGTGGTTTAAACATTTTGTCCCTCCTCCCGACGATAACGACGCAACATCTGCTGAACTGCCATCAACAAAGGACCTCGTTGCTCATAGCCTTGCTCACCATACTGACTGAACCCTAAGTAAATTTGCTTCCGACAACGCCGAATCAAACCTAATGCTAGATATGATAGGGTTTGCTTATCAGCCTCAAGTTCATCGGCGTCTGTCCATTCGCGCCCCTCTTGCCATTGCTTGCTTAATACATACGGGTGCGTCAATGGCTGGTACAACCGTTGCGACCATCCGCTACTGCCTACATTCAACCAGAATTGATAATCCACGGGCTGGTTACTCAGCAAAAAGGTATACGCAGGGGCAATCAAAACAGCGTCGTTGCGGTCAATGTCCCACTCTCGAATATACTGGTTTGCAATCACACCACTATCGACCATCTGCACGTATTCCAATGCTAGATTGGCGCGTTCTGGCTCAATTAACATCACAGTCTGCCGGAAACTCTTGGCACTATCAATCAGATTTGCCGCACTCGTTGCCGCATCAAACGCATCGTAGAACCCAAAATTTGGCTGAGAGAGTATCTCGCCAAATAACTTGCCAAAAAATGCGTCTAATGGCACAGGGTCTTCTTGCTGATAATCTGCTAACCAATCCCGCAATTCATCATAGCGATTGCCCAACTCAAACGTGATACGCTTCTGCAAACTATCATTTTCGATATTCGCAAACGGATACAACAACCCATCTTTATACAGTACATCCACCAGCAAACGCGCTCGAATCAAATCCAAGCCCGCAATAGACCGCGTGAGAGCAGTTGCCACATCATAATTTGTCGCTACCAGATTCCATTGTGGATGCGCGATTTTTGCGTGTGTCAATAATGTGCGTGCCGCAGGTTGCTCGCGTAATGAACGTGAGGGGCGATGTGTTTGATTGCGTACCCCAGCTTCGTCTAACCGTGCTTGCAAACTAAAGCGCAGGGCATCCGGCATATACGGTGCCATCACCACAATCTCACTCGGATTTACGCCTTCATCATGCACCAGCGACGCAATATTCTCCGCCGCCCAATCTATCATCTGCGGATGATATCGATTATCCGCATACACAATCGAATCGCGCGGGTCAGCATTTTTAGGCATTTTCTGGCTGATAGTCTGGTCGAGGCTTTTTGCCATCTCTACCTGAAAAGCCTCCATACTATCAGACATCACCCGATGATTATCCAGTGTGACAGTCAAATCACATAAGTTTGCTAATGTTTCCGCGTTGATAGGGTCAGCACCCAAAAACCGCCGATAACCCGCTTCCTCATCGTAAATCACCACCGCAGATTCACATGCTGGCAACCAATCACCCAGTAAATTATGAGTTGCAGGGGCATCTTCTTCACAATTATCCACAATCAAATGCCGATACTGTTCGGTCAAATGTTTGCGCACCGCTGGATGCTCATCCCATAGTACTTTGAATACCTCCAACTGCAACGAAAAGTCCAGCATCCCATGTTGCAAGCACATCTCACGGAACAAGTTCGCGCTCTGTTGTGCATCATCGTAGATAAATTCCTGCGCAGAATCCCCACGCCATGCCCCTTTCAGACGTTCACCAATTGTCTGAAAATCAAAGCCGACCAGCGCCGCTTTGTTCAAATTATCAACAATCTGTGTATACAAACGATTTCTGCTAATCGTCACACTATTGAAAAAATCTTGACGCTCAATCTCTGGTTCAACAAAACGCGTCATGTAATACTGCACCAGTTCCAGCGTCAAAAAATGCGGACGCTGTTCAGGGTCTTGAATGCCAATCTCTGTAGCTATCAACGGGTAAAATAACTTGACTGTCTCAAATGCTAATTTACCCAATGTTGTTGTATGAATGTCACCACCAACCTCAACCCGCGAGCGTCGTAGTGCGCTCTCATACGGCAGGGCAAGTGCTGATTGTGGGACGATGACCAATATCGACTCTGCTGGAACGCCATCCCGAATCAATTGCTTGACCCGTTCAATTGCCGCAGTCGTTTTGCCTGTACCTGCAATCCCGCGCAAAAAAATCTTCTTATCAAAATTATCGTTGGCAACCTGTTGTTGTGCCTTTAATAAACGCATATCGCCACCTAATGTTGTGACTATGTATAGTGACACATGCTCCATAGAGAACATCTGTGCAGTCTAGTATACCGCACCGCTAAAAATATGCGATTTATTGTGCTCTCCAAATTGTGAAAAGTAACTTTGCACGTATCCTATATGTATTTTGTCACTACCGAAAAAAGTTGATAAATAATAAACTGAAAGTATGATTTAGGTTTATTATGTCATGAAAGGAGGGCATAATGACCACAGTATCTACATCCCCCAATTACAGACTAATCGTTGAAGAAGATCCTCTCAATCCGCTTAAGTATGAATTTTTAGCTTTACCAACAGAACATCTCAATATGACCTATCATTGGCAAATTGAGGATGCAGAAGGCGAACGACTCACACAGAGTCAGGATAATGACAACCTCATATTTGTTTTCCCCCATACAGGTGAATATATCGTTCGTTTAATTGTCAAAAGACTAGATTCAGACATACCCATAACTACTATCGAGCGTGTTGTGGACATTAAGGTTAAGCAACCCCAGCCAGCCTCAAGTCAAAATTGGACAATTGCCCAAGTGCTTGTTGGACTACTATTCATAGGCACAACATCAGGATTTGTGGGTCTAGCTTGGGCATCTAGGCTAATGCATGATCATATTAGAGTAGCAGAAATCGAGCTACCTCTACAACTCGTTGGCAGTGTGCTTCTGTTGTTGATTGCAATAGTTATTGCCGCCACAATTTTTAGAGCATTGGGGTTGGCTGATCCCAGCCTAGCGATGGCACTGCCAGAAGGATCGGTGCGGTCAATTATCGCACTTAGCTTGATACTCATATACGTTGTGTCAGCTATTTTCTTGTCTCAGCAAATAGAGAATATACAGTTTTCAAAAGTAGAAGAAACCCAACTAAGTCAGACATTAGCAGTATTGAGTGAACAAAGTAATATAGTGAGTGTGTCACCTGACGAGGATGATAATGGCTTCTACATAGTGAGAATCACGTCACCATTACAAGAGAAAACTGATTTTGCGAATCAAATTCTCACAACACTGAGTACACTTGTGATTGCGATTGTTGGTTTCTATTTTGGAAGTCGTACAGAAGCAAAGAAAATTACACAGGTATCAGCACAAGTGTAATATCAGTTAGAAGAGTGGGTGTGGTATGATTGCCACACCCCAATTTTGGGTGAGTTATCCACCATATGCATTCGGAATATCGGTTAAACTCGCGTCGATGTATGGCTCAGTTTCCTGTAATTCCAATACATCTTCTTCGTCCATCAAGGTCTGACCCTTGTGATACAGTGTGTCGTTGAACGCATCATAGCGATAACGACGACTGACCCATGCCGGACGACTTTCTGCATCTGCGCGGGGGTGTAAAAATACAGCGTTGAATTGTATCGCTTCGTCTTCTAGCAAAATTATCTCATCTATAATCCATACCGGCGCATACTGTTCCAGATGCGGTTTTGCCTTCGCATCCCGTTTCGTTAGTAAATCGCTCTTTGTGATCTTCGTCATGTCTGCCATTAATCAATCCCTCATAGTTGGCACGTTTTTGTGCATTGTAACGGGAGAGCGGACAATCAACAAGCAAATATTCAACAGATTGTGAGAAATTTCTCAACTCGATAGTTGCTTTTGTGATGGGACTGCGTTAAAGTCTCAGATATGATTAAACAGACACACATCCGTAATCGTCGCAACCGTCGTCGCCTGACCACCAGTCGGAAGTTTTGTGTTACACGGTAAGTGCAGTGATGTGATACCTTGAGCAAAAACACGAAGCCCCGACCAATTGGTTGGGGCTTTTTTGTTATATGGCAATTTGCACAGCGTATTCCGTACTAATCGCCAACAGTCTCAAAGGGTAGTCTGCGATAGGATATAACAATTCTCACTATGCAAGGAGTGCATACTACTATGAAAACATCCGGTAAAATCAATAAAGTCGTACTCGCCTACAGTGGCGGACTCGATACCTCAGTGATTGTTCCATGGCTCAAGAACACTTACGACGATTGCGAAGTGATTTGCTTCTGTGCTGATTTGGGTCAAGAAGAAGAACTTGATGGACTCGAAGAGAAAGCTATTGCATCCGGCGCAAGCAAACTCTACATTCGTGACCTCCGCGAAGAATTTTTGACAGATTACGTCTTTCCGACTCTACAAGCAGGTGCAGTCTACGAACGCGAATACCTGCTTGGCACATCCTTTGCACGCCCTCTGATTGCGAAGCACATGGTTGAAATTGCCGAACAAGAAGGCGCTGATGCTGTTGCACACGGTTGTACAGGCAAAGGGAATGACCAGGTGCGCTTTGAACTGACCTTCATGGCACTTAATCCGAAGCTCAAAGTGATTGCTCCATGGCGTGAGTGGAGCATCCGTAGCCGTCAAGATGCCTTAGAATACGCAGCTGAATTCAATGTACCTGTCACGCACACAGAAAAAGACATCTATAGCCGTGACCGTAATATCTTCCACTTGTCACACGAAGGCGGTTTGCTAGAAGACCCATGGAACGAACCCGAAGCAGGCATGTTCCAGTTGAGTGTAAATCCTGAAGATGCCCCTGACGAACCTGAATATGTCGAAATTGCTTTTGAACAAGGCTCACCAGTGTCACTCAACGGTGAAGAGAGTAGCGCCGTTGAAATTTTCAAGCAACTTAATGTTATCGGTGGTAAACACGGGATTGGACGTATCGACATCGTAGAAAATCGACTCGTCGGGATGAAAAGTCGCGGTGTCTATGAAACGCCCGGTGGTACGCTCATTCGTCGCGCTCACCAAGCCCTCGAAAGCATCTGCCTCGATAAACACACGATGGGCTATAAAGACCAAATCGCGGTCAAATATGCGGAACTCGTTTATAACGGCATGTGGTTCACTCGCTTGCGCGAATCCCTTGATGCTTTCATTGCTGTCACACAAGAGCAGGTGACAGGTACCGTCCGTCTCAAACTCTACAAAGGCAATGTCATCATCGCCGGACGTAAATCACCCTATACACTTTATCGTGAAGACTACGCTTCATTTGGCGAAGAAGATGTCTACGACCAGAGTGATGCAGAAGGCTTCATCCAGTTGTATGGCTTACCACTCAAGGTAGAAGCTCTGCTCGATATAGAAGGTGGCAAAGAAATTCGCTGGCGTAAACCAGACTATAGCAAATTTAAACGGGACTAGTCGCCATCCATCACCACCAAAAAATGAGAGATGAGGTGCACCTTCCCGTTGTGCCTCATTTTGTTTGTTAGAATATTCTGCACATACAAAAATACACTTAAAGAGGAAAATCACATGGCTCTATGGGGAGGTCGCTTCGCAGAAGGACCCGATGCACAACTCCGCGCACTCAATGACAGTTTGCGCTTCGATATTCGCATGGCACGTTATGACATCATCGGCAGTATGGCGTATGCAAAGGCACTCGCAAAAGCAGGTGTCATCACCGAAGGCGAAGCTGGGCGCATTCGTGGCGGACTTGATTATGTCCTGCGCGAAATGGAAGACGATAACTTTGAATTTCAGCCCGGTGATGAGGATATTCACACAGCCGTTGAACGTCGTTTGACGGAACTTGTTGGTGCTGTTGGCGGTAAACTGCATACGGGACGTAGCCGGAATGATCAAGTGGCTACCGATTTCCGCCTATGGACACTCAACGCGCTCGAAGAGTTAGACAATCTACTCTATGCGGTTCAGATTGCCCTCATTGGACAAGCTGAACAACACACCGAAATGCTACTACCCGGTTATACCCACCTACAACCCGCACAACCTATCACAGCGGCACACTGGTTGATGAGCTTTTTCTGGATGCTTGACCGTGATCGCGAACGTCTTGAGCAGATTCGCGCACGCACCAATATTTCCCCACTAGGGTCAGGTGCATTGGCAGGCACGCCCTTTGACATAGACCGTCATGCTCTTGCTCAAGATCTCGGCTTTGATAGCATCAGTCACAATAGCCTTGATGCTGTCAGTGACCGTGATTTCGTTGCCGAAACCCTTTTTGCCATCGCACTCACCGCCGCACACCTCAGTCGCTTTGCAGAAGATGTTATTATCTACAGCAACCCATCTTTTGGCTTCATCACGCTCAATGACCGTTACAGCACAGGCAGTAGCTTGATGCCACAAAAACGCAATGCCGACCCCCTTGAACTCGCACGTGGAAAAGTCGGACGATTAGTAGGGCATGTGGCAGGTTTCCTGACAACACTCAAAGGCATTCCCAGCACCTATAATAAAGACTTGCAAGAAGATAAAGAATCGCTTTTTGATGCCTTCGATACGATGATGCTTCTGCTACCCGTCGTGACAGGCATCATCCAAACCCTACAACTCAACCCTGATAAAATGCGTGCCGCCTTGCAAGAAGAACTCCTCGCCACCGACCTTGCTGATTACTTAGTGCGCAAAGGTGTTCCTTTCCGTGAGGCACATCATATCGTGGGTGAGGTCGTCCAACATGCGACCAGTAACCAAATGAAAATGTCGGCTATCCCATTGAGCGATCTACAAGCCATCAATCCAACATTCACCGATGATGTAACAGATGTCTTTGATTTTGATCTCGCCGTAACCCGTAAGCGGGCGCCTGGTGGTACAGCACCTGAAGCGGTAAAACAACAAATCCAAGCTGCAAAAACCCGTATTGCACTCGATATGAGCGAAGAATGAGGTTGTGCTCATTTTACATTAATATAAGTTGTAGCGTTTGCACAAATTGCACAGAGGTATGTTGTCAGCTTATACGAACTTCAAACATTGTCATCTAATTTGTTGACAGGAGGGAAGTCGTCCGTTATTTTGTTAACAACGTACAACAAATTATGTGCCACGCTATAAGAAGTCAACAGAAAGCACTGGCAACGTAATCGATAAATATAACACAGAAACACTGGAAAACGTCTCAATGCGTAATTCAAACCTCAGCATTATTGTCGTCCTTATCGTCCTCGTCCTTATTAGCGGCGGGTTCTGAGTGCTTGGGTAGATGAGAGAGACTCTCACACGGTTAATCAAAACCTCCCAAGCGGGAGGTTTTTTTTATCAAAAGTCATAATACACACATACGGGAGAAAGCAACATGGGTACGAAAAAACAGGAGTTCCAAGCACATAATAGTCCATGGACAGAGGTGTATGCTATGCACTGTGAACGCGAACAGGCGTCCGCAGAGGCACATATGTCCAATGCACAAGCCGAAATCGAACCCACCCGTAACGCGCTTGCTGATGTGTATAACCGTGATGAAACGGTAACACACAGCAAGCGTTTTTAATTTGTTCACTATACGCCTTACGATGCAGACACAGAGAGGACAATAACCGATGCCCGCAGAATGGATTTGGCGCAATGGCAATTTCGTTAAATGGGAAGATGCCACCGTACATGTCTCCGCACATGCAATTCACTATGGTTCGAGCGTCTTTGAAGGCATCCGTGCCTATGCGACCCCAGACGGACCTGCTGTTTTCCGCCTCTACCCACACACCAAGCGCCTGATTAACGGTGCGAAAGTAATGCGTATCGATCATGGCTTTGACGCAGAAACCATCAACAATGCCATTGTCGAAACCATCGCCCGTAATGGACACGAAGCATGCTACATTCGCCCTGTGGTATTTCGTGGCGAAGGCGCACTCGGCTTAGAAGGGCGTGGGCGTACCCAACCGGAGCTTTTCATCTTCACGATGGAATGGGGCGCTTATCTCGGTAGTGAAGCCATCGAAGAAGGTGTGGATGTGCAAGTTAGCTCGTGGCGTCGTATGGCACCCGATACGCATCCTGCCTTGGTTAAAGCGGGCGGCAATTATGTGAATAGCCAGTTCGTCAGCATGGAAGCACATGATAACGGCTTCACGGAAGGTATCGCGCTGGATGTGAACGGCTATGTCAGCGAAGGTGCAGGCGAAAATATCTTTGTCATTGCTGATGGTATTGTCTACACACCAGGTGCATGGTCATCTATTCTCATGGGCATCACCCGCGACACGGTTCTTACCCTGTTAGAAGATGCAGGCTACGAAGTTCGTTTCCAACCTATTGCCCGCGAAATGCTCTACATGGCAGATGAGATTTTCTTCACAGGGACAGCTGCTGAAGTGACACCTGTGCGCTCGATTGACCGTCTGCCGATTGGTAGTGGCTCGCGTGGACCTATCACCAAACAGATTCAGCAAGAATTTTTTGACATCACATCCGGTAAACAAGAAGATCGCCACGGCTGGTTGACCCATGTCCGTCAAGCAGTGTCGGAGAAAAACGCATGAAGATGACCGGCGCAGAAATTATCATGGAATGCCTCGTCCGCGAAAAAGTGGATGTGATGTTCGGCTATCCGGGTGGGGCTATTCTCCCAACTTATGATGCAATGACTAAATACCTTGACCGCATTCATCATGTCTTGGTGCGTCATGAACAAGGCGCATCACATATGGCAGATGGCTATGCGCGTGCTACAGGGCGTGTAGGTGTGTGCATCGCAACCAGTGGTCCCGGTGCAACCAATCTCATCACAGGCTTGGCAACCGCAATGATGGATTCGTCACCTGTTGTCGCCATTACCGGACAAGTTCCCGTCGGTGCAATCGGCTCGGATGCTTTCCAAGAAACCGATGTGACAGGGGCAACTCTGCCAGTCACCAAACACAATTATCTGGTTACAGACATCGAAGAGTTGGCATACACCATCAAAGAGGCATTTCATATTGCGCGGTCTGGGCGTCCGGGTCCCGTGCTGATTGATGTGCCGAAAGACATTCAAAATCAGATGACCGAATTTGTCTACCCAACAGAGAATATTCGCTTACCTGGCTACCGTCCACCGCTTGCTGCGATGGAATCACAAGTAGTCAATGCGCTTGAACTCATTCATAACGCAGAACGCCCAATTATCTTAGCAGGGCAAGGGGTCACGCTCTCCGGTGCAAATAACGAAGTGCGTGAACTGGCTGAAATTTGCCAGATTCCTATAGCCCAAACCTTACTCGGTAAAGGCTGTGTCCCTGAGGAGCATCCAATGGTCATCGGTTGGATGGGCATGCACGGTGACGCCGCTGTGAATCATGCGATTCAAGAAGCCGATTTGCTCATTGCCTGTGGGATGCGTTTTGATGACCGTGTGACAGGTAATCTCGCTACTTACTCGCAACACAGCAAAAAAATCCATATCGACATTGACCCGTCCGAACTCAATAAAAATGTGCCAGTCGATGTGCCGATAGCAGGTGACCTCAAAACCGTCCTGCGCCAGATTGTGCCACGTCTCGAAAAACGCGCACATCCAGAATGGATGAACCGTATCCGTGATTGGCAAGAAGACGCCGATGAACGCGATATTCTGCAACATGATTCAGGCGATAAGTTGCTCACGGCACAGGTGATTAACGATCTCTGGAAATATACAGATGGCGAGGCATTGACTGTCAGCGATGTAGGTCAACACCAGATGCTAGAGGCGCAATATTACCCGCATCAACGCCCTTCAACCATGCTGACCAGCGGTGGCTTAGGTACAATGGGATTCGGCTTTCCAGCGGCAATCGGTGCAAAATTCGGCAAACCAGAAGAAGAAGTATGGGCAGTCGTTGGTGATGGTGGTGTACAAATGACCATCTGTGAACTTGCAACGGCACGCCAAGAGAATATCAACGTCAACTTGGCTATCATCAACAACAATTTCTTAGGGATGGTGCGCCAATGGCAAGAGTTGTTCTACGACAAACGCTACAACGCGACACCCATGTTCACGCCAGATTTTGTCAAACTCGCAGAGGCATATGAAATTCCAGCCATGCGGGTGACAGAGCGTGACAAAATCCAAGAAGCAGTCGAATTTGCCCGTAGCATCGACGGACCGACTGTCATCGAATTTATGGTGGAAAAAGAAGAGATGGTTTACCCGATGGTGCCTGCCGGTGCTGACCTTGACGATATGAAACGCCGTCCAAAACCTGGCGAGAAAGCATAAAAATATGACACCGCATACTCAAACAACCGAAGGCAAGCAGACAATCGTCGCACTGGTCGAAAATAAACCCGGTGTACTCAACCGTGTTGCTAGTTTGTTCCGTCGTCGTGCCTTCAATGTTGATAGCCTCACCGTCGGACGTACGCACAAACCACATATCTCACGCATGACGATTGTGGTTGATTCCAGCGCAATGAGTCCCTATAAAATCAAGACCAACTTAGAAAAATTAGTCAATGTCATTGATGTACAGGTACTCACCAACGACATTCCGCATGTCAGCCGTGACCTTGTGTTGATTAAAGTCCGTACTGATGGCGCAGAACGCTCCAATGGCGTGACAAGCGTCTGTGAGCGTTATCCAGCAAAAATTATCGACATCGGTCCTGAAGTTGCCATCATCGAAATGTCCGGCACAGAAGAACTTGTCGAAAAGCTCATTGCGGCGCTAACACCTTTCGATATTCTCGAAATGGTACGTACAGGCTTAGTGTCTATGGGACGTGGCACACGTATTCATGATACTGAATACGAACCTGCCAATATACGTGCCAATGGCAAAGTACACAAAACAACCGTCTAATTTCAGCATTCGCAGGGATGCGATAACGTATCCCTTTGTATTGATTAAACTTTTTCAGGAGAGGGAAGTACCCACATGGCAACACTTTACTATGACAACGATGCAGATTTATCGGTACTCGAAGGTAGCACTATTGCAGTTATCGGCTACGGCAGTCAAGGACATGCCCACGCGCTCAATGCCCATGATAGTGGCATGAAAGTCGTCGTAGGTTTGCATGAAGGTAGCAAATCCCGCGACAAAGTGACAGCAGATGGTCTAGAAGTTTACAGCGTAGCAGAAGCAACTGCCCAAGCAGATGTCGTGATGATACTGATTCCAGATACTAAACAAGCTGCCGTCTACGAAGAACACGTCGCACCAAACCTCAAAGATGGGGCGATGCTCATGTTCGCGCATGGCTTCAACATCCACTTTGACCAAATCGTGCCACCAGAAACCGTCGATGTAGCGATGGTCGCGCCCAAGTCACCTGGTCATCGTGTGCGTGAGACATACCAAGATGGGGCAGGAGTTCCCGGACTCATCGCCGTTGAAAAAGATGCAACAGGCAACGCAAAAGCCCGTGCGCTGGCATATGCCCGTGCGATTGGCTGTACCCGTGCTGGCGTCATCGAAACGACTTTCAAAGAAGAAACAGAAACAGATCTTTTCGGTGAACAAGTCGTTCTCTGTGGTGGCGTAACGGCACTCATCCGCGCCAGCTTTGAAACACTTGTCAAAGCGGGTTATCAACCAGAAGTCGCTTATTTCGAGTGCTTGCACGAACTCAAACTTATCGTTGACTTGCTGTACGAAGGCGGACTCAGCTACATGTGGTACAGCGTCAGCAACACGGCTGAATACGGTGGTTATACCATCGGCGATGAATTTGAAAATGCACTCAAAGAAGAGATGGCAGGCGTTCTCTCCCGCATCCAAAATGGCGAATTTGCCCAAAACTGGATTAAAGAGAACGAAGACGGTCTACCTAACTTTGCGGAACGTCGCCAAACAGAACACGACCTGCTTATCGAAAAAGTAGGGGAAGAATTGCGCGAGATGATGCCGTTTTTGAACGACAAGAAAATCAAGCAACAGTCCTAATTGTTTAATGTTTAAGCTACCGTGCAGAAAGGGGGTGATGGTTTATGGAAAGTGACCTTATTGACCTTATGATAGTAATCAATTCACACGCTAAATCTATCACCCAATCGAAAACGAGGAGCTAACATGCAACGCACATACGACGAAAATACAGTCATCATCTTTGATACTACCCTGCGCGACGGCGAACAAAGTCCTGGTGCAACGCTATCGAGTGCAGAAAAACTACAAATCGCACGCCAACTATCCGCATTAGGTGTTGATGTCATCGAAGCAGGTTTCCCAGCCGCATCGCCGGATGACCTGAAAGCTGTCCAACGGATTGCACAAGAAGTCGGTACAGAAGATGGACCTACTATCTGCGGACTATCACGTGCTGTCGAAAGTGACATCCGTACGGCTTGGGAAGGAGTCAAAGATGCTGCTAAACCGCGCATTCATACCTTCTTGGGTACATCACCCTATCACCTGAAGATGGTTGGTATCACCCAAGAAGAAGGCTTGGAACGTATTCGTAAAGCAGTCACACTCGCAAAATCACTCTGTGATGATGTGGAATTTAGCCCGATGGATGCCGGACGTACTAGCATGGAATACTTGATAAAAACCTGCGCAGTTGCGGTTGAATGTGGCGCGACCACGCTCAATATTCCTGACACCGTTGGCTATGTCATGCCTGCAGAGTGGAGCGAGAAACTAGAAAACCTCATCAATGAAACACCCGGCGCAGGTCCCGGCAGTGGTGTGATTTGGTCGGTGCATTGCCATAATGATTTGGGCATGGCGACAGCGAATACGCTGGCAGGGGTCCAATCCGGTGTCCGCCAAGTTGAAGTGACTATCAATGGCATTGGCGAACGCGCAGGCAACACCTCACTAGAAGAAGTAGTGATGGCTGTCGAAACGCGCAAGAGTTTCTACAACCTGCGCACAAATATCGATACCACACAAATCGCTAAAACATCGCGCATGGTCAGCAACTATATGGGGATGCCCATCCAGCCAAATAAAGCGATTGTCGGTGCCAATGCTTTCGCACACGAATCCGGCATTCACCAAGATGGCGTTCTCAAAGATGCTGAAAACTTTGAAATCATGACCCCTGAGAGTGTTGGTCTGCAACAGAGTAAGCTGGTTTTGGGTAAACATAGTGGTCGTCATGCGCTGAAAGTGCGTTTAGAAGAACTGGGCTATGGTGTGGAAGGCGACGCCCTGAATCAGATATTCAAACGCTTCAAAAATGTCGCCGATGCCAAGAAAAATGTCACGGATGCTGACCTAGAAGCCCTCATGACAGATGAATTCGATAAACCACAAGAATTCTTCCAGCTACAAGATGTGCAAGTCGCTTGTGGCACGATGGGCATGCCGACGGCAACGGTGCGCGTAACTCAAGGCGACCAAGAATTCATACAAGCGGCTGTGGGGACAGGTCCCGTGGATGCTGCCTACCGCGCTATTGATATGATTGCCCAATGCCCGAACACACTCATTGAATACAGCGTGCATAGCGTCACCGAAGGTATTGACGCACTCGGTGAAGTGACTGTCCGTATTCAATCGCCAGAGGGTAACAAAACCGTAGGGGGCTACGGCGCAGATACGGACATCATCGTATCGAGTGTGAAAGCATACATGGCGGCACTCAATCGCTTGATAGCCCTCATTGGCTATGGCGACCAACTCGCACCAGAAGGGGAAGCCGCAACTATCGGCATTAAAACCGAGGGCAAATAAGCAACACTGACACCTGCCTGCCGACGCTAAATATCATCGTAAACATAGTGCAGAAAATGAGGAGTAATTGTTATGTGGAAGAAAGTGATTTCCGAGGTAAACCCACAAGTAGAGTTTTTCCCGCCCGTGACCGTTGAACAAATCGACTGGGCAGAAGAAGGCGTCTCGATGCGCTTGCCGTTCAGTTTGCGCTCACTGTATCTGGAAACCAATGGTCTTTCCAATAAACGTGACCGCGATTTCCTGACATGGCGTCTCGAATTACTAGGCGAACGTAACGCGCAATTTGATGAAGATTGTGTCCGTCATATTTTCTTCTTCGCTCATGCAGGCGACGAAATTGCGTTTGGGTTTCCTATCGAGAAAAACTGTGCAGTAGACCGTGTAACCGTCTACTATCCAAAAACGGGTGAACTCGTACATACTGACCTCCCATTAGCACAATTTATGGTAGCATACGTCGGCGGCGACTTTGAAATTTAACATTTTGTAGGGGCGTACTATAGTGCGCCCGAACCAAAACTGTAAGTAACTGAACAAACTGAGGGAAGTACTCAACATGGCTCAACCAAGAACACTCTTTGAAAAAGTTTGGGATAACCACATCGTCAAACCACAGACGGCTGGCACACCGGCTGTCCTCTACATTGATCTACACCTCGTTCATGAAGTGACCTCACCACAGGCATTTACGGTCATGCGCCAACGGGGGCTAAAAGTTCGTCGTCCCGACCAAACACTCGGCACGATGGATCATAGCACGCCGACGACGCCCCGTAACGCACAGGGCATCATTCCTATTATGGACATGCAAGCGACCAAACAGCTTGACATGTTCACCAAAAATTGCGAAGACTTCGGTATCCGCATGTTCTCACTCGGTACAGAAAATCAAGGTATCGTTCATGTTATCGGACCTGAACAAGGCTTAACCCAGCCAGGCATGACGATTGTCTGTGGGGATAGCCACACCAGCACACATGGCGCGTTCGGCGCACTCGGCTTTGGAATCGGTACCAGTGAAGTCGCACACGTCCTCGCTACCCAGACCCTACTCCAATATAAGCCCAAAACAATGGCAATTCGGGTTGATGGTCAATTGGCAGAAGGCGTTGTCGCCAAAGATATTATTCTTGCTGTACTCGCAAAAATCGGCGTTGGTGGCGGTACAGGGCATGTTTTTGAATACATGGGGAGTGCGATTCGCAACCTCAGCATGGAAGGTCGCATGACCATCTGCAATATGAGCATCGAGGGTGGCGCACGCGCTGGTATGGTTGCCCCAGATGACACCACATTTGAATATGTTGCTGGACGTCCACACGCACCAAAAGGTACAGCATGGGATGAATCGGTTGCACGCTGGCGCGAATTGCCAACTGATGAAGGCGCAACATTCGACGCCGAAGTGACGCTCAATGCGAATGACCTCGTACCGATGATTACCTACGGCACAAATCCGGGTATGGGCATGCGTATAGACGAACGTGTACCTGCGCCATCGGATTACGCTGAAGTTGATAAGCGCATGGCACTCGATAAAGCCCTCAATTACATGGATCTTCAAGCAGGGCAGTCGCTAATTGGTAAGAAAATTGACGTGGTATTTGTTGGCAGTTGCACCAACTCCCGCATTAGCGACCTGCGCCAAGCAGCAAAAATGATTGATGGACGTCGCGTTGCTGATAACGTCCGCATGATGGTCGTGCCAGGTAGCCAACAAGTCAAAGCACAAGCTGAAGCAGAAGGCTTGGACGAAATTTTCAAGTCGGCTGGCGCAGAATGGCGCGAAGCAGGTTGCTCAATGTGTATCGCTATGAATGGTGACCAACTCGCACCCGGACAATACGCAGTCAGCACAAGCAACCGTAATTTTGAAGGACGTCAGGGCAAAGGTGGACGCACATTCTTGGCAAGCCCGCTGACCGCCGTGGCATCCGCCGTTAACGGGGTAATCACCGACCCGCGTGAAATGCTCGTCCCAGAGATGGCGTAACAATGACAGATAGTTTTGTTGGAACGTGGATACTTGATGCCAGTCAATCCGACTATCAAGCAGGTGAGCCACCGAAAACAGCTATTTATACGATAGAGGCAGATAATGATGTTTACAACATCACTATGCAATGGGCAAATCAAGAAGATGAATCCCTGTCTGCCTCTTATCAGGCGCACCCAGATGGCAAACGCTATTCGTATGAAGATTCCGATTCTGTTGATTTTGTTGTCATGACCCGTGTGGATGACAAAACACTTGTCAGCGAGTCCATCAAAGATGACAAAACCATTGTATGGGCGCAACGTAAGCTCTCTGCGGATGACAACACAATGCAGGTAATACAACGGATTTTCGCGCCAGATGGAACACAGTTAGACAACATTTCTGTGTATAACAGAGAACGAGTGTAGGACAAATCATGGTACAGCATGTGACGAATGAACAAGTAGTACGTGCGCTATGGAATGCTTTTGACAAAGCTAAATTTTCAGAAGCTAAAGACTTGCTATCAGATGATTTCGTCTGTGTATGGCAACAGTCCCAAGAGCGTATTGTAGGCGCAGACAACTTCATTGCGGTAAATGCAAATTACCCCGGCAGGTGGTACATCGATGTTGTGAAGTTAGTCAATGCAGGTGATGAAATTGTCACCGAATGCCGTGTCTACAGCGATACTACCATTTTACGCGCTGTTTCTTTCTTTACACTGGAAAACGGCAAAATCAAACATTTACGCGAATTTTGGCCTGACCCGATGGAAGCCCAAGCATGGCGCAGACAATGGGTCGAGATAGTAGAACAGGAGTAATATTCAAATGGAACCCATCAAAAAAGTATCAGGGACAATCGCACCCCTGCCTATCAATGACATTGACACCGACCAGATTATTCCGGCACGGTTCTTGAAGACCACGGATAAAAATGGACTCGGCAAGCAAGCCTTCTTCGATTGGCGTTACAACGAAGATGGCACAGACCGCGAAGATTTTGCTCTCAATCAGCCAGAATACAAAGATGCCAGCGTTCTCATCGCAGGTAATAACTTCGGCTGTGGTTCATCCCGTGAACACGCGCCTTGGGCACTGCTTGGCATGGGCTGGCAAGCGGTTGTCAGTACTGAATTTGCAGATATTTTCCGCAATAACGCACTCAAAAACGGCTTGTTACCTATCATCGTTGACGACGAAACCCAGCAACAACTCGTCAGCCTTGCGGAAGAAGACCCGACAACAACCGTCAACATCGATCTAGAAAACCAGACTCTCACGCTACCGGATGGTCGTGCGGTGGAATTTCCAATTGATGAATTCAGCAAACAATGCTTGCTCAAAGGCGTAGACCAACTTGGCTATCTGCTTGACTTAGACGACGACATTTCCGCTTATGAAGAGAGCAACGTCAAGCGCGTGAATACCAAAGTGCCAAGTGTGTAGGTCAAATTCGTATGACGCGACAAGCAATGCACAAGCTGACATTCCAAGGCAGTGAATTAGATATTATGCGTGATGGGAGACTGCTCGAATCCACAATAGGTAAGATAATACCAGTCTGGAATTTACCAAGAGATATTGTCTCATCTGGAACAGAGCGAATTGCCAAGTTGCAAGTACAAGATAATCAGCTCTTTGTAAATGAGCTAAATATTTTGGGGTTGAGCGACCCGTCACTGGATATAGATGGTGTTAAGCCTGTGGAACAATTCCGTGAGCGTCCTACAAGAGATAGAGACCGACGAAAGGGTATAACGACGGACACCATTGTTGAATCTACATGGTGGTTCAAATATAAATCACTGAATATACATATTCCTTTCAGTGGGAAAATGTTAGTCGGAAAACCCTACAGCAAAGAACTACCATATCTTGTATGGCATGAAATGTATCCATATGTTTGTGATCCAATTGTGAGACTTACATTTTCTGGCGGAGACGTTACTAGGGTTGAAGACTTTTCTGACGAGGCTAGGCAAATTCGAGCAAGTTTGTCAGAAAATTTCTATGAACTTAGCGATGAACAAAAGAAAATAACCGGAAAATTTCGGGTAAAAGTCGAGAATATAACAGACGATGATGTCTTGTAGGTATCTGTTTAAAGGCTCACAAGATAAAGAAATTACTGAAGCGAGAGCATTCATTCACTCAGGAGAATACATTGATGACGCACGTAAAAATCTACGATACAACCCTCCGTGATGGCACACAACGCGAAGGCATCTCGCTATCATTAGCTGATAAAATCCGCATTACGCACTTGCTGGATGAACTCGGTGTTGCTTATATCGAAGGGGGCTGGCCCGGCAGTAATCCGAAAGACGCCGCCTATTTCGATGAAGTCCAGACAATTGACTTAAAGCATGCCAAAATCGCAGCATTTGGCTCAACTTGTCGTAAAGATACTGATCCAGCCGACGACGCTAACATCAAAGCCCTCGTAGATGCCAACACGCCTGTCGTGACAGTTGTCGGCAAAACATCTATGTTGCACGTCACTGATGTTCTCCAAACGACACCAGAAGAAAACCTACGTATGATTCGGGACAGTTTGGCTTATCTCAAGTCGCTTGGCAAAGAAGTCATCTATGATGCAGAACACTTCTTTGATGGCGCAAAACTCGATATGGAATACGCTTTCGACACGCTCAAAGCGGCTATCGAAGGGGGCGCGGATACGGTTGTTCTATGTGATACTAATGGCGGGTCAATGCCGTGGGAGATAGCCGATTACGTCCGACAGGTACGCAGTGTTTTCGGTGATGACATCGAAATCGGCATTCATACGCACAACGATGGCGAACTCGCTGTTGCGAATAGCCTCGCCGCTGTCAATGACGGCGCAACCCATGTACAAGGCACAATCAATGGCTATGGTGAACGCTGTGGCAATGCCAATCTGTGTAGCATCATCCCTGACCTCATTCTCAAGATGAGAGTTGATTGCTTACCAGACCGTTCACAACTCCGTCGCTTGACGCATCTTTCGCGCACGGTTGCGGAAATTGCCAATCTCGCGCCGGATAACCATCTAGCCTATGTGGGTAAGAGTGCGTTTGCACACAAAGGGGGTATTCACGTTGCCGCCATTCGTCGCAATGTCGATAGCTACCAGCATATCACCCCCGAAGACGTAGGTAATGAAATGCGTGTCTTGGTATCTGACCTCAGCGGACGGGGCAATGTTCTCAGCAAAGCAGAAGAACTCGGTTTAGATGTCAGCAAAAATGAAGCCGTCCAAGTCCTTGAAGAGATTAAAGAGCTTGAGAACGAAGGTTTTGTATTTGAAGGCGCAGAAGCATCGATTGCTATTCGTTTGCATCGTGCTAAACCTGATTACGAGCCTATCTTCCGCCTCATAGACTTCACGACCATCACCGAAGACCGTCGCGGACGCGGACACCTCGCCGAAGCCATGGTTAAGCTAGATGTTGAAGGCGATGTGGTGCATACAGCCGCCGAAGGGAACGGACCTGTCAACGCACTTGATATGGCACTCCGTAAAGCACTGGTCGCTACGTACCCTGAAATTGCAGATTTCCAACTGGTCGATTACAAAGTGCGTATTCTGGATGGCGATAGCGCGACTGCCGCAACGACTCGCGTGCTGATTGATACCCAGATGGGAAGCAAACGCTGGAGTACCGTCGGCGCAGGTACGGACATCATCCGCGCCAGTTGGCTAGCCCTCATTGATAGCGTAGAGTACGGCTTGTGTATCGCGCTCAGTGAAGACGAGACTATAGCAAATACTGTTGAAGAAGTTGCCATCGGCGACTAAGACACGTTACTATATTTACTCATTACTGGACGTCTCCTACGGCGTCCACTTTAATTTCTGACGATTTGACTCAACACACAGAAAGATAATCCACTATGAAAGCAACTATCGCCACCCTCTCCGGAGATGGCATCGGACCCGAAGTGATGGAACAGGCATTGCGTGTGCTGGCGACCATCGCTGCTAAATTCAATCACGACATCACCACGATACCTGCCCTCATCGGGGGCATTGCCATTGATGAAACAGGCACATCCCTCCCAGACGAAACGATTACTATCTGCGAAGCCGCCGATGCGATTTTGCTCGCAGCTGTCGGTGGACCACAGTGGTCAGACCCCACGGCAAAAGTGCGCCCCGAACAAGGCTTACTACAAATTCGCCAGCACTTCGGCTTGTTTGCAAATTTACGTCCCGTAAAAGTCTATCCTGCGCTTGTGGCTCATGCGCCTCTGCGTCCAGAATTGCTCCAAGATGTAGATATTCTCTTTATCCGTGAGCTAACCGGTGGCGCATATTTTGGCAAACGTAAGGAGATGGGCGACGATGACGACGCTTACGATACGCTCTACTATACTAAAGGCGAAGTTGAACGCCTCGCCCATGTGGCTTTCCGTGCCGCACAAAATCGTGGGGGCAAAGTAACCTCTGTAGATAAAGCGAATGTACTGGCAAGTATGCGCTTATGGCGTAGCACTGTCGTTCGTGTGCATGAGGATTACGAAGATGTAGAACTCGAACACTTACTCGTAGATGCCACAACCATGCACTTGCTCACGCGCCCCTCTAGCTTCGATGTCATCATGGCAGGGAATATGTTTGGCGATATTCTCAGTGACGAAGCATCCGTATTAGCGGGGTCACTCGGCATGTTACCATCAGCATCGCTTGGCGCTGACACATTTGGACTCTATGAACCTGTTCATGGTAGTGCGCCGGATATTGCTGGACAGGGCAAAGCAAACCCCATCGGCATGTTCATGAGCCTTGCTATGCTGTTCCGTTACAGCCTCGAAGCCGAAGCCGAAGCAAGCGCCATCGAAACAGCCATTGAAGACGTTCTCGCGGATGGTCTGCGCACGCCCGATATCGCCAGTGCAGACGGAAAAGTTGTCAGCACCTCTGAATTTACGGATGCTGTGATTGCCAAACTCACTGATTCGTAAAAAAATCTGTCGCGTCAGGGGAGGGGGTGTGGTCGCCTTCTGCGCCACCTTCCCGCTGACTAAAATGATACATCGCAATCGCAGACACCAGATACATCACCCGTCGGCTGGTGACAGGCATCGTCTCCCATGTCATTGCACGTAATGCCGTGAAGCCCAGTGCTAACGAGTATTCATGCCATTTGTCTTTTTGTGACAAGCTCTGCGACACAATCTGGCGCAATGCCGTAATTGCCTTTAGTGCATCATTGATGTCTTCTGGCACGCGGTCAGCGTATTCAGGTTCATCCACCACCGCAAGGTAGCCAATTAATCGACGCACATCATCCCACGTATCGCCAACTTTCGGCACAACGAGTTCACTAATCAGGCTGACTTCTAAATTCGCCCAATCAAAAATGGAATGCCCGTCGCGTGTGCGCTCAAAATCAATCAGTAACGCACTATCACTCGGTCCAATCAAGATATTCCCCAAATGCAAATCGCCGTGAATCGTGCTGATTGTTCCCATCACAATCGCATCCAGCATCATGTTGTAATACACCACTGGATTCGGCAGGGGTAAGCCATTAATCGTAATTTCTTTGCCTGATACCTCAAAATCAGGATTGAGTTGACGAAGTGAACTGATGAGTTCATCATCGCGTGTGCGCCACACTGTACCGGCTAATTTATCAACAACCTCGCCTCTGAAATAAGTGTCTTTATCAAAATCAATACCTTGTACTTCAATTTGGTAGGCGCGTGCTGTATTTTCTCCCTGTGCCAATGCAAGGCGAATCTTGCCTTTTTCAGGGTCAACTTTGTAGACAATGAAATTTTCTATTAGCACATGCTCCCCTAAATCGAGTTCTAGAATATGACTGCGACGTATAGGGAAACGCAACCGTCGTCCTTGCGGTGTGCCTGTCTCATCTTCTTTTACCTTGATAGTCAATACAGGAGGCAATAGCCAATCATATTCGCGCCATGCTTCAAAACGATATGGACGGGTTTGCTTCCACCACTTTTCACCAAATTCCCCAAACAACCGTTGATGCAACCAGCGACCCAATTTATCCCCATCCCACTCGTTGACAATCGCCCGCATATCTTTCGGATTGCCACTCGCGTCTGTTAAAAATGTGTAGCGCAAGCCAGCTAACTGAGATGTATCCGGCGCAATCGGACGGTCTTCCAGCCGTGCCGTCAGCGGAGGCAAAGTATCTTTTACATATTTGTTGTAGCGTTGTGCTTCATCGAGAATATGGTCAGTTAGCCCGATTTTAACCACGACAGAAGCTGCTTCTAGGTTGCCCATGCGAATAGGAGTAGCAACTAGCAAACGCGATGAGGTATAGCCACCAGTGAGGTTTGTTTCGATGCGCAAGCTCTCATAGCCATGAAACATTTTGCGCAGAATAAACAACTCGTCTGGCGAAAGTGCATCTTCAAAGTCAGACATCACATCAATTTTGACGAATGTCTGGGTCGCGGACTGCTTCGGTTCCATTGTTCGGGCTTGGTCTTTTATTTGCTGGATGTCAATTTCCAACTGTTGGAGAACTCGAATCGGAATACTGTCATTCTCTTCCAAAATACCGAGCAACAAATCACGCTCATTGATAGCTTGTCGTCCTTGTTCGCGTGCGATTTCCTGTGCGACATCAAGTACAACTTCTGTGCGTGGTGTACTTGGCACACCTGCCCATAGGCGATGTTTACTACCCTTGCCTGCTTTGCGCCGTATGGCATCAATCACATATTCAGGGGTGACGCCTTGATCATCCAGAATACTACTCGCCAAACCATGCTGAATTTCTAGGAGTGCAATGAATAGATGCTCCACACCGAGAAAAAAATGGCGCATGCGGTGCGATTCTTGCCGTGCTGTTATGATAATATCTTTAAGTTCAATCAGTGCCATCAGTCACTTGCCTGTATCCGTAGCCATGTACGTCCAACGCGGAATAATTGCATAGGTTCGATAGGTATCATACCTTTTACGCGCTCATCTGCGAAAAAATCATCATCATCTTCGATGAACGAACCGTTGGTACTATTTTTGTCTTCCAGCCACCAGCCGCCACCACGTCGAATTAGTTTGGCATGGAAGCGTGATACAAAGGTATCATTGCGTAAGCAAATATCGTTGGTATCTTTGCGCCCAACCGTCAATAACCATGCCTCATCGGAAAAATCACCATCGGTATCTGTACGCAAAACCATCGTTGTCCCATCATCAACCCCACTCATTATCATGAGGGTTAGTTGTTCCACCACACACCCACTTCATCCAAACAGCGTTATAGACTCTAGTATAACGGTATATTAGTTTCACACCAATTCTGACTGCTTATATTTTATGAGTTCTTGCAATACATAAGCGACCATGCTAGACTGTTGACCGTAGTCGTTAAAAATCAAATACGAACTACTCTTATCCAGAGCAGGCGAGAGGACGGCTCTATGACCCTGCGGCAACCTCCGTATTTTTACGGGCTGGTGCCAATTCCGGCAGATGGATACTCTGGCAGATGAGGGTGGCTTCAGATATACAATGAGTCAAATGCTGTATATCTAGGTATCGTTACAGTGATTCATGCCTGTGCATGCGTCATCTTTCGAGAACCGCCGCGCAAACCCGAATTTGTCACCATCGATTTATGGTCACAGTCGGGATTTTTTATTTCCGGCGTAATCGAAGGAGACAAATGTAACATGGTCAACAAAAATAACAGTACCCTACAAGGCTCACCGAATCACGGTGATAACACGCAGTCTGTTCACGCAGGCACATCCCGCAAGAAAGCACTCAACTCGCTAACAACACCCATCGTTCAGTCCGCAACCTACACATTCGAGAACACGGCTGACCTTATTGCCTTCCTCGAAGCAAAAACATGGGGCAATGGCGAAAAAACACGCGATGAATACGGACGCTACGGCAACCCAACCGTCTCAGCAGTTGAAAAACGCCTCGCCGCCCTCGAAGGCACAGATGGCAAAGGCGAAACAGACGCCGTGCTATTTTCGTCCGGCATGGCGGCAATTACCACATTATTGCTCACTGTTCTCAAAGCAGGGCAACACGTCGTCATGACAGATGATGTCTATCGTCGCACGCGCATTTTCTGCGAGACAACCCTCGCCAAATTCGGCATTGATACCTCAGTCGTGCCAGTTGGTGATTATGACGCCCTCGAAAATGCTGTTGTCAAAGGCAAAACGCGCCTCATCATCAGCGAAACGCCAACCAACCCTTATCTGCGCGTGACAGATTTAGAGCGCATCAAGACGATTGCGAAAGCGAATCGCTGTCTAACGATGATTGATACGACTTTTGCTACACCTATTAATTTGTGTCCGCTAGAGTGGGGTATTGATTATGTCATACATAGTGCCACCAAATACATCGGTGGACACAATGACGTACTCGGCGGTGTTTTGATTGGGAACGAGATGCGCGTCAAACCGATTCGGGATGCACGGGGCGCATATGGCAACACAGTAGATCCACAAGCCGCATTCCTCATTGAACGGGGTATCAAAACACTTAGTCTGCGCGTCCGCCAACAGAACGAAACAGCCCAGCGTATCGCAGAATATCTACAACAGCATCCTAAAGTAGACCATGTTTACTATCCCGGACTCGCGTCACATCCTGACCATGAGGTTGCCAGCAAGCAAATGACAGGCTTTGGTGGTGTCGTCAGTTTTGAATTAGCAGGTGATTTGCAAACCACAGGTGATTTCATCGACGCGCTACAGATTCCGTACATTGCGCCAAGTTTGGGTGGGGTAGAGAGCTTAGTCGAGCAACCTGCGCTCATGAGCTATTACGATAAAACCAGCGAAGAACGCGCCGCCCTCGGCATGAGCGATAGCTTGGTGCGCTACGCTGTCGGCATAGAAGATTGCGATGACCTCATTGCCGACCTTGAACAAGCACTCGCTACCATCCCCGAACGCGAACTCAGTGACATCTGGGAAATAAAATTCCGTGTGTAATGTCACTGAGCAGGTAATGGGGTGTATCTTTACATATATACGCCCCTATTTTGCCTAATTCGTTTGAGTAACCACTTCTGAGAAATCCACAGTAAAATAACAAATGGGATGAGCCATACAACGAACTCGATGTAGGCTGACATTGGATATTCAATCGCATGATTAATGGTTGGGAATAGTAGTAGGATACGTATATACATTTCTTCTATAGCCGATGCTATGCCCGTACTCATGAGGAATGTACTCACCCATAACATAAAATAGCCCAACCGTGTCCGAAATGGTTTGGTGCGTTTACCTTCTTTGATTTTGTGTTCATTCTTGCTTTTGTTAGTTGTTTGTGTGACAGTATCTGCCATTATGTACATCATGGCGAACGCTGTTCCACAGGCTTGTATAAGTGTTCCAATTAACAGGGCAATACGGAGATATGGAAAGTACATCACTGGTTCGAGGTGTAAAATGTAGATGCTCATACCTGCTGCCAAACTACCCACAGCAAATAACCACCAACCATGCTTGCTAGCACGCCACATGATGATAGCTTGGAACGTATTTAACACTACAAACCAATGCAAGAATTTGTCTGCAAAAGGTGGGTTTAGCATGGGTCCCGCTCCTCCACCAATGCGTGGATACCCAAATCCGGTCAATATAGCGCCTATGATTGTTCCGACGTACCATCCGCGAGGAATGTGACCATAGCGAGCTTTTAGCAACCAGCCCGAAACACCTGACAGTGCCAAACCGAATATCAATCCAACAAATAAATCCTCGCTTGACATACTTTTGTATTGCCAAAGTTCACGTATCCAGCATTTGAAGTCCCACATCTCTCGTATGAAAGGATTTTCATAAGTGTAAATGAGCATCCACGCGATAGCATACGACCCAACCCACCACAAAAAGAAGGGGACACGATGTAAATTATGATGGTCATCGCTACTAATTTGTAAAAAGATTTTTCGGAACATAAAAACTCCACCCATATTTTGTTACAGGTGGAGTGTAGGATACTGATTTTATGTTGTCGAATACAACCGCCAAGAGTAGGTCAGGCGTGGGTTTAACTTATTGTACAGGCGCGGGTTCATCACCTTCCTGCAACAGCGCAACAATCGCCTCAATATCATCCCCGACAGTCAATAATTCATTGCGGTACTGAGGTTCAATATCTTCCAGTGTATTCCCGTGATAACCAATCGTCGCATCAGGGTCTTTCAAGACATGTCCTGTTAGCACACCGAGAACCGTCTCATGTGGTTTGATGATGCCTTGGTCAGCGAGTTTTTTCGCGCCAGCCAGCGAACATGCTGATGCAGGTTCACACCCGATACCTGCGCGGTCAATGAGAGCTTTCGCGTCTAGTATCTCTTGGTCAGTGACACTTTCTACCCAGCCATTTGTCCAACCCACAGTGCGAACAGCTTTGCTGTAATTGACGGGATTACCAATTTTTATCGCTGTTGCGCGGGTCTGCGCCTTTTGTGGTTCAAAATCTTCAAATTCTGTTTTGAATGCTTCATATAATGGGCTGGCACCTTGTGCCTGTACAATCGCCAAGCGAGGCAGCTTGTCTATCAGACCTAAGTCGTACATCTCTTTCAGTGCCTTACCAAATGCTGAACTGTTGCCGAGGTTTCCACCCGGCACAACAATCCAATCCGGCACTTCCCAGCCCAATTGATGAATCGCTTCTATCATGATGGTCTTCTGACCCTCTAGCCGGAAAGGATTGACAGAATTCAAGACGTAAATGCCAAGTCGATCGCTCACTTCGCGCACGAGTTCTAGGTTGCGGTCAAAATCCGCATCGATGCGTAAGCAGGTCGCGCCATATGCTAATCCCTGCGCTAATTTGCCAAGTGCAATCGCTTTGTTCTGCAAAAAGATGATGCCATCCATATCAGCCAGCGCCGCATAACTTGCCAACGCCGCCGATGTATTCCCCGTTGATGCACAGGCAACCCGCTTCATACCGAGTACCTTGGCTTGTGTTGTGCCAGATGTCATGCCCCTGTCTTTGAACGAACCCGTCGGATTTTCACCCTCATGCTTCAAATACAACCGACCCACGCCTGCCCAGTCTGCGAGTTTTGGCAACGGATAGAGATTCGTATTACCTTCTGGCTTGGTCACAATGATATCGTTGCTGATGCCCGGATAGACCAATTCTTTGTAGCGCCAGACACCACTCAAATAGGGATATTCAAATGATCCCAATCGCGCATCAAATAATTCACGAGTGATAGTCATCCCGCTCCAATCATGAACCACATCCAACAAGCCATCACAGTCATCGCATGTATAGCGCACTTCATCTATTGGGTAAGTTTGTTCACAGTCCACACATTGTAGGATGCTTTGCATTGATGTATCCTCTGCAACGATAATCTATTATCATGATTGACTAATGTAACGTAGGATAGCGAGTTTTCATGGCAAATACCAGAGCAGAGGCATTCGCACCCGCCACCGTTGCCAATCTCGGCGTCGGTTTCGATATTTTAGGCTTAGCTGTACGTGGTACAGGCGATACCATCATCGCAGAATGGCGTGATGAACCGGGCGCGGTCATCCTCAGCATAGAAGGCGATAATGGTAAGCTGCCCACAGCACCAGAAAAAAATGTTGCGACCATTGCCGCTAATGCTTTGCTTGACCATCTGGGTGGAACGCATGGGGTGGGTTTGCATCTCAAAAAAGGCTTGCCGCTTTCCAGCGGACTCGGTAGCAGTGCCGCGAGTTCTGTTTCTGCCGTTGTCGCTGTGAATGCCTTGCTGGGTTATCCCTACGAACACAAAGACTTATTGCCTTTCAGCCTAGAAGGGGAAGCCGCCGTCAGTGGATACCATGCGGATAATGCCGCGCCGTGTTTGTTCGGTGGCATCACACTATCTAATGGCATTACGCTTGAGCAAATTCGCCGTTTGCCTGTGCCAGAAAATTTACATCTCGCGCTCGTTACGCCGGATGTCGAAGTCCCTACCGCAGAAGCGCGTGCTGTCTTGCCATCAGATGTGCCAATCAAAACCATGATTCGTCATACAGGTGCAGTTGCCGCTTTAGTCGATGCTCTCTATCGGGGCGACGTTTCCGCAATGGCAAATGCGATGGAATTTGACCTTGTGATTGAACCTGCTCGGCAACATTTGATGCCACTTCTTGCTGATGTACGCTCCGCGGCAAAAGAGGCAGGCGCATTAGCACTCGTCATCAGTGGGGCAGGTCCAACCTTGCTTGCCGTCTGTGATGACGAAGCCATCGCCAAGCAAGTCACACAAGCCATGGAGTCTGTTTACAGCCAAGCGAACATCGGTTGTAACGTCCAAGCAACCTGTGTCGAAGTAGCTGGTGCAACAGTTACCTCTTTAACGTAACGTGTCCAGAAATTTTGTCATTTCATCTGCATATGCTTCAGGCTGAGTGAGTGCAAGCCAATGTCCGGCATCCTCAAAAACGACGAGTTTGGCGCCGTGCGTTTGTAGTTTCTCTGGGAATGCCATAGGCAAATATTTATCCTGTTTACCCCATAAGACCAACGTAGGTTTGTCTTTCGCAAAAGCATAGAGCTTGTCATCCCAGCCAGCAAGGTCTTCTGGATTGCTATCTCTGTAAAGTTTCAACATCGACTTGCCCATATGCTCATTAGCACTAAACCGAGCGAACATGGCGCGAGTATGCTCATAAGTTAAATCCGGTGCGCCCCACTTCACGTACTGGTGCATAACAGGCATACTTAGCGCGGGAACAGCAATCAGTTTGATATTGAGTTCGCCCAGAATCGGTGTGCGCCAAATCTTGCCCATCGGATGCCAGTTGTATTCACGGTGAAAAAGGGTGTTCTGTAGCACCAACGCCTTTACACGCTCAGGATACTGCACCGCAAATGACGCGCCAAACACGCCACCGTGGTCATGTGCGACAACGATAACCGGCGTATCTATTGATAGCGCATCCAAAGCATCTGCGACCCATTGCCCACGATTTCGTATCGAGTAATCAATATCCTCACGATAACTGGATTGCCCGAAGCCTGGCAAATCTGGTGCAATAAACTGAAAACCACTCGGCATATGTGCCATCACGTCATCCCACATATGAGCATCATCAGGATTACCATGAATGAAAATCATAGGCTCGCCCTCGCCAGAAATTTCTACATGTGTTGCCAAACCCTGAATCGTTAATTCTGTCATGTTTTAGCCTCACTTTGCGCTCAAAATCTGTGCTTATTTTACGCACTTTGACCAATCTTGCTGTGGATTCCTGCTCTGTCCTGTGTGATATTGTTGGATGGCTTAACTAGGCTTGTGAAATTCTTGACAATGCCTAAGGCGCTCTTTATACTTAGCTCACTCTAATATTAGAACCAAGTGAAAAGATGGGTTTATGGGCGAAGTCGTCAAAAATTATATTGGGGGTGCGTGGATAGAATCCACATCAGGCGTCACCTTCGATACAATCAATCCTGCTACTGAAGAAGTCATCGCGCAGGTATCCCAAGCAAATGCTGACGATGTGAATAAAGCAGTTGAAGCCGCGAAAGCCGCTTATGATAAATGGCGATTGACACCCGCGCCACGTCGTGGAGAGATTCTCTTTCGGGTAGCAGAAATTCTTAAAGGGCGTAAACAAGACCTCGCCGAACTCATGACGAAAGAGATGGGCAAAATCGTTGCTGAAACCGCAGGCGATGTCCAAGAGGCTATCGACATGGCGTATTACATGGGTGGGGAAGGGCGACGCTTGCTCGGTTACACCGCACCCGTCGAAATGCCGAATAAATTCGGGATGGCATTGCGTGACTCTGTCGGTGTTGTCGGACTTATTACCCCGTGGAATTTTCCGGTAGCTGTCCCAAGTTGGAAAATGCTTCCGGCACTCATCGCGGGTAATACGATTGTCTGGAAACCAGGTGAAGATGTCCCTGCTTCGTCGCAAATGTTCGCACAAGTTTTCGCAGATGCGGGTTTACCAGAAGGGGTACTCAACGTTGTACAAGGTGCTGGCGAAACAGGGTCTGCACTGGTTGAACACCCTGACGTGCGCATAATTTCGTTCACTGGCTCAACGCAGACAGGCATTAGTGTCTATACCAAAGCGGCAAGTCTGGGTAAAAAAGTTACGCTCGAAATGGGTGGTAAAAATGCCATTATCGTGCTGGATGATGCTAATCTTGAACTCGCTGTAGATGCGATTACATGGAGCGCATTCGGCACAACTGGACAACGTTGTACGGCAACCAGCCGTCTCATCGTGCAAAGTGGTATTAAACCGAAATTACTCGAACGCCTCATCGAGAAAGCCCGTGATATTAAACTGGGCTATGGTGTTGAAGACGGCATCGAAATGGGTCCGCTCGTCAATAAAAAAGCACTCGACAAAGTAGCGAGTTACATGGATGTTGCCCGCGAAGAAGGCGTCGATATTGTTGTCGGTGGCAAACCCGCCCCGATAGGCAAAGGCTTTTTCTTTGAGCCAACACTATTCGATGGTGTAACGGCTGGTATGCGTGTTGAGCAGGAAGAAATTTTTGGACCTGTGCTGTCTATTATTGAGGTAGAATCGCTTGAAGAGGCGATTGAGGTCAACAACAATACGCGCTACGGGCTGTCTAGCAGTATCTTCACCGAAAATGTGAACGCTGCCTTCCGTGCGATTCGTGATATTTCTACAGGCATTGTCTACATCAATCACGGTACAACAGGCGCAGAAATTCAATTTCCATTTGGTGGCACACGCGGTACAGGGAACGGCATGCGCGAAGCAGGGCAAGCCGCACTTACTTCCTTCACAGAATGGAAATCGGTTTATGTCGATTACAGCGGACGCCTGCAACGCGCCCAAATTGATACAGAAGCTATCTTAGACGAGCAAGACCTGTAAATTATCGCAAAGTGATAGGGCGTAAACATGATTTGCCTGAAATTGCGCCCCACAAACTGTGTGAAATTTGGTACAATCTATAAAGAAGATATATATGAGTGAAAACCCGTTGTATTGGGATGCTTCTTACGAGATTGTTTTGGCGTTACAAGAAGCACATCCAACGATTGACGTAGAAACAGTCGGGACAGCGCAACTCAAAGATATGATTCTTGCGTTGCCGAATTTTGAAGATGACCCGCTACTCGTCAACGATGGCATTTTAAATAGCATTTTGCGGGAATGGTACGAGGAGACAACTTAATGGAACTCAACCTGCAAGAACTGAACACAACGCAATATCCTGTTCCGGCGGATTTGCAAAACACTGTCGCTATCACCAGCTTGAGCAAACTCTACAATTGGGGACGTCGCAATTCGATGTGGCCTATGTTGTTTGGTCTGGCATGTTGCGCGATTGAGATGATTGCTACGGCATCATCCCGTTTTGATTTCTCACGTTTCGGTATGGAAGTGATGCGTGCAACCCCGCGTCAATCCGACCTCATGATTGTATCTGGCACGGTTACGAAGAAGATGGTTGTGCCGATTGTACGCCTTTATAACCAGATGCCAGAACCAAAATACGTGCTAGCGATGGGCGCTTGCGCGAGTGGGGGTGGTCCTTTTAAAGAAGGTTACAACGTCGTCTCTGGTATTGATAAATATCTGCCAGTTGATGTGTATGTGCCTGGTTGCCCACCAACCCCACAGGCATTGCTCTATGGTTTGATTGCACTTCAACGTAAAGTAGACGGTCAATCGCTCAGTGTGGGTGATGATGTGCCTTGGTATGGTGTTGGTCCAAGTGACCCAACCCCTGTGCCAATCTTGGGTCCCGATATTATTGACCCCCGTCAGATGGATATGATTCGTCGTAAAGCGGAGCAGGGCGCGGCGAAAGCAGATAGTGCATACATGGATGCGTCCCGTGAACTCCCTGTGTGGCGCTCACCATCACTCGCGGCTGGTGAAGCGGTTGCAAATGGTGATGCGGGTGGCGTAGAAGAAGTCGGCGCACTCGAATTGCAACGCATTCCGGGCGGCAAAGGTCCTTGGGAAGAAACTGAAGAAATCCGCGAAGCACGCCGCGTCAACGCGCTCAAACGCAAGAAAATCCGCGCTGCACGTCGCGTACAGGAAGGATAATTACGTACAATGGTAACAACACCTGAAATCAATTTCACTGAGTTGTCGATTGAAGAGACAATTGACCATCTCAAAGAACAATTCCCACAAGCAATCTCCAACGATGACCGTCAGGGTTATGAAGGTATCATCGTAGACAAAGATAAATTGCGTGATGTCGCGCAATATGCGAAAGATACGCTCGGTTTTGACTATCTCTCCAGTGCAACGGCTGTCGATTACCTTGATGAAGGGGTACAGACAGATGATTGTATTGAGATGGTCTATCATGCCTACCGTACAACAGGTGGTGGCGCACTCAACTTTAAATCGCGCACTGAACGCGAAAATGCAGAGATGCCTTCGCTGACGCCAGTATGGATGGGGGCAGATTTCCAAGAGCGCGAAGCATGGGATTTGTACGGTGTCAATTTCACCGACCACCCAAATCTCACTCGTATTCTACTCTGGGAAGGCTTCGCAGGACATCCAATGCGCAAGGATTGGAAAGAAGCCTACTTTGAAGAAGATGCAAAACCATTCGATAGTCGTTGGCCTGGCGGGCAAGTGCATCGCGCTGAAGAGAAAAATATCTTCGGTAAAAATGTTGACTACCCAGCCGATATTGACCTCGCTCGTTTGACTGACATATCTGATCAAAAGCTCTATGAAGGCTTTGGTCTTGGCGTCGATACCCAAAATCTACACGCTGATCATGGTGGTGTCGCTACCGACCAACTCGTTGTGAACATGGGTCCGCATCATCCGAGTACGCATGGCGTGTTCCGTATGGTGATGACACTCGACGGTGAGCAAGTCACGGCGCTTGAACCCGTTATGGGCTACTTGCACCGTAACCACGAAAAAATTGGTGAGCGCAACACATGGTTGCACAATATCCCGTTCACAGATCGCCTCGATTACATTTCCAGCATGGGCAATAATCATGGCTATGTGATGGCAGTTGAGCATTTGCTCTCGATGGGTAAACGTTACACGCCACCAAGTTATCGTGTGGAAGTTTTGCGTGTGCTGATGGTCGAATTGACCCGTATCGTCAATCACCTATGGGCGATTGGCTTCTGGATGAACGACTTGGGTGCATTCTTCACCCCTGTACTGTATTTCATCCAAGAGCGCGAGCGTATCTTAGACTTCTTTGAAGCAGTTGCTGGCTCACGTATGATGTGTAACTACATGCGTTTCGGTGGTGTTTTCGCAGACCTGCCAGAACGTTTGCGTAGTCAAGCCGCATTGATGAATGACCGTGTTCGTGATTATGACACGATGAAATTCCTCACCGAAATGATTAACGAACGTATTCCACGCACGATTGATGAGCTTGAAGAGTTCCTCACACAAAACGAAATCGTACAGGTACGTTCACACGGCGTCGGCTACCTGAGCGCCGAAGATGCGATTAACTACAGTGCAGCGGGTCCCGTATTGCGCGGTAGCGGTGTCCCATACGATGTACGTCGTGCAGACCCCTATAGCATCTATCCAGAACTCGATTTCGATGTCGCTGTCCGTGATGAAGGCGATATGTATGCGCGTTACATGGTGCGTGTGACTGAAATGCGCGAGAGTGTCCGCATTCTCAAACAGATTCTGCCACGCCTCGAATACACCAAAGGCGAGTCTGTCACCGATAATAACTCGGCTTACTCAAGCAAAGTGCCAATCGGTGAATCATACGGACGTGTCGAAAATGGTAAAGGCGAACTTGGCTTCTATGTCGTCTCCGCAGGGGACAAACGTCAGACGGCTAACCCATGGCGTTATCACGTTCGCGCACCCAGCTTCATCAACCTGACACCACTCGGCAAGATGAGTACAGGCGGTGTTGTGGCTGATGTTGTGGGTATTCTCGGAAGCATCGACATCGTACTTGGTGAAACAGACCGCTAAACAAAATTAGACAATCAAAGATAGGGCAGGCGACAACTTGCCCTACAGAAACAAACAATATTGAGAGGACATTCATGGCTGGACAAGGCTTCGTAAAAGGAATGCTATTGACCCTGCGCCATTTTGTGGATTCCTACGTAGAGGATTTCCGCTATGGGCTAAAACGCTATGCCCCCGATGTAGATAACTTTGAAGTGCGTCAGGGGACACAGGCAGAGGGTGTCAAAACAGTACAGTATCCAGAAGAAAAAGTCGCAATGCCGGAACGCTTCCGCTTTGTGCCATTTCTCGTAGTGCAAGACCACGATGACGACCTCAATCCGAGTAAAGATTGGTGTACAAGTTGTGGTATCTGCTCCAAAGTATGCCCCCCGCAATGTATCTGGATTGTGCGTGGTGATGACCCCGAAACAGGGCGTCCGATTCCCGAACCAGAAGCATTTTTTATCGACATTGATATTTGTATGAACTGTGGTTTTTGTGCTGAGTTCTGCCCATTCGACGCCATCAAGATGGATCACGATTACGAATTGGCAAGCTATGACCGCACAACTAATCACATCTTCGATAAACCCAAACTCTCCAAAGAGTTCAGTTACTGGGAACATATCGCACCCACCCGCGTAGAAGAAGAAGTTGATGTGCGTGGTGCGCGTGAACACAAGAACTTCAATAAGAGTTGGGTCACGAGCAAAGCCGAAGCAGAAGCAAAACGTGCTGAACAAGATTCCAAACGTGATGAAGTGCGCTCCCGCAAAGAAGAAGCAAGTGAACCTAAAGCTGGCTTGGGAGATGGACCACTCAAAGTCGGTAAACCCGGTAAAGGTCCTTGGGAAGAAGACGAAGAAACCCGTGAAGCCCGTCGCCAAGCGGCACTGCGCCGTAAGGCACGTCGCGCACAAATGCGTACTGAAGCATAAGCAGTTCGTATATGTAGGGGCGTTGCTGTGTCTGCGCCCGAAACATAGACAAACAGATTTTCCACTAAAGCTCGACCATATAAGGTCGGGCTTTTTTGATGCCTAGCTCAGACTCCGCTAAACATCCTCCGCTAGACTAAATTTATGTATTGGTAAGCAACGAAACGAGATGGTTTGGTATGCCAAGAGGCGTCAAAAAAGAGAATCTCCCTGAAAAAGTCTGCGAAGTCTGTGGACGCCCGTTCACATGGCGCAAAAAATGGGCAGATGATTGGGAGAATGTCAAATATTGTAGCAAACGCTGTCGCAACCGTCGTAATCAAGTGAAAGAGAATTAGCCTATGTCCCAAGATATGCGGCGCGATTTTGAAAATCGTGCAGATCTCATTGAATACCTCAAAGATGAATTTCCTAAAGCCTATGCCACCGACCCAAGTGTGAGTGATGAATTCATCGGCGGACGGGCAGAAGCAGAAAAACGCTTGCAACAAGTCAAACCGGGTAGTGCTTATAAGCGTACCCGCAATTACCTAGATGGGGCAGTATCGCGCCTATCGCCCTATATCCGTTATGGCATTCTGTCGCTAGCAGAAGTCCGTGATTACGCACTTGCAGAAGCAGGTAACGGCGCAGGCAAATTCGTCAACGAGCTTGGATGGCGCGATTTTTGGCAACGTCTGTACGCCAAAATGGGTGATGACATCTGGCAAGACCAAGAAAATTACAAAACGGGCTTTCTGCCACATGAATATGCTGATGAACTTCCTGAAGATATTGCCAAAGGGGAGACAGGCGTCGCGCTCATTGATGACATCGTAAATGAATTGCGCACCACAGGCTATCTTCATAATCGCCAGCGCATGTATTTTGCGGCATACGTCGTCCACTGGCGCAATGTGAAGTGGCAAGCAGGCGCACGCTTTTTCCTGACGCATTTGCTAGATGGCGACCCTGCCAGCAATAATCTGTCTTGGCAATGGGTATCCAGCACATTTAGCCACAAACCTTATATTTTCAACCTGAGTAACGCCCGTAAATTCACAGGCAAAAAATACGAAGCCCCCGCCCACGAAACAGGCATGGAAGTTTTCGAGGGTAGCTACGAGCAAATCAACAAAGACCTGTTCCGAGTGAAAGTGACCTAAAATGACCAATACAATTGCATGGATTCATGCCGATAACCTCAATCCGAACCAACCCTGTCTACAAAAAGACGTGCCAGCTATTTTTGTCTGGGACGAAGAACTGCTTGCAGAATGGGACATTAGCTTCAAGCGTATTGTCTTCATTTACGAGAGCTTGCTCGAATGTGGTGTCACTATTCGTAAAGGGGATGTGGCGATAGAAGTGGCGAAATTCGCCGCCGAATACAAAGCAAAGCACATCATCACCCCAACAAGCCCCAGCCCGCGCCATCGCTGGATTATGAAGCAAATCAAGGTGCTGATTCCTGATAGCAAAATCCAAATTTATCAGGATGCGCCTTTTATTGACTACGACGGACACATTGATCTCAAACGGTTCTCGCGTTATTGGCGCAAAGTCGAAAAATATGCCATGACACCCACCGACGAGTAGGCATCACAAGATGGCTATCTGAACACGAGTACAGACGTACATTCACGTCTGAAAATATTTTCCTCAAAGAGCAGTTAAAGTCCCCTCTCCGCAAGCGAAGCGCGAGGGGAGGGGATTTAGGGAAGGGGTTGAAAGCAAAGACTCAGTATTACTCCAATCTCCGTATTCACTTCTTAACTTGCATGACAACGCCTAGTGACAACTAACTCCTGAAAATTGATTACTGCTTCACATGAGAGCCACCTAAGCACACCTGACCCACACGCTGTAATTTTTAAGACATCCGCTATAATAACTCATGTATTGTTAACGTTTACTATGGTTAACCCACGAGGAAGTTATGACCAAAACAGAACAACTCGTCATGAATGCACTTAGCACGGTTATTGAGCCGGAGTTGCATCAAGATATTGTAACGCTAAATATGGTGCGTGACCTCAAAGTAGAAGGTAGCACAGCACATTTTACTATCGTTCTCACGACCCCTGCTTGCCCCCTCAAAGATGTATTCATCGAACGCTGTAATGCTGCTGTAATTGGTAACGTCAGTGGCATTACCGAGCTAAATATTAGCTGGGATGCCCAAGTGCCAACAGATCGTCGTATCAAAGGGCAATTCTCTGCACCAATGAAAAGCATCATTGCGGTTTCCAGTGGTAAGGGCGGGGTAGGTAAAAGCACGGTGTCTGTCAATATCGCTGTTGCACTGGCTGAATCCGGTGCAAAAGTTGGCTTGATTGATGCTGATATTCTTAACCCGAATGTGCCACAGATGATGGGCTTACAGACCGGACGCCCCAAAGTCGTCAACGATAAAATGCAACCGATTGAATCGTATGGTGTGCAGATGATTAGTACAGGTTTTTTGGCATCACCGGATAAACCCATGATTATGCGTGGTCCTATGTTACACAGTGCTATTCGCCAATTTTTCACTGATGTAAACTGGGATGAACTCGATTATATGATTGTCGATTTACCACCAGGCACAGGTGATGCGCCCCTCTCACTAGCGCAACAATTCCCATTAGCAGGCGGTATCATCGTCACCCAGCCACAAGAAGTCGCTGTCTCCGATGCGATTCGCGCTGTAGCTATGTTCGATCAACTCAACGTGCCAATCATCGGCGTTGTCGAAAATATGGCAGGGGAGTTTTTCGGCTCAGGTGGTGGCGAATCCCTCGCAGAAAAACGCAACTTAAATTTCTTGGGACGTGTGCCGTTGCAAGCGGATGTGCGTGAAGGTGGGGATTTAGGACGTCCAGTTGTCGCGCAAAACCCAGATTCTCCAGCTGGCAAAGCCTTTGCGCAAATTGCGCAGAATGCTGCCGCTCGTACCAGTGTCCTCATGATGTCCGAATCTAACGTGATTCCGATTAATATCATCGAGTAACACACTTTAGCACAACAAAAAACACCTCATCATACGATGGGGTGTTTATAATTTACGTGTACGTCATTTAGCGTCAATCGTCCATGCCATATACTTTGATACCCTCATCATCAGGATTGCCCACTGGATTATAGCGCCCGATGAACAACCAAAATATAAAACTCGTCACCAGTGAAAGTAGAATGCCGAAAATCATCTCGAAGGGAAACAAATTAAAGCGCATCCATAACCAACCGACAGCGAACAATACGATGAAAATACGAAATGAACGTTGATGACGCTCAGAAATGCGTTGTGCCAAAATCCATAATATAGAAAATACAATCCAAATCAGCAAAAACTGACTATTATCCCATTCCATACCAAACAATCCTCAACATCCAAACCATAATCATTTACAGTCTAGCCTATCATAGTTGGAAAATGCTGAGAATATCACAATTTGTATACCGTTCTAATACTATCTAGGCAAAAAATACTACTATAATGAGGGTGTATCCGAACCGCACCGAATAACAACTATGATATAATGCAACGCATATTGGCAACTTAGGAGTGTGAATCATGATTGAAATCAATGTTACTGACCCCAAGGAAACAGTAACACTTGTAGAAGTCAGTGGACGTGTAGATAGCATGAGCGCCAATCAATTTGGCTCAGGCTTGCTTGGTCAAATTGATGATGGCAATGTTCAACTCGTTCTTGACCTCAGTAGTGTGGATTATATGTCCAGTGCTGGCTTGCGTGAAATTGTCAGCGGACTTAAAAAAGCGAAAAAAGCATCCGGTGATTTACGTCTTGCACAACCATCGCAACGTGTGCGTGAAGTGCTAGAAATGGCAGGATTAGATACAATTTTCAAGATTTTCTCGACACAAGATGAAGCTATCAATAGTTTCTAAAGCGCCTTGCCTATCTTTGACGGAGCAATCTAGATATGACGAAACGTCAACGCAGGCTTCGCCTGCCCGGAACAATCGATCAGGTAAGGGTAGCATGCGATTTTGTCGTCAAAGTGGCGAAATCAGCTGGGTTCGGTGATGATGGTATTTTTCAGAGCCAACTTGCAGTGGAAGAGATTTTCACGAATATTGTTGAGCATGGTTATGAGCATGATGCCAAAGGGCGTGGTATCGAACTTGTCACCGAGATAACAGACGATGCGTTACTCATTTCGATACTCGATGAAGCCCCTCCCTTCAACCCTTTACAACTCGATGACCCTGACCCTGACGTGCCACTTTGGGAGCGTAAAGAGGGTGGTTGGGGTGTGCATTTTGTCCGTAATTACATGGATGATGTGCGTTACAAACTCGACAAAGATCGCAATCGACTCATCTTGGAGAAAAAATTACCAACATCATGAGCCGTTACCTTCTTCACCAGGTAACGGTTGAGGTGTTGTCGCACTACCATCGCGCCAGCCGTTGATGTTATCGAGGTCAACGGCATCATATGGTGGTAGATAATTATACTGCACCACGCTACCATCAGGTGCTTGTCTCAGGCACTCGTTGGCAGTCGGAGGTAAATCACTGCGCCGTTGCGACAACGGGTCTTCTGGGTTGAAATAATTCCATGTTGCCCGCGAAATTTCCTCTACCATCTCCCAGCGATTGAAACCCGTCGTATCGCCAGCTTCCCAGAAATAGACTGAAATTACATAATCATTGCCATTGGGTGGAAATACAATGCCTGCATCACCTGTGGTTGCGCCCGTGATGCCCTGTGCTAAATCAGCCGTAATCCACCCGTTTTTGTGGGCAATGCGTGTGCCATTTGGAATACCTGCTTGTAACAGACGTTGCAAATCATTCGCTGTCATCAGCTCTAGCATCTGCGAGCATTCGTTTTGTGTAAACTGTGCATCAGCATAAATCGTCATCAAGCCACTGCCATAGGTCGCACAATCGTAAATGAGCGTGAACAACGAACCCATATCTTCTGCTGTCACCTGATTAAAGGGGTCGCTATCCGTGTCATAATTCGGGTTTGGGTTGGTCTCTGGTGCCTGAATGCTACCGAAAGCCTGATTCGCAGAGCCATCGACAAATGGTGCAGTGATATATGTGTTATTTGCACCTACCGTCTGGAATGTTTCCGTGACACTTGCCAAACCACTGAAAATATTACCAGCCCCAAGATAGGCTTCCATAAGCGTATTCGATGATGAGTTATTACTACAGAGCATCGAATTTGCCATCAAGAAGGCTTCATCACGATTTACTTCATGGTCAATTATGCGGAACATATCCAGCATGATACCAACCTTGATGGTACTTGCTGCTGTATAGGCGACATCACCTTGTATGTTGATTTCATCGCCAGTTTGCAAATCTAAGATAAAAATAGACGCGACGCTTGTCTGTCCATCATAAATGAAACCGGTGGAATCCATGTAGCTCGTGATGAGATTCTCTAGCGCAGTAATGCTCGGACGGTCTGTCTCGCCTCCAATGACAGGTAGAGCAACGGCACGGGTGCTTGCGCTGGTCAGGGCAGCATCAATGCTGTCGATAGCTGCCTCAACATCTAATACTTTACCTTCGCCACTCGCTTCAATTACCAATGTGTCTAAATTATAGTCGAGCGTTGCGCCTGCACGGTCATACACACCAGCGATTTCCTCTAAACGTGTTCGTAGTGCATTCACCTGATAATCTGATACTAACGCTACCTCTTGTAACTGACTGCCTTCCTGACCAAGCATATACGTGACGAAGCGTCCCCAAAAACCAGCACCAGCCTCAGCAATTGACCGCGCTTCTGCAATCATCACGGCTGTGTTGACACTGAACCCAATTTCATCTGGAATTAAGTTAATAGGGGAGTCTTCATAGTAAAGCGTAATTGGTGTGGAGTATGCTGCTTCGATTGCGGTCTGTGCTTCAGCTTCGGTCATGTTACCAATCGGCACGCCACCTGCAACGACGCCCAGTGGCAGACGGTCTTCTAATTGTGTGAAGCTCAATAATTCATACACAAATAAGCCACCTGCGCCAATCAACATCAAGGCGGATAACAGGGTGAAAACAGGTAATCCCCTGCGTTCCTTTTGAACCAAGCGTGACCGTGCCATATAGACTATTACTCCTTCAGTGCTTACTACATGTGCGAACTACTGTGGTTTGTCTTGCCCATCATACAAAGCATGATGAATTGCTTGTCTATGGAAGGGGTTCATGCGTGGTAAATCTTGCTCTTTTACCCAGCGATGCCCCAATAACTCATAACTCAATGCCCCAACACTATCATCTGTGCGACATAAATAGGCAATATCGAGGTGATGATACTGTGTTCGTCCCATCAATACCAGACGTTCTACATATACCGTCAGGTTCAGTTCTTCTTTTAGTTCCCGTACAACTGTCTCGGCTGGGTCTTCGTTCGCCCCAATCCATCCACCTGGTAAGCCCCATGGCACACGCGGATGAAACACATGCTCTACCAGCAACACCTCATCACGTGCATTCAAGACAACACCTACAACCCCAACCGAATATTTTGGCTGAAAGAAGCGATACGCATAATAGGGGAGTAGCATTACTTTGGGAAAGCGACGAATAAACGATGCAAACCGTTCACGGAGAGCCATACATGCAGACCTTATCGTAAAGTCGAGAAATGCCAGTCTAATCAAGGGCAAACTAAGCGTCAAGCACAAAAGCACAATAACTAACCGTAGACCTATCTCAAATTAACTCCAATTGAACTGTAAGATTACAGAACGGTTGTGCCAGTTGTGCTATACTAACCTCATATGTGCTGACCAATTCAACCTATAAACGGGTGTGTATTTTGTCCCAATCAACCCTTTCGCTACTCAACGACATTTTTGTGCAATCTCCTGGCGATTTCCTCTATTTTTTCGTCGTCATGGTATTGAGCCTGATTAGCTTATTGATGTCGTTTCAACTCATGACAACTGATACGACTGCCTACCGACGCTATACCATTGCGCTTGGTGGGGTGGTATTCGCGTGGAGTCTCATGTTTGCTGGCGTGGTCTTCATTCGCTTGACCAACCAGTCTGCCGCCTCAATTTTACCCCCACTCGAACGCGCTGTGTCGATAGCCAGTTTGCTCTTACTCGGTTGGGCATTTTTGACGGCTGACCATACACGCAACGCGGGTATATCGAATAGCGTGCTGTTGCTTCTGCTTCTGGTAGTCGCCATTGCCTATGCTTTCACAGGGATTCTATGGATTGAAACAGGTGCAAGCCCAGATTTTAACCTGACGGCATTTGGATTAAGTTGGGCAATTGCGCTCACATCCGTGCCGATTTTTGGCGTGCTACTCACGTTTCTCTATATCAGCGATATGGTCGATGCCCCGCTGAAACTTGTTTACTTTCTTTTCATGGCAATCGGTGGTGGACTGACCGTTTTCCAGATGGTGACGAACGGCATTATCGGCAACGATATGGGCATCTATCGCCTGACCTTTACGCTATCACAGATATTTTTGCCTCTGCTGGTGTATCGTGTTGTGGTCACACAATACGAGATGGCGCTTGAGGATGCGTCAATTACTGGACGTACACCACCTGCACCCCAGCCAGTGGCACAAACACGCACGGTTGAAGTTCCACAAGTTTCTCGTGCTGCAGAGGCGGACGCACTCAATGCACAGTTACTACGCGCAACTGGACGCATCCTCGAAACAGGCGAACATGATGATATTCCAGCCCGTATTGTAAGCACGGTTCTCGAAATGCTCCGTGCTGATATTGGTGCGTTACTGCGTTTACAAGACGCTAATTATGCCGATATAACCGTTGCCCAAGACCGTCTTATGGAACGGTCAGTTGTTGGGACATCGCTTAATTTGGATAACCAACCGACACTCGTCAACGCGATTGAACGACGTGCGCAACGTGGCTTATATCCAGACCGTAATGTAGAAGAATTAGAAGACCTTTATGCCCGCCTCGAAATTGATTCGATGGGTGCAGTCTATTTCCAGCCACTTACGCATAATCGTGAAATTTTTGCGGTGATAATGATTGCCTTGCCCTATACACAACGTGAATTGCGGAGTGAAGAAATTGAATTACTAAAAGGTGTGGGGGCAGTCTCTGGTAGCTTACTTGCTGTTAGCTATCACGCTCAAGAAGCTGCCAGCTATGCCGAAGACCGTATCATTCAAGCGATGATAGAAGGTGTGTCGCCAAGTGAGATGCAAGCAGATGATGTCTTGCAAGCACGAAAAAATATGCAAGAGCGACTTTCTGCCGCCCGCGAGCAAATTCAGCAACTGACTAAACAAGTCTCTGAACTTAATTTGCAACTAGACACCGAACGCACGCGCCTCGCCAGCTTACTGGGTGATAGCCCTGAAGACCTCAGCATCTCACAACGCATTGTCGCCATCACCGAAGAACAAGAGAAATTACGTGACGAACGCGAACAGCTATCCAAACGGGTGCAAGAGGCAGAGGTCGCTCTCGAAGGCGCAACAGCCGGCACAGATAATGAGGCGGTCATGAATCGCCTGACGAGTGCTTTACAGCGCGAAAAAGAGATACTAGAAGCAGAAAAAATACGTTTACAAACACAACTGGACGAACTCCGTACGCAAGATAAACAAGTCGCGCCATCAGATATGCAACGCCTTATATCACGTATGATGAGCGAGAAAAACGACCTACAATCCGAACGTGACCAGCTTGCTGAACAATTAGATACTATCGGGCAACAATTACAGGCACTTGGCATCGAAGACGATGTGACAGGCTTATCGCAATGGATTGCCCAGTTATCAGAAGAACGCGCCGCACTCGAAAAACAAAATAACACGCTCAAACGTGAACGTGATATGCTCCTCAATGAGCGCAAAACAGTCTTTAGCAAAATTGAGAACGAAAAATCTCGTGATTCGCAAATAGATACTATGCGTGAAAAAATTAATTCACTTATGGCAGATAGACAATCCGCCGCAAAAATTGTGCATAAATTACGTGCTGAACGCGAAGCCTTGGTCGATAAACTCAACGCCGTAAAAGCCCATCGGGCGCGTCTCATGGCGGAATCGGCAGGCTTTGAACTCAAGCTGGAAGAAGCACGCGAAGAGCAATATCAGCTTCGCGCACAAATCCAAGAGCTTGCTGATACCCGTAGCAGACTTGTAGATGAGCGGGATTCAGCCCTTGCAGAAACCCATGCGTTGAATACCCAACTGGAACAAGCTCTCTCGAATATAGATGGCGACCCCGCACGCATGAAACGGGTCAACGAAGAAGGTGTGGATTCGCTCAAGCAAATGGTCAAAGCCTTGTCTGCGGAACGCGACGCGCTCGAACAGCAACTCAATCAATCACGGCTGGCGCTTGAGCAGGTCGAACTCGAACTCACTCGCGCCCAAGTAACAACCGCAAAAAGTAACGGCGCATATCCACATTATGAACCCAACGACCCTGATTTGCTGATTGGGTTAGTGCAAGAGCTTCGCCAACCGATGACCTCTATCTATGGGTACGTGGATATTTTGATGAACGAAGAAGTTGGTATTCTGGGTGAAAGTCAGCGTAAAAATCTCGAACTCGTCGCCGCTAATATCCTGCGTCTCGATTCAATGATTAGTAGTCTCATTAAAATCACGCAATTGGATACGGGTAAGTTCAGCCTCAAACCACAACCGATTGACTTTGTACATTTGGTGGAACGCGCCCTCACTAATGACAACATTCAGTTCAAAGAGCGTGGTTTAGCCGTCACGCTTGAAATAGATGATACGATTCCCATGATTCCTGCTGACGACGATGCCATGTCGCAAGTTTTAAATCAATTACTGTCGAATGCCTATCTCGCCTCGCCACCGGAATCAGAAATTAATGTCACGGTAGCCCAACGCCCTGTTCGTTATGCTGATGAAGACACTGGACGCGATAGTATTTATATTGCCATTCGTGATAGCGGGGGAGGCATTGATCCTGCTGATATTCCGCGTGTTTTTGCCCGTAAATACAAAGCAAATAACCCGTTGATAGAAGGCTTGGGCGATACAGGTGTCGGATTGTCCATCGCACGCGCTATTGTTAATGCGCATGGTGGGCAACTCTGGGTAGAAACCGAAGCTAATGTTGGTAGCACTTTTGTCTTTGCTTTGCCAATAGCATCTGACCTACAACCAGTCGATACAGAAAAGTGAGCCTGAGCGACTATGCGCGGTAATCTCAATAACGAAGTTCTCATCGCACTCGGCGCAGTTGGCATTGTCATCTGCGGCTTGCTGTTTGCTATATTGCTATCTAGCACAGTGGGGGATAACAACCCACGCCCGACCAATCGTCCACCTGTTGGGGTCACTGCGAATACACAGTCGAATACAGATGAAAGTCCCGAAGTGACTGAAACTGAAGCCGAAGAATCTGAAGTCACTGCAACAGCAATAGAAGAAGAAACTGAAGAAGCTACTGTAACATTTACGGAAACACCCGAAGAAGTGAGCATAGAGCCATCTGCGACAGATACAGAGACACCAAGCGATACACCGTCACCCTCAGCGACACCCACACCAACGCAAACTGAAACCAGCGTGCCGACAGATACACGTATACCGCGTGACGACATGAATAGTGCGGAGGGCGTCGAACGTCTTACACCGACACCACAACCAACCGAGACATTTACTCCTGAGCCTACCGACATTCCCGAAGAGCCAACTGACAAACCTACTCAGGCTGTCGCTACGGATACTGATGAGCCAGAACCAACCCGTGTGAATCCAACACCGACGCCTACCAGTGAAGCGATAAATGGCGTAAATATCGGCACAGGCATCATCCCGACCCTGCCGGCATCACCGACAGTCGTGCCACTGGATAATCCAACACGCACCCCTGCGTCGTGCGATTTGCCCTCTGGCTGGACGACTTACACCGTCGCATCAGGGGATACCTTGTTCGCTATCGCACTTGCCACGAATACAACCGTCGATGAATTACGTTTCGCCAACTGTATAGATGATATTGATAATATCACGGCTGGCGATGCCGTATTTGTCCCGCGTGCGCCCGTGCGCCCTGTCTCCACTGTAGCGCCGGCTGGCGTACGCGACGGACTGACAACCATTGGCTGTACCAGTCCTTTAACACAAATTACCAGTCCTATTCTCGGACAGCGCGTGAGTGGCACATTCACTGTTTTCGGCACGGCAACACGCGCCGACTTTGAATACTACAAAATCGAGATTCGCCCTGATAATGCCACAATTTATAATTTCTACTCCGATTCACGCGAGCAGGTCATAAACGGTGAACTCGGTCATATTAACGCGGAACTTTTCGGAGATGGTCTGCACTGGATACGCTTATCTGTCGTTGACCGACAAGCCATGATTCAGCCTGATGCAATTTGTGAAATTCCCGTTATCTTTGGCTGATGAGAGCAACGATTGGGCTACGCTACTCATGATGAGTGTCGCAAAATAAGAGGCAATCCTTTAAACTAGCGCCTGTTTCAACCGCGAACTTTGAGGGATTGCTATGACAACTAACCAACAGGCGAAAACGTCCGGTTTTGGGCGTTTCCTGACCCTGATATTCTTTCGTGTTTTGCCTGCTATTTTGCTAATTGCCATCGTGGTATCGCTTGTGCAAGTCGTCAATGTGTGGATGACAAGCATGGCACAAAATAGCACCACCGTTGACCGTCGTACAGATTACATCGGTACGGCAACAGCTATTGCTCCAGAGGAAACAGAAGAGGCACTCAATAACTTGTTTCTACCGATTCAATTTGCGACCAACACGCCAATGGGTAACGAAAATGACGCACAATCAGATGCTTCAGCGACGCCTGTGCCAGCAACACTCGTTCCCACAGCAACCGATTCACCTGTGGAAATTTTACCACCTGCATCACCAACTTTTTACAATGTTCCAGAAGCTGAATTAGAAACTATAGCCGGAACACAAGTGCCATCTCGCGCTCAACTTGTGCCACGTAACCATAATTTGGTGAATATTGTGTTGCTGGGTAGTGATGGTGATATTGTTGGCGACAACAGCGTGCGCACGGATACCATCATTATCGTATCTGTCAATCTAGATACTGGCACAGTCTCTATGCTCGATATTCCGCGGGATGCCTTTGTGTATGTGCCAACGCCCAGCATGCAACGGATTAATGCCGTGTATGGCATTGGAGAGGCGTTTGGTTGGACAGGAGGCGGATTCGGTTTATTGCGCGAGACTATTTTCTACAATTTCGGCATTCAAGTTCATTATCATGCACTCGTTGAAATCAGTGGCTTAGTCGAAATCATAGATACGCTCGGCGGTGTCGATATTGCTGTTGATTGTGCGTATCAAGACCCGCCACTCGTGGATGCAGATGTGCCATCAGAAGCCATAGGACCTGACGACGAGAATGTGTATATTTTGCCTGTTGGCTACTACAACTTTACTGGACGCGAAGCGATGTGGTATGCACGTTCGCGTGGCAATTCTGATGCCTTCGATAGAGGACGTCGCCAAATCCAACTACTAGAAGCGATGTTCCGTGCCGCCCGTGATAATGGACAAATTAACCAGCTACCGAGCTTGTGGGGTGAATTGACAACGATTGTCGAAACGGATGTGCCGCTTGAATTGGTTGTTAGCTTGCTTCCGATTGCTAACAGCCTAGATAGCAGCCGTATAGACCGCTTCAATCTCGTGCGTTGGGATCATACAACCCCGTGGACACCCAGCGAGGGCAATTACGCTGGGCAAAACGTACAGGTTCTCAATGAAGGGCGTGTGTTTGAACTCATGAGCGATTTCTACACCCCACCAACAGATAACCGCCTCTCGTTGGCAACGGCGTCTATCGCAGTCTACAACGGCACAGATATTCCGAATCTCGATATAGTCGCCTCTGAACGATTACGTAATGCTGGCTTGAACGCGATTGCGCTCGGTAGTGCTGACCAAACAGGTGTTGTAAATACACAAGTCATCGACTATGCCGCTATTGCACGGGGTAGTGCAACATCCGTCATCACATCCGAACTGAATATCACACCCGATAACGTGACAACACAAGCAGACCCCAATCGTACTTATGATTACGAGGTTATCGTCGGCGAAACTTATGATTCGTGTGATGGAACAGTACTGCCCATCGAGGAGTAAAATACACAAAAAGGCGAGATTGTCATCTCGCCTTTATCTGTTTACTTACGACGCTTAAAATGCAAATGTGGCGTTGGGCTAGTCGTTCGCTCCAATATTTGGCGTGCCTGCAAAATAGCAATCATCGCCTCTGATTCCTCTAGTGTTAGCCCTAGCACATCCATTAATGGACCTTTGCCTAACCAGCCAAGATACGTGGCGAGTGCCTGCGCACGTTGTACGGTTTCCACACTGATATTCAAATTCGTGAACCGTTTAGCATCTTCTGCATTCAGACTAACTGTACTCTCTGCCAAAATTTCTGTTACCCGTGCTAAAGTCTGTGCATTCGGGCGCGATGGTACAGGTGGCGCAGGCAGTGCTTCATCGCCCATTAGCGCACGGTAAATATCTTCTACACTCTCCGCTTGATGCCCATTCACATTTTCTAAGCTCGTGTCCCACCGTGATTCGTTGATGCGTTGCCAGTAGTTGCTCACAGACCGTAAATCTTTAGCGGTGATAGCTGGTAATTCGATAGGGTATATATCATGGTCATCGCTGTAAAAACTATCGACAAAGCGCATCAGTGTCGGATGAAAGGCTTGCAAATCTTCTGCTAGATTCGTTGCAGATGCTGCTGAATGTGTGATGAGACGTTGTGAAAAATGTTGTGTGATAGTCTCGAATGGTGCAGGAATATTCGCCCCCTGCATTGCAACAATCACATGAATACCTGCCCGATGCCCATCTTGAAGTAATTGACTCAAAAGCTCTGTCCATTGGGTGTGTGTCTTCGCCCACTCAGCGTTACTCATTGAATTTAAGACTAGTATCAAGCGTGGTTCGGCTACTTTGTTTTCTGTTGCTAGTTGATGATTGTAATCGTTAAAATCTTGGGCATTGTAGCTTTCGTAATGTGCCAGCCGTCGGTTCATCTCCCATACCATACCACGAATGAGTGCAATCGCATGTGTGTGCGTTGCATTACGTTGATGATAGCCCAAGGCATGCGGGAGTGTTCGTAATTCCCGATATTCGTCGCGCTCAGACCCAACTAAGGCAAAGCGCATTTCCATTGGGGTGAACATCATGCTCATAGTCAGGAGGATATTGCGTAAGATACTCAGCTTAGGACCTCCGCTACCGAGAATCAGCAAATGCTTGGTACTCGTCCAATCACGAATTAGCATATTCTGCCCAAGCCCAACCCCTGCGATAAAACTCGTCCGCGCCCGTGCTTTCCGAAAGCTGACCCGCGAAATGATGTGCTTCCAGTTGAGCGGCTCATGCCGATTTGTGCGCACAAGTAATTCACAGGTTGTATCATCTTCGCGGTTGATGCCAATCAGCCAACCTTTTTCATTCTCTAGCGAGTAAATATAGCGTTGAAGCGCCTCTAGGCTAATGCCATCAGGAAATGACATGGCAAACGTTGTATACGATGGCATGCGCTGAATCGAGGTGATGTCAAAATGAACCGCTGCTCCCGTGAACAGCAATATAATCTCGCGCTCAATATCATCGACCATCGCCGTATCGAACTCGATAGTCTCTTCCTCGGCAAATACATCACCAAAAGTTGGGGTACACCATCCCTCACTATCTATACGGTGTCGAAATTCAGGCATAGGTCGCATCTTTCTGAGTATTATACAAACGTATGTTTATTGTAATCGCATTTTGGAGAATCATCACGCAAGAGCATGTTGGTTTCTGGTTAAAATCAAAAAGCGCCCCATTATAATGAGACGCCTTTTTAAGCTAAGTTGTGTAGATAGTATTGTTTAGTCTACGGCTGTTGGGTCAAACGCATCACGCAGACCATCACCGATGACATACAAGCACAACACTGTGATAGAAATCAGTAGACCTGGACCATACACCAAATATGCCGAACGGTCATAGAAAGACTGCGCATCCGATAGCATATTGCCCCATGTTGGGGTAGGTGGATTGATACCAAAACCAAGATAGCTAAGTGCTGATTCAGTCAGAATCAAGCCACCAATCTGAATTGCCAGCGAGATAATCACAATCGAAATCAGATTTGGCATGATGTGCTGGAACATAATACGTATGTCAGATGCACCCATCGCACGCGCCGCAATAATGTACTCACGCTCGCGTAGCGAAATCGTTTCACCACGGACAAGGCGCATTGTACCTGTCCAACCCAAGAGTGCCAACACAAGAATGAACACAATCGGACTAGGACGGAATAGCGCCGAAATCATCAAGAGCAAGAACAAGCCAGGTATAGAATTGAGTGTCGTGATGAACCAAATCATGATGTCATCAAACACGCCACCGTAGTAGCCCGTCATAATGCCAAGTGCCAGACCAATACTCAAAGCGAGTAGGGCAGCCGAGAACGCAACTGCAAGCGACACCTGCGCTCCATACATCAAGCGAGAGAGATGGTCGCGTCCTTTATCATCCGTGCCTAACCAATGTTCTGCGCTAGGTGGTTGGAACTTATTGCTCAAATTTTCGGAGATAGGGTCAACGCCGAGCAACTGTGTCGTAATCGGCGCGGTGTATGCCACAACCGCAAAGAATACAAGTATGCCAAGCGCAAAAATTGTCATGCGGTCTTTGCTCAAGCGAACCATTGCCCGCTGGAAATGATTTTTACGGCGAAATTCTTCCGCCTCATTATCCATTTCCAACTTGGAAACGTCTGTTTGTGTAGCCATAAGTCGTTATCCTCCTAATTAGAAACGAATACGTGGGTCAAAAAGCGCGTACAAAATATCAGAGATAATATAAGCGATGACCACGAGAATCGAGCTAATTACCACAGATGCCATAATCACGGGGTAATCGCGCCGCGCAATAGATTCAATGTACAACTGCCCCAATCCAGGCCAATTGAAAATCTGCTCTGTCACAACCGCGCCACCGACAATACCAACAATGGCTGGTCCTAAGAATGTTGCAATCGGAATGAGCGCATTACGTGCCGCATGCTTGAACCATACCACACGAGCATTTAAGCCCTTCGCACGGGCTGTACGAATGTAGTCACTATTAATGGTATCGAGCATTGAAGTACGCATGAAGCGCGAGTAACCAGCCACACCACCATATGCCAGAACAATGGTTGGTAAAATAAGATACATATAGCGTTCGGTGATAGGAACATTCCTACATGTCGCCCCAACACGACGCCCATCTGCATCCCGCGCCGTAGGATCAACATATTGTTGGGCTACAGCACGATCACATCTATCGCCACGCGCCCATAATTGGTCAAAATTGATACCGATAATAATAATGAGCAACAAACCAAACCAGAAATTTGGAATTGCTTGACCTAGTACCGCCATAATGCGAGAACCATTGTCAAATATTTTTCCTTGCCAAACTGCCGCGCCAATACCTATTGGAATGCCGAGCAGAATAGATACGAGTAATGTAGCAATACCTAACTCAATAGTGGCAGGTAAGCGGTCAATGATCAGATCCATCGCTCCCACACGCCTGTTAAACGAGAGATCGAAATCGCCACGAATAATGCCGTAACGCTCACGCAGTTCTGTGAATTCGCCATTTTCGTACTTCCACCACATCCAATCGTTGCCTGTCAACCAGACAAGATATTGAATGTACCAAGGTTCATCTAGCCCCAGCGTTTCAGCTAAAGCATCACGCTCAGTTTGGGTGATTTCAGGGTCGCCGAAAGCCATCAAGCTCACGGGGTCACTTGGAGAAGCAGCCATCAAAAGATAGGTCAAAAAAGTAATACCAAAGAGTGTCGGGATTGCTTGAATCAATCGACGTAATATATGCCTGGTCATTGTTTATACACCTGTACTTATAGATCGTGGGAAGATGTGTTGCAATGATGATTAGGTAGCATATGCTACCCAATCATCACATAACTTACTGTTTAGCGAGGATTACTCGTCGCTGATGGAAATAACCCAGTCATCAATGTTCCATGTTGTTTGATATGGAAGTTGATCGACATTTGCTACGTTACCCTGTACAGCTGTCATGGTGTTTGTAGCGTACAAGAAGATGTATGGTGCGTCTTCGTAAATCAGTTGTTGCGCACGAGCATACATAGCATTACGTTCGTCTGGGTCACAGCCTTCAAGGGATTCAGCTTCATCGAGAATCGCTTCGAATTCTTCGTTCACCCAGCTCGTATAACCAAAGCCAGCACCTGGAAGGTCAGTCCGCGCACTGAAGATTGCATCGAGTGAACTACCTGGAACGAATGGCAGACCGAGGCTCCAACCAATGATGATTGCATCATGGGTTTGACCAGTAAGTTTGTCGAGTACTGAACCCCATTCGATGATGTCGAGGACAACATTGAAGCCAACTTCGCTGAGTTGTACAGCAATGGTTTCAGCAGCTGCTTCACGCAGAACGTTACCAGCGTTGGTGGTCAATTCGAATGTGAGGTCGCTACCTTCGAATGAAGGATCAACTTCTGTTGCGTAGAGGCAACCTTGGCATTCACGGATGCCGTCGCCATTGGTGTCTACCCAACCAGCTTCTTCGAGCAGGCTAGCAGCCAATTCTGGGTCATATTCACGGATAGCTACGCCAGCTTCTTCAAGCAGGTCAGCAGTTTGTGAATAAACTTGGTGATCGTGTGTTGCCAATGAGTAACCGTTACCTTCGAGGATGCCGGTTGCGTCTGCATCATCAGTTGGTTGTGTACCAATGATACCTTGGGTGTCGATACCATGTGCGAATGCAAGGCGAACATTCAGGTCAGACCAAATTGGGTGCAGACCTTGGTCTACCAAATTACCTTCTTCGTCGTATGCAGGAAGTGGGTTTTCTGGGTCAGCCAAGTTCAGACCAACATAGGTGTAACCATTTTGTGGAACTTCGAGATATACATAGTCGCCAGTTTCATCAGCCAACGCACGGAAGTCATTTTGGTTGTTAGCACTAATGCCTTCAAATGTGAAGTCGCCAGCCAAGAAGCGCTCATAACCAACGTTTTGGTCAGCAACAACTTGGTAAATCCATTCGCCTGGTGCAACGTAATCCAGAGCGGTGGTGTCGGTGTAGTTTTGGTCAGCCAGCAAGCTCACCTGTACGCCAAATTCAATGAATGGATCGGTGAATGGACCGAACGTGGCAGGACCATTGTCCGAAATTGGGAAGAAGTATGGATCTTCGTCCATTTGAGCGTAATCTTCACCGAAGCGTTCCGAGAATACGTGTTCTGGAACAACGGTAATGTCATTGACGTCGTAGATAGCGTCACATGCTGCAACTAGAGCAGGGGTGCCATCTTCAGCAAGGATGATTTCACCAGCTTCGTCGCGTTGGACAGAACCAAGCTCGATTTGGAGGGTGAAGTCATCAATTTTGATAATTTCGTGGATCGAACCACCACTGATGGTGCCGTCAGCGAGTTCATACAACGCACTTGTACGTGGTGAACTGGTCACACCGGATTGCGTTGCAGCAACTGCCCAGAGGTAATCGTCAGCAGTAATTTGTTCACCATCAGACCAGAACATGTCTTCACGCAAGGTCAAGGTGAGGATTGTACCGGTTTCATCGTATTCCCAACCAGCAGCCAGTGCTTGTGGCACGTTTGGTGCTAAGTTGAAGTCGAGGTCGAGACCGATAATTGCTGGGTAGAAGTAGCTCCATACGGTGGAGGAGGAGGTATCACCAGCGATAAGTGGGTTGAATGTGGGTGGATCACTACCAATATTTGATTGGATAATTGTACCACCTTCACCCGGAGCAGATGGTTCTACAAGACCATCTTGGGCGGCAATCGGCACTGCGATTGCGACGAGGAGTGCAATAGCAACCCCAAGCATTAACAACTTGAACAAACGGTTCATGAAATATTGCTCCTTAACGAACAACGTTTAAAAGATTTTTTAACGCTTTGCCAAGCGCAGGTCATGTTATACCACAAAGTAGTTAACACGACTACTCATTACATTACCCAATAAATATGAAGTTTTCTTGAAGATTCTATACAAAGGGAGGAGAATTGTTAAAGGCTGACACTATGTTAGCATAATATTTAACATAACATCAGCAGATGACCTTATACTTTGTGGATGAAAGTTTCATTAGTGGCTACAAATGTATGACTATCAACATACTAAATGATGTACAAAAGCAACCATTAGTGCAGGCACAACAAAAAATGTCCCCAGATACTTCTGAGAACATTTTGTTTGTCGGAGCAGCCGGATTTGAACCGACGACCTCTTGCCCCCCAGGCAAGCGCGCTGCCGGGCTGCGCCATGCTCCGCATTGGTAATTAGTATAGCATACTCCGTTTCAAGAGCAACCGTCAGCTTGTTTATCACTACGATAAATTGGTTATTGGTGGTATGTCCTCGAACCAGATATACTCGTTTTAATCCGCACATAGCCACTTGAGAATACCATGAGTAAAGAGATGAGACTGACGGCAATGGCGGCATGCGCTGGTTGAGCGTCCAAACTCGGACCCCGAGATTTGGCGCAAGTTTTGCAGCCACTACGCAATACATTCTCTGCGGATGACTATCCTCAATTATTGTTAGGGTTAGCATCACCGGATGATTCCGCAGTCTATAAGCTCACCGATGACCGAGCTATCATCTCTACGACGGATTTTTTCCCGCCAGTGGTTGATGACCCTTACCACTTTGGCGCGATTGCCGCAGCTAATGCACTCAGCGATGTCTATGCAATGGGTGGCAAACCGCTCATGGCAATCAATCTTGTTGCGTATCCCGATGGACTCGACCTTGCTATTCTGACAGACATCATGCGCGGAGGTGCTGACAAGGTAAAAGAAGCGGGCGCAGTCATCGCAGGCGGACATACAGTAACAGACAAAGAACCTAAGTACGGGTTGGCAGTTACAGGCGAAGTACACCCTGACCGTATCTTCACAAAAGGTGGCGCACAAGATGGCGATTGGTTGATTCTCACTAAACCACTCGGCGTTGGTGTGACAACGACAGCTATCAAACGCGATATAGCTAAACAAGCACATATTGATGCCGTCATCGCAGGCATGGCGCATCTCAACAAAACAGCATCCGAAATTGCCCAACAGCACCATACAGCTATCAATGCCATGACCGACATCACAGGTTATGCCTTACTCGGACACGGACACGAGATGGCACATCTTAGTAATGCAGATTTCCACATCATCATAGATAATCTGCACTGGTATGATGGGGCGCTTGATTATGCACAACAAGATATTTTCCCGGGTGGCATGCACCGCAATCGTGATTATTTCTCACAATGGGTTACTGCACCGGATGACTTGCCTAGCTGGCGCGAATACCTGCTCTATGACCCACAAACATCCGGTGGATTGCTCATCGCTGTCGATGCAGAGGTCGCCCCAACATTCCTAGCAGACCTACAATCGGCAGGCGAATCGGCACAGCCTATTGGTTATGTCACGGCTGGTACAGGCAAACTCATCATCGAATAACACACTTTCCTTTGCGCGATTCTTCATAATGAACCATAATGAGCCGTAGGTTAATTTACGGTTTATATATCACTACACACTTCATACTATAAGGAGAGTGGTTCATGAGCAGTCTGACTACTGTGCCTAAACCAGCCGACGCTGGTAACGCCCAGAACGCCATTGCCAATACAAAACTCGCGTTCGTCAACGTGCGCACAGGTCCCGGCACAAATTATCGTGATATTGGCGACCTGCGCGATAATTCTCTTGTTGCGTACTACCCAGGTTCAAAAACAGACGATAACTGGTACTACATGGAATTTCGTGGACTCAGTGGCTGGGTTGCGGGGAGCGTTGTAGAATTTGAACCGACATTTGGTGGCTCAACACAAGAAGTTGCCACACCCTATGACGGCAAAGTTGCTATCTGGCATTGGAAAGGCAGTGCGGTTGCTGAAAGCACAATTGATGAACTTGCCGCTAATATCAAAAATCGTGCGCCCAACGTAGATGCTGTCTGGGTAAAAACGAGTGATGGCGCAAGTTGGCAGGGTGATTTTGACACTAGCTCAATGGCAGTTAATGGCGTTGCGGATATAGAACGCTGGGTGAGCGTTCTCAGTAGATATGGGCTTGAATTTCATGCGTGGTGTGTGCCACTTGGTATCCCCGAAGAAGTTGATCGAGAAATAGCTATTATCAGCGCGGCATGCAAAGTTGCTGGCGTCAAATCTATGATTTTAGATGTTGAACCTTACGCGCAATACTGGCGTGGGGGCAGGGAGGGTATTCGTCCGTTCATGCTCAAGCTACGTCGTGCCATTGGAGGCGACTTCCATCTTGGTATGACCGTTGACCCGCGTCCTTGGCATTACAACAGTATCTTCCCTGATGAATGGTATCCGTTTATAGGAAGCATCCATACCCAATCCTACTGGGCAACTTTCCGCGCAACCCCCGAAGCAGCATTGCAACAAACCTACGATACATGGGGTGGTTATGGGCGTCCGGTTTTTCCTGCTTTACAAGGTGATGCGGAACTTATTGACCAAAATACCGCTCATACACTCTCTACTCAACGGCACGGCGCACAGGGTATTAGCTGGTGGCGTTACGGTACAATCTCACAATTCGGCGCAGTAAATTTACCTGTTGAAATAAAAGATCCAGGTGAAGAAATTGAACAACCAACTGATAACTTTGTAGATGAAGTTATTGTCCAACCCAAAGGCGATAATTTTCGTAGTGGCACATACGGTAGTAAGCAATTTAGCGAATTTGAAGGCACTTGGAACTGGCTCGTCCTTTATGTAGATACCGAACCAACCACCAGTGAAGTTTGGGTTGAATGGGCATTTGACCTCCCGCAATCAGGACGCTACGAAATTTCTACCTTTGTACCAGCGCGTCACGCTACAACAACTCGCGCTCGTTACAAAGTACACGGCATCAAAGGGACAAGTACCGAAGTCGTCATCGACATCAATCAAGCGAATAATCGTAATCGCTGGGTATCACTCGGTATTTTCGATATAGATACCAACCAAGCCAAAGCGGGCAGAGTCTTCATGAATGACGTAACAGGCGAATCAGGTAAAGTGATAGCCTTTGATGCGGTGCGTTTCCGTCGCATTGTTACCGTTCAACCAGATACGGGTGATAATGGCGGTACGACAGGCGGTGGCACTGGCGGAACAGATAGCGGAACTGATGGGGGGACATCAGGTGGTACAGACCGCCCAACCGTTGTGGATGGTGCGCCTGTCGCAGATGGCTATGATTCACCAGTTGGAACAGCAACCGAACGTCGTGGCACACGTCTATGGCCCGCCGGCTGGCTAGATGCAAGTCCATTCGGCAGATTGTATTTTGTCGGCACACCAAGCGAAGCCTATCACACAGGTGCAGACCTCAACTTCGGCGCACCCCGCGCAGATTTAGGCATGCCGACTTATGCTTGTGCGAATGGTGTTGTTACGTTTGCAGGGAGCATTCGTATATGGGGTAATGTCATCATCATTCGTCATGACCCGTTGTATACGCCGTCAGGGCAGGTGCTTTATAGCCGGTATGCACATGTACAAAATATGACTGTCTCAGTGGGGGGTCGGGTTGTACGCGGACAGCAAATTGCAGAAATCGGGGACGCTTTCGGACGCTTCATCCCGCATCTACACTTTGACCTCAGCCCAACCAGCCTACTCGAAACCCGTCCATCAGATTGGCCCGGCACAGACCAAGGTCGCTTACTCGCCAACTATATCGACCCGCTCATCTGGATACGCAACAACCGTCCATGAGTATGTAACTGCCAAATACTGAAAACTGAACCCAACAAGAAAAGGATGTAGCACACCGCTACATCCTTCACGTTTGTTATTCTTTGCTTTTAACGCCTGTTAAAATAGACCCCAATCTGCAGCCGCACCATCTTCCATCATGCTTGGATCCCACATCTCCATACCCATCTCGATAGTCGTGGGTGTACCTAAGAAATCCTGTGCTGTGCGCCGTGTTTGCTCCAATAACTGTGGCGCATAGGGGCAGAAAGGTGTTGTCATAATCATATTGACATGCGCGTTCTTCTCATTGATTTGCACATCGCGCACTAAGCCCAACTCAATAATGTTCATACCGATTTCAGGGTCGATTACACTCCGCAATGCTTCAAACACCCCTTCTTTCTTTTGTGCGATGTCTGCTTGCGTGCTATTATCTGTTGATTCCGCGGTTTCTTTTTCGTTTTCCATGTCTTGCGCACCTCTCCATTATGTTGTCATCATAGCCTTATGATGCTCATTATATATAATGCCAGATGAGTTTTGAAGATAAATGTCTTAAATATTGACACTACGTACCTAGATTGCTATACTAGCACCAAATAATCACTAGGTACAGTTAAAATTTAACTGACATTAAAAATCTATGAGAGAAAGGTGGTCTTGATGGGTTCAACCCTAGAGATACGCAACTTGCACGCACAAGTTGAAGAAACAGAAATGCCAATTTTGCGCGGTGTTAATCTCACCATCAAACAAGGTGAAATTCACGCGATGATGGGACCAAATGGTTCTGGTAAAAGTACCCTCGCTAATGTCATTGCTGGTAATCCAACATACGAAGTGACTGATGGCGAAATTTTACTTGATGGCGAAAATGTGCTTGAAATGGAAGCTGACGAACGTAGCCGTGCAGGGCTTTTCCTCGCTTTCCAATATCCTGTAACCATTCCAGGTGTTACATTAGCAAATTTCTTGCGCCACGCACTCAATGCACGCCTCAAAGCTGAAGACCCCGAAAGCAAAGGCATGCCAATTCCACAGTTCATGCGCCTCATGCGCGAAAAGATGAACATGCTTGGCATTGACCACAGTTTTGCAGGTCGTTACCTCAATGAAGGCTTTAGTGGTGGTGAAAAGAAACGTGCAGAAGTGCTTCAGATGGCAGCCCTCGAACCAAAATTCGCTGTGCTTGATGAAACCGATTCTGGCCTTGATATTGATGCCCTTCGCGTTGTCGCAGAAGGTGTCGAAAAATTGACAGGTCCACAGATGGGGTCGCTCATCATCACGCACTATCAACGTATTCTAGACCACGTAAAACCGAGCTTCGTACACGTCATGCTCAATGGTCAAATCGTAGAGAGTGGTGGTCCAGAACTCGCCCTCCAACTTGAAGAAGAAGGTTACGACTGGGTACGCGAAAAACACGGCGTTGCACAACCAGCCGACTAAGCAAGACCTACCAATTAACCAACTAGTTAGCGCAGGGGTATCCCAATGACAGACATGGATTTTGTACCAAGCGAGAAAGAACTAACAGAAGAAGAATCCAATTTACGTGGCGTTCGTGGTAATTACGACGAACTCTATGGATTCCATGATGACGACGTGCAATATAAGTACGTCAGCGAACCAGGCATCGACGAGGCGAAGGTTCGTGAAATCAGCAAGATGAAGAATGAACCAGAGTGGATGACTGAACTTCGTGTGAAGGCGTATCACGAGTTTGAAGAAAAGCCAACGCCACAATGGGGTGGGGAACTTGGTGAAATCGACTACGATAGCATCTACTATTACATGCGTGCCAGTGACAAAGTAGAGCGTGATTGGGACGATGTACCGCCAGAAATTAAAGATACCTTTGACCGCCTCGGTATTCCCGAAGCAGAAGCAAAGTATCTGCAAGGCGTCAGCGCCCAATATGATAGCGAAAGCGTCTATCACAACATCCAGCAAGATTTGGAAGAAAAAGGCGTTATCTTCCTCGATATGGATAGTGGTCTGCGCGAATACCCTGAACTCGTAAAAGAGTATTTCGGCACAGTCATTCCAAGTAATGACAACAAATTCTCGGCGCTCAATACTGCAACTTGGTCAGGGGGTAGCTTCATTTATGTACCACCTGGCGTACATGTCGAGATGCCACTGCAAGCCTATTTCCGCATCAACACCCAGAACATGGGACAATTTGAGCGTACCCTTATCATTGTTGATGAAGGCGCATATGTTCACTATGTAGAAGGCTGTACAGCACCGACCTATTCTAGCGATAGCCTCCACAGTGCTGTTGTGGAAATCATCGTCAAAGAAGGTGGACGTTGCCGTTACACGACCATCCAGAACTGGTCAAATAACGTCTACAACTTGGTGACGAAACGTGCTGTCTGCGAAAAGAACGCGACAATGGAATGGGTTGATGGCAATCTCGGTAGTCGCCTCACCATGAAATACCCAGCCGTCATTCTCAATGGTGAAGGTGCGCACGGTGAAGTTCTCTCGATTGCATTCGCAAGCGAAGGTCAACACCAAGACGCCGGTGCGAAAATCACACACAATGCACCCAACACCACCAGTCAAATTATCAGCAAATCCATCAGCCAGAATGGCGGACGTGGTAGCTATCGCGGTCTGCTGAAAATTGCTGAAGGTGCTGATAACTGCAAGAGCAACGTGGTCTGCGATGCGCTCCTACTCGATGACGAAAGTCGTTCAGACACTTATCCGACCATCGAAATTGACGCCAAAAATGTCACGATGGGGCATGAGGCATCTGTCAGCAAAATCGGTGAAGACCAACTCTTCTATTTGATGAGCCGCGGTCTGGACGAATTTGAAGCAAATGCGCTCATTGTCAACGGCTTCCTAGAGCCACTCGTCAAAGAACTCCCGATGGAATACGCCCTAGAGATGAATCGTCTCATTCAGATTCAGCTTGAAGGCTCAATCGGCTAACACACACTATCTCGATATAGCATAGGGCATAGAGTGCTGGACACTGTATGTCCTATTTATTCCCGACCTATCATGGCCAACAAGGAGAAGATAACTCGTGGTTGTAGTCAGAAAACGTTCTGATGCGCCAGCTGCGCCCCGCTATACAGGCGAGGATGTGACTGCGCTCATAGAAGCAAATAACGAACCTCAGTGGTTGACAGATGCTCGCCAACACGCATGGGGCATTTACGAAGACACACCTATGCCCCACATGGAAGAAGAATGGCGTCGTACCAATTACCGTAGCATTAAATGGGACGATGCCGATGTTCTCATCAACGCGAATGGCGCAACCGAAGAAGTCGTCCCAGCAAAAAACCGTGAACCCCTCGTAGGCGATACACAAGGCGGCTTACTAGTATTCGTTGATGGCAAAGTCGTCCATCACGAAGTCGCAGAAGAACTCACTGCACAGGGAATCATCTTCACGGACTTGAATACAGCCGTGCAAGAACACAGCGACCTTGTAGAAGCCAATCTCGGCAAAGCAGTCCAACCAGAGATGGGCAAATTCGCGGCACTGCATGCGGCACTGTGGCGCAACGGCATTTTCGTCTACGTCCCACGTAACAAAGTTGCTGAACTGCCCTTGCACGTTGTCATTTATAACACCCAAGACGGGGCAAGCTTGCTCCATAACTTGGTCGTTGTCGAAGAAAATGCGCAGGCAACCGTGCAGGTAGACTACGCTAGTGCAGAAGGCGAAAAACACAGCGCCTACTTTGGTGGCACAGAACTCGTCGTCGGTGACGCGGCGAACCTACGTTACGTATCGCTCCAAGAATGGAATCGTGAAACCTATGATTTCAGTCACCAACGCGCAGTCGTTGGGCGTGATGCTAACCTCGATTGGATTATTGGGAATATGGGTAGCCGCCTGACGAAAGCCTTCATCGAGGTTGATATTGTCGGCAAAGGCACAACAGCCCGTGTATCCGGTTTCTTCTTTGCGGATAAAAACCAGTTCTTCGACCTCGATACCCAGCAAAATCACAATGCGCCCCTCACCAACAGCGATTTGTTGTTCAAGGGTGCGGCAAAAGACCGTGCGCGGACACTCTGGCAAGGTATGATTAAATCACTGCCGAAAATGCAGAAAATCGACGGTTATCAAGTTTGCCGTAACTTGGTTCTCAGCAATGATGCCCGCATGGATGGCATTCCGGGTTTGGAAATCGAAGCAGACGATGTCGCTTGCTCACACGCGGCAACATTCGGCACGCTCGAAGAGCAACCGATTTTCTATCTCATGAGTCGTGGCATCGAACGCCCACAAGCAGAACTGATGCTCATCTCCGGCTTCTTTGATGAATTGCTCCAACGCATCCCATTCGAGAAAGTCCGTGACCGCCTCAGTGAAGAAATCGAAGCCAAAATCATCGGCTAACGACAAAATATGATTCACGAGGGACGTATCATGGCGGTACGTCCCTTTTTGTTTAAAGAAAATCGAAACAATTTGTATATTTTTCTTGTGTACCATAGTTAAAATATTTTGATTGAAGCCCGTAGAGGGAGGGTTTACGATGACTATCACTAAACAGACGCTACCATTTGATGTGCAAAAAATCCGCGATGATTTCCCTATTCTGCACAAAGACCATCACGAAGGCGTGCCACTCGTTTTCTTAGATAACGCTGCCTCTAGCCAGAAGCCAGCCGCTGTCATTGACGCGATGACAAATTATTACCAGACCTATCATGCGAATGTGCATCGTGGCATCCATAAATTGAGTGAAGAAGCGACAGCGGCTTACGAAGGGGCACGTAAAAACCTCCGTGATTTTCTCAACGCGCCCAATCATCGTCAGATTATCTTTACACGTGGGACAACTGATGGCATTAATTTAGTCGCGCATACTTGGGGACGTAAATTCTTGTCAGAAGGGGATGTAGTACTGTCTACTGAGATGGAACATCATAGCAATATCGTTCCGTGGCAAATTCTTGCAGAAGAAAAAGGCTTCACCGTAAAATACATCCCTGTGCTAGAAGATAGCACGCTAGATATGGAAGCGTATGCCCAACTCCTAGATGAGCATAACGTCAAGTTGGTAACGGTTGTGCATTCATCAAACGTACTAGGGACAGTTAATCCGGTCAAAGAGATGGCACAACAAGCGCATGACCACAGCGCACTCATCTTAGTCGATGCCGCGCAGAGTGTTCCGCATATGCCAGTCGATGTTCAAGACCTTGATTGTGATTTTCTTGTTTTCAGCGGACATAAGATGGCAGGTCCAACCGGTATTGGTATTCTCTACGGCAAGCGTGATGCCCTCGATAGCATGCCACCCTATCAAGGGGGTGGTGATATGATTTCTAAAGTCACGCTTGAAGGCAGCACATGGAATGACCTGCCGTATAAATTTGAAGCAGGCACACCCAGCATCGCAGAAGCAATCGGACTCGGTGCGGCTGCGGACTATCTTTCTGAGATTGGCATGGATAAAATTCATACCTACGAACATATGCTGACAGAATATGCGCTCGAACGCTTGGCAACAGTGGATGGTCTTACACTCTATGGACCCGATGCCAGCAAAAAAGGGGCAGTCGCCGCCTTCACACTCGAAAATGCCCACGCACATGATGTTGCACAGGTGCTAGATAGCTACGGGGTGGCAGTGCGTGCCGGACACCATTGTGCGATGCCTTTACACGATATTCTGTGCATCAGTGCCAGTGCCCGTGCCAGCTTCTACATCTACAACACCTTTGAAGAAATTGATGTGCTGGTAGAATCACTAGGTAAAGTCAAAGATACCTTTATTCTCTGAGCGTGATTGACAAGCCTTTGTAGGGGTGTGCTACAGTGCGCCCGTGCTAAGATTGCACTGAACATATAGATAGGACACAACGATGGAACAAATGTACCGCGAAATCATTCTTGACCATGCGCGGAATGGGCGCAATTTTGAGCTACTCAATGAACCCGATTTCGACCATGAGGAACACAATCCCCTCTGTGGAGATCGTCTCCGCCTGACGCTCAAAGTAGAAGATGGCGTGATTACTGAAGTCGGCTGGGATGGTGACGGCTGTGCAATCAGCCAAGCATCGGCGTCGATGTTTGGGGAGCAACTTATCGGTATGCAATTACAAGATGCCATGAAGCTCGATAAACAAGTGGTGCTGGATAACATCGGCTTAGACCTCACTATCAACCGTGTGAAATGCGCGACGCTCTCACTGAAAACGCTTGTCGTCGGCACGCTCGGAGCGCGGGAGTGGGAAAAAGTGGAGGATGGCGAGTAATGGCATTAGAGTGGGTGACATTCATAGCCGCTGACGAAATTGCGCCTGGTGAACGTGAAGTTTTCGAGACAGATTATGGTAGCATTTTGCTCATGAATATCGACGGAAAATTCTACGCTGTCGAAAATATGTGTAGCCATGCCGAGTTTGAGCTATCCACTGGCGAGATGAGTGGGTGCAAAATTGAATGCCCGAAGCATGGTGCGTGGTTTGATGTGCGTTCTGGCGAACCGCTCTCGCCACCTGCTGACCGTCCGATTACTATTTATGCCGCCCGCGTCGAAGGCGATGACGTGCAGGTGATGCTCAATTTAGATGACTGAGGACGCCCTATGACAGCGAAAGACACACTCGCACAATGGTACACAAGTGATACACCCCTCGTCTTCGGACACCGTGGCGCACTGGCGGACGCCCCTATGAATACGCTTCCTGCCTTTGAACTAGCCTATGAACAAGGTGCGGCTGGGGTAGAACTGGATGTTCACTTTTCAGCGGATAACGAACTGGTCATCGTACATGATTTCACAGTTGATAAGACCACTGATAGCGAAGGCAAGGTCAGTGACATGAGCCTCGCACAACTCAAAGAACTAGATGCTGGTAGTTGGTTCAGTGACGCATTTACAGGCACACGTATCCCAACCCTGAGCGAAGTCTTTGAGGCAGTCGGGCAGAAGCTGTATATTAACGTGGAAATCAAGCATCTCGACCTAGAGCCAAATGGTTTAGAAGAAGCCGTTTTAGCGTGCATCCAAGAACACAATCTTACAGAACGGGTTATCGTGTCGTCATTTAACCCGCACGTCTTGGTACGTTTCCAGAAAATCGCACCGCAGATACCACTTGGTTATTTGCTCTACGCAGGGAGCGTCTTGCCCAACATAGATGACATCCTCCCACCGACACATCATCAAGCAATTCATTATCACCACGAGATGATAGACGCCGATGCCGTAGCCAAAGCCCAAAAGCACCAGCACCGCATCAACACATGGACAGTCAATGACCCAGACCGCGCCCGCGAACTCGCAAAAATGGGTGTTGATGCCATCATCACAGACAACCCCGCGCTCATGAAAGCGACCTTTGCATGAGCCAACAACGTGGCTATGACAACGATGGCGCGTGGTGGCAAGCAGTCCGCTTCGGCTTCCGCTTGCTCTATCACGAGATGGCATTCACCTACGACACGGTGAGCTATCTCGTCTCCTTAGGGCAATGGCGAGCATGGCAACGGACTGCACTCCAATTTTTACCTGACCCGACAATAGGCACCGTGCTGGAAATCGCGCATGGTACAGGTAACTTGCAACTCGATTTGCATGCTGCCGGATACAACACCGTCGCCTTTGATTACTCCGCCGAAATGGGACACATTGCCCGCCGGAAAACTGCGCGTCAGGGGGTTACACCGCCTTTCGTGCGCGGGATGGCACAGCAATTGCCTTTTGCAGATAACAGTGTTGCCGCCATCGTGACGACCTTCCCGACCAATTTCATCATCCAGCCGGAAACACTCACCGAAGCGCATCGCATCTTACAAAAAGATGGGCGCTTGATAGCCGTTCTCAATGGCACGCTAACGGGCAGTGGGGCAGTGACAGGCTTCATTGAATGGCTCTACAAAATCACCGGACAACGTGACGAAGGCTATGCCATCACCGACTATTTTGGCGGGTATGATTACACCGCTGTCGAAGCACATATCGTTGATTGTGACGGTAGCCAAGCCCAACTCATCGTCCTCACAAAATAATCGCACCCGCAAAACTCACCATAGCATTTCGGCATTCTGCGTGCTAATATTCTCCTTGCATGGTGGATGTAGCTCAATGGCAGAGCACCTGATTGTGGTTCAGGTGGTTGTGGGTTCAAGTCCCATCATCCACCCCATCTCTAGCACCTCATAAAATGAGGTGCTTTTTAATTTAGAGAAGAGATTTATATTATGACCAATAGAGACTTTGCTACAATAAAATTTTATAATACGTCACGAAATCCTAGAAAAATTCCTAATACATGTACATTAGTGGATGACAATTGGGACGACTTTACTTTTAAAACATCTTTTAGCTTAATTTTCGTGGATGAGTTTAAAGAACCTCATTTGATTGGTCGTATGAAAATTGCTCGAAAAGGCTTGTCGGGTGGTCGTGTTCAGTTACCTGATGTGCCATTTGATAGGCTTCCAGACGATTATTGTTCTCTAGGGTGGGGACAGGGATACTATGAAGAGCTGATGGTACTAAGTAAGCCGATTAGAGAACTAATACTTGAAGGTCTCAGGGACTGTGTACAGAATCAAGACATTATCCAGGATTTTCAGAATGAGGAATCTTTTTATCAGTCATTATTAAGAGAGGTGTCGGAAGAACAAATTAGAGATTTTTTCCCTACTATACTAGCTGGAAATGCAATTCCAACAGCTTATAGATTTGAGTTCCAAATTAACGGCGAAAGCACTACAAAGTTAGAATTTGATGTCACGCCGCGCTCTATGCCACCGACTAATGTACATGTACTAATAGGACGTAATGGTGTAGGAAAAACTCGTATGCTTGCTGGGATAGCACAAAACCTCTCTCAAAGTGATGAGTTAAATCCACTAGCACAACAGGGTAATATACTATTTCCCGAATCCAAATTCGGGTCATCTCCATTTCGGAAAAATTACTACAGTAAGTTCACTAATCTTATTACGGTAGTTTTCAGTGCTTTTGACAATTTTATACCTATAACAAAGGTTGGTGCAGAAGAAGGTAAAATTCCTTGTCACTACGTTGGTCTCAAAACGGAAGATGGAGAGAGTTTTATTTCACCAAATGAACTCAAGTCAGATTTTGAAGCATCACTGAAAATTTGCTTTAGAGGTCAAAGGAAAATAAGATGGATTGAAGCTATACAGATTCTAAATTCTGATCCGATATTTAAAGAATATAATCTTAGTGATAACTCGTTGGATGAAATTGTACAAATTTATAATGAACTTAGTTCTGGGCATAAGATTGTTTTGCTAACAGTAACAAAACTAGTTGAGCTTGTAGATGATAAAACGTTAGTGTTGTTAGATGAACCTGAAACACATTTACATCCGCCGTTACTCAGCTCGTTTATGAAATCTATTTCTGATTTAATGATTAAGCGAAATGCAGTTGCAATAATAGCTACACATTCGCCAGTGGTACTACAAGAAGTACCTAAATCTTGTGTCACTATTGTCAACCGTTTCAATACTAAATACACAGTGTACAGACCGAGTATTGAAACTTATGGAGAAACTATCAGCAGACTTACACGCGAAATATTTCAATTAGAGGTGCTTGATAGTGGTTTCTATAAAACTATATCTGATTATTTAAAACAGAATCCTTCATATGATAATTTAGTTGATGAGTTTGACGAGCAACTAGGAAGTGAGGCTAAAATATTGGCACGCTCAATTCTTCTTGAATCAGGTGAAAACGGTGATGTATAGTCTAAAGAAACCATCAGTGTCGTTTCAAGAAGCGTTTCGCAGATGTATATTCCGAAAACATAACGAAAGTGACTTCAAGAATATTGAATCTATTTTACAAGCGTGTGTTGATAATTATGAATCTAATGCGGAAATAAAGTCGTTGCATGAAATTCTGCCGTTGGACGAAAATAGTATTATACCTATCACAAATAATAATCTGAAAAAACTGTACAGTGATGACTTGCAAAAAAAAGATGATCCTAGAAAGATATATGATGACTTGCTGGCAAGTGCTAAATATGGGAAATGTGTTTATTGTTCATACGGAGAATCCGTTGAATTAGATCACCTTTTGCCTAAATCTAAATTTCCCGAATTCTCAATTTTACCTTATAATCTTGTACCTAGTTGTAGAAGATGTAATGCACTCAAGTTAGACTATATACCATCAAATAATCGAGTTGGTTTTGTACATCCTTATTATGAGGATTATTCTCAAATTGAGTGGTTATATGCGAGACCTATATTTACTAATAATTTCTTAAATGTGGAATTCTACGTTGATGATCCGCTGAATTTGATTAGTGCTGAGTCATTAGCTCGTCTCCGTTTTCAGTTTACAAAACTAAATTTAAATATACGTTATTCAGGTCAAGTTGCCTCAGAAATTAGCGACATTTATTACTCTCTGAATAATCACTTCAACAAAGGTGGTTCTTATGATGTTCATACATACCTACTAAGCGAGGCAGAATCAGCTCGTAAAAGTAACCTTAATTCGTTGAAGACCGCGTTATTTACATGTATGGCAAACAGCATGCGCGTGTGTGATATGGATTGGGAGATATAATTTAATAAATGTAAAACTTTATCATACTATAAACTTTTTCTGCATGTACTGATAAGAAACACCCGCACTGGTAAAGAAACCATTCAACGCTCGAAACGATGCTCTACCTGCACAACAGCATCATCGTGGCTGACTCCGGTAGATGGCTTCTCATCCTCACCAAAGATTTTTCGCATCAATCGCATCAGATCAGTGTGCTTGCATCTCACCTCAAACTGAACATGCATCTAGTAGATTCCTCTCATTAATCTTATACTCATATTAGAGTGTTGACCTTGCCCCAACAGCAAGCCCTACACTGACTCTAAATGAAATCAGTTAGGGAAGGTTAGCTATGTCTCAACAACAAATTCTAAAATGGTCAGAATTTACACGGACGCAGTATGCTATTTATATGCTCATCGGATTTGTCATTTGGGTGTCTGGTGTCGTGCTAGTTCGTGTGATAGGAGAAACTGCACTCTCAGAAGGGAGCAATCTGTTAATTCTCTTGTATGTACTTTCAATCCCTATTGGCATCGTGACGATGTACATTACACGACTCCTTTGCAGACTTTCTATGGATGAGATGTTAATCCCCATTCTGGTAATGCTCTTTACTACCTTGACCTTAGACGGGTGGGCAGTCGGCTTCACAGATTTATACGGCGCAACCAATGAAATGGTCAGATATGCAGGTGGCTGGTTGCTCTGGACATTCGGCACACAAATCATCATCACAATGCTGATGGTTAGACCCAAAGCAAACGAGGCTTAATTGAATTTGGTGATACAACGCAATCATCTTCACTGCATGTACAAATCAATGGCGAAAGGTCTGAATGATGGCAAATATCATCAAAGCAACCATTTTAGGGTGTGTTGTCTGGGTAATCGTTCTTATTGTTATGCGCTTCATCGCCGCGAGCATCTTTAGCGAAGGCAACCCTCTAATGCTTGTTGCTTACATCCTATGTTTTCCAGCAGGTATCCTGTTTACTTACATCATGCGCCCCCTAATGGGACTTCCCATGACAGATATGCTAGAGTCTATGTTCATATTTGCCATGGTAGCGATTATGCTGGACGGATTTGCGTTTGGGTTCACTAAGCTATATGGTGTAGGGGAACATGAACTCTATGCGGCAGCCTTCTTGTTATGGGCGCCGGGTGTCTTCATGCTAATGGCATTTGTGGTAATCAGACGTGCAAAACAATCATCTAGCAGGGTGATAGCGCAAGCATAAACGGGCTTACATTTGAAAATAGTCACGAGGTCAAAAGATGTCCAACGTAACATTTACAATCGGAGAGGTTGCTACTTTGTTGGGCATCACGTCCAAAACCATTAGACACTATCACCAAATTGACTTGCTACCTGAACCCAAACGTGACGGTAGCAACTATCGTGTCTATGGCATGACGGAAATCATGGCGCTAAAGAAGATTCTGCGCCTAAAACAATTTGGATTGTCGCTCAAACAAATCAAAATCATTATTGATTCAGATAATCCAGACGAATTGACGCGGGTCGTTTTAAATCGTCATGCCGATAATATGCGTGATAGACTCGCTCGTCTGCAACATCAATTAGAGGAAACAACCGCATTCTTGAGTACCAATAACACGATTTCTGATGAGCATCAAGTTGAACCTGCGGTATCGTCATTGACTATTTTTTCAGACACAATCAAGCAACATAATACGGGTATCGCTGACATTATTGTTGAGCTTGAACGTGATGTGCTGCCTCAATTAGATCAGTTTAATTGGGATGAACACTACGAACCATTTTGGCATCATTCGGGTAAGCTCCTAGTGGATATGATTACCGATGAGAGCCTATTCATTTTTTGGATGGAACGCTATATAGCGCTCTCAACAATGGATGCCGATGACTTACAAGGACAACAATGGATACAAGAACTAAGTCATAGTTCCGCCCGAAAAATGATCGCAAGATCACTGACACCACAGATATTTTCTATGTTCCCAGAACAAAATCAACACCAAATTATAAAACTATTGCCATCACTACTGTTCGCTTCCGGCTCACCTTTACAGAAACGCTTCTTTGTAGTGCTACTTCAAAAATAATATTGTTTCTAAAAAGGTAAAAATAGCATTGCAATAGCAATCGGCTTAGAAAATTGCGTGGAAGGCGTCTTATTTCAAACTGAACAGGCTTCCAGACACCTGTTATCGAAAATAGAATATACTAGAGCATGTGCTAATTAAAAACGACACCCCGATACAGGAGTTATCATGTTCGCTACTATCCAACGAAGAACGTGGGTCTTTGCCGGTTTTCTAGTGCTTCTCTGTACGAATGTCATTTTCGCGCAATCACAATGTCCAGATATTGTGCAAACAGCACTGGAGACGGCTGATAATGTTTGTCAAGGCATGGGGCGTAACCAAGCCTGTTTTGGCAATATTGCGCTTTCTGCGACAGGTCAACCAGATGCAACAGATTTTCAGTTCACGAATGTCGGTGATATTGTAGATGTTGCATCTATCCAGACGATGCAATTAGCAGCTCTCGACGCAATCAGCAACGAGTGGGGTATTGTTGTCATGTCGCTACAAGCGAATGTACCTAACTCGCTTCCAGGACAAAATGTGACTGTGCTAATTTTTGGCGATACTGAGGTTCGCAACGCCGCCCCCTCCGTTGCCGCACAAGAAATACAATCAGAACAAGTCACCCTCAATGCAGAACGTAATGTGAATTTGCGTACACGCCCTGACCGTACCTCAGCAATCATCGAGACACTTGCATCCGGTAGTGAGGTCACAGCGACAGGTCGCACAGAAGATAACCAGTGGCTACGTGTTCAAGCAGAAGAACAAACGGCATGGATATTCATGCCTGTGCTAACAGATACTACACAGACAGATAGCTTACCCATCGTTGAGGCAGGCACGTTGCAATATGGACCCATGCAAAGTTTCTATTTACTTCCTGGCATTGGACGCCTGGACTGTGGTGAGATTCCTACGAGTGGAATGCTTGTGCAAACACCAGAAGGGGTAGGCGAAATCAATCTACTGGTCAATGAAGTTGAAGTTGATATGGGTTCGACAGTTTACTTTAGCATCAGCGACGAAAGACGATTGCAAATCACACCCGTTGAAGGCGCTGCCCGAATGCGGGTCAATGGAATCACACAGACGGCTGTAGCTGGCTCTCGCATCGAATTACAGGTAGATGATGAATTTCTTCCTCTAGACGAAGACCCTGAGCTTGTGTCATACGCTGACGATGAGTCCTTTTTAGAAGAATTGCCCCTAGAATTACTCGAACGCGAGGTCGAGGTTGAAGATGCTTTGTCAGATGATGAACTTGAGATACTAGAAGACTATGAACCTATTTTTGACTCATTGGAAGTTGATGATGTAGATGACTTTTTTGAACTTGTCGATGACGCAGATGATGCAGATATTCTGGAATATCTCATTGATGAGTTAGAGTACACAGATTTTGATGATGAGCTTGAAGACTACTTTGAAGATGAGCTAGGCTACGATTTCGACGATTATGACAATTACGAAGGGGATGAATACGACTCAGAATTTGACGAATTTGACGATGAAGAAGACTTTGATGAAGATTTTGACGACGAAGAAGATTTTGATGAAGATTTTGACGACGAAGAAGACTTTGACGACGACTTTGATGATGAAGATTTTGACGACGAAGAAGATTTCGACAACGAGTTTGACGATGAAGAAGATTTCGATGATGAGTTTGATGATGAAGAAGATTTCGATGATGAGGATTATTAACGTTCGGCGAATTTGAAGAACAAGCAGATGAATGTGACCCTAATGACGATTGTGCTTAAATGAAACGTCCCTCCACCAGCCCAAACATATTATCACGGTTGGGTCCGGTGGAGGGGTTCTTAGCTATCAATCGCCCTCGTCAGCAGGTCCCAATTCAATAATGCGGTCACGATAATACTGCTGGATTTGCGGGTCAGGCTCAATTGCTAGGGCAGTTTGCAAGTCTGCGCGTGCTAATTCATTCTCGCCAAGACGCAAGTAGGCATCCGCCCGTTCCTCAAAGAAAAATGGCACACCGCTATTCAACTCGACCAGCGTGCTATAAAATTCGATAGCTTCTTCATCACGTCCGGCGGTTGCCATATACCGTGCCGATTGTAAGTAAGCATCGGTTTGTGTCCCGAACTCAATATAACGATGAAAGGCATCTTCCTCAGCTAATTGTATCAATTGCTCAACGGCACTATCCTCATCTTCATCGACCTCGAAAGCCATAAATGCTAGCACCCAACGGGCAGCGTTGGCATCATCCTCAGAGGAGAATGCCAATGCGGCATCTGCCCATTCGCGTGCTTGCTCGTACTCACCCGGCATGAACGCGATATACGCCATGTTGCCATAGGTTGACGCATCGCTGGCAATGTCAGGGAAGGGACTCTCCAATAGCAAGTCATACGCGGCGCGTGCATCCCCACTCCGAATGAGTGCCTCTGTCAATTCCCAGAAAGACTCTGACCATGTCCACGCCGCCGTATCCGCACCACGATAATAGCTCTCCCAATACGGAATTGCCCGCAGATAGTCTCGATTACCAGAGAAATATCTCGCAATACTCAAAATGAAATCTGCGCCACTCGCACCGAAGTCTTCTGCTTGTGTGTAACGCTCAAATTGAAGCTCCCACTCACCAAGATTCGCCAACCGCCACAAGGCATGTGGGTTCTCGGGGTCAATGTCGATGGCGGTTTGTATCGCATCGTGGGCAGCATCGACAGAGCCTTCCTCATCTAGTAGGGGGTAATTGAGGTAACTATCTGCCAGCGCGATGTATCCCCAAGGGCTATCCGGTTGCAAGTCAATGAGTTGTTGTGCTGTCTCGCCAGCGATATTATCTTCATCCCAGCGATAGCTATAGAGCCTCGCTTTCGCAAAGAGTGCCTCTGCATTCTCTGGCTCATCTGCTAAAATTGCTTCAACTTGCACGATTGCTCCCTCTAAATTACCTTCAAAGACGAGCGTTTCTGCTTCATTGAGAATCTCGCTGATATTGCTATACATGCTGAGATTAGCTTCTGGATTCGGGGGCAACTCACCCCCTAATTGTGATTCAAATACAACTGTGTCAGCTTCAGGAGAGGGCGTTACATCCGCTTGTGCGCTAGTCGTTTCTGTTGCTGATTCCGTGATAACAACATCAGTTGGTGTATCCGGCGATGCAAAGAAGGCATCATAGGTGAAAAATAGTACGCTACCAAAGACAGCCAGTGCTATGAGTGCCACGACCCAGCGCATCACACCTTGATTCTCAGTTTCTTGTGATTGCGGTTTTGGTGTAGCGAGTGGTGTTGTCATATTGTCTGCGATGACACCTGGTTGTGTGACATCCTCCGCAATTGTGTCAAATTGTGTCGCATTGTTTGCAGATACTTCGGTAGCTTTCGCGGCAGGGATTGCTCTTTCAGCAGTAGATTGCTTATCTAAAGCAGTCGTTAGCGCATCTCGTAAGGCGGCTGCGGATGCAAAACGTGCTTCTGGCACTTTGGCAAGGCATCGTAACATGATATTCTCGACATCAGGCGGGATTAAATCACCATAATCATCACGGGTTGGCAACGGTGCATTGATATGTTTCATAATGACAGCAAGCGGGGTATCAGCATTATACGGTACTTTGCCGACCAACATTTCATATAAGATGATACCCATCGCATAGATGTCTGTGCGTTCATCCGTGTCATCCCCACTGCCAGCTTCCGGTGACATATAGGAAGGCGTACCCACACTCATGCCCGTGCCAGTTAAAGCCGTCGCGTCGATAATTTGTGCAATACCAAAATCTGTTAGCACGACGTTTTGCTTGCTTTTATCAACAAACATGATATTGGCTGGTTTCAAATCACGGTGAATCATCCCTGAGCCATGAGCATAATCCAGCGCATCGGCTAAATCACGGGCAATGGTCAAACTTTCTGTCAGTGAGAGTCTACCATTTTCGTCGATATATTCTTTGAGATTTCCATCAGCGAGATATTCCATCACCATGTAAAATACATCGTTTTCAATGCCAAAGTCGAATATATTGATGATATGTGGATGCCGTAGCCGTCCAACAGCGCGTGCTTCGCGTTTGAAGCGTTTGATGAACGTATCATCCTCTGCAAGATGCCCGAGCATAATTTTTACAGCAACATCTCTATCCATACCCACTTGGTACGCACGATAGACTTCTGCCATACCACCCCGTCCGAGACGTTCGCGTAGTTCGTAATTTCCTAGCTTTCGCCCACTGAAATTCTGCATGTCATGTTCTCCTGATTCATCATGTCTATATTCTACTCATATTTGTCAAATCAGGGAGGCAGGAACGACGATAATCAAGGTATCTGCAAAAAGAATAGCTATTTCTGAGTGAACTATCGAATTCGCAGTTACTTTTACGCCAAATAAGCTCTTCGCAATAATTTCCATCTACACTGACGGCAAATCTGTGTATAAGCGAGGAAACCACTTATGTCCATCAAATACATTCTTGCCAGCGTGATTGTTCTCATGCTGGTGTCGCTTGCTTTCTATCGTCAACCTAATGTGAATGCCCAAACGCGCAATTTTGCTGACTACGAGGAGACACTGACGACCATGCTCAATGTCGCACTTGATGCGCGTCGGTTCGATATTGAACCCAATGGCTATTTTGAAGCATTCGGTCCATGGGATGACCCCCTTTATATTGCACCTCTCATTGACCTCTCTTACTTCACGTTTGGTATCCCCAATACCGAACTTGAACTCTACACCGCGCTCTTTGCTCTCACAGACGTTCCGCCACAGAACGGCTGGGCAACCTATGTTGAGTATGCCGGCGAAAATGATATTGCACTCCCGCCTGGCTATGATGCCTTTAAGTCACGCCTACTTAGCGAAATGGTTGACCCGCAATTCGCTCGTTTCTTTGATAATGTCCAAGAAACAGCCAATATCAACCTGTCCGAAGTCGTGTGGGGTGGGGTCGCTGTAGATGGTATTCCCTCACTTGTGAATGCGACACAAATTAGCCCCGAACAAGCACAAATTGAAGGTACAACCTACACTCAATATTGCGGACAAGGCACATGCGATTATCCGCAAACTGATGAACTCGTCTTTGGTGTCTCATTAGATGATGATAGTCGCGCTTATCCGCTACGTCTTCTCAACTGGCACGAAATGTTCAACGATGTCATCGGACACACCCCTATGTACAACGCGCCGGATGGCGATTTCGTCTGCAATTTTCGTGCGCCGACCACCTTCCGCGCTACTGAAAAATCGGGCGATTGGGTGCATATAATCGGACAAAGTGCTGGTTGTGAACCCGAAGGCTGGGTCAATCAGGGCGATTTGACATGGCTCGATAGTAATTGGGAGACAGTTTCCGATTCCTTGCCAGATATGTCTGAGGATACGGCACTCGCTTTCGCGGATGGCATCGAAGGGCAGGTCGTCGGGCGTCCGGTGATGCTTGCGTATTGTACGCTCTGTGGTGCAGGTATTTTGTACGATGTTACCCTGCCTGACCTAACCTATACGGATGCGACCACAGGTGAATTTGTGGAAGCTGGCGAAACGGTGCTGGAATTTGGCTCGACAGGCTTGCTCATGCGCTCCAACAAGCTCATGTATGACCGCAATACTGACACTGTTTGGAATGCGTTCACAGGAATCCCTGCTTTTGGACCACTCGCGGATTCTGGCATTGAGTTACCTCTCTTACCAGTCGTCGTTACCACATGGTCATCATGGCTCGAACAGCATCCAGATACCTCTGTTCTCAGCCTCGCAACAGGCTATAACCGTGATTACAGCAACGGCGCGGCATACGGTAGTTATTTCAACAATCCTGATTTTGTCATGTTTCCTGTCTGGCAACAAAACGAAACGCCTGCTGAGAACAAAGACATGATTTTTGGACTGAATTTGGCAAATAACCCTGTTGCCTATCCATTAGTTACACTCATCGAAGAAGCCGTGACTAACGATACGATTGATGATACCTCAGTGGTTATCATCGCAGAGGCAACCCCTGAACGTGATTTCTTCGAGCCTGGTGGGGCGGAAGTCCGTGCTTACAATAGTGAAGGTATCATTTTCAGCGCAGGTGATACGCCACTTCAAGTTATTGATGACGAAGGCACAGTTTGGCAAGTCACAGAAGAGGCGCTAGTTGCACCTGATGGGCGAACTCTAGACCGTCTCTCAGGGCATCTCGCGTTCTGGTTCGGCTGGTATGGCTTCTACCCCGAAACCCGCGTCTACGGACAAACATTCAGCGAGTAACTTGCATACTCAGATGATATAAATAAAAAGAGATGTCTGCGAGTAAGCAGACATCTCTTCACTTAACTCAGTTACCCGTGTTACTTAATTCGCGCACAGTCCAAGCTCATCACTCGTCGCTGATACCGTACCCAGTGCTTCGGATACACCATCGTTGTCGCGGATAAACCATGTTACTTCAATGCGTTCTGCCAAACTTGTATTGATTTGTACACTTCCAGTTTGGTCGTACAAGTCACCACTGGCAACCTCGTTGTTTTCCGCATCATAAGCAATCCAACTGAACACGACTTTCTGTTGTGTACCAGCAACCAGTGGCACTGGATTGTCATTTGTCACACGCCATACAGTCGTTACGCCATTCTGATTTTCTACCCAGCAAACAGCTAAATCGGTAGCAGGTGAGACAGGTTCAGGCGTTTCTTCCGTGACCACGGGTTCAGGTGTTTCTTCCGTGACCACGGGTTCAGGTGTTTCTTCCGTGACTACAGGGTCGGGTGTTTCTTCCGTGACCACAGGGTCAGGTGTTTCTTCCGTGACCACAGGGTCAGGTGTTTCTTCCGTGACTACAGGGTCGGGTGTTTCTTCTGTGACCACGGGTTCAGGTGTTTCTTCCGTGACTACAGGGTCGGGTGTTTCTTCTGTGACCACGGGATCGGGTGTTGTCTGTGGATTTACAGCAACATCTGGCGTTTCACAGACATCTACTGGTTTCTCCGCTTCTACAATGCGAATGTTACTAACGACACCATTGTCCCACACGTACCAACGTACCACGATACGGTTAGCCAACACGGTGTTAATACGTGTTTCACCACTGTTATCCCAGTTCGTCGCGGTTTGTGTAGGCTCTGTGCTATCACCAATGAAGACTGCCCAGTCATAACGCACTTTTGCTTGCTGACCTTGTACCAATGGTACAGGATTATCATTAGTCACTTGCCATGCGCTGGTATTGCCATTGGGGTCTTCAATCCAGCAAACATCAACTGCATTTTCGACTCTTGGATCATTGGGTTCAGGTGTTTCACCACCGTTATCACGTTCAATCGTGATTGTCACCGTAGCGGTATCAGTCAATTCACCATCACTGACAACATAGGTGAAATTATCGCTGGTGCCTGTACCAGCGTTTTGGTAAGTGATAGTACCATCAGCATTGACTGTAGCTGTACCATGCATAGGCAGTGTGCCAACGTTGGTCACACTCAGCGTATCGCCATCAGGGTCACTGTCATTGCCGAGAACATCAATGATGACACTCGCACCTGCATCGACCTCTGCCGTATCATCAACAGCAATTGGCGCACGATTTTCATCAGGGAAACCTTCCGTACTACAACGATAAGGTGATGCCAGCTCATCGGTCGCATCAAAACTCACATCGTCTGCGTCAAAGTCTTCGATGGGTGGGAAGAATGTATTATTGTTTTCTGGGAACGCACATGCCGCCGGATACTGTCCCCACAATGCACCAATCAGTGATACAACTGGTGCCGAGTAAGATGTACCTACCAGCGGAATTTCTTGCCCTGTTGGGTCAAAGCCATTCGGTATAAAGTAACCACCACCTGGTGCGATGAAATCACCTTGCTGGCTGAAAATCCATTTCTCAGGGAGCAGACCGAGTGAAGCACTTACAGCAATCGTTTCGTCCCAGCGTGCAGGCACCAATGGTGCATCACCCAGCCATGGACGATAGTTACCAGCAGAAGCAACCGCAAACACACTCTGATTGTTATCTTCCGCACTGAATGCTAGATAACCTTGGAGCAATGATTTCAGAGCATCCAAATCATCATCAGCATCGTCATAGTTGAACAAAGTTTCCAGTGCATCACGGATTTCTTCTGATGTCGTCAGACCAATCTCGAACAAGTAGTTACCAATCTCAAATTCATCTGTACATTCTGGTGAATTTATATCAGCAGACGCACTGTTGCTATACCCTGTTTCAAAATCCGAGAAATCTTGCCCGGTAGTCCATTCGACAGAACCTTCACCACCAAATGAAACTTGCCACACATTACGGTGACGCCCTGGCACAAAGAAATGCGGTTGAGGGTCTCCACCTTCAAAGAAGGCTTCATTGACTTGTATGCCATTGTCGCCACGGGGCAACCAAACAGTCGTATCACCAATATTTTCGTAACCAAAGGTAGCTGTTACAAATGTATCATCACCCTCAAAGACCTCAACACATTGCAAGAATGGCACAACTTCATCCTCTGGCGAAAGGTCAAGTTCACCACCGGGACCCACTGTACAAGTTGGACCCTCATAACCTTCGCCTACTTCAATAGTGATACCTACTGTTGTATCGAGAAGCGTCCATTCCACTGTGAATGAATCACCTTCACTTGCGAAAGCCCCGATGATACCTTCAAATACTTCCTCGTATGTGCCAGGCACAAAGTACTCAGGAACAGTCTCAGCAGTGAAGAAAATAAAAGGTTCGCCCTCAGAACTCACATTTGTAGAAACAAAGTTCTGTTCGAGACCTTCAAATCTTTCTTCCAGATACACAGTTTCACTATTGGGATTATCGTAGCCGAAAACAACGTTTAGTTGGTAGGCACTTTCCCCAATTTCTTGCAATACTGCACAATCAATGGTTGGCACGATAGGCAGTAATTCTTCCTCTTCACCACCCTCCTCTTCAGCTTCTTCGGCAACAACGTCGATGAACTCACTGAACACAAAGTCAGGCTCACCATCCTCGTCAAAATCAGCCTCACATGGAATGAACGTAATGCTGAAATTCAAGACGATATTTTCATAATCATTCTGGAGCGCCTCAACACGTTCACCGATAGCGGCGGCAATTTCATCACCCGTGTAATTCACTCGGCTGATGTCCAGCAGTTCAACATACAGTTGCCCACTATCCAACAGGGCTTGCACACCCGGCACAGACGCCATGTATTCGATAACACTCTGTACGTTAGAACCGTGGTCACTATCATCAATAATCAAGATAGCAGAACGCGAACTGCCAAATTCTGCGCCGTTCACAATCTCTTCTAACTGAGCGCCTAACCAGTCCGTTGGTACCGGATTAGCCAGTATTTCCTCTGCAAAAAGAGCAGGGTCTTCTAATCGTGGGTCATCCAACCCTAAGCCTTGGAACGAGAAGCCCAGCCCTTGGAACGAGAAACCAAGCCCCTGGAATGAGAAGCCAAGCCCTTGGAATGAGAAGCCTAAGCCTTGGAACGAGAAGCCTTGCCCCGCAAGATTAGGCGTAATAGCACATCCTTGTGAGGCTAAATCCGTGGTATCATCTTGTGCATTCACCGTATACATACTGAACACACTTGTCACTATTGCCACGAACACGGTGATAATCATCAACCGTCTCAAAATAAGTCGCATACGTGTATCCTTCCACCTCAAAAATAGAAAAAGCACACCATCTTCCCAGATAGCGCCCTATAGTTACCCTTGTTCTACGCTATAGCATACTATTAATTACACTTTATTACAACTAGATTCTTGAGAAATTTGTGAATTTATGCAAGAGTTTAACAGTGTAATATATTTCGCAAGGTTAATTTATGCGCTGGCTATAGCTACAAAGCATATTTTATGACAAACTGAAAAAGGTGTCCGTTTTAAAAAACAAATATTTTGGAATTGGTTAGGTATACCCGAGCAAGGTATACTTTCAAACTGAATATATAATAATTATGTAGCGTCAGTCACGAAGGCGCTCCTTCCAAAAAACATAGATATAACTGCTTGTAAACCATACACTGTGGATGAGCATCGAAAGGTATAGGCATGGTCAACGAAGTACCCCCGCAACTCATAGCAAATAGATACGAACTGCGTGATGTCCTCGGGCAAGGGGGGATGGGTGTTGTCCATCGTGCTATTGACCGCCTAACACAAGAAGTCGTTGCTCTCAAAATGGTAATCGGAGAAGACGCACCAACCAAATCTGATGAAGGCGATACCACACAAATTACACCCGCCGCCAATGCAGAAGTCGGTACGGATACCATCATCACGCATTCAGCGGATACCCTAAAGCGCAAATCGCCCTTCATTGGTTTACACGACTCTCAAATGCAAACGACACCCGGTGCATTAAGGCTCACCTTTTCGCGTGAATTTCAAACGCTCGCTCGCCTGCGCCATCCACACATCATCAGTGTCTTGGACTATGGATTTACGGAAAACCGCCAACCCTTCTTCACGATGCAACTCCTAGAAAATTCGCGTCCATTGACAGACGCCGCCCGCCAACTAGAATTTGCAGACCGTATACGCTTGCTGACAGAGGTACTGCAAGCACTCGCCTATTTGCATCAAGTTGGCGTCATTCATCGTGACCTCAAGCCAGATAACGCCCTTGTTGATAGTGATAGCAATGTACGCTTGCTCGATTTCGGTCTGGCGACGCTACGTGACCAAATTACGGATATTTCTGATGACACACTAGCTGGCACAATCGCTTACATGGCACCTGAATTATTGCAGGGTGGGCAACCGTCAGTTTCATCGGATTTATACGCTGTTGGTATCATGGCATACGAACTCTTTGCAGATAAATTCCCCTATGAATTTGATAATATCAGCAACCTCGTCACTGCCATCATGTTCCAACAACCAGACCTTAATGAACTGGACATCAGCGACGGGCTACGCAAAATTATTGCCAATCTGCTCGAAAAAGATGCTGATGATCGCGCCTTAGATGCCTATAGTGTGCTAAAAGAAATTAAAGAGACTGTCACCACCAGCATCGTCCTTGAAGACCAATCCATACGCGAAAGCTACCTGCAAGCCGCTCCCTTTGTTGGGCGCGAAGTTGAACTCAGTCAGTTACTTCAGGGGATGAAACGCAACAAAGACGGACATGGTAGTGCATGGCTTATAGGCGGGGCGGTCGGTGTTGGTAAAACACGTTTCATGGATGAGCTTCGCATTCGTGGTCTTGTGAATGGCTTTATAGTCTTGCGTGGTTACAGTACAGAAAATAACGACATGCTATATCGTCTCTGGCGCGACCCTCTCAAACGGCTTGCTCTCAGCGTAGATGTCTCCGCGACAGAAGCGAACATCCTCCGTACCCTAATGCCTGATATTGAAACGCTACTCCAACGCAATATACCCGATGTTATGCAACAAGAATTCACAGCTTATGCCGACCAACTTACATCTATTATACTGCGCTTATTCCAACGTCTAGATCGCCCAGCCGTATTATTGCTTGATGATGTACA
>JBCBKJ010000005.1:0-151702 GCA_038522085.1 Chloroflexota bacterium
CACTAGTGTCGCATTTAGTCCCGATGGTCGTCATATTATCTCAGGATCTTGGGACAATACACTAATACTATGGGATGTGTTCACTGGTGAGCAAGTACAACAATTCACAGGACACTCTGATAGTGTCACTAGTGTCGCATTTAGTCCCGATGGTCGTCATATTATCTCAGGATCTTGGGACAATACACTAATACTATGGGATGCGAATACTGGCGAGCAAGTTCGGCAATTCACAGGGCACACCTTTTGGGTTAAAAGTGTGGCTTTTAGCCCTGATGGTCGTCAAGTTCTCTCAGGCTCTAGAGATAACACGCTGATACTATGGGATGTGAGCACTAGTGAGCAAGTGCAACAATTCACAAGACACTCAAGTGCAGTCGATAGTGTAGCATTCAGTCCTGACGGTCGTCATATTATCTCAGGGTCTTGGGACAACACCTTGATACTATGGGATATGTTCACTGGTGAGCAGGTACAACAATTTACAGGACACTCTGATGCCATTGAAAGTGTAGCATTCAGTCCTAATGGTCTTCAGATTATCTCAGGCTCTAGTGATAATAAGCTAATATTATGGGATATATTGACTGGCGATCAGATTCAGCAATTTAGGTATTCAAACTACATCCAGAGTGTTACATTCAGTCCCGACGGTCGTCATATTATCTCAGGAGTTGGTGATTACTCACTAATCTTATGGGATACAACCAATGGGGAGCAAGTGCAACAATTTATAGGGAATGCTGAGAATGTCTGGAGTGTAGCTTTCAGCCCAGATTTTCGACATGTTCTCGCAGGAGTTGGCTATACATTGACTTTATGGGAAGCAACCACTGGCAAACAAGTGTGGCAACTTTCTGAACATTCTCATACCGTTGGAACTGTGGCTTTTAGTTCTGATGGTAGTCAAGTACTTTCGGGGTCTTGGGATAATACACTGATTCTTTGGAATGTAGTGTCTGGAGTTCAATTGAGACAATTCACAGGACACACCAATTGGGTTCTAAGTGTGGCATTTAGTCCTGATAGTAGTCAAATAGTTTCTGGAGCTTCGGACAATACACTGATTCTTTGGGACACAGCTACAGGCGAACAAGTACTTCAATTAACTGGACATTCTGATAGCGTTGAAAGCGTAATGTTTAGTTCTGATGGTAGTCAGATACTTTCGGGGTCTCGAGACAATACACTTATTCTCTGGGACACAGCTACAGGCGAACAAGTAAAGCGATTTATAGGACATTCTAGTAGTGTGGATAGTGTAGCGTTTAGCCCTGATGGTAGGCAAGTACTTTCGGGATCTCGTGATGATACCTTGATTCTATGGGACATAGCTACAGGCGAACAAATACGGCAATTTGCTGGTCATTCTAGTGATGTGTTAACTGTAGCGTTTAGTCCAGATGGATCTGTAGCATTCTCAGGTTCTGAGCGCGAGTTACTCATTCAATGGCGTGTGGATGGTCGGGAACAATTACAATCCTGGATACGTAACAATCGCTATCTGCCTGAAATATCATGTGGACAACGCATAGCATTTGATGCTTCCCTGTGTATGGGTAACATTCTACCTGCAACACCTACATTTGTCCCAACGCGGACGCCATTTCCCGTACCGACGACGGAGAATTGAGGCAACTATGTGGGCATGTCTATGATGCCCACAGGTATCAGAATGCTATTCGGCTGGCGCTTTGAAATCGTAGATGCCATCTCGGATTTCCCAGCGGGTGCCGGCGTCATCTACGAGGAAATCACCATCGCGTTGTAAATCACTGCCTGTATGGGGCGAGGCAAAAATGGCGTCACGGGGGAGGTCGATGTTACTTTCGTCTGTGTCACCGTTGGCTGTGTTGAGTGTGAAGATACTCGGTGAAATAAGCCAGCGTGTCTCTTGGAGGATGCTATCTATCCCTGCGAGGAATCCGGCTGGGAGGGTTCGTTTGAGCAAGCCAGAGCGCAAAAATGAGACGGGAATTTGCCTATGGAGGTCAAAGCCTGCTTCGTGGAGTGCGCCCTGTATATAACGCGGATGAAAATTGAAATTGAGTTCTACAAATTCCACTGGATTGAGCGTGTGCGGATTCCAGCCTTGCTGTCCGAGTGCGTGGCGCGTCATCGCTTTGATATTGCGTTTGTTGGCGTGTTCGAGGATGAAGGTGCTATCGTCGGTCATCACGTTACGAATCGCTGTTAGGACGCGCGGGACATCTTCAAAATGATGAATCACGCGAATCATGGTTGCGCCATCAAAAACGGCTGGTTTGAAGGGCAAGTGATAGGCATCAGCGGCGACATAGGTAAAGCGTTCGTCACCAAGTTGCTGACGGGCGTATTGTAATTGAGAAAACGAGTAATCCAGCAGTACAACGTGGTCGTAATTGTCGTATTCGCGGGTCAAGCGCCCGAAACCTGCGCCGAGTTCTAACAAGCGTTTGCCAGATTCAGGAAGTATGTGACGCAACACACCGCGTTCGACACGGTCTTCGTAATTGCGTCCTTGCCCTTCCCAAAAATCGGTGCGGTAATCCGAGCCTTCGTAATCGCAAATGCGTGGGGTATCAGTCATTTGTTACCTTTATTCGTCTGAGTATGTAACCATTGGCATCTACCCCATTTTCTAGGACGCGCCGTTGCACGTCCCTACGATATTGTTACGGGAGCGCACGTAGGCACTCCCCTACAATTTTTCTAAATCGTTATGTCATGGGGAAGATGGTGTCGGAATGATACCAGAACCGCCCGTATTTGTGTCGGATGAGTCTGTATCGTCAGGTGCGCCTTGTGAATCAAAGCCTCCTGTGCCGCCATCACCTTCGGGAGGCATGGTCGCATCTTCTGGTGAGCGCACGAAATCGCCTTCTTGTGCGCCGATGTAAATATCACCCATATTGCCTAAGTAGGTATAAGGCGGAATCGCACCAGCCGTTTGTGCGCCGAAGGTATTAATTACTTGCGCGTTGATGCTCGCGGGTGTTTGGTCATCAACATAATATTGTGCGCGGTCTGTGAGTGCCGCGTCGAGTGCAGGGATACCGCCTGGAACGACCAAACCAGTATCGACAGGGCGTGATTGTGTGGGATACGTTTGTGCCATCAAATCTTCGTAGCCGACACCAGCCGTCTGTGTGAAGCCTGTCCATGGGTCGTAGGGATTAGCATTGAAACCTGTGCCATCGGTTGCGAGTAACACATTAGCGGCATTATCGGCTGTGATTTCGCCACCGACAACTTGCGCGGCAAATGTACCAGCTTCACTGAAATTATTCGGCAGGTTATGCAAACCGATTGCCAATGGCTCGAATAGCAAACCAAGTCGCTCAATGGGGTCAGCGAGTTGGGTTTCGCCCAATGGAATGACAGCACGCACGTCTAAATCAACGGGAATGTCTGTTTCTAGGTTGATAGCAAGGTCAAGCGCGACAGGTAGAAGTGTGCCTTCCGGCAAGGTAATATCGACAGTAGCATTACGGAGTGTCAAGTCGTTGCTCTGAATGAAAGCATTAGAAATCGAAATCGGTACAGGGCGTGTGAGGCGCACCACAGTTTCACCCGCGATTTGTTGGTCGGGTGGGATGACCGTATCACCAATTTGTGTCACTTCGCTGATGATGGTATCAGCATTAATTGGCACATCAAGGCTGATGCCTAGCGAATCGCGCACAGGAATCACCCAATCAATCGTCGCTTCGTCTAAGCCAGCCGCCGTACTGTGCAAGCCACCGATGAGCGGGTCAGCTACTTGCGCTTTAATCTGGAAGATGAAAAGCCCAGCCAGCAATAGCACCACGACCAGTACCAAATTCACTATAAATGAAAAAATCACCATAAAACGCCAGATGCCTGTTCCGATGCCTCTTAAAACGCCCATGAATAACGCTCCCTCATGCGGTTGGTATTTGTTAACTGATTGCGTAGAGTATAAGTCGCCACTTAGTTAGGGGCAACCAATTGTGACGGAAAGGTATCGGACAGCATACGATTTGCCTGCGGTGCTTGCATCAAATGGCATTTCCTCTTATTCTGTAAGAAACAGTTACGAGGGAATCCATTATGATTATTCACAAAAAACGCAAAACATCGCACTTACCCAAACTTCCCTATCTTAGACTATTGTTTCTCTTTCTTATTATCAGTGCTTTTACCGCGCTGACCCTAAAGGTTTCGACATCCGACACCGAATTGACATCTGATGCACTAGATTCACAGGCACTTGTGCCAGAAGATGTGGATGTATCCGGTGAATGGGTCGGTACAATGACCGAAGATTACAGTGGCGAAACGCGCTACGACTATCGTCTGGTATTGACGCAAGACGGCACGGTTGTCGATGGCATTGGTTATCAAGAATCTACCAATCGCGCTACCGAAACTTATGCTGAATCAATACTCTCTGGTGACGTCACCGCAGACGACCTTTATTACTACGAAACAGCTACCAATGTACTAGAAGGCTTGAGCTTAAATCGCTGGTGTCGGATTGAAGTAAGCCTGAATTATCAGGTGATTGAAGGACAGGAAACACTGATTGGTACGTGGGGTGTCGCACCTGACGAACGCGAACTCTGTGATGGTATTGATGGTCGTGTGTTGCTCACGCGCCAAGAAGACTAAGTATAGAGGATACTTATATTATGAAGACGACGTTACAACAAAACATCATCAAGGGCTTTTTAGGCGCGGTATTGGTGTGTGCAGGGGTTATCTTTGGCTTACGGCTGATGCCTGTTGATGCCGAATTAGCGCAAGAAGTCGCACTCGACACACCACGCGATGTTTCCGGCGAGTGGATTGGCATGACCACCGAAGACTACGGCATGCACGCACGTTACGATTACCGTATCGTTATCGAGCAAGATGGCGACGAGATCACGGGGATGCTCTACCTGACGATGACCAACCATCCCATTGAGACATACACGCGCACGGTTGTTGAAGGTATGGTAACAGGTGATACTGTTTTCTATGCCTCACAAGAAATTCTTGATATTGAAAATGGATCACTTGATTATCTATGTCTCGTACAGACGACATTGACCTTTGAAGAAGTTGATGGTCAAGAAATGCTCGTTGGTACATGGGAGCCACGCCCAGACGAACGTGCCGATTGTGATACGATTAGTGGTCGCACGACCCTTACCCGCCAAACTGATACCAATGATGCAGGAGAATGATGCCATGATTACAACTGAAAAACGCAAAAATTCTGATAAGCACAGCACACTCTCACTCGGTTTTGCGATTGTGTTGCTGTTAGGTGGCATTCTGGCTGGTATGGGCTTGACTTATACAGGCATGGTGCAAAATAGCTCAACAGAAGCCCTCGCAGTAGAAGCACAAGCTATCCTGACGGATGTTGATTTATCCGGCGAATGGATTGGCACGGTCACTGAAGATTACGGCATTGAAGCCCGCTATGACTATCGCATTGTCATCACGCAAGAGAACGATACGATTACAGGCATCAGCTACTTAGATATGACCGATTCCGAAATTTATGCCGAACAGAGCCTTGATGGCATGGTTGATGGCAATACACTGACTTACACCGAAACAGATACACTCGTGCTAGAGAACTTGTCACTAGATTACTGGTGTCTTTCGACCTCTACCGTGACCTATCAGGTACTCAATGGACAAGAGATGCTCGTGGGTAGTTGGGAAACAGCCGAAGCTGAACGCGAAGGCTGTGACACAATTTCTGGTCGTATTATTCTGACGCGCCAACCAGAATAGAGGTCATCATGGATATACGTTATTTAAATAGCTTTGACGCGAGTTCAGAGGATGATTTCTACTTTACGCACTATCACATTCGTGTGTATCGTAAAAATGGCAAGTTGAAGTTAGAAGCCTTAGATGCGCCAATTGCCGTAGAAGACAGCGCACAACATATGACGATGGGCTTAAATCTGAATATTGGCAAGGCAGTGGTCAATTTTTATCTGGATGATGATGTTAACCCTGATAAAGTGCGTCCAGCCTTGCCGAAAATTTGGTTGAAATTTAGAGACTATTTTTTGGGCGCGAATGCTTGAAACCATGTCATGTGTATAAAATGCGGACGATGCAGGCATCGTCCCTACGAAAAAAGCACCCTATCTGTTGGATAAGGTGCTTTTTGTTTATGCTGGATGAAAAGTGCTTATAGACCAGCCGCTTCGCGGAGTGCGTCGGCTTTGTCGGTGCGTTCCCATGTGACATCGAGGTCATCGCGCCCGAAGTGACCATAGGCTGCCACTTGTTTGTAAATTGGGCGACGCAGGTCTAGGTCACGGATGATAGCGGCGGGACGTAAGTCAAAGTGTTCATTGATGAGTTCTGCGATTTTTTCATCACTGATTTTGCCCGTGCCGAAGGTTTCTACAGCAACAGAAGTTGGTTGTGCAACACCAATCGCGTAGGATACTTGTAGCTCGAAGCGTTCTGCCAAGCCAGCCGCAACAACGTTCTTGGATACGTAGCGTGCCATGTATGCCGCGCTACGGTCAACTTTGGTGCTATCTTTACCACTGAACGCACCACCGCCATGACGTGCGACACCGCCGTAGGTATCCACGATGATTTTACGTCCAGTTAGTCCTGCATCACCTAATGGACCACCGACAACGAAACGTCCGGTTGGGTTGACAAAAATACGGGTTTTGTCGTCCAACAAATCGGCTGGCACGATGTCTTTGATGATGGTTTCGGTGATGGTTTTGCGGATTTCTTCTTGAGTGACTTTAGGGGCGTGTTGCGTGCTGATAACGACGGTATCCACGCGGACAGGTTTACCCTCTGAATATTCGACAGTTACCTGACTTTTTGCATCGGGGCGCAACCATTTGATTTCGCCACTTTTGCGTGCTTCTGCTAAACGACGCACGAGCTTATGCGATAATGACATGGTAAGTGGCATGTATTCGGGGGTTTCGTTGCACGCGAAGCCAATCATCATCCCTTGATCGCCTGCACCCGTCGCTTCGATTTCTTCTTCCTCGCTCATGCCACCTTCGCGGGATTCCAGAGCTTCATCGACACCTTGCGCAATATCGGCAGATTGTTCTTTAATCGAGACAATCACACCACAAGTTTCAGCATCGAAGCCATACTTAGCGCGGGTATAACCAATTTCGCGGATGGTTTCGCGCACGATTTTTTCAATATCGACGTATGCGCTGGTGGTAATTTCACCGAACACGAGAACCAAGCCTGTGTTGACGGATGTTTCGCAAGCGACACGCGCCGCAGGGTCTTGTTCAAGAATGGCATCCAGAATCGCATCGCTAATCTGGTCACACATTTTGTCTGGATGACCTTCAGATACCGATTCTGAGGTAAAGAAATACTTCGGTGAGGTCATGAATGTTGTAGGCATTGTATATTTGCTCCTTGTTACTTTACTAAGCTGTCTATCAACAGAAAACGCCTTACTGCATTCGTAGATAACGAGCAGAAGGCGCGAAAGCACAATGGTGTGTGAATCGTCTCATCTGCCAGAGAGTTCTCTGTCGGATTTGGCACCTTCCCGACGCTTCGGAGGTTGCCGCGAGTTTCATAGAGCCGTTCTCTCACTCGCTCTGGATGAGTCTGTTATAGACTAAGTCCGAAATTCTGGCGTGCATCCTAGCATAGTTGAATCATGCTGGCAATGGAAAGCCAATAATTCATCATTTTACTCAGTTCGGTAGTGTAATTTGCATTGTTTCTATGATGCTTTCGACAGCCACTTGCACATCTTCTAAGCTCTCATCATCTTCTGTAATTATCACCGCAATGAAATACCAATCATCAGTCAAAGAAATCGTATAAGCACCAAGATATTCTTCGCTATCTTCAGAAGGTGGTAAGACGTATTGGGCAACTTCGTAATCACCAATCTCAATGACAGCCTCTTGAGGTATGAGTTGTAATGCAAGGAATAGACCTATACTCGCATCACTACTCATTTCGTCTCCAATATCATCTAAATTTATGACTGTAATTCCTATCTCAACTGTATCTATACTGCCTTCGTCACTTTGCGAGAGTCCAACACCTACAGGAGCAAAAGGAATATCAACTGTATTTACTACTTCCCAGCCTTCTGGTAGCGGGTCAACAACAAGTACTGAAGACACAATAGACGTAATTGATCTATCGAGTTCAATAGTGGCTAAGGTCGCGGCGGCTGGTATCTCTTGCGCTCTGATAGTTTCTTCATCCTCACCTCGAATAATGGCGCGTGCCATCCAGCGATGATTGAGCGCAATAGATATTTCTAGAAATGAACTTCCATCAAGCTCTTCGAGTACTGTGACGGCTGTATAATCTCCTAGTTGATACAAGATGTTTGCGTCATTATCAGCAATACCATCTACAGACTCAGGGGCAGACAACTCTATTGCTGACGCTTCGGCTAGCGTGGCAGGAACATCTATCAGAATAATGGAAATAGACACCTCATCAACTTCAAATGGCACAGAATAGAGGCTTGATTCACCATCGTCAGTCATGTTTGTTTCATCCAATGCCCATGATTCGCTGTAATCAAAACGCAATGAACCATCAGGGCTTTCATATGTTCCCTCAAGTTCAATATCTTCAACGGCGTAGGTTGGCATTTCGGTATCAGTATCTTCCTGTGCCGAGACAAATGAACTCATCGACAGCAGGCATACCACCAGTAAGCCAAATCTGCGCATGCTAATCCTCTTTCTCATACACATGTATTTTCTACGAACTCAGCAATTGTTTCACCTGCGAGGGTCTGCCCTGCTTGATTGGGATGCGTGTCGTAAGCATAGAAAAGCATCTCACCCTCTGCGGCGGCGCTGTCAAAGGCATCTATCAAATTGAGCGTTTCATAGCCGATGTCGTCTGCTAAATCCATCATCACGTTACCTGTGCTGGGACGGTTGTTCAGCACTTTATCGAGCGTGATTTCAAAATCTTCTACAATGTGCAATGTACCATTGTTATTGAGCAAAACGTGTTTTTGGTCTTGCAGGATGGCATCATAGAATTGCGGTTGTACATAAGGAAAATACACTTCTGGCTTGCTCGGCAAGTAAACGAATACCATGCAGGTATCGTCATCGGCTGTGTCGTAAATCGTGGTCAAGTTCTCGCGGATGACATTGTAATTGACTGATTGTAGAAGCGTGTTTTCGTCAGCGTTCATCCAACTGATGTAATCTGTTAAAAACGTGAGAGGTTCGCCGTTTTCCAGTGTAATCGGGTAGATAATCGGCACGTCAATATCAGCGCGGGTCGTTACAGGGATAGCAGGCGCATCTTGGGCGCGGGATTCACGAGGTGTTGGGAAGGGTGGTGATAAGTCTAAGCCACCCGTCGCAATATCATTCGCACCAAAAAAGCCTAAAATAACAATATCAGGATTTTCGGCTTGTCCGTAGGTTTCCCAGATATATTCGTAATGCTGTGTGCCGTAGCCACGAAAGCCTAAGTTGCGTGTCGCTAAACCTGTTTCGCTAGCAAAGACATCCGCCCAAGGACGGGCTACATTTGCGCCTTCTGTATACGAATCACCGAGCGTCACAACAGTATAGTCATCTGCTACGCGTGCAGGCAAGCGGAAGCCAATCTCATCCAATTGCAGGCGATGCACCGATAAAATTTCAAAGGGGTCTTCAAGGGGTGTTGAATATTCGCTTTGCCAGAAGAGAATATCACCATTGCCACTGCGGAATACCACCGCGTCATCGTATAGATACGTTGGTAGTAGGCGAATATCCCCAATGAAAGCGACAAATGCGCCCAGCGCGATGCCAATGCCCACGATTGTGCCAACTACAGCGAGTAGGATGTTTCCTAGCATATTTTCGTTTTTGATACGCGCTTCTCCTGCATTGCGAGCGATGTACGATGTGAATCGTTGGAATAATGCCTTAGGTAATCTCAATTTGTCTATATATGATTATTTCCCGCTTGTGTTCAAGATGAGGTGCTTGACAAATATGACTTTACGGTGTTTAATTAAATGAACAGCGTAAAAGGAATTAAAATGTCTAGGCGTAAACGCTATAGCGAACGTACAGCAAAAGAAATTAAACAAATTGCATATCGTCTTTTGTCAGAGAAAGGGAGTGCAGGTTTGTCGATACGGGCTATTGCGCGTGAGATAGAGATGACACCGCCAGCCCTATATACATATTTCGCTAGTTTAGATGATTTGATTACGGCACTCATTGTAGATACGTTCAACGCGTACGCTGATGCCCTAGAAACGGCTCGTAACACGGCTATTGAAAATAACGCATCGCTTACCGATCAACTGATTGCCGTTAGTTTACGCTACCGTACATGGGCAATAGAATATGCCGAAAGATGGAAACTCATCTACGGCAATCCTATACCGGGCTATCATGCCCCACCGGAAGTTACCGTGCCAGCCGTACGACGTACTGGTAACGTTTTTCTAGGCATCATGATAAATATGGTAGATACAGGAGAACTTTCAACATTCAATACTGTTGAATCTATCCCTTCGACAGTTAGAAAGCATTTGCAAGCAACCTTACCTGATGATGCACCTGATACCTATCTGTATCCTATGTACGAACTTTATAGTTGCTGGACGCATCTGCATGGGATGATAACGCTGGAAATTTTCAATCATCTACAGGGTGCGATTGGTGATGCTGAATCTTTTTATTTGCATGAAATTAAGCGCATGTACACTGAAATGGGGCTTAAAGTATGAAGTGAAGCTATTTTTTTCGCTAGTGACTCTTTACACCGTTAAATATTTATACATCGTTATAAAACGATCTATCTCTGTGCCTGTCAGTTAATTTTTTTACAAAGCAGTACTTAACACTGTTAAAAATTCACACAATGTAAAAGGATAATCAAAATGAAAAATCGTCTTCTCATTACTGGGGCTGTTGCATCCGCTGTATTGCTCATTGTTGGCGGTCTTGTGTGGCTCAATCTGTACACCGTTGTAGCGGATGTTCGTGAAAATTTCTCTGCTGTTGATGTCGCTGATAGCTATGCACATGGAGAAATTTTATTTCAGACTCGGGGGTGCGCGTCTTGTCATACGTATACCCCAGCCGGATCAGATGGTGATGAGGGTCCTTCTTTGGATGACATCGCTACCCGTGCAGATGAGGCATATATCCGTGAATCTATCGTGATGCCTAATGCGGTTATCGCCACAAATTGCCCTGAAGAAGCCTGTGAAGCCGATGTTATGCCTAATTATGGAAACATCCTAGATGACACCCAAGTTGATGCCATCGTCGTTTATCTAGCTACCCAACCCTAATTGAAAGGAACTGTAACGATGTCTGATTTCAACGAACTAACTATCTAAACTAAGGAGACTTTACAATGAATAACCAATCATTTTACCGCTGGACGGCTGCAGTTCTCATATTTGAAGGCGTTATCTTCTTCGTCATTCTCGCTATTCTTGGCATAGCTATCAATTGGCCTGCCAGCTTAGATGAACCTGCTAGTGTGAATCTACCCCTCATTTTAGAGCAGGCAAATGGCGTTCGTAACGGGTATATGCTTTACCTCATATATTCGGTTTTAGTATTGCCGATTGCTGTGATGGTTGCATATATCACTGCGAATGGCAAACGGCTTAATGTTGCTTTGCAAGTATCTATTGGCTTTGGTATTGCTTCGGCTGTATTGCGTGTGTTGGGCATTATACGCTGGCTCATTCCTATGCCTGCCCTTGCTGTAGCTTACACAGACGATGCCACATCTGAAAGTACCCGCGAGTCAATCACTATCGTTTACGACATGCTCAATAATTATGCAGGAACTGTAGGTGAGGTATTGGGTGTTGGGTTTTTTGCGGCACTTTGGCTTGCTACGCTTTCGCTTGGCATATGGCAAACTCGCGCCTTCCCACGCTGGTTCGCTTTCTATGGTTATCTCACTGCGGCGGGCTTATCACTGGGCATTCTAGAAATATGGAGCGTAGATGTCGGTCTGATTATCCCTGTCACCGTAACAATGTTACAAATCTGGTTTCTCATTCTGGGTGGTTTACTTCTCTTTCGTTCGCCTTCAACCATCAATAGCGCATAAGTCTTATCTAAAGTCTAACAAACGTCTTGTCAGATAGTCTGGCAGGACACTCACAATCAATTGAACATTTAGGAGACAACACAATGACTATCGAAAATAAAGCTCTACACGTTATCTTTGGCACGGGTCCTGTTGGCTTGGCTATTATGGATGAGCTATATAAGCAACAAGAGGTGGCTATTCGCTTGGTAAACCGTTCTGGTAAAGTCTCAGAACCGCTCCCTGAAGGGGTCGAACTGGTGAATGGCGACGCATCCGACAAGTCATTCGCTATTCAAGCGGCACAGAGAGCGAGCGTTATCTATTTTGCACTCAATCCCCCGTATCATCTGTGGACTGAGTTATTTCCCCAACTTCAAGAAGGTGTCATTGCGGCGGCAGAGGCACACAAAGCGAAGTTAGTCGTCATGGAAAACGTATATATGTATGGCGATACGAACGGACAACCTCTTCATGAGTCGCTTCCACATAAGGCTCATACCCGTAAAGGTAGCCTGCGGGCGAAGATGCACGCTACTCTTATGGAAGCACATAACAGTGGTCGTATATGCGCTGTTGTAGGCAGAGCATCAGACTTTTATGGTCCTCGTGTCACCCAATCAGCCGGTGGAGAAACCATTTTTGGTAAATTAGCAGTTGGAAAATCGGCTCAATTCATTGGCGACCCTGACCAACCGCACACTTATACCTATATGCCTGATGTGGGTAAAGCACTCGTGATGCTTGGGCAGAATGAGGATGTATTTGGTGAGGTGTGGCATATTCCTAATGCCCCTGCTATGACAACCCGCAAGCTGGTCGAGCTGGCAGCCACTGAATTTGGCACAGCGTCTAATATTCAAGCAATGCCTAAGTGGATGGTACGCATTATGGGCATGTTCGTTAAGACATTAGGCGAATTTCCAGAGATGATGTATGAGTTTGAGCAACCGTTTATCGTTGAGAATAACAAATTTGAGCAGAGATTTGGGGTTTCTGCCACTCCTATGCTGGAAGGTATTCGTGCAACCGTTGAGTGGTACAAAAGGGAGAAAATGTAAAGTCAGGCAAGCAAAGCGGAGATTTAACACAATCTTGGCTTGGTATTTAAATGGCACTCATGAAATTGTGGCATCATGATATATGGTTATGAAGATAGTAAGATCTTATAACCATGTACCATCTATTAAATTAGTGGATTACAAATCCAGACTATACCCATTCGTGTTGGTGTCGCACGGCGTAGGTCATGTCTCTTGTAACCACTGATGTCCACCGAAAGGTCTTATCGTGATGATGGACCCTGAAATACACACATTAGTGAGGAGAAACCGACTCAATGTGCGCTTATGACAGCAAAAATGGTAATCTGAATGATGACAGTAATCACAATGGCAATGGTAATCGGCGCAGTACACAAACAATGCCACAAGCCAATGGAAATGCAAACGGTACATCTGCCCCGAAAATTGAAGTGGTAGATTTCCAAACCGTCAGTGAAGTTGATGACTTTAGCAGTTTCCAAGATGAGTTTGAACAAACTGAAGTTCTCACAGGCGACCCAGAACAGTATGAGAAAATCCACCAAGCCATCCATGACCTGTTGGATGCCTTCAATGTCAATTGGGATGACCCCAACTATACGGATACACCGAAACGTGTTGCGCGTGCCTACCTTGACTATTGGGCAAATGGCTATGCGCGTGTACCAGAAGATGAAATCACTGTTTTCCCAAATTCCAGCGGTAAAGATGATCTCGTCATCGTCAAAGATATGAAATTTTACAGTATGTGCAGTCATCACCTTGCACCATTCCAAGGCTATGGGGCGATTGCGTATTTGCCAGGTGAATATTTGCTCGGCTTGAGCAAATTGGGGCGTATGCTGAACATCTACTCACGGCGTTTTCAGTTGCAAGAGCGCATTGGCGCACAGACGGCTGATAAGCTGATGTCACTACTCAAACCGCAAGGGGTGATGGTCATTCTGTATGACACAGAACACATGTGTATGTCCTCGCGGGGTGTACAATTGCACCAAGCGAACACAACAACAATTGCGGCGCGGGGTGTCTTCAAAGAAGACCGTGAGCTACGTAAAGAAGTGCTTACCCTGCTACAAACGAACAGATAAGTAACACACAGGGTTATACTGACACCAAAAAGCCTCTGTATGGATTTACAGAGGCTTATTTGTTTGTATTTATTTGAGAATGTTTCGGGCGCAACGCCCCAACATCTGTTTTCGCTTTGAATATCCTACGCGGTTTTAGGTTCGATGACTTCTAAGCGTAGATATTCAGCCGCTTTTGCAAACATCGCCGCGTGGGTATCGGTCTGACAATCCCAGAATGCCGCTTCGATACGATTGAGGATACGCGGTTGCATCAACCAACGGCGCACATCTTCGAGATGTTTTTTGCCATAGACAATCAGACTGGCAATATGAATCGTCGCGGATTTGTTATTCATCTGTGACCAGCTATGCAGATAGGTATCTACTGGCACAACCCGCCCGATAGATTCGAGAATAGTATCGGCACTGGAAAGCGTCCCGACAGGCATCACATCGGAGAGATGATATACCCACAGCGCATCAAAAAAGGCTATCACGGCATCTTTTTCTGTCTCTGACCACAGATGCCAATCAGCTATCTTGAACGTTTGGAAAACACGCTCTAAACCCATTGCCCAACGGTGATATTGGTCAATGCTGAGTTCCATCATGCGGGGCAAATAACGGCGCACCATCGCAGATTTATCGTCGTGCTTGCTCAGTTGGCAGACCAATGGCGTGAGGTCAGCGACAGTTAGTTCGGTCAGTGGTTTTTCAATCAGTGCATCGTAGGTGCTGAGTGTTTGCCATGTCTCGGCTGGGGTATGTGATTGATATGGCATGAAGGCAAGGTATAACTGCTTGGTTGCCACTGTGAGGTCTGATTTATAATCGGGCATGCCCGTCTATCTCCTTGACATTTTCCTGATTTAGTTGACACTGCGCTACAGCCAATTGCGCTCGTTCTCTAAAAATAGAGAATAAAAAACGAGGGCAACCAACGTGTCCCCCGACTTTGTGCAGTCCTGTATATCAATTAACGTCATTGTGCCACAAAAGTTGCGCAAAACGTCTCAATCATCATCTAGCGTTCAGTGCTTATTTAGCTGGCTATCATGCTTGCAAATTTGTTGTTAATGTCCGCCAGCGACTTTAGTAATCAGAATTGGGTCGTTGCCATTGATGATAACGGTATGCTCAAATTGCGCGGAGATACTGCGGTCTGGTGTACGAAGTGTCCAACCGTCGCTATCCGTGATGATGACACCACGTCCCAAATTGAAGAACGGCTCTATGGTGATGACCAAGCCATCAATTAGCTTCTGGCTCGCGCCACGTGTATAAAAATTCGGTACTTGTGGGTCTTCGTGGATATGTCGTCCGACACCATGCCCAGAGAGTTGCCGAATGACGCGATACCGTTCTTTACGGGCAATGCGTTCAACAGCTTTACCAATGGCATTGATAGGCTTACCTACTTTGGCTTGTCCGATGCCTGCGTAGAGGGCGCGTTTGGTATCTGCCAGCAAGCGTTGATGGCGTCGTCTGCCCTCGCCGACGAGTTTACTTGCGCCTGTATCCCCCCAATAGCCTTCCAACACAGCGGATACATCCACATTGAGCATATCACCTTCTTGGATGACCCTATCGCCGGGGATGCCATGGGCAGCTTCTTCATTGATGCTGATACATGTCCAGCCGGGATAATCGTAAGCGGTAATCGGCGCAGAAGTCGCCCCGTGTTTTTGCAAAAATGCCGCGCCCAAATCATCGAGTTGCTTGGTGGTCATGCCTGGTTCGGCTATTTCCAGCATGTATTTGAGCGTTTCACCACAGATTTCTCCGATGCGTTGTAATCCGCGCAGGTCAGCATCGCCGTTGACTATCATAGGGAATTGTCCTCATAGACTTTCAAATTTTGGGAATAATACATCAGAATGACGCAAAATATTCGTTGGCTTCGTCTTCGGTATCCGCGAAATAGAGCCAGCCTGTTTTTGTCTGGAATGTGCCGTCTTCATCACGCATGAGTGTTTCTTTGGCAGATTCGGGTAAGCCCAGCACAACCGCTTTGCCACTGAGTTTAGCAGACATGCTTGTGCCGAAGCTGTTAAAGTGTGCGTTGATGCCCGCTGGCATAGATGTGCGGGTTTGCTCGCGGAAATCAATTAGCACATGCACATCACCCTCATGACTGAGCAAGCTGAAGGCAGCCGGACGCCATCCCGCGTGCCAATCGCGCCAATTCCAATCTTCTTGGGCGGCATAGCGCAAAATAGTTTTCGCGTCATCATACCAACCATATTTGAACTTGATTTTCATAGTAGTTGTGCCATTCGTCAGTTACTGTGCATAGAAAAAAGACCTGTCCGCAAAGCGCAAACACGTCTCATAATATGTTTTGTGTGTTGAATTGTGTATGGCAGTCGCACTGTTGTCAACGGTAGTCGATACGAATGCTCTCCCATTGGCTGGTCACTTCGCAAATCCAACTCATCGCACTGTTGCGCTCGTAGGCAATGGCACTCATGAGGGCATATTCATCTGGGTTGAGTTGTGCATAAGATTTGTTGAAAGCGGGGAAATCACCATTTATTGGTTGTGGTAGATGCCCATTACTGTAGGCACGTTCGGCAGTGAAGCGTATGATGTCATTGAAAGACACCCCTTCTGGCGGACGCACGCCCATGCGTTGTAATTCACGCGCCCGACTGCGCCAATTCCAGAGTTCAGCTTGTTCACGGGCGGCGGATAATTCGCGTTCAGGGCGCAAGTCTGCGAGCCAGATAAAATCAATTGTGGGATTCAGAATATCGAGGGGATCAAGTACATCATCCGTTTCAAATTGCGTATCATAGGCTAACATCGCATCGAAGCGCCCTAATGCCCAGAGCATCGTGCCAAGTGCTTCGGTACGCCAGCCGACGGTCATCAGGGTGCGTTCTGTCCATGACCCTAACGGACGCGCCAACAAGTGTTGTTCTGTTTCTGACAGATGCAACTGAATATTTTCGTCTATCAGCCACTGATTGAGGTCAGCATTGAGTTGATTTTGCTTTTTGATTACTTGCTCGCGCACTTCATCAAATACAACCCACTGATCAACATCTTGAATAATGACTTCTAATGCGCCTCTCTTTAGCAAAGCCCCTAAACATAATGCACGATACGCGACGGCACGCGCATTTTGAATCCGCAGTTGGCTCATCGACATCCCCTAATTAGTCGCTTTTACAGCCCATGTGTACATTTCCAATTCCTTATTGCTTATTAATTTGCCATGAGATAGTAAATTTTTGAAGAGTGAGGCTGTTATATCCCACTTTTAAGCGTGACGTTAGGACATTCGGACTATACGGACAGGGCATTTGTCAGCTTGCTAATCTGACGCTCTATCTACTTATCTTGACAAGCAAGCGCGGTATCCTCTACGCTGGCAGGGTATTTTTCATCATTTTGTGTATTCATTATGAGGCGCACAACATATGACCTTTCGGCATAATCGCAAAATTGACCGTAGTTACGACAAGCCTTTTTTTAATCGGCGACGTAATACGGGGCGCATCTATGTGATTCTCTTTCTGTTGATGCTTATCTTCACCGTGCCGGCGGCTATTTTCTGGCAAGCAGATACGATTACGATGACCGCGATGGAACAACTCGGCGTTGCACCAACACCGACCCCGTTTGCAGGTGAACGAGCGATTATAGCGGAAGATCTTTATGCCCAAGGCGACATCGAAAGTGCAGCATTGAATTATTCGCTGGCTGTGGCACAACAACCTCAAAATATTACTTATAAATACGAATATGGTCTGATTCTGATTGAGCTAGACCGCAACGATGAGGCATTGCAATTAGGCGAAGAAATCATTGAGCTTGCACCAGATGACCCGCGTGGGTATGCACTCAAAGCACAGTCAATTGCATGGACAAACCCAACCGTAGCGATTCCGGCTGCGGTTGAAGGGCGCGAAGTAGATAACAATTTTGCACCCCTATGGGCGGCACTCGCTGTATCGTACACGAGTATTTCGCGTTATACCGAGGCATTACGGGCAGGCGATTTTGCAGTTGCGCTTGACCCACTCGACCCTGTTGCACGGCGCAGTTATTCGTTGCCTCTGATTTACACAGGCAACTATTCAGAAGCCATTCGGCAACTCGAACAGGCAATTGCGATTAATCCTAGCCTTGTCGGTCCCTACTTCGAGTTGGCATCGCTCTATCGTAACCCGCAGATTAATCAACCGGAAGTTGCTATCTCTATTTACTTAGAAATTTTGGAAATTGAGCCAGATAACGAACGGGCTTATTTGCGCTTGTGCGAGACGAATGCGGCGGCTGGTCTGTTTCAGGAAGCAGAAATTTTCTGTGATACGGCGCTCGACCTTGACCCTGCTTATACCTCTGCCCATCGTATGCGCGGACAATTGCGCTATAGCCGTCGTAATTACGAAGGGGCGATTGAGTCCTTTCAGATGTGTTACTTGCTCTATGCTGAGGAGCAACTAGGCATTGATATTATCGACCCTATCGAAGTCGAGACACAGCCGAATATCGACATTACCTCGATTGAAGAACAGGTAGACCCCAGCACAGTCGATTTAGCAGGCTTGGAAATCGAATGTATTTATGTGCGCGGTTTGGCACACTATTTTTTGGGTGGTGCTAATTGCGATTTAGCGTGGCGCTGGTTGAATTTTGCGCTCAACCATCCAGGGGCACAAGCATCGGTAGAGACAAATATCTTACAAGGTCTGACAAATGTCACAGTTCGATGTGCGGGTTATATTGGGCGTTCGTTGCCAACCCCAATTCCGCCAACGCCGATTCCACCGACACCGATTGGTGGCTAACTACCAGATAAGGCACGGTAGAAATCATCTACGGATGCGGTTTCGGGCAAGCCAGCAACTTGTCCGTCACCAAGTTCAATAATCATCCATTCGCCATTGACTGTCTGTGCAACATCCATCGTGAAAAAGTCACTTTTAACATTTTTAGCGATGTCGTTGAATAAGCCAGCCGGTGGCGACGCCTCCTCGTAACCTTCGACATTCCAGTAGCTCACAGTCAAAATTGGCACACCATTGTAGAAAAATGTCCTAAACTCTTTGACAAGGGGCATTCGGCTACGTGGATGGTCAGCGAGTGCTTCAAAATCTATGAACTCACGGAATACCAAGCCCCCTTCTAAATCATCACCACGCAATTTCAGAAAATGGTCAACGGTATTACGCACGGCTTTTTCGTCCGATGCCGACGAGATATAACATGCCTGATACCAATAGTGCTTGGCAGATTTCACGTAATCTTTAAGTACCAAGGCTTGCCCACTGAATGGAATCAGCATTTGCATGAGCGAATCGGTAGAAATATTTTTGCCATCTGTTTCGACATAAATAGTTTGCGGGGTATGGTCTTCAATGAGGTGGAGCGATTCTGGCAGATGATGGGTGTGTTTGTATTGCGTCGCATTGCTAATTAACTGAATACCCCGACTCATCAGCGCATCATAGAGCGCGGCATATTGCTTCGCAGAGAGCATCCAACCACGATAAATTGCTTTTTCTACGGGACGATGGATAGGCACATCACGCACTGCCCGCGCCGCATTATCTTCATCAGCAATCGCCGCATAATCTATCAGCAAAAATGGTAAGCCTGCCCGTGTCGCCGCCGCAACTTCGTCAATATACATGGAGTCGGGGTCATTGGCAGACATAGGGTCTTGGCAGAAAATGATTTTCATCAGGTATCCAGACAGGTTGAATCAAGTGGGTGGTGTTGCTATCTAGTATACCGTGTATGTCAAATTACTCAATTTTTGCTCACGCGCTCATAACAGGCGGCGTACTGCGATGCCACCCCTTTCCAGCTATATTCGCTTTCTATCAAGGCGCGGCTGTTGGCAGAGAGACGGTTGCGCAGAGAGGCATCTTTGAGCAAGCGCACAATTGCCTGTGACATACTCGGAATATCCGCAACAATGACGTGTTTGCCATCTTGGGCATGAATACCTTCCATGCTGAGGGGCGTTGCTACAGTGGGGATTTCCATTGCCAATGCCTCTAGGACTTTATTCTTGATGCCAGCCCCTACCCGTAAGGGACACACAAACACAGTCGCCTGTGCTAGATAATCTTGTACACGCGGGACACGCCCTGTCACGATGATGTTATCGGATGCTAGTGCGTGCATCTCGTCCGTGGGGGCATTGCCGACCAGCAATAATTTCGCCTGTGGGAACGCATTTTGCACCTGCGGGAAAATATCGCGTGCCAGTACAAGGGCGGCATCGTGATTCGGAGGATAGGCATAATTGCCGACGAATAAGAGTGTCGCGTCATCACGAGCCGTATTACATGTTTCAAAATCCGCAAGGTCGATACCGTTGGGAATCACTTCCAGCGTAAGCTGTTTGTCCAGCGATGCGAGTACATCAGCATCTTGTTCTGTGAGAACCGTCGTGATGTCGTAAGGCGTGAACATCCAACTTTCAAATTGTCGGGCAATGGTGCGATTAAGCAGTGTCGTTATTTGTTGATGCTGTTGCCACTCGCGGTCAAGATACAGGCTGAATGATTCATAGGGCGTGATGACTGTCGGTTGGTCTTTGAGCAAGTACGCGAGTTCATACACATGCACACCGCCAAAGAGATGGATGGCATCGTAATCATTTTCTGAAAGCAAGGTTTCGACTGTGTGCCAGAGTGCCGGTTGCCACGCTTGATTTGATTGGCGCGGATAATGTCTGCCGAGTAAGCGTTGCACATACATAAGAGGCGTGCGTTGGCGTTCTGGGAATAGGTGAATCGTATCGAAAAAAGAGGCGTATTCTGGTATATCATCAGCATCAGCCGACGATTGGGTCAGCGCACATAAATCGAATGTATATCCGCGTGCAGACAATTCGCGTGCGAGATGCCAGATAATCAGCCTATCACCTAAGTGCAAGGGGTACGGCGGACAGCGTGAAATCAACAAAATGCGTTTTGAAGCCATGACCTGCTTTTATTCTTCCGTTGTGTTGAACATCGGATTACCGATATAGACCCATACTTGTTTGCCACTATCCAGCGTGACATCAACACGCAAGTAGGCTGTGCCTTCGTAATGGTCGAGGTGTGTTAAATCATTTTTCATGACTTCCAGTACAAAGCCTTCAATTGTGCCATCGTCATCAGGCGTTGCAACAGGATAGGGTGGGAAAATATCCCAGTCAATCGCATACCCCATCAGTATATCCGCTTCCATTGGCACAGCACGCCCTAGCACTTTATGCTGAACAATTTCATTTTTGAGTGTGCCATATACAAACAAATACTGTGGGGTCATGATGTCAGTGTTCCTGCTTGCACATTCTCTATTACACGCACAAAGGCATCCCGATTGATTGGTTTTTTCATGAATGCCGTTGCCCCTAATTTGTAGGAATCGCGCTGTCGTTCCAGAATGGTACAGATAATAATCGGCACAGATGCCGTAGCGTTATCTGATTTTAGTATTTCTAGCACTTGCATATCTTCGATACCTGGCATCATCAAATCAGTGAAAATAACCATAGGTTTAATCTGATTGGCTATCTTCGTAATTTCTTCTATAGAACGTGCCATGATAACTTTGTAATTATCTGTATCTACAAATTCAGACATAAGCTGTAGCGTCAATTCATCTTCATCTGCAATAATTATCACAGGACGGTTGTCATCAGGTGCTAAGACGTATTGCGGACGTTGTAGGGTTTCCATTGTTGGCAAGATGACATGAAAGACACTCCCGATACCTAGTTCGCTTTCTAGCCAAATATGCCCTTTGTGCATGCGTACCAGCCGTTGGGTAATCGCTAAACCTAAGCCTGTACCTTCATATTCACGAATGGTCGAGCCATCAGCTTGTGTGAAGGCTTCAAAAATCATCATTTGGTCATTATCAGCAATACCAATGCCTGTATCGGTGATACTTATCTGTATCCACTCGCTATTCTGGACGACCATATGCGATGGCAACTCAGGAAATTCTTTGAGGGTGACAGCGCGGACGTTTGCCGATACGGTAATTTGCCCTTCGCTAGTAAACTTGACCGCATTACTGAGAATATTTACAAGCACCTGTCGCATACGATTACCATCTGCAAAAATCGGTGGCAGGGTATCTTCTATGTCAACGTGGATGGGCAAGGCTTTACGCTGTGCTTGTGGTTCGATGGTTGCAAGGGCATCTTGAACGAGAAGTGCGACGTTTAAGCGCCCCATCTCCAATTCCATTTTGCCTGTTTCAATTTTTGATAAATCTAGAATATCGTCAATGAGCATCAATAGCTGGCGTCCACTACGGAAAACACGTTCCACACGGTCTAGCTGTTTGTCGTTCAGGTCGCCATAAGTTCCGCCTAAGAGCAGTTCGCTGTAACCGATGATGGCATTGAGTGGTGTGCGTAATTCGTGGCTGACATTTGCCAAAAATTCGGTCTTCAATCGTGCCGCATCCAACGCTTCTTGGAATAGCTCGGCATTGCGCAAAGCAACCGCAATCTGTGCGGCAATGGTCATGAATGTTTCGATAAGTTCATTATTGAAATCATAGTCAGGGTCATTGAAGCCAAGCGTGATATTACCAATGAGATTGTCATAGGCTATCAGTGGCGCAATGGCATAGCCACCCTGCGATGAATTATCAGGTAACATATGATCGGGTAAATCTACGACACGGGTGTAGATAGGACGATTTTTGCGCACGACAGTTTGGAAGGCATCAAATGTCGGTGTGCCTTTGAGCATGACTGCCTGCCCTAGTTCATTCATACGGGGATGTTCCGCAGCGAGATAGCCGTTACCATCTACAGGGTCAATTCGTATGATTGCCGCGTAGTCTGCTTGGAACAAATCGCTGATTATCTGAGTGGCATGGTCAACAATATCTTGTTGTGAGAGTGACGAGCTAATATGTGTAGCGAGATAGTGCATAGACGCCAGTCGGTTCGCACGGTCACGGAGCGATTGCACACTTTGTTCCGCTTGGGTGTGCAACCGTGCATTACGCACAGCAACGGCTGCTTGGCGTGCCAATGCAAAAATAGGCTTTGCATCTTGCATGGTGTACGAATAAGCATCGGTATTTTCGAGTGTAATCACCCCTATCACTTCTGATTGTACAATCAGTGGCACACCCATCCATGTTGTATTATCGCTACGGCTGAAAATTTCTGGTTGGTGTTCCCATACATCTCTATCTTCATTAGCAGAAAGCGTAACAGGTTCGAGTGATGACAGCACTTTGGCAAGTGGACTCTTTTCGGTAGCAACAACCGTCTGCCCACGTAAAACAGCATCGGTGCTGATGCCTGATACAGCGCGTAAAGTGAGCAATAAGGGTGAATCGTCTGTATTGGTAAGCAAAATGGTCGCCCGTTTAAACGAGAGTAAGCGATCAATCTGCCCGAAAATACGCTCGAACACTTCGTCAATATTAAGCGTTGAACTGACTACACGCCCAACATCAATGAGGCTATTTGCTAAAACACGGCGTTCTTGTTCGGATTGTAGTAAACGGGCATTATCAAGGGCGAGTGATAATTGTGCGCTCACCGTATTTAGGAGCGAGAAATCGCGTTGGCTAAAGACAGCCGCACGGTCACTTTGTAGCGATATAATACCAATTGTCTCATTAGAGCGGCTTTTTAGCGGGACACCAATCCAAGCTCGCAGTGCGCCTAAATTCAGTCTGAAGGAATCTATCCCTAAGCGTTCAAGGCGTGTATCTGCTTGCACGAGGTCATTAAATTCAAGGGTCATATTGTGTTCAACGACGGCACGCAGAAGGGGTTCAGGGGGCATAATCTGTAAGTCATCTTCCTGTGATGCAGGAAGCGATAATTGTCCGCTACTGGCATCGTAAAGCACGACAGATGCCAAACCTTGCGGGAATAAATCCATCAACTCGTTCAATACGCTATCCCACATCGCTGTACCGCCGAAGGTCTCCGACAATACTTGGCTGATGCTATTGATGATTTCCATCTCTTCAACGCGCTGGCGGGTATCTTCGATGAGTTGCATATTCTCGATAGCGAAAGCGGCACTATTGACTAGCGTTTGCATAAATTGGAAATCATTTTCATCAAAGACTTCGTATTCAGTAGCTTGTATATACAGTGCACCTAATACCTGTTCACGCGCAATCAGTGGCAAGCCCAAAAATGAAGCAGGTAAGTATTCACTATCAATGGCGAAGTAAGTCGCGGTAGCAAGGCGTTCATCAGCGTTGCGCCAGAAAATAGGGGTCGCATGTGTGAGTATCTGCGAAGCTAAATCTTCACCAATGGGGCGATAGTCCGTTGTTTGCTCACCCGCTTGATAAGTCGTAACTTCTAATTGGTCAGCGACATCATCGTATAGTGCGAAAACCATTGCACCAGTTGGTTGTACGCGCACCATCGCCTCAAACACCCGCGTCATGAGCGCATTCATATCAAATGCAGATTGCACCAATAAGCTGACCTCGCCCATCGCCCGCATGTCGTCTACGCGCTCGGTGAGTTGGGTCACAAGTTCGACATTGCTGATAGCAATTGCCAACTGGTCACTGATACTGCGCATGAGTTCAACATCTTCTGAATTGAACGCATCTGTTGTTTTGCTATTAACGACCAGCACACCTTGTATACGGTCGCCTGATTTTAGTAAGAGGGTCAATTCCGCACCCGATGTCATCATCAATGACCGCGCTAAATGACGTTCGTCTTTAGAAATATCGTCTAACAAATGCCAACGTCCAGTAGAAATCACATCACGGGCTATCGTATCTTTAGCTAATGGCACGCTATGCTGACGCAACTGAGGCAAGGTATCCCCATCATAATCGCTTGCCATCGTGCAATGTAGCGCCGTGCGTGATTCATTAATCAGATAAACACGCGCAAAATCGTATTCAAATTGGGTACAGATGAGACTCAAAACTTGTTGTGTAAATTCATCAATTTCTTGGGTGGTAATGAGTGCCTTCGACACACTAGCGGCTGCACCCAAACGGGTTGTCTGGCGTTCTAATAACGCGAGAACATCGTGCAATTCGGATACATCATCTGTAAAAGTACAGTAGCCAACAATCTCATCATTTGTACCGCGCAAGGCAACCACTGACATGCGCGTTTCTCTTTCTATGCCATCTTCACTCACAACTGTGACGAAATCTGCCCAGCCGGATGACGACTCTACGTTGGGATAAATCTGTGTTTCTGGCAATGCACGTTCTTGTTCTCGCAAACGGTCAACAAATTGAATAGATTGTGCTGTCTCTACACCGAATAGCGTATTCCATGCAGCATTACGATAAATGAGCGTACCGTCTAAATTGTGAATATCAATCGGCACATTCGCTTTGTCGATTGTCTGGCGGAATAGGGCATCCGTCTGTTTTTGCTCCGCTACCATCGCAATCTGAGCAAATAATTCTACTAACAACACAATCAACGCATTATCTGGCGTCGATATCGTGACAAACACCCCTACCGTCTGCTTGCTATCACCTTGAATTGGCACATACAAATACTCGTCTTCTTCATGCGGCATATTGTAAGATGCTAAATCCGTGACGACAGACGCTAGATTTGAGTCTAAAGGTGTATCGGGCGCAGTGAACCAACGGTCATCGTAGTAAAGAAATGCCGTCGAATGTATATACGCTACTCCATTGACAAGTGCCTGTGCGGCTTGCTGTGCCGATTTTGCTTTACGGAGTGAGGATATGATATTGAGTAAGGGATGTGTCAGCATAAGGTCACATGATTTCGCTTCATTTAGATTGATTGTAGCGTGTATTTAAAAATACGCGAATCGACTTAACAAAATGTAATAATTCGGCACTATCGCAAACACTTGTGCCTACTATATGTAGAGTCTGGAAAATAAATGAAATTTCGTAGGGGCGTTGCTTTGTCTGCGCCCACTCGGACAAGGACACAGCCCTATCCCTACAATTTTAAAAATTTCTAGGACACTACATTTATGGGTCGTGCGCACGGGGATGCCTATAAACATAGCGTAAGATTTTAAACTTGGTAAGCACGATTTTGTTTGAAAATCGTCTGTTACCCTACGCCCGACCAGCAGGCTAGACTTTGGGCAGACCCCGCTTTATCATAACGCCGATTGTCCCTATCAGTCGAAAAGACCTACTATGACCATTTTCCGACGCCTTCTCATTTGTGCTTTATGGGTGTTCGTTTTAACAGCATGCGAAGCGATACCGAGTTTGCCTGCGAATGATGCCGCGGATACAACAGGCGATACCCCTGCTGATATTGGACGCACGCCTCAAGAAACTGTAGAGACATTTCTCAATGCGTGGAACGAGCAAGCCTTTAGCACCATGCACAGCTTACTGAGTCCGCGTTCAGTGACAGTCTATCCGTTGGAAGATTTCACTGACCAATACGAAAATGCCCATGCGGATATGGGCTTTGATGGCGTCAGCTATAGCATTAGCGAAGTAGAGACACAGGGAACATCCGCCGCTGTTACTTATGATGTCACTCTAGAGACAAGTACCTTCGGCAATATTGCAGATAACACACGCACGATGCGGCTTGTCGAAGAAATGGGTGGTTGGACAATTGCATGGTCGCCAATGGACATCATCAATGGCATGACGGCGAACGTGCGCCTAGACCCCAGCCGACGTTTTACGCCCCGTGCCAATATCTACGATACCAACGGGCAATTTTTGGTCAACCAAAATGGGACAAGCTATGGGCTGATATTGCGCTTGTCAGATATGCGGGGTGAAGCCGAATGTACAGCATTGTTATCGCGCATCATGTTACGCCCTATCGCTTATTTCAATCGCTTGTATGTTGATTATCGTGGCTTGGATTCAGCGTTCTTCGCGGGTGAAATTGATGGCGAAACCTACAATGCTAATCGCGCTGACTTGAACAACATTTGCGGGATGGATATTCAAGTGGAGTTCATTGGGGATAAAGCGCAACCGCGTGTCGGGCGCACTTATTTTGGGCATGGGGCGGCAGTGCATGTGACGGGTTATGTTGGCACGATTCCTATTGATGGCGTGTTGAATGTCGATTATTGGCGCGACAGAGGCTATAGCGATAGCGACCTCGTTGGGCAAGATGGCATCGAATTTGCCTACCAAGATACCCTCGCCGGACAGCCTGAACAATCGTTGCGTCTTGTCGATTCGAGCGGTGTTATTCTGCGTGAACTCGGGACAGCTACCGGAACGGGCAATGCGCCTGTCACCCTGACGCTTGACCGTGGTTTGCAATATGCAACTGCGCAAGCCTTCATTGATGCGTGGAATTATGCCAATCCGAATTGGGCAACAGTGGCAACGGGTGGCGCGGCAGTCGTCATGGATGTGAACACAGGCGCGGTGCGTGCCATGTTCAGTTACCCGACCTATGACCCACTTATTTTCTTGCCATCATCTACATACTACTCGACCAACACAGCTTATGCAGGAGCAATCTCACAAATTGGACGCGCTACAACGGTTGGCTTTGCGGCAACAACCAACCGTGCATATAGTCAACAATATGCACCAGGTTCGGTATTCAAAATTTTGACGGCACTTGCCGCTGCTGATACCGGTACATGGGGGCGTGACGAGATTTTCAATTGTGAATTAACATGGGATGGTGGAGCGCGACACGGCGATACGGGTGGTATACGCCAAGATTGGCGTTTGGTCAGTGAACGCGACCCAGCCGGCGAAATTACGATGTCTACAGCACTGACGACCTCTTGCAATCCGTTCTTCTGGGAAGTCGGCGCGTTGATGTTCAATGAATCGCCTGGCACACTCAACAATTATGCAACATCATGGGGCTTCGGCACACAACTTGACCCTATTGGCTATGCGAGTCTCATTCCATCAGAAGCGAGTGGGAGTATGCCTTTTCCAGAGGATGTGACAACTGCCGTGAATAACGCGATTGGTCAGGGAAATACACAGGTCACGGCTTTGCAGATGGCACGTCTGGTAGCCGCTGTTGCCAATGGTGGTACGCTCTATCGTCCCTTACTGGTGGAACAAGTGGGTGGACGTGATGGCACGGAAATTCTAGAAACGATTGAACCCATTGTAGATGGTCAACTAGGTGTGAGTGATATGGCGCTGGCAGTTGTGCAAGAAGGCATGTGCAATGTCCCGATTGACCCTGACTTCGGCACATCAACGAGTTCATTTGCTGAAAATGATACGCCTCCTAGCTATACATCCTGCGGTAAAACAGGCACAGCAGAAGCGGGGACAGCGCCAAATTCTTGGTATGTTGCGTATGCCCCTGCGGATAATCCACAAATAGCTATCGCGGTTGTTGTGCCAAATTCACGCGAAGGCTCAGAAGTAGCAACGCCGATTACGCGACGCATTCTGGATTATTATTTCAGTGGTGCAGTCGCAGAATATCCTGAATGGTGGCAAGACGACTATGAACCTGTCCCCTTACCAGAACTCGGTGGCGCATAATCAGCCACCGAGCGCCCATTCTACAGCGGCGATAGCATGCAAATATGTCGTTGGGAACGTAGGCACAGGGCTGTGTTCCGGTTTGCTAATGAGCAATTCAATCTCGGTACATCCTAGAATAACGCCTTCTGCACCATCAGCGACGAGTTGTGCAATGACCTCTTGGTAGGTTACACGGCTGGGTTCATTGACGACGCCGACGACGAGTTCTTCGTAGATAATATCGTGTACTTGCGTTCTGCCTGTATCGTCTGGTATCCGCACATCTAAGCCATGTTTTTTTATCAGTCGTCCTTTGTAAAAATCTTGCTCCATTGTAAAGCGCGTGCCTAGTAAGCCAATATGTTGAATACTCGCTTTCTTGATTGCCTCAGCCGTTGCATCTGCAATGTGGAGTAATTCAATATCAACAGCATTTTGCACATCATCTGCCATACGGTGCATAGTATTACTGCAAATCACGATGCAATCTGCGCCCCCACGTTCAACTTGTCTTGCGGCGGCAATCATGCGATGGGTTGCTTTATCCCAGTCACCTTTTACCTGTAAGGCTTCTATCTCTGCAAAGTCAAACGAGTACATAAGACACTGTGCCGAGTGTAAGCCACCGCGTTGTTCGCGCACTGCCTCGTTGATAATCCGGTAATATTCAATTGACGATTCCCAGCTCAAGCCACCAATCAGACCGATTGTTTTCATCTACGCGAATCCCTTTGAGATAGTATCTAAACAAGTGTATATCCCCATCTTAACAAGCAAAGTACCTCACTTGCTATAGAAATTAGCGAGTAGGACAACCGTCTCGGTGCGCAAATTGCGTTTCTTTTGTATGATAGGGATAGTATTCTTTAAAAATTTGCCTATTAGAGTTGACCAATTGTTGTGAGACAACACATGGTCGCCTAAAATTGATACATATTACTCATCCGGTATGGAGGAAACGGCTTTGGCTCAAAATCAAAATGAAAGACGATTGCTCGCGGGGATTCGCGCAGCGCGACAAGGGAATAATGAACGGGCGCGTGAGCTATTAGAAGGCGTTCTCCGATTAGACCGCACCAACGAACAAGCATGGATTTTCTTGGCATCGGTTGTTACGTCTGAGCGTGAACGACGCATGTCACTCGAACGCATTGTTCGCATCAATCCAAATAACCGTCCTGCCCAGCAAGCTCTTAACGATATGGTTGGGGTTTTGGGCGGTGGCACAAGTGAGCTAGATGTCGAGGCGATGAGCCAAGCGGCGCGTACCCCTATCCCAAGTGGTTCGGGTTCGAGTGGTGGTAATCGCGGGGGGAATGCTCGTCCAGTTGTGCAGAATCAAGGTGGCAATAACAATTTGTTTGCGATATTGGCAGTGGTCGCTGTTGTATTGGGTATCGCATTTTTGGGTTTGATATTTGCGCCACAGTTCTTGGGTAACAATGTAGAACCAACAGTGGTTGCAGAAGCAGAAACGACTGAAGAACCCACCAATACACCCGATCCGAATTTCACACCTGATACCGCAACGCCCATTCCAACATCTACATTTTCGGGCGTCTTTGTGACAGTTGAGCGGGATGCAACGCTACCAGCGACCTTTACGCCTGAACCCTCGCTCACGCCAAGCGTGACACCTACAGCGACCCCAACCCTACCCCCACGCGAGAATTACAGTTTCTTGCTTTTGGGCGTGCAAGGTGTCGCACAACCAGCTATCTATCGTCTGAATGGGGACGGCGCTGGTTTGTTACCGATTGTCTCGGATGTGGCTGAGTTTGATTTCAACCCAGAAACAGGTGTCATTGTCTACACAGAAGAAGATTCGATTACCCGTCCAACAGAAACACCGACACCCACCCCTGTTATCACGGATACACCCTCGCCAACACCGACCCTATCGCCGTTTGCCACACAGCGACCTGCTAACAACAATACGACCAATAATAATGGCGGTGGCACAGGCGGCGGTGGTATCATTCTGAATGTCGCATCAAGCGAAATTGTTGTATCGCGCATGTTCATCACCAATGTCAATAATCTCAGTGAGTCGATAGAAATCACGAGTCAGAATTTCCTGAGTGCAACCAACCCTGCCCTCTCCCCAGATGGTGAATGGTTGGCATTATCGTCTACACGCGATGGTGATGAAGACCTTTATCTGTATAACCTGAGTAGCGGTCAATTCACACAAATTACCAATAATACGGTATTTGTGGATACGGATCCTGAATGGTCGCCAGACGGCACAACGCTCATTTTTGCATCAGACCGCGATAGACCAGGCAGTACAGATATTTACACCCTAGACCCATTTGCGGATACGCCCGAAGGAACGATTGAGCGCATCACTGATTCGCGGTCGAGCAACAGCGAACCTCAATTCTCACCAGATGGTGGAACGATTGCCTACCTGAGTATAACGGGTACCGAAACGATAGTGCGTACACTTGAGCTGAACGGGCAAGCTGTACAATCCCTAACCTTTGCACCGAACCTGCGCTATGCCCCTCCCGCTTGGACAGCGGATGGTATTTACATCATTTATAGTCAAGCAGACGGCTCTGAGCCATCCGATGGGTTGGTACTCCAGAATCCTGTCTCCGGCGATATATTGACAGTACGTGTCGATAACCTCGATGTGCGTTCGATTGTGTCGAGCAATATCTCTGTATCACCATCAGCCGAAGCGGCGGCAAGTGGTGATAGTGGCGACAAAGACGACGATGCGGAAACGGTTGACGAAGAAGCAGAAGACACAGACAGCGATGAAGCTGCGGAAACTGAAACAGAAGATTCAGACAGTGATGAGTCTGCGGAAACTGAAACAGAAGATTCAGAAAACGATGAATCAGAAGAAGACGCTGGTGAATAATCGTAGCTAGTGCAGAAAAATAGAAAGGGCTTCTCGTGTGCAATACGGGAAGCCCTCTTTATTATTTTATCTATACCCCAGCCGACGGGGGCATACCATAGCGCCCAAGGAGTGCAGGCGCTTCTAGTGGGAATAATTTTTTAACATGCCATCTATCGACTTGACGCTGAATAAGGCTTACCATTTGTTCACGCCCCGACCCGATGGGCAATATTGCACGTCCGCGTAACATATGAAGTTGCATCGCAAGCGGACGTGGTATGCGCCCGACAGATGCTGTCGAGATAATCACATCAAAAGGCATCATATCAGGCAAGCCCTGACTGCCATCGCCAACATGCAAATCGACATTGTTATAACCGAGTTTTTGTAAGCGACTAGATGCACTATCCGCGAGGGGCAAAATACGTTCTAGCGAATAGACATATAAGCCCAGCCGTGTGAGCAATGCCGTGAGGTAGCCGGTGCCTGTGCCAATTTCGAGGATGCGTTCTGTTCCCATCAGCATGAGATGTTGGAGCATGCGTGCAATGACGAGGGGCGATAACATCACCTGTCCATACGCGATGGGTAGCGTTGTTGGCTGATAGGCTTGTGCCTGTAAAGCAGATGGGACGAACAGATGGCGCGGGACAGTTTGCATAGCGTGCAATACGCGCTCGTGCTGAATCCCATTAGCGCGTAGCACTGTGTTAATCATCCGATGCCGTTTGTGATTGTGCATATCATCATGGCTCATGGGACATCCTCATCTAAGTAGAATCTGTACCTTGATGATAGTAGCACTGTGGATTTCGGGCAAATGACCACTATATGCCACTAAACGCAGACCCTTGAATTTTGTATCAGAATCTCTATAATTCATGACCTACATGGCTCCGTAGCTCAATTGGCAGAGCAGTTGACTCTTAATCAATTGGTTGCTGGTTCGAGTCCAGCCGGAGTCACTTCTAAATGAGGATTTCGTTCGTGAGGTATCTGCGAACAAAATACCACACAATCAAGCAGACTGCAAATCGCAGTCTGCTTTTTGTTTAGTCTGTCATCGTGTCTATAGGTTTAAGTCTCGGTGCGGTAACTACAGCGTCCTGCAATGCCATGTTTTGACCGATGCTAATTTCTTTTACAATCTTAGCGAGTTCAATTATTGTGTTGAGTGCCTTTGCAAGTACGTGTGTACCACAGCCAACGACAACGGTTGCGAAGAACACGATGGGCGCTTCCACAGATAACATAGACAGGACTTCTGGTGTGAAGATTGCTTCAAACATGATTACCTCAGTGTGATTAATCGGAATTTTAGCTGACCAGTTAGTGGTGTTTTGGCACGGAAAGCCTCTATACCTGACAAGTCAATTGAGATGACACGATACGCACCGTCTCGTTGTGCATTACTTGGGTTCGCGTCCGTGTACGTCAGCGCGGTAGGACTACCATTCGTGTTGTTCGGCTGTATGTCAGGCACAAGATTCAGCGCGGATGGGGACGGATTAACTGCAAGTCGCAATGGTTTGTACTCATAAGTGCCACTGCTATTTTGCATGTAGACACCATTAAAAATTTGACCGTCGCCGTTGACAATTTCACCACTAATTTCGAGGCGAAAAACACGCTCACCTGAGTAGCTTGGCTGTACATCAAAATTGCGGTCACGACCCACTGTAATCTCTGCGCTTGTCCAAATAAAATCGAATTTTGGTGGCGTATAGCACGGCGCATTCACATAGCCTGTATTTGGCAATGATGAGCCTGATTCATACCACTCTTGAAGCTGTTCATCGTCAATGTTGTCAATCAACAATCTGTAGAAATTAGCGACTGCGACAGGGTCAACCGCTCCATTTTCTTCAACGTCTAAGGCATAGCGATAAAGAGATTGTTTGTTGTTGCCATTGCAATAGACGAGATTCGCAATTGCTACAGGGTCAACAACGGGCGTAGTGTTGACTGTCGCCGATGCAATGAGCGTAGATAAGTTATCCCTAAAATCAGTCGCGAAAGTGCTATTCAGGTCTATGCCAAACCCGAATTTGTAAAATTGAGCTATTCGTTGGACGATTGTATCCATCGTCACGCCATTGGATTCCCAAGTCACGAGTTCGGCTACCAATTCACGGAAACCATTCCCAACTTCTAACGCCTGCCCATACAGCACTTCTTCATTGCTTGCATCCAAAACTTGCGACGGCAAGCCACTGGTTAAACCAGCAAGCTCAATGTCAAAATCTTTGCCACCATCGAGCGTACCACTGTCTTTAAGGTCAATGTCGATACCGCCACGCAGATTTTCGGCACGACCAGATAACCAGCGCAACGCACGTTGGTCTTCGTAGCGTATCAACGCATCATAAAAATCATCTACTGTACTCACTGGCAAGACTCCTTTGCGGACGCTTCCGCTATCTTTGTAATTGTATTGGTTGTATGTGTTGCCTGTCTCGCTACCAATGACAGACACTCCGCAAAATTCAACTTCGCGGATGCCACCAAACGGTAGGAAAAACGGTGGTTCTAGCTGACCGCTAGGTGTGAAATAGCATCTCACAACATGCTCTATGTCATCGTCAAAATCTTGTTCCCAAATAGTGGTTGTCACTAATTCAGGTGGTAAACCGATAAGGTCACGATTGACCTCAATAAGCTGAAAATTCGTCAGGCTATTAGGCTTGTTTTGGATAACATCAAGTATGTCGTTTAATTCAGGATTGAAGTCCCATACAACGAGAACCGCGCCACCGAACGGCACTTGTGCGAACTCAATTTCGAGTTGTCCCGTGCCTTCAAAACGAAACGTCACAGTTGGGAATGGATTGAGATTTTTGTCACGGAAACCATTGAAGAAATTCTCAAGGCTATTGGTAGCACTCTCGAATGGATTAGCGGACACGTCGTAGGCTATGAAGCAATCGTTTTCAAAGTAGCCCACGCGCTCTGCGCCAACGAACTCTAGTGCATTTAGTAACCAATCGGGCGTATCTTCTGCAATGTCACCAAAGCGAACCCAACTCATGCCCGAAATCGTTTTCTCATCATCGGAGCGGTCAAACGGATTATTCGGGTAAAAATCGAAAATCTCAGTGGTGGTATCCATGCGGTAGCAAGTGCCGTTGTTGCTAGGCACATCAAGACATGGCACGGGTGTACCATCCGTAACTGCGTATAATGCCTCAATCCAACGCCTGAGTGTCCCTAATTCGTAATCATCAGCGTTAGTTAGCCTAAATAAATCAAGCGCAGATACGATAGTCTGCGCCTGTGAAAACGAATCGAAGCAAGCCGTCACTGCGACTTGCCCCGTAGGGATTTCCCGCGTCATTAGATGACAGGGTCAACAATGTTGGGCAATGGTCCAGAACCGCCACTTCCTTTGCGGTCACTGAAATAGGCGTATGCGAACTCGAAGTTTGGCTCACCATCTGGCAACGCCGCATTTAGCGTAGCTAACCCACGAGTGATGATATTGTCAATGATGGTGTTGTCAGCACGGTCTTTGACAATCGGTTTTTTCGCGCCGAAGATGAGCAAGTCACGTTTCGGTGCTGGCAAATCAATCGTCTCTTTGATACGAGCATCATCCGAGCGTGTGAACACGAACACAATCAAACTTGTGACTGTGCCGTAGGCGTCATTGATTGCACGCGCATCGTTTTGGTTTGTCTCATGTAGGTCTTCAAGACCATCATAAAACACACCTGCGTTGCTTCCTTCGCCCATTGCTTCACGCAGACTGTCTAGTTCTGCACGAGTTGCATCTGGACCAGCCGTCTTGAAGGTCGCAAATTTGCGAGCGCCTGCGGTGTCTACAAAGCCAATACGGACACGGCGACTGCGACGGAACGAATCAGCGCGGTCTCCAATGACATTACCACCTACATAATCTGGCATTTTCTACCCTTTCTGCGTTGCCACTGTCGCACGACGCACGCAACGCTAAGTTTAATAAAGTTGACAATTACAATCACCTTTAGTTAAGCATAGAAAATAGACATGTGTCAATAAATAGACGTAATGTCTAATTATAAACACACTGTATTATAACGCAAATGATACTTAGCAATGTCTTGACAGCATTAATTGTTTCGATGTATTGTGATTGTGTCACGCGGTTGGAATGTGCTATAATGCGCTCAGATTGCACCGAATTAAGTCGCCGCGTGACAACGGACTTGAGGAGGTGCTTTTTTGTAGGGGTGTACCGTTAGAGTATACCAACGTGTAACAGAACAGTTAGCATGAAACAGAACATCCATGCTATTATTACAGGTGCGGACAAGGCATCAGCCGCAAAACTATGACCTTGCCCGCATCGCCTCATTACACCGACTCGTACACACACGGGGCGAACCCTATGTGCGTACCTAGCCGCAAAGGTATTTTACCATGAAAAATCGTAAAACCGAACTAGCGTCAGCACTTGCTGATGCTCCGATGACAGCCGACCAAAAGTTGGTTGTCGCATTGCGCAACGATATTAATCACACGGCGCATATCCTCGCTTTTGTTTTGCAATACCTGATTGATTTGCAGAAAGAAGGCACGTTCACAAGCCACTTATTGCAAGATGACTTGGCACAATGCCTCGAACGTCTTGACCGTCCCGACCTAATCCCGCATGGCACAAAACGCTATGCGGATGCCTACGGCAAAGAGTTGGATGCTATCGCTGGTATCGGTGCTGATAGCCAAGACACAACAGAGTTGCCAGCCGTCGCTGATGATGCGGATAGTGTGGACTTGCAAGCGTTGTTTGCGCGTGATGACGTGACCTATGAATGTGTCATTGAAACTGCGACTGACTGCACAATTTTATCGGCTCAAGATGTTTACGAATGGCTTTTAGACACCGAAGCTAACGAATCCACTGACCATATCGTCCGCATTTGGGAGAGCTACCCGTTTGGTGAGGCAATTGCTCAAGTGACTAGCGAAGATTTTCTCACTTATTGGCGCGAAACTGTGATGGGTGGTTCTGATGAGTGAGAGCAAAATCTACAATCCCGATGGCACTTTTACGGATGAGTGGAATGGCTATTTGAACCTAATTGACCCCAAAATAATTAAGTTGGTTGATGAGGCTGTTGAGTGGCTTGACCTGATGAATGCCCCAGCTATGGACTACAAATTGCTTGATGATGCTCTAATTAGCATTCTCAGATTGCATGCGCATACCGTGTGGGTCAAGCGTGTTGCGAAATTCCACACGAGCGAGGATGGTGAATCATGAGGCGCACAAAGAAATACAAGCAAGCTATCGCCACTGCGAAAGCAAAAGGCATCACACTCAATGAGCGCGAGAATGCCAACGTTTACGACACAATGAACTCGCATAATCTGTACTGGAATCACAAGAATAGCGAGTGGTTTCATGCTGACCATGCACCATCCAATAGCGTGTTTGAAGTCGATGCACGCGGGGAAAGTACAGGCGTCGCCAAGATTCGCGTCATGTGTCACCCGAATGACGTTCGGAAAATGCTAGACATTTTAGCGGCTACTCAGTTGCGGATTGTGTCAGCAAGCGACCCCTATCCTAATCGAAATGGTATCGGCGTTCGTGTCTATGTTGAGGCGCAGATTGCGAGTGTTGGCTCATGACTGAAAAGGCAACCAAGCACGGCTTGTACGTTGCCGCCTGTCGCTTTTTAGCGGCAGGTTTCAGCATTGTGCCGTGTAACTCTGACAAGCGCCCTGCTAAGGGTTGGCGCGAACTGCAAATCAAGCGTGCTACTACTGATGACGTTCAATCGTGGTACTTGGAGCAAAGCTACAAGAGCATTGGTTTGGTTGGTGGTCGCATTAGTGGCAATGTCGTCTTTATCGACTTGGACGGTATACCAGCAATACAGATGTTTGCTAAGGAATTTCCGCAACTGTGCGAGACAACGCATTCTGTGCTGACAGGCTCACAAAAAGGAATTCACTTGTACGTGCGTGTCGATGAAATACCCGACAATATCAACGTTCGTGTAGATGGCATTGGTGGTTTTGAAATTCGTGGCAATGGTCAGTATGTCATTGCCCCACCGTCGCCCCACCCATCAGGCTATCGCTACCGTGTACATCGCAATCACGAAATCCAACACCTGACACACATACAGGATATTCACGACTGGATGCTATCGCTACGCGCTGAAAACGATTTTGAGCGAGAACAGGCTATCCAACAGGCGCAACGTCCGCATCATGTCGATACCAGCGATAGAAAACGTGCTTATCTAAGCACCGTTGTCAGTGAGAAGGTCGCCAGTATCGAAACCGCCAGCGTGGGCAACCGCAACAATGCACTATTTAAGGCTGGTTGTGTGCTGGCAAATTTCGTAGCAGGTCGTGAACTCGTTTGGTTGGATGTGCAACCACTTTTGCTACAAGCAGGTTTGCGTACTGGCATGACACGTATTGAATGTGAGCGCACGCTCCAATCTGCGTATCGTATCGGTAGCAAGCGAGTAAGGACAGTATCATGAGTGACGGTTACAAGCCAACTGACGACGAAATAGGCGACATGCTCATTGGAAAATGGGATGGAAACGTGCGCTTTTTCTTTGGTCAGTGGTATCAGTATGCCGATGGTGTGTGGTTGCCTAAAGATAGCTTCAAACAAGACATTTGGGAGCAACTGAAAGCATGTAAACACTACGGCATACGCCCATCGGCTAATAAAGTCGCGTCTATCGAGAAATATCTGCAAGCCTATCTCATGACAGAAGATGAGTGCATAGATAGTCAGCACGATTTCATCAATCTGCGCAATGGGATGTTCAACATCCGCACAGATGAGCTTGTACCGCATAGGCGCGATTTCTTCATGACAAGTCAGCTACCGTTTGACTATGACGCCGACGCAGATTGTCCGCTTTTTCGGAAATTCTTACGCGATTCTCTTCTAGCGCCACACTCAAAAGAGACTGATTGGGAGTTAGAAATTCTCATCAAAGAAGCTATGGGCTACTCGCTCACGTCGAATACAGATTTTCGTGTCTCTTTTTGGCTTGTCGGTGCGAGTGGTACAGGTAAATCGGTGCTGTTGAATGTGTTGCAAGCACTCGCTGGTAACAGTCACACGTCTATCGACTTAGACCAGATGACAAACAACCCGTATCAACTAGCGGATATTGCAGGCAAGCGTTTGGTGACGTTCACTGAACCTAAAGCCAATTCAGTGCTGGCAGACAATCACTACAAACGTCTTGTATCGCAAGACCAGATTATGGCTAGGCAGATTTTCGGCAAGCCGTTTCGTTTCGTGCCGATGTGCAAGGTGTGGGGTGCAATGAACGAATTGCCCCGTGTCATTGATAGGTCGGATGCGATTTTCAATCGCATCATCATTATCCCGATGAACAACGTGATACCTGCTAACAAGCGAGATGGTCAACTGACTAATAAGTTGCGTGGCGAACTCGCTGGCATTTTCAATCTTGCCCTAATCGGCTTACGTCGCTTGCGCCATGCTGGGAAGTTTACCCGCGTTGCGCAGTCGGAAAATGCACGGTCAGAATACAAGAAAGAAAATGACTACGAAGCAACGTTCGTTGATGATTGGTGCATCATAGACCGTGAGGCAAAAATCGGTGGTCAGCAACTCTATGATGCTTATTCGGCATGGTGTCGTAGAAACGGCGCACAGTCGAAATCAAGTACCAGAGTTGCACGCGACTGGCAACGCTTAGGTTTTGAGCGTGTCCGCTCTAATGGCACATGGTACTTGGGTGTCAAGCTAAATCAGAAGGGGAAATTGAATGTGTGAAAAAATAATTTCCTCTGAACAACCTGTCAAACCCGTCCAACCTGTACAAACGCTGTCCTCAAGGACAACTACAGGACAACTTTTGGACAAGTTATATATACCTAAATCACCTGTTTTGAGTACGAAAGTACAACATGGACAAGTTGGACAGCACCAAAACGTGCATAAAAACCCCACCAATGCTTTTGTCGCTTCACGGCGCATGGCATATACCGCATTTTGGATGCGATTCGCACACGCTCAAAAGCTAGGCGAACTCGCAGAGCGGTATGTGTTGATGTGGCTACGTAGTCAGGGCTACATCGCCAAGCATACGGCACAACGCAAGCATCAAGGCGATGTGACTGCAACCGATACCAGGACAGGCGAAATCATCCACATCGAAGTAAAAGCGGCACGTCCAGACGTAGAAAGTCGCTACCAATACTGCATCCGCAAAAAAGGCAAAACAAGCGCCTATCACTCTGATTTTGTGGTGATGCTTGCAGTGGATGACTATCACACAATCTATCGCTACATCGTGCCGATTGGTTTTTTCGGCAACGTCAAAATAGCGAGAATCTCATCACACCCAACGAAATACACTGGCAAATTCGCGCCGTTCCTTGTGCGTGATGATGCCATTGACTTAGACGATATTTTAACAACTTACGAGTTGATTGGAGACTGAAAATCATGAAAGCATTACGTCATATATGGCAACAGCCATTTATCTTTGCTACCGGAATCGCCGCTTTGATACATTCAACGTGGGCGCTAGGAACTTTATTCAGTGGATACGCACCCGCCGTAGACTGGACTAGCTGGGATTGGTACGAGTGGTTTGTACCAGCACTGTTGATTGCGTTTGCACTCGATGTTGGGCAAATCAGTACATCAAGTCAAATACGTGATGAGGGCTTGACCTTTGCGCGTGGCTTCACATTCCTAATATTTGCTATCGCTACTTACTATCTACAATGGCTCTATATGGCTGTACATATGCCGTTGCTCGAAGTGAGCGAAGGTGTAACAGGTGGTCATGCGATATTCGCCACTGAACTGCGTAACATTGCTATCTGGCTTATACCTGCGCTGTTACCGATTAGCACGGTATCCTACACGTTTTCAGGTAGTGAGCATAAGCACAAGTTTGATGCAGACGACTATCATCCAACAATTGAAGTTGTGCAGGATGTACCGCTCATTGAAGACCCCGAAATCAACTTGCTACAAGTCGAAAACCCTAGCTTTGAAGCCAAGTGTATTTGTGGTTGGACTAGAACCTATGACAACGAAGACAGCATGCGTCGTGGCTTGCTTGCGCACCAGCAAAAATGCTCAATTTATCAGCAATTTGCAGAGATTGAGTTGCAATCATGACTGCCACGTTGAGTGAAGCACTTGCCAAGTTTTTAAAAATAAAGCGTGCAAGTATGCGGAGTGAGGCAACCATCAAATGGTACACCTCTGTGCTATCTGCGATGTCTGACAATATCGGTCACACCGTCCTGGTTAGCACTGTCACCGATGATGATTTAGTTGATTACATCACAGAGCTTAGAGAACGCGACCAACGATATGTTGATGAAAAGCAGAAGCCAGCACAAGCAGGGGGTTTGCGACACGAGTCTATTCGCACTCATATCAGAGCGTTAAAGAGCTTTTGGAAGTGGTGTTCTAAATCCTACGGTATCGCTAACCCTATGGATGCAATACCAATGCCACGCAGACGTGACCCACAACCAAAATCTATAGACCCGTCCGACTTTTGCAAGCTAATGGATGCCACACTAGACAGTCCAGCAGGTATTCGTGACCGCGCAATATTGGCACTCTTAGCAGATACAGGTGTTCGTGCTGGGGGTATCTTATCGCTTCAAGTTGAGACAATCGACGCAGTACGTGGACGTGGGCGTGTCCTAGAAAAAGGCTACAAAGAGCGTTGGGTTTACTGGTCGCATCACACCTCATTGCTAGTTCAGAAATGGATGCAAGTACGTGAGTCTCACACAGATTCGTTTGTGGTGAACGTTTCGACAGGTGAACCTCTGACATACAGTGGCTTGGCTCAAATGCTCAAACGCCTAAAGAAACGCGCAAAAGTGCGTGGTCGTGTGAATGCACACGCCTTCCGACACAACTTTGCAAGAATGTATCTCATAGGGGGTGGCGACCTTGTGACATTGGCACGCCTACTAGGTCATTCTGATGTGAACGTGACAGCCGCTTACTATGCCGTATTCGCTGACAATGAGCTTGCAGACCTACAAAAGAAGTACAGCCCAGTAGACCGCATGTTGGATTAGACAGATGCGTAAGCCCTCATATCGGGGGTTTGCGCTTTACCTGACTTTACGCTAAAGTAGACCCTGTTGACTCTTAATCAATTGGTTGAAGGTTCGAGTCCTTCCGGAGTCACTTCTAAATGAGGATTTCGTTCGTGAGGTATCTGAGAACAAAATACCACACAATCAAGCAGACTGCAAATCGCAGTCTGCTTTTTGTTATTCTGTACCAGCTAACGCCAGAGTTTCTAAGTCTGGCGCGGTTACTGAATATCATTCACCTAACGCTCGTTCCATTTCTTCAATACGACGCGCCATGAACGGCTTTAGCTGACCTGTGAGTTGCTCATACATACGATAGTCTGCGATGGCTTGGGGGTAATACGCTTTTCCCAACTCGTAGTAGCTATTCCCACGTCCCCAGTATGAGTCTAGGTTATACCAACGCGTGTCAATGGTCAGCGCGGCTTGATACGCTTCGATGGCACGGCGCAGATTGCCCTCTCGCTCTTCCACCTCCGATAAATCACGGTAGGCAATCCCCAGATTGTTCTGGGTCATCGCATAAGAGAGAGGCGCACTCGCGGGTGTATAGTGTGTCAGCGCGGCTTGATACGCTTCGATGGCACGGCGCAGATTGACCTCTCGCTCTTCCACCGTCGATAAATCTGCGTAGGTAGCCCCCAGATTATTCTGGGTCGTCGCATAAGAGAGAGGCGCACTCGCGGGCGTATAGTGTGTCAGCGCGGCTTGATACGCTTCGATAGCACGGCGCAGATTGCCCTCTCGCTTTTCCACCGTCGATAAATCACTGTAGGCAAGCCCCAGATTGTTCTGGGTACTAGCATAAGCGAGAGGCGCACTCGCGGGGGTTCGATAAATCATAGCCTCTTGATACGCTTCGATGGCACGGCGCAGATTGACCTCTGGCTCTTCCACCTCCGATAAATCACGGTAGGCAGTCCCGAGATTGTTCTGGGTCAGCGCATAAGAGAGAGGCGCACTCGCGGGCGTATAGTGTTTCAGCGCGGCTTGATACGCTTCGATGGCACGGCGCAGATTGACCTCTCGCTCTTCCACCGTCGATAAATTGCGGTAGGCAATTCCCAGATTGTTCTGCGTCATCGCATAAGAGAGAGGCGCACTCGCGGGCGTATAGTGTTTCAGCGCGGCTTGATACGCTTCGATGGCACGGCGCAGATTGACCTCTCGCTCTTCCACCGTCGATAAGTCACTGTAGGCAGTCCCCAGAGAATTTTGAACGATAGTAGCTAAACGAGCATCATCCAACCCTTCAATTGCGACCATGATGCGCTTGAGCCATTGCATCATACTACGTACACGACCACGATTCCTCAGAAAATCACTACACGCTTCATAGAGCCAATAGGCTTGTTCCGGGTCATTTGCCATTGCCCATTCAAAAGCCCCTTCTAAATTGGCTGATTCAATATCCAAACCCATGTAATCTTGTGCTTTGTCATGTGTTATTGCGAGTTGTTTGTAGTAGTCAAAATGGGCTTGTCGCGCACTCTCATCAATACCAGCCACTTTAATCACAAGTGGGTCAAGCCCATAGCGCCCCATGTCTAAATCGACTAAATTCCATTGTTTGAGCATTGCCAATGATTTAGGGTCATCTATCAACGCTTGTGACGCTTCAAACGTGAAACCATCACGGCACACTGCCAAGCGCCTGAGTGCTGTAATCGCGTCTGCGCCGTTTTCCTGCTGGCGCATCTGGTCGATTGTCTTGCGGACAATATCGGTTAGCATTTCCTCTGCATCTTCACCTTCAAGGCTTCGCAGAATCTTTAGCACAAATTCAGGTGGGTAATGATTCAACCAACCCACGCTATATTCAATCAAACGAGGGTGAAAGCGTGCAGATTGTACAAGTTGTTTCTTGTAACCAGCGACATCAAACGCAGGGGGTTCACGGTCAAGCATCGCATCTAATACAGCCAATGCAGGTGTTTCATCAAGGAAGCGTAAGTTAATGGGCTTGGTACGAACCTCACGCCACTGGTAACGGCTCGTCATCAGGAAGCGTGTACCACTTGTGAGGTCAACGGAGTTGATACGGCTGGCATATGTCGCAGGTTGGCGACAATCTTCTGCATTATCTAATACAATCAAGCATTGTCGCGTGTTGAGTTGTTCCCATACCGCGTTGTCAGCATAGGTGTCATCCAATCGCAAATGGTCACGAATTTGTGTGGTCAAACGGTGTATATCAGTCGTCGGTGAAATGGTGTGCCAGATAACACCATCTCGAAACTGTGCTTGGGTCGCAATATCAACGGCAAGGCGTGTTTTGCCAAGTCCCCCCAAACCCAAAATCGACACCATACGATTATTTTCTTCTAGTAGTGATTGTACTTGTTCAAATTCGTCATCGCGTCCAATCAGGGGTAAATCCAAATACGAACGGGGGAACGTCCCACTGATTTTGATCCTTTTTTGTGTAGCAGGTGCGTTTATTTGTACTTCGTGTTTGCCCTTAATCGCTTTAATAAGATCTGCCATACCAGCATCAAATTCTTGTGTCAGGTCAATATGCTGGATGATGTCGATACGGCTGGGAATATCTAGCGGATTGATGGATTCTATCATCACCACATAGAGAATTGCACCACGTTTGAGAATACGATTCCATTCTGCCGTGCATTCAACCGATTTGATAGACGTATTAGACATCACAAACAAGCCAGCTTCCGCCGTTCTCAGGGCATCATCTAGCGTTGTTCTGAAATTATCACCTGCAACAATATCGTCTTCATGGTCAACCCACACATTCAGACCATCAGCTTCTAAAAGGTCGTGAATCCTGCTAACCATTTTGTCATCCACCGTTGCATGGCTCACAAAAATATCAATATCTGACATAGGAATTATCTCTGGGTTTATTGAAATGGTACTCAAACATTGATTCTATCCAAGACACTCAATTGGTGCGAACCACTTAGAGGGGATTTTTCTACAAAATGCAAAATCAGTTAGGAAATTAAAGAGAGAAAATCACAGGAAAAAACGCTTAATCAATCGGTTGAAGGTTCGAGTCAAGCAGACATCACATAAAAAGCATATTCCAAGTAAAACCACCTTCTGTAGGTGGTTTTTTGTTTCTACGTCAAAAAGTATGTTCAATCAGCCCTCAGAACAGTTTGTATGCTACTAATGCACTTAATAATCTGTTCGCTCCAATGAGTTGTATAAATTGCAAGCATTAGGTAGTATATCTCACATGTAATATCTTACATCTGTAAAATATTCAATAAGGGTAGACTTATGAAACGCTTGCTGTTGTTGCTGTTTATTTTTGCGCTGATGCCTGCAGGCAATTTTGCTCAGGATCAAAGCCAGATTACCTTAGCCGTCGGGGGCGAGGAAGAAGAAGGGTACGATCCAACACTCGGTTGGGGACGTTATGGTTCACCATTATTTCAGAGTACGCTTTTACGTCGTGACGAAGATCTCAACATCGTCAACGACCTAGCCACGAGTTACTCAGTTTCAGAAGATGCACTGACATGGACAGTCACAATTCGTGAGGATGCCGTTTTCACGGATGGCGAAGCGGTTACTGCGGAAGATGTCGCTTATACATTCAACACTGCCGCCCAAAGTGCAGGTCTGACAGATGTCACTGTGTTGGATGAAGCAGTTGTTATAGATGACTTCACGGTTGAACTACGTCTTTCTGAAGCACAAAGTACATTCATCAATCGCTTGGTTACACTAGGGATTGTCCCAGAACATGCTCATGGCGATGACTATGCCCGCAACCCAATTGGCTCAGGTCCTTACATGTTTGTACGTTGGGATGAAGGTCAGCAACTGATTGTCGAAGCAAACCCAGATTATTACGGTGGCGTGCCAGCTATTGACCGCCTTGTTTTCTTATTCTTGGGTGAAGACGCTGCTTTTGCCGCCGCACGCGCAGGTGAGGTGAACGTCGTAGCTGTCCCACAAGCCTTTGCAATACAAGATGTACCCGATATGACCCTTGTACCTGTGCAGAGTGTCGATAACCGTGGCATTCTATTCCCATTTGTACCAGACACAGGCGAGACAACGGCTGATGGGCATCCTATCGGCAATGATGTAACGGCTGATGTGAGTATCCGTCGTGCTATCAACTACGCAGTTGACCGTCAAGCCCTTGTAGATGGTCTCTTAGAAGGCTATGGCACCCCTGCATTTGGACCTGTCAGCGGTTTAGCATGGGAACAAACCGATGCCATATTCACAGATGCTGCCATCGCCACAGCAGAATCTATTCTCGCAGAAGGCGGTTGGGTCGATAGCGATGGCGATGGCATTGTCGAACGTGATGGTTTAGTTGCTGAATTTACTTTATTGTATCCCGCAACGGATAGCACCCGTCAATCACTCGCCCTCGCTGCGGCAGACATGATACGCGAAGTTGGCATTCAAGTTAATGTCGATGGACGCAGTTGGGACGACATCCAGACGATGATGCACAGTAGCGCCGTTGTCTTCGGCTGGGGTAGCCACGACCCAACAGAAATTTACAACTTACACCACAGTTCTTATGGTGGCGTGGGTTTCTTCAATACCGGTTTCTATGCCAATGAACAAGTTGATGAATATCTCGATTTAGCAATGGGTGCGCCAACCCAAGAAGAAGCGAACGTCTTCTGGCAAGCCGCCCAATGGGACGATAGCACCGGCTTCACAACACCAGGAGATGCGGCATGGGCATGGTTGGTCAACCTTGACCATACCTACTTTGTAAGTGACTGTCTCAATATTGGTAATCCGCAGATTGAACCGCACGGACACGGCTGGCCCATCACCGCGAATATCGCATCATGGACAAGTACGTGTTCCTGATTTTCCATTAGTGATATTGATAGTGATAGTGATATGGGGCATGGGCAGATGCCTGTGCCTCTCACCCATCGGTCTTGTATATTAATCGGAGCCAGAATTGCTATGCAACCTCTCCCTGTTTTGAAGTATTCAGCAAGCAAATTACTGAAATTACTGTCTTTGTTAGTTGCCGTGGCAACGTTTTCATTTGTGATGTTAGCCCTCTCGCCCATTGACCCTGTAGATGCTTATATCGGCGCGGATATGATGCTCGTCAGCCCTGAACAACGCGAATTGATTGCAGAACGTTGGGGCTTGAACGACCCACCAGTAGAACGTTTTTTCGCTTGGGGTGAGCAAGTATTACAAGGCAATCTGGGTACATCACTCATCTATAATCGTCCAGTAATTGAGGTCATTGGTACACGCTTCATGGCATCTTTGTGGTTGATGCTGACCGCGTGGGTATTCAGTGGCGTTCTAGGATTCACGCTCGGCGTGTTGGCTGGTGCATATCCTGATTCACTGCTAGATCGTGCGATACGTTTTTACGCTTATACCCTAGCGAGTTCGCCTGCCTTTTGGGTTGGCATGTTACTACTCGTCATATTCTCAGTTAGCCTACGCCTGACGCCCATTTGTTGTGGTGCGCCACCGGGAATAGACCCTGCTGAGGTTACACTCGCACAACGTATTCATCATATCATTTTGCCAGCCCTCACCTTGAGCATTGTAGGGATTCCTGGTATTGCTCTGCACACGCGCCAAGAGTTAATCGAAGTGTTGAACAGCGATTATGTGTTGTTTGCTCGCGCACAAGGAGAATCTACCATTGGTGCTGTTTGGCAACACGGTATCCGTAATATTGCGCTCCCCGCTATCACACTTCAATTTGCTTCCTTGAGCGAATTATTCGGCGGTGCCGTTCTCGCAGAACAGGTCTTCACGTATCCTGGTTTGGGTGAAGCAACCGTACAAGCAGGCTTGCGGGGTGACGTGCCTTTGTTGCTAGGGATTGTGCTTTTCAGTGCTGTTTTCGTGTTTGTCGGAAATACCATCGCTGACCTGTTGTACAAAGTGGTTGACCCACGCATTCAGATTGGAGAATAACCGCCATGTCACAGACAACTCAACCTGCCTCAATGACACAGGCACAGCTCAAAACACCAACGTGGTTCACTGTCAACAATCGACGCGGAAAAACAATTCTCACGATGGTAGTTTCACTAGGCTTTATTTTACTGGTGATGATTGCCGGTTTGATGATTGACGCGGAGAGCCTACGCACGAATCTAACAGACCGCAATCTAGCCCCCTCATGGGACTATCCCTTTGGTACGGATTGGTTAGGGCGTGATATGCTCACACGCACCCTGATTGGTTTAAGCCTCAGCCTACGGATTGGTCTGATAGCAGCGACCATCAGTGCATTAATTGCTGGATTGCTCGGTCTGGCAGCCGCTATGTTCGGCGGGATTGTCGATGACATCATCACATGGTTGATTGATGTTTTCCTGAGCCTGCCACACCTTGTCTTGCTGATTTTGATCTCATTTGCGCTTGGGGGTGGCACACGGGGCGTCGTCATTGCCGTTGCGATTACGCACTGGACCAGCCTTGCGCGTGTCATTCGTGCTGAAGCCTTGAAAATTCGGCAATCTGACTATGTACAACTCTCCAGACAATTCGGTCACTCCGGCTGGTGGATTGCACGCAAACATATTGCGCCGCATATCGTGCCTCAGTTCATTGTGGGTTTGATTTTGCTATTCCCACATGCCATTTTGCACGAAGCTGCTCTGAGTTTCGTCGGCATTGGGCTTGCCCCGCACACACCTGCTATTGGCATCATTTTATCGGAAGCGATGCGACATCTATCGACAGGTTATTGGTGGTTGGCTGTGCTACCAGGTTTAGCTCTGCTCGTCTCAGTCAAATTATTTGACATTCTCGGCGAGAATTTACGTGACCTACTCAATCCAAAAACGAGTCAGGGATAATACGATGCTACAAATTAGAGATTTATCTATTTCATTCACAATGTACGATGTTGGTTTACGCCAACGCCAAGTGACCCCCATCACACAACTTGACCTTGATGTACAAGCTGGCGAGTTGATTGCAGTTATCGGCGCGAGTGGCTCTGGTAAAAGTTTGCTGGCGCATGCTGTTCTCGGTATCTTGCCACACAATGCGACGGTTACGGGTGATATGATTTATCAAGGTACGCCATTAACTCCTGAGCAACAACGACAATGGCGTGGTTCAGAGATTGCCCTGATTCCGCAATCTGTCGCATCACTTGATCCGTTGCAAGCGGTGGGGGCGCAGGTGCAACGGGCGGCTGTCCTCAGTGGGATTCCACGAGAGCAAGCCCGCGATGCTCAAAAAGGCGCTTTTGAACGCTATCAACTTGGCGCACAAGTCAGTAAGCTCCTGCCCCATCAAATATCGGGAGGGATGGCACGTCGGGTATTGCTCGCAACGGCGACTATCGGCAATGCGAATTTGCTGATAGCAGATGAACCGACACCTGGTTTACATCAAGATGTGGTAGAGGAGACCCTACAGCATTTGCGAGAACTAGCAGACCGTGGCAAAGGCGTGATTCTTATCACCCATGACATTGAAGCCGCACTAACCGTTTCTGATAAAATCGCTGTTTTCTATGCAGGCACTACGGTTGAGACGGCATTAGCAAGTGACTTTGCAGATGATGGTGAGGCACTGCGTCATCCTTATACAAAAGCCTTGTGGCGTGCGCTTCCACGCAATGGCTTCCAACCCTTGCCCGGTGTACAGCCAAATCCCGATGCCTTGCCTACAGGCTGTTTATTTGCAGACCGTTGCCCGATTGTCACACCGGAGTGCCACGAGGGGCGTCCTGAAAATCGTGCGCTACGTGACGGATTTGTGAGGTGTATCCATGCTTAAAGCTGAAAATATTACGTTCCGCTACCATCGTAATCAACCGTATATCCTAGAAAATGTCTCGTTGCGCATAGCAGATGGCGAGATTGTTGGCTTGAGTGGTCCTAGCGGACGTGGCAAAACGACATTGGCAAAAATTCTTGCGGGTTATCTAAAACCACTGTCTGGCACGGTCACGCTGGATAGCATGTCCTTACCATCCAAGGGTTACAATCCGATACAGTTAATTTTTCAACATCCTGAACTTGCCATCAATCCACGCTGGCGTATTCGACAGGTTCTCGGTGAAGTGCAATCACCCAAGAATGATTATTTGCATCGCTTGAGTCTCGATACCGCATGGCTTGACCGTTATCCACATGAGCTAAGTGGTGGTGAATTGCAACGGGTGGCTGTTGCGCGTGTTTTGAATGAGAATACCCGTTACTTCATCGCCGACGAGATGACAGCAATGTTAGATGCGGTGACACAAGCGCAGATATGGGATGCTGTTTTGGAACACGCTCGACTCCACAACATGAGCATTCTGATGATTAGTCATGATGATGCCCTGCTGGAGGCTATTTGTGACCGTGTCGTAATTGTCTGACGATGCTATTCTGGAGGAGAGCTGATTTAGAACGATGACCAGCACATAGACTGGTCATCTATAAAAGCTCAGGATAAACGTACAATGTCACTCTCTGCGAAGATATGCCCGACTGATAGATTCAGGGGTTCTCGGGCATAGAGCGCGGGCGGGACACTAATATCTGCCAGATACAATTCGCCAACTTGTTTTTCCACACCTGCTTGACGCAAGCCCTCTTTTGGCAAAGCGAGCGTCATGGTTGCTGTAGCAGAGATAGCAGGTGCATAGACTGTACCAGACGTTGTATCAACACCCGACGGTGCATCCAACGATAGCACAGGCGCGTCTTGACTATTCGCCCATTCAATCATCGTTTTTGCTGTGCCGCGTGGTGCGCCTTTGAGGCTGTAGCCAATGATGCCATCTATCACCAAATCGGGCGTGTATGCATCAGCAATAGTAGCGCCCAGCGCAATCGGGACGGTCATCTGACGCAAGATAGTCAGTTGATGGGCTGGAATAGGTGTGAACTTGTTATCCTCAGCCGTGATGTACACTTGCACGTCTGCGCCATAATTATGCAAACGTCTAGCACAGACCAACGCGCCACCACCATTACCACCTGTCCCTGCCATGATGACTACCCATTTGCCCTGCGGATTGCCACCCAAGAAGCGATTGCGTGCCAAATGCGCCAGATTCCGTCCGGCATTTTCCATCATTTGAATGAGTTCAATCTTAAAATCTTCAATCATCGTTCGGTCAACTTCTATCATTTGCGCCGTCGTGAGATATGGCACATCACCTGTATAAAGCGGATAGTGTGTCATCGTTTTTCGCCTAGATGCTGCAGCAAATGCGCGACCAAGCCCGTCCAGCCGGTTTGATGACTTGCCCCTAAGCCAGCCCCATCATCGCCATTGAAATATTCATGAAACAACAAGTGATTACGCCAGTGAGGGTCATCTTGAAATTTTTCTTCGCCACCAGCAAAAGGACGTGTGCCATCTTCACGTTGCAAGAAAATGTTGCAGAGACGACGCGCTAATTCATCAGCAACTTCTTCAAGTGTCAGCAAGTTATCACTACCTGTCGGACATGCCACTTTAAAATCATCACCATAGTAATGATGCAATTTGTGCATCGCTTCTATCAGCAAATAATTTATCGGAAACCAGATTGGACCACGCCAATTAGAATTGCCCCCGAACAAACCACTTTTTGATTCTGCCGCCCAATACTGCACACTGAAATGTTCACCACCTATATCAAGTTCATAGGGTGTTTCATGCACTTTGGACATTGAGCGAATGCCAAATTCAGACAGGAACTCATTCTCATCTAGCATGTAGCCCAACACACTCCGTAATTGGAACTCATCCGGCATAGCGAACAGATGCTTGTTGCCTTCGTCAGGGTCATACATTTTGGCAAGTTTAGACGCTAAATCAGGGCGATGTGCTTGTAACCAGCGGATACTCCGTGAAAATTCTTTGGCATTGCGCATGATGTCTTGCCCGACTGTTTCGACAGCTATCAGAGGCAGTAAGCCAACTAACGAACGCACTTTGAGCGGAATAGCAGATTCGTCGGATAATTTCAGCACATCGTAGTAGAAATTATCATGTTCATCCCACAGACCAATACCTTCATGGGCATCTTCACTGCTGGCATTCGCAATCCACAAAAAATGCTCGTAGAATTTGACGCCTAAATTCTCGTACACAGCGTCCTGCTTGGCTAACTCCAACGCGATATTCATCATCACCAGACAGTAAAACCCCATCCATGCTGTGCCATCGCTCTGGTCGATATGTCCGCCTGTGGGCAATTCATCACTGCGGTCAAACAAGCTGATATTATCCAAGCCCAAGAAACCACCCTGAAAGACATTGTTGCCGTCTTCATCTTTGCGGTTGACCCACCACGTAAAATTGATGAGCATTTTATGGAAAATACGTTTGAGGAAATCAGTATCTTCTTTGCCGTCCATTTCAAAGACGCGCCATGCCGCCCACGCATGCACAGGGGGGTTCACATCGCTGAAGTTCCATTCGTAAGCGGGTAATTGCCCATTAGGATGGATATACCATTCGTGTGTTAACAAAACCAACTGTTCTTTAGCAAAGTCCATATCGACCATCGCCAAGGGAATACAGTGAAATGCCAAATCCCAGCCGGCGTACCAAGGATACTCCCATTTATCGGGCATGGAGATAATATCGAAGTTGTTTAGATGCTCCCAATCGCTGTTACGTCCGCGCTGGCGTGATTCCGGTGGTGACATATGCGGGTCGCCTTCTAGCCATTGCTTCACATCATAGTAAAACAATTGCTTTGTCCACAACATGCCTGCGAGAGCTTGTCGTTGTACACGCTTTTCATCTTCTGTGAGTGCATCGACAGCCAACGCATCATAAAATGCATTGGCTTCTTGCAAACGGTCACTGATTATTCTATCGGCGTCTGTAAAGGGTTTTTCCATTTCTTGTGTCGTCAAGCGCAAAGTGATGACTTCGGTATCTCCAGCCGCGACCTGCAAGCGACAGACATATGCGCTTTTTGTACCTGCTTGGTCTGGGTTGATAGCGTGTTGCTCATCATGGATGATATAGCGGTGAAAGGCATCTTTCACAAAAGGCGTCGGATTGCTTGTGTCATAAAGCCGTTCGTTATTGGTGTCATTATGAGTGAAGATTGCATCGTCTACCCCTTCGTGATACAGATAGTAGGTATCTAATGCCGGATGCTGTGCCACAATACGCCCGTCTTGATAGCGCATCATCGGCTTGGTTGGCACATCGCGCATCGGACCTGTTTCGTAGCCCCATGACCATGTATTGCGAAACCACAATGTCGGCAATACCACACACGGCACATCTTCATCACCACGATTAGTCACTGAAATTTCGATGATGATGTCGTCTGCATCGGCTTTAGCGTATTCAACGACCACATCAAAGTAACGGTCATCATCAAAGATGCCTGTGTCTAGTAACTCGTACTCGAAATCATCATAGCCTCGTCGTCCATTTTCAGCTATCAGGTCTTCATAAGGAAATGCCGCTTGCGGATACTTGTAAAGCATTTTCATGTAACTATGGGTGGGCGTACTATCCAGATAAAAATAATACTCTTTAACATCTTCACCATGATTACCTTGATTGCCCGTCAGTCCGAATAGGCGTTCTTTCAAAATCGCATCTTCGCCATTCCAGAGTGCAAGCCCAAAACACAGATGTTGGCTCGTATCGCTGATGCCAGCCAGCCCATCTTCGCCCCAGCGATAGGCTTTACTGCGGGCGTGGTCGTGCGGGAAAAATGCCCATGCTTCGCCATCAGGGCTGTAATCTTCGCGCACGGTTCCCCAAGCCCGTTCGCTGAGATAAGGACCCCAATGTTTCCAGTTCTTTGTGCTATCAGATAGCCGTTTCTGCTCATGCGTATCGGCTTTGTCTACCATTCGCTTGTTTCCCTTTGTGCTATATCCGCTCATCATAATTTGCCAGTCATGACGACATACGTCATACTACCAGCATCCCTTTTTAATTTACTGCTCATATTTTAAAGATGACATGTTGTGAACTCATTACTGCGTATTTTCTTTTTTCTGGCTGGCACATCGCTTGTCTTTTATACCATCAATTCCGCGTTGCGCTCATTTGTGTTACCGCGTGCAGATAGCTCCTATTTGACGCGCTTTGTTATCAAGCTCATAAATAGCATCTTATCACTTGCTTTCAAACCTAGCACCCGATACAGCAAACGTGATTACATTCTGGCGATGCACCCTCCGTATACGATGTTCGTTTTGCCGATTGTGTGGCTGGCAAATATCATCATTGGCTACACAGGCATTTACTGGGCGCTTGACCCCACGTTATCTGTATATGATGCCATTGTTTTAAGTGGATCATCCTTGATGACACTTGGCGCATCATTTCATGATTATATGCCGATTGTTCTGCTGACCTTCTCGCAAGCCGCCCTGAGCATGATGCTGATTGCATTGCTGATTGGGTATTTGCCGACAATGTACGGGGCATTTTCTGAACGCGAGAAGATGGTCACAAAAATGGAAACCTTTGCAGGATCGCCACCCTCACCTGTCGAGATGGTACGTCGTTTACATTATGTGCAGATGCTCGATAATGCTGAATTTATGATGTCGTTTTGGACAGATTGGAGTGATTGGTTCATCCAAATTGAAGAACAACACACCAGCCTTGCTTTGCTCAATTATTATCGTTCACCACAGCCTGATAGACATTGGGTTATCACTGCCGGCTGTCTGATGGATGCCGCCGCTATCATCGCGTCCTCTGTACAAGTCGAACGGGCAACACTCAGCGGGTCTGCGGTGCGTGCTGGCTTTCTATCCCTGCATTCAATCGCGGATTCTTTCAACCTCACGTATAACAAACAGCCTAAGCCAGATGACCCGATTCAAATTACACGCGCAGAGTTTGAAGCAGCACTCAATGAACTAGAGCATTTTGGTGTACCTATTAACCCTGACCGTGATTATTGCTGGGATCACTATCAAGGCTGGCGTGTGAATTACGATGAAGTTCTCATTCGCCTCGCGTGGATTACCAATGCGCCCTATGCCATGTGGAGTTCTGACCGTGCCTTTGACTGGTTGCCAGAGGATATTCCGGCAGACGCCCCAAGCATGTTAGAGGCTATCCGCACCCAGCAAACATAGACTATTCATTCAGCACATGACGCGAGTACGCTAACTATCAGGCTGTCTGGGCAGTTTGTGTGTTAGCCCGAACCATGTCCCATAGGCTAGTCAGGATAAATACGACAGCAAACACACTGCTCATGGTCAGCACAATGCTTGCACCGGATGGCACATCCAGATAATACGAGACATAAAAACCTACAATCCCACTGCTGATGCCAATGATAGCCGATGCCACAATCATAGATGGCAAGCGTTTGAACAGTAAGCGGGCTGTCGCGGCTGGGGTAATGAGCAATGCCAGCATGAGTGCAATGCCCACAGCTTGCAAGCTGGCAACAATCGTGACGGCGATTAGAATCAGCAAGGTGATACGCAAGGTTTCTACAGGCAATTTGAGGGTATGCGCGAGGCTCATATCAAAGCTGATAATCACCAGTTCTTTATAGAGTAGGGCGATAATCAGCAACACAACGAGACTAATCCCCCCCATCACCATCAAATCTGTTTCGCTGATACCGTAGATGCTCCCGAACAGGATATGCGACAAATCTTGGCTGTAACTGCCCTGTGTGCTGATAATAGCAATCCCTAGCGCGAACATGGTGACAAAGACAATCGCAATCGCCGTATCTTCTTTTAGACGTTCGTTGCGCGTGAGGTACGCAATCACAAGGGCAGATACCACCCCCGCACCCATACCACCAATAAACAAATTACTGCCGATACTGCCCCCGCTTGCTGTATACGAGAGCGCGACACCTGGCAAAATCGTGTGTGCGAGTGCATCGCCGAAGAATGCCATCCCGCGCACAACCACAAAGCTACCCACAACAGCACTCAAGCCACCAACAATCACGAGGGCAAACATTGCACGCTGAAAAAATTGGAATGCCAACGGTTCGGTGAAAAAATTCAGAAAATCAGCCATCTATCGTATGCCCTTACCGCTCTATTCATCCATAATCATGAAGTTAGTATCGCCTTGCGAAAACACGCGCACACTGCCCCCGTATGCCTGTCGCAAAATATCTGGCTGGAGTACCTCATCAGGCGTGCCATACCCCAAGACGCCACCTCGCATCAGCATCACCTTATCGAAATCGTTAGCGGCTTTTTCCATATCATGGGTCGCTACTAGCATCGTGATACCCTGCTCAGTGAGTACGTCCAGCGTCGATATAATCTCTTGCTCTGCCGCTCCATCAACCCCTGTAAAAGGTTCGTCCATGAGCAGAACACGGGTTTCTTGTGCTAATGCCCGTGCAATGAATACACGCTGTTTTTGCCCACCACTAAGTTCGCCTATCTGACGGTCTGCAAACGCAGTCAGGCTCAGTTGCTTGAGGATGTGCTGTACCATCTCGTGGTCTTTTTTCCGCGCCCACCGAAACCAGCCCATGTGCCGTGTACGTCCCATCATCACCACATCGTATACGGATACCGGAAATGACCAATCAATATCATTATGTTGTGGCACGTAGCCCACATGATTATGACTGCTACGACAATCTTCACCAAAAATAGAAATATGCCCCATCGTGAAAGGAATCAAGCCGACAATCGCTTTGAACAGCGTGCTTTTGCCTGCGCCATTGGGACCAATGATAGCGACCCGTTCGCCACTATTGACGCTGAACGTTACTTCATCAATCACACGCCTATCGCCTGCGTAGCCTGTTGCTAAACGATGCACATCTAATGCCAGTGTTTCTGTTATCTGGGTTGTGCTGGGTGTTGGTACTGCGACTGCCATAACACGGTTTGCCTTTTACTGATAATTTACGCTCTATAGGGACGTGTCTTCGCACATAAAACATACGCCGTCTAATAAGATAATTATCTTAAATGATACTTGGTATCAATACAAGCAAAAGAAAAGTGTGCTATATTTTGATGAGTCTATTTTTGGAGCGTATCATGTCCTTATTGCGTGTATGTTTATGTGTGATGATTGTCGGTTTGCTGACGGCTTGTGGCACATCTACTACGACGGTTCAAATCGTTACCCCCTTGCCTGATAGAGATGCTACACGCCCCATACCGACACGCCCTAGCCTGCGTGACTTAGATGCAGTAACAACTATCACGTTTAAAGACCTGTACGATGGGTTTGATGAAAATAATATCCAAATTGTCTCCGATGAGATTCAGGCACTCGATGGGACAGAGGTTCGGATTGCTGGCTACGTTGCGCCACAGTTGAACTTACGTGCAGATTGGTTTGCGCTCACCCGCGAGATGGTCTTGGTGTGTCCGTTTTGTGTTTCGATAGATGATTGGGTATCTGATGTGATTATCGTCTATACAGATGATTGGTCGAATGAGACGAAAAACCCTGTCATGGTGATTGGTACGCTGGAAGTGGGTGGCGAAGTCGATGAGCTTACAGGGATGTTCAGTCTGGTGCGCATCCGTGATGCTGAAGTGACGACTATTCGCTAGGTAACTATTCGTCGCTGGCAGATTTAGGACGCTAGATGTACACTGTCAGCGATTGATTCATGTACTTTGCGGAGAAATCGCTTGTCCGCCCAATTGACGCTTTATGCCTTATTGCTATCTATCTTGCTTGTAGCCTGCTCAGGTGCATCTGATACACAAGCTGATAACATGCTGTCTGTTTCGCGTGCGGATACGCAATCGGCACTTGTCAATCTCAATGTAGCATCGCGTGAGGCAACCCTCACAGATATATCTACGACAGATTCGATTTTCACGGCGGATGTAGGCAATCCAGAAAGTGTGTCTTTCACCACAGAAACAGACGCCCAACAAAGCATTATCGCGCTTAGTAACGATTCAGCCAACACCAGTGCATCTACATGGGCATTACAAGCATCCACAGCATTACCAATTTCTTTTGTGATAGATACGTTCGATAGCACATTCACAGCAAACCTCACCGACATGAACGTGCCACGCTTTGACCTCGTGACAGAATCTAGCACGATAGGTTTACAACTCGCTGCTGATGATACCCAACTCGCACTCGATAGCACCGATAGCACGGTGAGTATTTTCTTGCCGACAGGGAGCAATCCGAGCATCAGCCAAATTACGAGTAACGGTAGCTTGTTAACGCTCACGACAGCCGACGGGGTGCGCTTTGATAGCAATATGGTCATCACAGGTGGCGCGTTAACGCTTGCTATCCCTGTATCAACAGGTGTGCAAGTGACGATTACTAGCACAGATAATGGCGAGATTTCATTGCCTATGCTGGCACGCATCCCTGCGGAAGCTATCACCTATCAGACCGAAAATTATGCGACCAGCACTGCCCAAATCAATCTGACAGTTACACTTGATAGTGCGACACTACGCATTACCCAAACTGAGACAACAGAGGAATAAACTATGCCTAAGCTCATTATGACCCACCATGCTATCGAACGGAAATGGCAACGGCGCATCTCGCAACGTGCTATAGAGCAAGCTGTGAGTGCGCCGGATGGGTCAAAACAAGAATCGGATGGGGATACCCAATTTCATAAGACAATCGGTGGACGCAAAGTGCATGTGGTCGCCCACCCTAAAGGACGCAATGAGTGGCTCATCAAAACTGTGTGGGTAGATGATGAACCTGACCCGCATCCTGTATGGAAATTCCTAGTGACGACTGCTGTAACTGTCTTTTTGCGACGTGGTTAAGCGTCGTCTTCACCTGTTTCTGTAGTATCGGCTGGGGCTTCAAGTTGTGCCAATTCTTCGCGGGAAGCAAATTTCTTGAAGTCCTCAACATAGGCACGCAAGGGGTCAATCGTGCCAGTGGGATAACGTTCTTGATAATTTGCAATTGCTTCAACGAGTTCGGCTTTGCTGACGAGGAAGCCTTTCCCGCGTGCGAACTCGGTCAATTTCTGTAAATCTTCGGGACGCGAGATATACAATTGCGTGCGCAAACTCTCTTCGCGTTCAATGCGTTCTAAAAATGCCAATGCGGTTTCATAGCCCATAGTGACTGCTCCACTTTTATGAGTAATTTCTGAGTAGAGCTAGTATAGCAGGGGATGATAGAAATATGAAAGTTCAACCTTTCACAAAGGATTGATTAGTCAGTTACTGTATAATTTGTTAAGATTTATTATCTTTATCTTCATTACGTAAAATTGTGATAGTATGAATTTACATTACAAGTGTTAAGAGAACACAATCATGAAAATCCTGTACCTTGAAGATGACAAGATGTTATCTGAAATATTCCAAACGGCTGTCATGTCTTATGACCCTGAAATGGATATTGAGCATTTTGTGAATGGGGAAAAAGCACTGGACTATATCAAGGCGAATCTTGACGACATTGCTGCCATCGTGTTGGATATTCGCGTTACTGGCGCTCTGACGGGGCTAGAGGTCGCACAAGCTACTCGTGAACTTGGTTATTCAGGTCCTATGTTTATATCCTCTGCCTATCGTAAGCCTGAAAAATCATTCCTAGAAAAATATGGGTGTGAGTGGATGGCAAAGCCTTGGCAAATTATGGATGTTGCCTTACGCATCGTTCCACTGGTGCGTGTACAGCGTCAACTATCAACAACTCATAATACATAAGTGAACTCATTCTCTACTCACCGCGCTTATAACAATTCAACACATACTCTAAGCTACCTCCTATGTGCATATGGCATACTAGGTATGTTTTATTGCTAGTAGCAGGTAGATATAACTTCAGATGGTACATATTGTCTGGTTCAAACGTGATTTACGAGTAACGGATCACCAGCCACTAACCCATGCTATAGAGGCGGGTTCGGTACTGCCTATCTACATTATCGAACCTAGCCTCATTCATGCACCAGATTATGACCGCCGACATTATGACTTCACACGGGATTGCCTGCTAGAATTACGCGAAAATTTAGCCTCTCGCGGACAAACGCTCATCGTGCGTGTGGGCGAAGTACTAGATGTATTCGATGCTATTTGCAGAATCACGCCAATAGACGCCATTCATGCGCACGAAGAAACAGGCACGATGCTCAGTTATGAACGTGATATATCTGTGCATCTGTGGTGCAAGGCACATGACATCCCCTTTTACGAGACACCCAATAACGGCGTTATTCGCCCACTTAAAGACCGTGATAATCGGCGAAAGCTCTGGCAAGCACAAATGAAAGGCGACCCCCTACCCGCGCCAAAACACATTCCACCTGTTGCAGTAGATATTCCAATTGGTGAGATTCCTACTTGGGACACACTCGGTATCCATGACGAAGGCATAGTAGCGCGTCAAATTGGTGGCGAATCCGAAGCGCAAAAAGTGTTGAATCAATTTTTGTTTGAACGTGGCTCGCACTATCACCGCGAGATGTCTAGCCCTGTCACAGCTGAGGATAGTTGTTCACGTATCAGTCCGCATTTGGCATATGGTAGCATTTCACTCCGGCAAGTGTTCCGTGCGCTCCAAAAACGACGTAATGCCATTTACGATATGTCTGATAGCGAATATCGTGAACTCGGCGGAAGCTGGAAAAGTGCTTTTCGCTCGTTCAATTCACGCCTTCATTGGCACGACCATTTCATCCAAAAATTAGAAGATGAACCACGCATTGAGTACGAAAGTTTTGTCCCTCAGTACGATGCGCTACGTGATGAGCCCACAACTGATGACGATGCTTGTCAGCGGTTTGAGGCGTATAAAGCAGGCAAAACAGGCTATCCAATGGTGGATGCCAGCATACGCTACTTGCGTGCTACAGGATGGATAAATTTTCGGATGCGGGCGATGCTCGTCTCGTTTGCCAGTTATGATTTGTGGATTCAGTGGCAACATACGGCAGAATTTCTAGCGCGACTGTTCACGGACTACGAACCTGGCATCCATTATTCGCAGGTTCAGATGCAAAGTGGTACAACGGGGATTAATACTTTGCGCGTCTACAATCCAATTAAGCAAGGCATCGACCATGACCCTGATGGCGTGTTCATTCGGGCGTGGGTGCCAGAATTACGCAATGTCCTCGATGAACACATTCATGAGCCATTCAACATGCCCCCGATGACCGAAATCGAAGCCGACTGTGTTATCGGAGAAGATTACCCTACGCCTATCGTCAAGCACAAAGAAGCGGTCAAAGAGGCAAAAAACAAAGTTTGGGCATTGCGCAAGCGTGACGATGTAAAAGCCGAAGCCGAAAAAGTAGTCAAACGTCACGCTAGTCGCAAAAACCACTAGTTTCTACGGGCTAGGTTCGGCACAATCCGGCAATTGACCATAATCGCGTTCCCAATCGCGCCCATAAAATGTAAGATACTCGCTGATATGCGTCGCCCAATAGTCGTTATTGTGTTCACCTGTCGGATGCACAACATACGTGTGTTGAACGTCGCGCTGGGTTAAGCGGGTGCTGAATAATTGCTGGCTAGATGCCGACGAATCGCCTGCGCCGTTATCGAGCCACATGCGCAAGTCAATTTCTTGCAAGAAACTCTCGTTGAGTGCCAGTTCTATCGGGTTGAAAGCTGGTGGAATTTCTGGGCTACCCGACGGGAAGTAAGCACTGTGTCCACCGACAATACCGAACACATCAGGGTTACGCATGGCGATACTATATGCCAAGAAGCCACCACGAGAAATACCCCCAATCGCACGATTATCAGGGTTTTCTATTGTGCAAACATTGCGCTCAACTTGTGGCAACAATTCATCCAGCACAAAGAGTTCATAGCTAGGGTCAGGCGGGAAGCGATTAAACTGTCCCAATTGCCCCAAATATGGCATCACCAAAATCATCGGTGGCATGGCGCCTGCCCGAATGCCTTGGTCGAGTGCTGTGTTGATACCTAGATCTTCCCATTGTTCTTCGCGGTAACTCAAACCATGTAATAGATACACCGTCGGGAAGCGTTTGCCCAAGCTCTGATAACACGGTGGCACATAAATACGATAGCGCAAATTTTCACCGTTACCATTTTCGCTGGCATTATCATCAATATCTATGAAACGTCCACTGTCTTCATCACATGGGAAAGGCGTCGCCGTAGGCACAAAAAGCGTCGGAGAAGGCTCCGGTGTGGGTGTCAGGGTTGGGGTATGGGTCGGTGCAGGTGTGGGCGTATCTGTAACCGGTTGTGTAATCACCATCGCAACAGGCGTCGGGTTATACATCATTGGTTCACAGGCAACCAGCACACCTGCCAGTATAATTATTATCCACCAGATAAAACGTGTGGGTCGGTTCATAGCACGCGGTCTAATTCACTCAACAGCAAATCCAGCGCGTATTATAGTAGCGGTCAGCTATCTGTGCTATTGCAAGCTACCCCAACTTAGGCATTTTCGGTTTCTAGCGCAAATTTTTCAGTAATCTCCGCCAGCAAGCGACGAAAATCAGCTAAATCTTCGTCTGATAGCCCATCGAATGCCTGAAAGAAAAAGGTATCCGTTTGCGCTTCTACCTCATCACGAATTTGCTTGCCTGTTTGTGTGACCACATAGCCATCATCGCCTTGTTCAATCCAGCCTTTTTCGGCTAGTAAGACGAGTGCTTGCTCACAGGCTTCTGCGTCATATCCCCGTGTACTACGCACTTCGAGGAATTTTTCGACTGTCGGCGCTTCGCCATTCCACACAAAGCTAAACATCTCGTAAGTATGTCCACTGATGCCGAGTGGTTGCCATGCTTGCACATGCGCATCATCACGAAATGCCCGTAAATGTGAAATTAATTCGTAAATACGATGCGCAGGGGTATCACAAGGTTTTTCAGCAACGATAATCTGCTGAATAGGGGTGTTCAACCCAGCCGCAGCTTGATCAATACAGTCTAGATAGTCAATCACCGTCTGTAAGTCGCTATCTGGCATAAACGTGAGGGTAGCCGCTTTTGCGTCTTGGGCATCAATCAGCGATTGGTAAGCGTCGTAAGCATCTTGTGTGATGACCGCCTTATCATCAAGTAAGCCCGCTTCCTGTAAATCCTTGATATGTTGCGCGAACCCAGCCGGATTGCCATAAGGGTTGCGCATCTTAATTTGCTCAACAGTGAGGGGTTTTCTGGCGCGAGGTAGGTTAGGGTCAGCAATCCCCAAGCTGGTACATCATTGAAGATACTTGTTTCGATTGCTTCACGCACAGCCGGAATCAAATGCTGAACAATCGCGCCTTCTGCCCCTAAAATCTCGTCCCAAAGCCCTGCATATTTTGTCTCTGTCATCGTAAATCGCTCCATAAAAATCTATGTCAAAAAGTTATCCACTTCTCAGCATAGATGCGATTTACACTGTGACCTATCACTTTAGCAAAATCTAAATTTACGCCTCCTCAGACACCAAAGCACGCAAAAAAGCTTTGATACTATCAAAGGCAGGGTGATTCCAATCCCAAAATTTCATGCCATACATATCTGACAAATAACGGCGCTTCCAATCTTTTTGACTGGTGTTCTCATCAACTTTTTTACCTTGAACAAACACACGAAGCGATTCCTGCTGACGTCCTGCCATATATACATCGAAGGTCACTTTAGGAACACGCTCTTTTTTGCTTACAACATCTTTTTCTTCCAAGCATTCAAAATAGGCGTCCACACAACGCATCACGTCATCATCTCTGACGGTATCAAGCAGGAGGTCTTCAAACATACCCTCTCGGTTATTGTCTGGCATGATGAATATGCCAACTTGCAAATTATCACCCTCAAAAAGATTTTTATCTTCTGGCAAAGGCAATTGCACATCATTCTCTTGATTGACAGTTTCAAGTACTGATTTGATACTGGCAAAAGCATCTGTATTGAAATCAGCATCTCGCACAATCCCTATGCGTTTTATGCGCCAGAAGTTTGAGTCAAGCGGAAGTGGCAACAGTGTATCCTCAAATTTTCTGATGCCTTTGTAGTCAATGATATAATACGGAATCGGTTCACCAAACAGTTCTTTACCCAAGCGGATAAAAAATTCTTTCTCACCATTACCTTCTACGAGCAACAGATATTGCTTATCCTCTGGTAAACTTTCCGTCACCCGCGCACCTCGTAACCCATCTCAACAGCCGCCGCCATTGTCTTTTGCGAGTATTTCACGGCAACAGGGTCGTTTGTTTCAGCGTCGCGGTCAAGGCGATAATACCGGAAATCATCGTCTGGTGTTTCTGCGAATGCTTGTTGTGCAGCGCGAATCATTTCTAAGCTGTGCGTGGTAGCAAAGACTTGTACATTGAATTGATGCGCGATATTCGCAATGACTTTCCACAGTTTTTCTTGTACTGAAAAATGTAATCCATTTTCAACTTCGTCAATGACAACCAAACCATCACGCACATTTGCCATTGTTAAAACAATACTGGCTATACGACTCATACCCTCTCCCATTGAGGTCAAAGGGATAAGTTGGCTCATACCTTCTATATCAACGTATATACCGTCAGACAGCAAATCTACATTTATTAGACGTGGCTCAATAATCTGTAGAGCATCAATCAATATCTTCATGCTCTTTTCTTGTTTGAGCTTGCTAAAGTGTGCTTTGGTATCTCTACTTTCAACTGTAGATTGTGAGCGTACAGCCTGTGATGGAATTGGCTGATTCAAAATATCCGATGTCAACAAATATTTACCATCTTTGATGAGATAAATTGTGTTATGTGTAGGACGTTCAAATTTTATAATTTGTTCAAGTTTTGCAAAATCAGTGTCTTCTAATGCCCTAATGAAACGATAATTTGCTAGTGAGTTCATGTCAAAACTTGATACAGTTTCGAGTGAAATTCTTAGGTTGTCAAAACTTGGCAACATATTTGACGGAAAACCATCTCCAACGAAATTGATTTCATTTTCAATGTCGAAGTTAAAAAAGAGCGAGTCCCATCGGTGTAAATCGCCATTACGAGAGTACACTCTAGGAAGTCCTGTCATGTATTCACGTTGTATATCTTCTGTCAAAGCAACTGTATTTAAACCATAATATACTGTTCTATACTTACCTGTATAAATCATCAATGCTTCCAACAAACTCGTTTTGCCAACATTATTCTTGCCACCAATCAAATTTACACGCTTGATGTCTTTAAGCTCTAAGTTTCTGAAGCCCTGAAAATTCTGCACGCTAAATTCTGTGTACAAGATGTCTTCTCCAAAATGCTGTCAACATAAAGCCATTATACATCATTCAACTATCTGACAATCGCTCTGCGACCCGTATGATAATCTGCTCTGCGACCAGTGCCTTGCTCATTAGGTCGAATTGTTCTTGTGTGCCGTCTTTATGCAAGAAAACTACCCGATTGTTATCCACTGCAAATCCAGCGTCAGTTGCTGAAATATCATTTGCGACGATGAAATCCAAGCCTTTGCGCTCTACTTTGGATTGTGCATTGGTGAGTAAATTTTCGCTTTCGGCAGCAAAGCCTACAACGACTTTCAACTGTGGCACATCCGCACGCATCGCATACACTTCTTTGAGAATATCGGGATTACGTGCGAGGTCTATTTGCATGGCATCGTCGTTATTAGTCTGTTTCTTGATTTTTTGCTCGGCGCGGGTTGCCGGACGAAAATCAGCGACAGCCGCCGCCATAATGAGCGCATCTGCTGAGGGAAGCACTGTTTTGACAGCGTTCAGCAAATCATTGGCAGAATCAATTTTTACGATAGTTGCGCCGACAGGTGCGGGTAAATCCACAGACGAAATCAGTGTTACGTCTGCGCCTGCATCCAGCGCCGCTTGTGCAATCGCATAGCCTTGTTTGCCGGATGAATGGTTGCTAATGAAGCGCACAGGGTCGAATGCCTCACGGGTCGGTCCCGCACTGACCACGACATGCTTACCAGCCAGCGCACCCTCACGCCCTAGCACGCGGCGAATCTGCCCAATGAGCATTTCACGTTCTGGCAAGCGTCCGCGCCCATACAAACCACTAGCAAAACGTCCTTCTTCCGGTTCAATAATGGTCGCGCCCCGTTCTATCAATTTAGTGACATTCGCCTGTGTGGCTGGATGCTCATACATACCCCCATCCATCGCAGGAGCAAGCACTATTGGGCAACGTGCCGCCAGCGCAATCACACTCAGCAAATCATCACTCATACCCTGCGCGAGCTTTGCCATCGTGTTCGCTGTCGCCGGAATGACCGCCAGCAAATCTGCGCCTTCCCCTAAGCCAACATGTGCTATATGCGTTGGTAAGCCACCACTATTATCTGTCAGCCACATATCGGTATAAACCGGACGTCCCGTGACCGCCTGAAAGGTCAATGGCGAAACAAAGCGTTGCGCTGATTCCGTCATGACAACATCTACCAGCGCCCCTGCTTGCGTAAGTTTGCTAGCGAGGTCGATTGCTTTGTACACGGCGATACTGCCTGTCGCGCCCAACACAATGCGTTTGTCTTTGAGTAGTGTAATGGGTGGCATGATATTTCCTCCCTAATAAACATAAATCAACAAAAAAGAGGCACAGCACATTGCCATACCTCTTGACTATAGCGTATTTTGATAAGGGGTGTTATTCCGTTACAAAGTGCATGATGAGGACATAAGCGCCCTGTGTATCATTCGTGCCAGAAACAGTAAACGGCAAGGTCGAGCCAACCATCTCATCGCTAATTTGAATTTGCAGATACGGATTGTAATTGATACTTTGCAAGGTCAAGCTCGGACCAATGTTAATGCGACTAGACGCAAAATCTGGCAGGGGTTGGTCACACAATCCTTCTGAGCCAGCCGCGCTACACACAATCGCATTCTCTTCATCTATTTGCCACGTCAGTAGCGGGTCAAAGGCAGCTTCAGTGGTCATCACATAGACCGTTAAACTCGTCACAGACGATGCCATCTGCGGTGTCACTGTGACTTCAAAGGTATCCCCACCCAAAATATCATCTTCATCGACTACGCCACCCTCAACGATGAGAACGTAATTGCCCGCGATGCTCTCTTTACCACCGAATACGAGATTGTCATCATCCGGCGTGACGATGGCTTGTGAATGTACGAAATTGCGGGTTGTCTGGATACTTGGCAAATCAACAGAGTAAAAATCAGCAGCAGATACATCGTCGTAGCATATCCCTGTGCCATCTTCGCGCATCACTGCCCCAACGGTATCGGCGGCTGTTCCTAAGATAGTCGCTGTATAGAGCAAATCATCAGGGAAAGCAACTTGCAAGCCATTTTCAAAAATAGGCGTGTTATCGCAACTGAGTGTAATCGCGCCTGCTTCAGTCGTTTCAATGCTCGCCACACCATCGCCAAATTGGATTTCGCCACTTTGTAGTTCTAAGATGAGCGTGTACATGCCTATCTCATTAGCATTCACGGTAATGTCCACAGTGCCAACTTCGAGCGGTATCGGCGCACCGACGGCAGTCTCAGTAAAGGCAAAGGGAGATTGCAATGTGGCATCAACTGTATCCGCCTGAATGAGTGTGCCTTCGCTATCAGGGACAGTCAACTCAGGGGTATACTCGCCAGCAATAGGCAAAACGTAAGCAAAGGCTTCGCCACCAGCGGCAACCATCGCTTCTGTGATTTCTAGGGTGTACGTATGGTCTTCTGCATCAATGACGCCCTCAAACAAGAGTAACGTCGCGCCTGTGCCACCATCTTGTTCAGCTACGTACACAGTATTTGCGCCAAATTCAAATAGGACGATATTTGCGCCTGTCACGGCTGGCGGAATATCGCCCGATGGCAAGGACAGCGCATAGGCTTCAGAGATAGGCGCGTTATCATTACAGTAGATAGCGTCCGTTGCTGTTTGTACACCTAGTAGCGGGTCATAATTACCAACACCCAAAGCTGTCACAGTCAAATCCAGTAGATTTTCATCCAGTGCGGGCGCAGCCACTATGAATTGTGGTTCATAAGATTCACGTATCTCTGGACAGAAAAATTCATCCACGCTTTCTTGTGCTGATGTGTTCAGCAGAGGCAGGCATAAGCATAAAACCAGTATCCATACGCGACGCATGGCATCTCCTTCAAGTTGGTTATCACTCAATTGTGTGTAATCTACATTACCATTGCATATGCTGTTTAACATTACAGAGTGCATATCGCAAGCTACCTACAGTTTATGGCACTTTGCTTGCTTAACACAATCCATTATCATCCCTTTTATGTTATGAAAACTATAGAAACCAAAATCTGTTCCGCCTTGATTGCGAGTTCTAGTATGAAATCTGCGATTATTTTGTTTTTATTCAGTGTCTTTATTTTGACCAGTTGCCAGCAAGCACCCGATATGGATGCGTTGCCGACACTCGCTGACCCTGAATCCTTAGCGACAGCGATTGTCCTCACTGAAAATGCACCTCCAGCCGGTTATGAAACCGTGTCATTTCCGCGCTTAGATGATAATACACAAGCATTGGCTGGCTGGCGTGCGGAGATGTTCTTTCAGTTAGAAGGCGCATTTGCTCGTACCACCCGCGAAACCAGTGCTTCGACTAACGCGACCATCACCTATGACCAAGTTGGTTCGGCACGGCGTGTTATCGCCACCCGTGACCTGAACCTTGCAGAAGAGGCTGAACCCTTATCATTAGAAGCGGTCAGGCTTGGCGAAGATACCTTTCTCGTGCGTGAAGGGCGCTGTGCCAGCAATGTACCAGATGGTGACTTATTAGCAGATTTGAGCGCGGGTGATTTGCTCGGTGGCGTGACCTCTGCGACCAGTGCCTCCCAACGCGAAACGATCAATGGCGAAGAAGTGTGGCTCTATCGCTTTTTGGCAGAAGACCTTGTGTTGCCGAATATCACGCTCGGAGAAGATGCGCGACTACTCTCTGCACAGGGAGATTTGTGGGTCGCGCCAGAGCATGATGTTGTCGTGCGCTTCAATCTGACGCTCGTCGTAGAAAATGCCACCATCTTTGACCAAGATTTACCCATTTCCGGCACAATCAGCATGCAATATGACCTGTATGACATCGGCACAGTACCAAACCTGAGCATTCCAAACGGCTGTTGATTTTTGGCATGGGGCATTTCGTGCTATCATGGATATAAGTGAATGATATTTTTGCCCTACTATTTTACCAAACTGAGGAGCAATCCTTCATGACAGCAAATGTGAATGCAATGGTGCGTGCGGCAGTCGATGCCTACAAAACAGGCGACAAAACCGAAGCCCGCACCCTACTCGAACGCGCTATCGAGATTGATAGTTACAACGAAACCGCATGGCTTTGGCTGAGTGCTGTTGTTGATTCCAAAGAAGAACAACAAACGTGCCTCGAAAATGTGTTGGTCATCAATCCAGAGAGTGACCGTGCGCGACAAGGCTTGAAAAGTCTTGGCATTGACCCCGACGCGGTTCTTCAAGCAGCATACCAAGAACCAGAACCGGAAGAAGATCCCTACGCCGTGCCATCCAGCAGTTCAAGTGTCGCCCATGCCACTGGACAAGCAGAACCAGAACAATACGACCAATGGGTTGATGGCTTAGGCATCGGCGGTGAGGCAGGTGGCACTACCGATTACGGCAGTGCGGGCGATGACCTCTTTGGCGATGATGACCTGTTTGCAGACGATGATGCCGGTTTTGATATTGATGAGTCTGTGTTTGAAGAACCCATCTACAGCGCAAATGATACCTTCAATGACGATACCTTATTTGAAGATGATTATGCCAGCACAGGCGTAGACACTTTTGTCGATGATTATGACGATGACGATTTCTTTGATGATGGCGCAGGAGATTTCGGCACAACCGCTTCGACCTATGACAGTGGTGGTGGTCTCAATTTTGGTATGGAAGGCGATGAAGACTTCTACGACGATGAAGATGATTTTGAAGACCTCGCCCCTACTGGACCAGACATTGAGGCATTATTCGCACAGATTCCCGCAGGCATTGAAATGCAACGTGTGCCAGGCGAAAAAGCACCTGCGCCAACCATACATTATGTGATAATTGGCTTTTTAGTGCTGGTCAATCTAGGCGCGGTTGGGTTTGCCACCTTGCAATTTATAGGCTAATGACTGGCTGCTAGTATATTGATGTCAGTGAAAATTTTCGGACACGATAGATCATGTCCCTGTAGACCCATATCTTCACAAAAATTCAGCTCAAAATAACAAAATTTCGTAGGGACGGCATGTATTGCCGTCCACAATATTGCACGCATATCTATATGTCTGCCATTTTCCCTACACTAGCCAATCACTTGAGCATAGACAGTTCACTGCCATCTCTGATAAACTTTGAAGTCGCATAAAGTCAAAAAGTTCATCTCGAAAGGAGATGGCAGGTAGTCCCCTGTCAACCTACATATGCCTAACGCAAAATCAGCAAAGAAACGTATGCGCCAGAACGAAAAGCGCCGTTTACACAATCGTCACTACATCAGCCAATCCCGCAACCTCGTCCGTGCTGCCCGCGAAGCTATTGAAGCTGGCAACGTGAGCGAGGCAGAAGAAGCTGTCCGCGCCGCGACCCGCGACCTCGACAAAGCAGCCAGCCGTGGTGTTATCCACAAACGCAACGCTTCCCGTCGTAAAAGTCGCCTCATGAAACAACTCGCGGCACTCAAAGAATCCTAAGCAACACCGATTCGACACTAAAAACTGACCTTCTTGGTCGGTTTTTTTACTTAATGAGCATCGTCTAATCCCCGCTTGCAAACGATTCTCCTATAAGGCACAATCCAACGCATAAACAAAAGCGTCGTATTGTTAATTAATGAGCAGGCACAGGCTATGAATCAACAGGTCAATACATTTTTTAATCAGACAGATTGGCAAGCCCTTCCCGACCTCGCTGAGTGGGTTGTTGAGGAAGGCGTTCGCATCCAACAGATTCCCGCGCCCACTTTCGCTGAGGATGCACGCGCAGCATACGTCGCGTCGCAATTCAAAACCTTTGGGCTGACAGATATTTCAATTGATGACGCTAAAAATGTGCTTGGCTTGTACAAAGGCATCAACCGCGCCGTGCCAGCCGTGATGGTAATGGCACATACAGATACTGTCTTCAGTGCCGAAACAGACCTCACCATTCGGCGTGAAAATGACCTCATCTATGGACCTGGTTTAGGCGATAACAGTATGGGCGTGTCTGGGATGCTTGGCTTGCTCAAGTGGATGCACGATACCAACTTCACTCCCGATTGTGATATCTGGTTTGTGGCGAGTAGTTGCGAAGAAGGCTTAGGCGACCTCAAAGGCGCACGCGCCGCTTACAATGCGCTCAAAAGTCGTCTTGGGATGGTCATCAATATTGAAGGTTTAGCATACGGGCATATTTATCATGCCGGCATCGCTGTACACCGCTTACATATCACTGCCAAAGCCGAAGGTGGTCACAGTTGGCTACACTTCGGACGCCCGAGTGCCGTGCATACCATCATGGAACTCGGCGCACAGATAAATCGCATTACGCCCCCGAACTCACCACGCACGACCTATAACATTGGCATGATTGAAGGTGGCACAGCCATCAACGCGATTGGCACAGACGCAGGCATCTGGCTCGATATGCGTTCCGAAGCGCAAGCCACACTCAAGAAGCTCGTCAATCAAGTATACGCAATTATCGACTCACTCCGCCAACCCGGCATTACCTTTGATGTAGAAGTTGTTGGAAACCGTCCGGCTGGGAGTGTCAGCAGTCAGCATCCGTTAGTGTTAGGCGCATTACACACACTCGCTAAACTCGGCATTCGTGGCACGCTCGAAAACGGCAGTACCGATGGCAATATTCCGCTTGCCGATGGTTGCCCGACAGTCACTGTTGGTATCACTCGCGGAGGGAATGCGCATCGCTTGGACGAATACATCGAAACGAGACCTGTCGCAGATGGCATGAAACAACTTATCACGCTTACCCAAGCGACAGCCAGCTATCAACGTGAACAGCATGAGGCACTCGCTGGGGATTGATGCGTGCTTTTTCGCCACACAATTCATTGCACGACTAATACAAAAAATTACTACTCTGAATGTAGGGGCATTTTTGGCGTCCGCAAAGTAGAATTTAACCCTTCCCTCCCCTCGCGCTTCGCTTGCGGAGAGGGGACTTCAAAGGCTTTTGTAGTGCGTGGCGAAAGCCAAAACGTCATCATATAGAAATCTGAGCGAAAGCAAATTTTACCTTTCACCACTATTTATTCTTCCATTCAACAGGCGTTTTCTCCTGCATTGCACGCACACTACTCGCAAAATCCTCACTTTTGAACAATGCCGCTTGCGCCCATGCTTCAATGTTTAAGCCGTGTTGTTGTGCCACAATATCATTGATAACCCGCTTGGCGTAATTGACTGCCATCGGTGCGGCTTGTATCAGTTCGTCAGCAAATTTTTCAGCAGATGCCATGAGGTCATCTTTCGGCACGATGCGATTGATAACGCCCCATTCAAGTGCCTGTGCTAAATCAAGTGTGCTACCTGTCAGGATAATCTCTTTTGCACGCGATGGACCCACCAGCTTGACCAAACGGACTGTTCCGCCCACATCAGGTATCAAGCCCAGTCGTGTCTCTGGCAAGCTCAAGCGCGTACGTTCAGCAACAAAGCGAAAATCACACGCCAGTGCAATTTCAAAACCTGTGCCGATACAAAAACCATGTAACAGGCAAATACTCGGCATCGACGAGCGTTCGAGCTTGGTCAGTGCATTTTGCAGGCGGTGTGTCGTCGCAAACAAATTCTCTTGCCAACGTTCGCCATAAAGCGCGACATATTCATCAAGTGCCGTAAAATCCATGCCAGATGAAAAAACACGCCCCTCTGCCCGTACAATAATCACCCGCGCTTCGTTAGCATGAAATGCTCTTTCGGCATCGTCTACGGCTTTATCCAATGCTTCTATCATCGGTAGCGTAATCGCATTACGGGCATCAGCGCGGTTGAGTACAATGTGAAAAATGTTGTCTCTTATCTCAGTGGTGATGTTTTCTGCCATATTTTCCTCCGCTTGCTCATCAAATGGTCATAGATAATAACGCAATTGCCGACAATTTAGCACTTATGCACAACATATCCGCTATATGTTCGGATAGCCTGTTTAATTGACACCTGTCCAGCGTCATGTGACAATGGTAACAGTTCCAAGAAATGTGTGTGTGGCGAGTGTATGATGCAGACGATTATTACAATCACAGTTGATACTGATACTAACCGGAGTTCTTATTAGCTCGGGGTCTGTATTTTGCACTTGCGTTTCTCATTAAAGCCCCATTTAAGGGGCTTTTTGTTTGCCTATTCACCATTACAATTCTGACGAACAATACACATGATTTATGAGGAGAGAAGCCGCGTGGCTCAACAACAAATGACAAGTTTAGATAGTCCCGAATACGCAGTACCTGATGCGAATCGCATCCCTGTTTTAGATTACCCTAGCAAGATGACTGCTATTCCCCCATCCCGCATGTTCACCATTAAGACCGCACTCAAAACCTATTTACAAAAAGCTGGCGAGGGTGCAAGCTCTTACGATGCCTCGCAGGGGGATGGTGGCGCGAGCTTGCCAGGTGTCCCGCGTAAATATCTCGAACGTGCCGTCGAACTCCAAATTGAACACGGCACAGGCTACGATAAACCGTTTGGCACAGTTGCCTTCCGCGAAGCGACTGCCGAGCAATATTGGGGTTTCCAAGCAGACACAGGTTTTGGTCCTGAAAATATCATTTTCACGCAAGGCGGACGCGATGGACTCATCAAGGCATACAATGCGATGGTCGCGCTTGGGCATGGGCGTAAAGGTGATTTGCTCGTTGTATCGCGTGTCCCTTGGATTAGTTACAACTGGGGTCCTTATAGTGTTGGCTTGAACGTTTTGCGTGCGCCCGGACAACCTGAAGAGGGTTGGCGTTACACCCCTGATAGCATCCGTGCGTGTGCTGAATTTGCAGAACGTGACGGGCGCAAAGTCGCAGGTTTGGTCATCACCTCACCCGATAACCCCACCGGACGCACGATTCCAGTAAGTGAACAAATTGAACTCGCACAAGCGGCTATTGAAGCGGGGTATCCATTTGTGTTGTTCGACTGGATTTATCATTACGTCACTGATGGTAGCCCGAACGACATCAACGAGGTATTGAATGCGTTCAGCGCAGAAGACCGCGAAAAATTGATGTTCCTTGATGGCTTGACCAAGAGCTTAGGCGCATCCAATATCCGTAGCGCACACCTCGTCGCAGGTAAAGACGTTATCAAATACATCAATAGCAATGCCTCGCATGGTGTCATTCCAAATTTCTATGCGCAAGCTGTGGCAATGGCAGCCTACGAAGATGGATTTGCGAACGCAGCCGCCAATATCACTGAGCCAACTGCAGCCAGCCGTAAGGTATTGCGTGCTGCGCTCACCGAAGCCGAGATGGAATTTATCATGGGTGATGGCTACTATGCCTTCATCAATGTTGGTGACTTTGTAGAAGCAGGTGGTTATACAGATTCCGAAGACTTGGGAGGCTACCTAGCAGAAGACCACGGGATTGCGGTTGTACCAGGTGTTTACTTCTCGCAAGCAGGGGCAAATTGGGTGCGCTTCAGCTATGCTCAACCAGCCGAACGCGCAGAAAAAGCCGTTCAACGCTTCTTGAGTGGTCTGCAAGCACTGAAATAATCTTAGCATCTATTCGTAAATTCTTTTCGTAGGGGCGTTGCTGTGTCTGCGCCCGTTCGGGACGACACACAAGTCGTCCCCTACATCTATTTTTCGGACAGATACTAATCAATAACAGAGGGTCTGATGGTCGCTATACATCACGCCCTTTCGTATTAATATTCCCCACTCAATTCGTAGTGACGGTCTTCCATTGGCACAACAACATAATCCAACGCCCACATCAGCACAAACCCTGTGATGACACCTGGCAAGAATAGCGCCCAATTAACCGCACTAACGGCAATCCACCAGACACCGATATTCGGCAACCATTCTCGCAATAGCCACCATTGCAATACCCCAACGGCTGCTCCAGCCATTGCCGCATTGGTTGATAACTGAATCCACATAGCGATGCTATCCATCGGCAACATAGACATCGTGCCGGACGTTAACGCCAAAGCAACCCACCAAATTATTGACGAGCCAATTGTCCAAGGCAAATACAGTGAAATATGACGATTCAATACCCATCCCTGCCCAAAAAACGCCAGTGGCACACCAATCGAAAAATTGATGCCCCCTAAATACAGTTGTTCAAGCGCAATACCGGGCAAAAAACCAGCAAAAGACGCGACCAGCCAAACGAGTAAAAAGCGCCAACCGGCGGATTCGCGCTCTGCTTTAAAAAATGAGACCATAGTACGTCCTTGATGCCGAGAGATGAATACAAGCGATAGCATAATCGCCTAGATGATAATGACTCCTTTAGTGTATAGCAAGCACGCGCCTTTGCACACTTAAGTCTCTACGATACAGTTTGCAAAAAACAAACGTGCCACCTTTCCGTAACACGTTTGTTGAAATATTCATTTGTTGAGCGAGATATTGATTATGCTTCTTGGGTTGTCTCTGGTTCGGGTTCAGGTGCAGGACAACCATTATTTTCTACTGTCCCCGCCGTATTCGGACATTGGTCTACATCGTCATTCACACCGTCGCTGTCACTATCTACGGGAGCAGGACACCCGTTGTTATTAGCATCACCTGCTGTATTTGGACACGCATCACTATCATCCGGCACACCATCACTATCACTATCTGCGGGTGCTGGACACCCATCATTTTCTACTGTGCCTGCTGTATTCGGGCAATTATCCGCGCCATCTGGTACACCATCGCTATCACTATCGAGTGGGCAACCGTTATTATCCGGCGCACCCGATTGATTCGGGCAAGCATCGTCGGCATCTTCTACCCCATCACCATCGGCATCTATCGGGCAACCATCAGCACCCGACCCAGCAACATCAGGGCAACTATCCGATTCATTGAGAACCCCATCACCATCATCGTCTGTATCAGGGCAACCGTTGAGCAGAGGAATACCTGCCGTGTTCGGGCATTGGTCTACATCATCCAAGACACCATCATTATCACTGTCGGCTGGACACCCATTCAGGTCAGCGAAGCCAGAGCGATTTGGACACTGGTCACTCGCATCTGGAACCCCGTCACCATCGGCATCGGGTATCGGACAACCATTATTGGATGCAGGTCCACTCTGGTTCGGGCAACTATCGACATTATCACGTATCCCATCGCCATCACTATCACCCGGCTGAGGCGTGTTAGTTTGTGTTGGGGTGTTGGTCGAAATCAGTGTCGGCGTACTCGTTGGTGCGCGTGTTGGTGGGATAAATTGGAATGGCGTCGGGTCAAGTGGGTCAAACTCAGTCGGTGTCACTTCCACTGTTTCGGTTGGTGTTGGTGTCACGGTTTGTGTAATATCCAAGCCGAGTGGCGTAACCGTTGCTTCTTCTGTGATTTCTGTTTCTGCGCCATTGTTGCTATTGCTACTGCCTAGCACAATAAAACCGAAAATATAGAACGGCAATGTGCCGATAATGATGAAAAGTAACACCCCACGTAGTAAAGTGCGGTTGATTCCGTCTGCAAACATGCCCTGATAAACCCTCGTTGTGTGTATCTATATAGCTTGATTGTGCGTCCGCTTGCGAATATTTGCAACCTACGTGCAATACACGCTTACGGTACGCTGTCTATCAAGCTCAATAAACCATCTGGAAACAAGGGCGCATGTCCATCTCGGAATACCTGCAAAGGCATCCATTTAGCGAGGAATAAAACCCGCTTGCCATCTGTGCCATGCACGGTGAAATCCGGCGCGTAGCAGGCATCGTCTACAAAATCGGCGGTATAAACACGCACCAATTCATGATGCGGTTTGTCACGGTAAGCGAAAATACTCTCTAGTGTCTCCAGATAGCCTGTGATATGTATCTCTAGCTGAACTTCTTCCATGAACTCGCGCCGTGCTGTTTCCGCGCCTAATTCCTGAAATTCGATTTTGCCTCCTGTCGGACGATAGAAATGGGCGAACTCCGGCTTATCGCTTTCATATTCGCCCACAAAAATAGCATCGTCTCGTTGGATGACAGCCACCGCTAGCGGACGTAATTTATTCGGCTTACCCATATTACGCTTCTTCTGTCGTCAAGGCTCGGCGCTGATATAACAAGCCGTCGTCAAAACCGCGTTTGCGATAGTATTCGCGTGTGCCAATGGCGCTGATGACGGCTAGATAGTCATAAGCCTGTTCGCTTGCAATCTCGACAGCGCGTTCAATGAGTGCTTTGCCCAAGCCACTATGTTGTGCGATGCCCGATTTATCGTCGCCTATGCCGAGTGATTGCCCGTACACATGAATCTCACGAATCATCGCGGCATTGTCAAGTTCTGTATGCAGTGCAGGCTCGTCTTTGAACGGCAAACTCAAGCGCAAGAAACCTGCTATCTGGTGGTCATCCGTGACGTACTGCATGAAAATTTCGTCGCTCATGCTGGACGTGTACCACATCTCATGCAGATACAACTCATCCCGTCCGACCCGTTGATAGCGAATTTCACGGGCGCGAATATCCATACTGCGTTCACCACGTTTTTCGAGCGTCTGCGAGACAATCTGCCGGAAATTCGTTAGCTGATTGCCTTCTACGATGTCCGTGCTTGGAATATCCCGAATTACACGGGTCAGGCGGCAATATTCAGGCGTCTCTTTGAACGTACCAACCAGCACTTCTAGCAATTCATCGTGGGTATAGGGTTGCCAATCCCCACGCTGATAATATTGCATGAGTTCCGCGCTTTCGATGAGCGAACACGGATAGACTTTCAACTCATCAGGGCGGAAATCGGGGTCAGCGAACATCTTGCGATAATCTTGTAGGTCAAGCTCTGGATTGCTCCCATACAAGTTGGGCATCCAATGGGCGTGAATCTTGAAACCTGCTTTACGCAGTAACTTCACTGCTCGGCGCGTTGCGGCGACGCGATGTCCACGACGGTTCGCCGCGAGAACATCATCGTTCAAGCTCTGGAAGCCTATTTGCACTTTTGTCCCGCCCAGCCGACGAATGCGCAAGACCTCTGCCTCGTCAATATGGTCGGGGCGTGTCTCGACAACTAAGCCCACCACCCGACAATCGGCTGTCTCGTTATAGGTATGGGTGGCTTCGAGTTCTTCCCATGTGGCGTACTCATCAATGGGCGTGCGTTCAATTGTGCCAGTAGCAATCTCTTTGACCAATTCTTTTGAGCGACGCATTTCTGCTTTATAAACATCCTGCACGACTTGATTATAGGTGCGGTCAAAGGTCGTTCCCTGTACCGTCACGTTGACCAAATTATTCTCAGGATGAAATTGTGATTGGGCTTTCAGCGCGTCCCACACTTCTTGGCGCTTGTCGATGTCGTTACCGAAATCATGTAGCGCATCAAACACACGCTTGATAAACCAGATTTGGAAGGTTTCTGGATAGAATGACCATGTGCCACCGAGAATAATCAACTCAATTTTGTCTGTCGGATGCCCCATATTGTAGTAAGTCAACAGACGGGTATAGGTCTGTAGATAGGGGTCAAAGCTATTTTGCTCTGCCCGTTGTGCGCCTGGCTCATCCGAGAGATAGCTCTTCGGCATGCGCACATCGTTCGGGCAGAAAATACACTCACCCGGACACGGAAACGGCTTTGTCAGTACGGTAACAGGCGTCACCCCGCTGATAGTCCGCATAGGCTTCCGGCGCAGTTTGAACATCTGCTCCTCGTCATATGGTGGCAAGCCATATTGCCCTGCAAATTGCCGATATGCCTGCACGAGTTGGGTACGGCTGTGCATAGAACGGTCATCCTTGCGCGGATGCTTGCGCAAAATGGCACTCAGTTCGTCGCCCGTGGGTCGCTTGGGCATCGCAATGATTTTTTTGAGAATCGCAACGAGCGTCTCACGATGATAGTCGTAGTCGAAATCGTATTTGGATTGCATAGCTGCGCCATCCATTTATTTTTTCAGATAATGAACTTTTTAATTCTAGCAGATGGGCAATCAATAGTCAGGTGTAAGACAATGAGAGGCTGTCTAGCAATCAAAACATTTCCTAAACCTCAGCGTAGGGTATGCGTCAGGCAAGCGTCTTCACGGCAACCAGCAAGCGATACATCCCATCCTATATGCTAGAAGTAAGTCATCAAAGATATGAGGAAGCACGCTATGACCACCTTCGCTATGGGATTCTTGTTCATCACTGCCTTCACGATGTTGTTGGGGTTCGGAACCGTCATCTTTCTCTCGTTGGATATTGACCGTAACGACACGCTCCCTAGCGACACTAGCAAAACAGGGCGTATAAATATCGTGCGCCACCTCGATACTTGCACGATAGAAACGGTTGATAACGACGGCGAGCATCATATCTGGAAACGCGCCAGTTAAAGCGATACGTTGCTGAGGTCGCCTCTGCGTGCTATGCTTGCGGGCATTCTCATTCGCACGCTAAGACAGCTATCAGCACATGTTTGAAACCATCATTTTGCCATCCATCAGCCTTGGACTGAGTGCGACGAGCATTCCGGGTCCTTTGCAAGCCTATCTGCTCAATATCACGCTCAATTACGGCTGGCGACGCGGTTTGCTCGTCATTTTATCGCCCCTGATTACCGATGGTCCGATCATCTTCGTGACCGTTTTTGTGTTACAGCAAATCCCAGAGTGGGCAATTCAGAGCATTCGTGTGGCAGGGGGTTTGCTCTTGCTATGGATTGCATGGGGCGCATGGCAACAACTCCAATCCGGCGCGGAGTTCACAGCAGACTCAGAAAATATAGACACAGATGATTCAGGCTCAACCGACGATGCTCCGTTGCGGATTCTTGGTACAGCCGCCGCAATGAACCTGCTGAGTCCGGGACCGTATTTATTTTGGTCAACGGTGACCGGACCCCTTCTCGTTGAGGCAATGGCAATATCGCCCCTCGCGGCAATCGGGATGCTACTTGGCTTCTATGGCACATTTCTTGGCGGGATGAGTGTACTCGTCTTTGTTTTTAATCAGCTTGGGAGCGTTGATCAACGTACGACACAGGCGATTCTGGTCATCACGATTGGTTTGCTGGTGTGGTTTGCGACCCAGTTGATCCTCGTGGATGCGCTCGGTTGGCGCTTGGTTCATCAGATTTTGACAGCGGGGATTGTGTTGACTGTGGGTGCATACTTGGGGCGCGGGTGGATAGCAAGTCGCACCCCAAACAAAGCGGATTAAGCATCAATTTTGAGTTGGACGTTCAATGCCCATGCGACCCACACAGCTTGAAAGAAATCTTTCATTTCGATGATGGTGCGGTCATCTTTAGGCATGGTCTGATGCAAGAACATATGCGCTTGGATTTTCTCTAAATTCGCGGGCGCGAGCTTCATAATAGCATCGGCTTGTAATTCACTGCGTTCGATGGCGTTGAAAAACAAGAGCAACACTGCTCCGTGATTGGGTGCAATATCCCCAACATTGAAAATCATATCAAAGACCTGATTCGCATTCAGGTTAAATTCACCCAAGAAACGGAACGCCGCTTGGTCATCTTCAAAGTAGGTGTCGCTACCGTGCCGTAATTGTGCGAACATGCGCCCATCATAGCTGAAATTTTCTACGCCTTGTTTGAGCAAGAGCCATACAAGCGGTTCATTCACAGGAGGCAATTGGTCGAGCAACCATGCTTCCGCTTTGCCACTGATGGGATATTGCACAAATCCGGTACAACCGAATGGCACACCGCGCCGATTCGCTGGACAGCCCGTGCAATGATGCGCTACAGGGTCAAGGTCGGCGACTTCGTCTAGCAAATCTTGGACAACAATCGTCTCAGTTTCTTCTTCGCCTTCGGGCGTTGTGCGCGTGAAATCAAAGCCCATGCGCGAGGGCGGACGGTCATCACCATTTTCGCGGTAAATACGAATAATCGTCTCGGCGCGTTCGCGTTTTTTCAAGCGTTCCAGAATCCCCTGCGAGGAGAGTGTTTGTTTCGGGACGCAATCATAATCAATGACGTAATCAATAGCCATGTGATGTCATTTCTACCTGTTAACGTTTGAGAGGCATTTTACCATGTCACTCAGTCAACTTGCAGAGTGTAGGACATAGGCAAATATGTTTCTGATGCAAAGGGCGTGATAGCGATGGTCAGACGGTCACTATCGGCTGGAGGCGTGTATGACCATGTGCTGGTTGTCGTCGCTAGATGGCGTGTGATTGTGTAATCCTCGCCTGTATGCGCGATGATTTGCACCCATGCACGTTGCGGTAAAAGGTTATCACTCAGTATCCAGCCGTCGCTCTCCCAACCGCCATCATTTACCTCAAAATCTGCTAGATAGTTAATTGCCTCGATACGCACATCATCCAGCGCGATACCTGCATTGTGTAAGGCATCGTCGGTAATCATCTCGAAGCGCACTAAAATTTGGTTTCCTGTGTAGGCATCCAGTGAAATTGTTTCGTCTAGCCAACCAGCACTTTGTCCCGTGTAGCCAATGGCGTAAGCGCGTCCGTTCGGATTAGTCGTTGTCATGTTGGGCGTGGTGAGGACATGCCATGTTGCGCCGTTATCGTCGCTCACCGAGATATACCCATAATCCCAATCCGCTTCGAGATCATGCCAGAGCCTAAAACTGAGGTCAGCAGAGGTCACTTGGCGCAAATCAAAAGCACGGGTGAGAGATGGGTTGCTTCTGTCTCCGCGTTGGCTATACCAAACACGGTTGCCACTCGTCGCAGATACAGGCAATAGCGCAACATCTTCCGGCATAGTAAGACTAATCATGCGTTCGCCTGTGGGGAGCAGTGACAATTCGTAATAGTGCGTGCCGTACTGGGCTAAATCGCGGGTGTATTCAGTGGGGAGCGTCGTCACTTCTGCTAGATAATCTATCTCAGCCATCACTGGCAAATTGCTATACCCGAAGCGTGTGCCTGTATCACGCAATAAATTCGCCAGTACCCAATCCGCAATCACACTATCGACAGGTGGCGCATTCACCAAAAACAGATTGTTATCTATCGAACGTAAGTCATTTTGTGTGTCAGATGCAATCGCTTGTACGAGTGGCAAGCCAAAACGGTCATGTAGATAGAGCATAAATAGCATACTCGCACCATAATCCGCATTACTATCGTTACCAGTCCCCCATTGTGTGAGTGATGTTTCCGGCGCGTTCGCAAAACGATCTAACACAAATGTCCCGCCATCGTAACCGAGCAGTAGCTCAGTCAGGGTCGCTAAACCCTCATCCAGCCAACTATCTTCGTTAGGGTCATTGACATAGTGAATCATATGCTGGAACTCATGTGCGGCGACACGAAGCCCCTCTGTTTGTGTGTTCGCTCCTAGCAACAAAGTATTGAAAACTAGCATATCACGCTCATTGCTGGCGGGTGCAACTGATATAGGGTAAATATTAGTCGCAGAAAAATATCCTGCGACATTTGTGTTTAGGCGTCCACTGATAACCATATGCAAACGCACATCACCATCGACCCCTGGACTTGGCTCACTCCCCCACAGCGCCCGCACATTATCATAAATGTCTGTGTCTAGACGATTACCGAGTTGTATAACTGTATCGTCTGCTACACCGAATAGCGGGTCAACCCAGATATAAAAATGGTCGCTGATGCCCCTCAGGACAAATTCAATCGGCACAGTCCCTGCACTACCAAATGTCGTAATCGAAAACGTATCCCGTTCGCCCAGCAAATACTCGCGCCCAACGGGATTTGCTTGTTCATCAATAGATACACCTAAAAACCGTTGTGCAATATCTAGGGGGTCAGCCGGCGGTAGCTCAGTGGATTGTAGCGCGGCATGGGTCGGGTATTGCGCGGGGTCAACGGGCGGCACTGTTTCATCAGTTTCTTGTGCCGTGATGGCAATCGTCAATAGAAAAAAACAGAGCAAGCTAAAAAAATGACTTTTCACACAAACCCACAATCATCAGCTAAAAGATTGACTACTAGCGCGACTAATGGCAACTGAATTAAATAGGGTGTTCAAATCACGGACGCGATAGATCACGTCCCTACTTAGTTGGGAGTTTTTCTAACTTAAATGTTCAATATACCAACAAAATGTAGGGACGCGGGCTTGCTCCGTCCGTTTTTCACCAGTTTAATTTTCACAGCGCCTGATTCCATCAGTATGTAATTTAATAACTAGCCACGTAATTCATTGCGTGGCAATACCCAAGCCTCGCAATCACCATCAACAAAAACACAAAAGGGATAGCCGAAACTATCCCCACTGTAGCAAATATTCACTAATATCACTCGACAATCGGTATATTTTCGTATTCGCCCTCAGTGATTTCGAGGAAGCCCGTGAACACCCAACCAACCGTGCCTTTCCATAGCACTTGATACCAATCCCCTGCCGCCGTCCGTCCAGAAACAGGTAAGAGTGCGCCCCATGTGATGCGCCCTGTCTGCATCGACGTGACGTTCGGTTCGGCACGCAAGCGCATCGTCGCCCGTGTTTGGACAATGACGCCCGTATCGTTAAAGCCCGGCGGAATCCCAAAAACGGAGACAGCCGTGCGAATCGGCGCGTTGAACTCATTGCCATTCACAAAGAGATAGTAGCCATAGACCCACGCTTCATAGCCACCGAGTTGCAAAATGAACCATGTCGCGTCTTCGTTACGTCCAATAACGGCATAGGTTTCTCCGCGTAAAATACGCCCAATGACATTACTGCCTAATGAGGGTGCATCGCGGGTATTAAGAACCGCTGCTCGAATCACCGTTGCCGTGAGTGCGCCTGCTGGAATCGCTGGTAATGCAGTTGGACCTGGTGTTGCCGTTGGACCCGCCGTGCCACCTTCAGCATTAATCGGTTGCCAGAAAACTTGTACCGTTGCGTTGCCTGTAAATTCAACGTATTCAATGACAATATCTCTATCACCAGCCGTCACGTTAACATCAGCCGTTGTCGTCGTCACCCCGCCATTGTTTATGAAGTTGTTAATGATATTCGTGCCATCAATCGAGACGCGAATACCATCGTCCGCAACTGCGGTGAAGCGATACAAGCCACTGGTTGCAAAATTTTGTAGCCCTTGCCAGCGAACACTAAAATTATCAACTATTCCGCTGATGCGTGCTGGACCACCTGTACCATAATTAAAATTAACCTGCGCTACCAGTGCTTCAGAATTGGCAGCCGGTTCAGCAAGGCTGGTATTGGTATAATAAGTTGCCAGCCAATTGCTACCAAAATCTTGTGCTTGTACCACACTCACACTCGTACTGCTAAAGCCCAGCCCCAGTGCCAAAATCACTGTCCCTATCAGCAAAGTAAACCATAATTGTGTGCGTTTAGTCATAATTCCGTCCGTTATCCCTCGTTTAGAGATGTCAATGCTGTGCTACAGTATAACACCAGTGCGCTAATGTGGCAGTCTTTCAGACAATATTTCGACAAATAGGATACACGCCTCAACCTGTTAAAAATAAACGGTATGTAGTCATGTGTTGCAAATGTTGGTATTTTAGGCGAAACTGCACAGAGTACGACGTATGCGTTACAATAATATGTACACTCCAACACTTAATACTCAGCCCTGATGAAGAAAGCAGGTGTTTTATGTCGAATGAGTTTCTTAACGAAATCCTTGACGATGCCGAAACGAGAATGAAAAGCACGGCATCTGTGTTTGAAGAAGACTTGGTTGGTATTCGTGGTAATCGTGCCAGCACAGGTTTGGTTGACCGTCTGATGGTTGAATATTATGGGCAAGATACAGAGTTGCGCAAACTTGCCAATATCTCGACCCCTGAACCGATGACCATCACAATTCGTCCCTTTGACCCCACCGCGTCTGAGGCGATTGAAACAGCCATCAACAAAGCAAATTTAGGCGTTAATCCGAATAATGATGGTGGAACAATTCACCTCAACATGCCCCAACTGACCCGCGAACGCCGCCAAGAATTGGTGAAGATGGTTAGCCGACGCACCGAAGATGCGCGTATTTCTGTGCGCAATATCCGCCGCGACGCCATGAAAGACATCCAAGAGATGGAAAAAGATGGCGATGTCGGGGAAGATGATTCCAAACGGGCGCAAGACAAAATTGAAGACTACACCAAACAAACCATTGCCCAAATTGATGACCTCGGCAAGAAAAAAGAAGAAGACATCATGTCTGTGTGAGGTTCTAAACGATGGGTGCTGTATATTCACTGTAAAATACAAGCACCACGTTATAAATCTCATCCGTTGATTTGTTCGACAGTAAAAGAAGGCACGAAAGAATATGACCTTGATGACCAACGACAAGACCGCAGAAAATGAAACACCTTTGCCCGATAATATCCCCAAACACATTGCTATCATCATGGATGGGAATGGACGTTGGGCAAAGCAACGTGGGCTACCTCGGTCTGCGGGTCATCGGCAAGGCACAGAAAACCTACGACGCATCATTCGTGCCGCAGTAGAATTTAATGTCGAGATTTTGACGATTTATGCGTTTTCTACCGAAAATTGGAATCGCCCACGCCGCGAAGTCAATTTGCTCATGCAGATTCTTGAGATGGTGATAGACAAAGAATTGCGCGAATTGAACGATGAAGGCGTGCAAATCCGTCATATTGGCGAGTTAGATGGTATTCCCAGCCGTCTCCAAGATAAAGTGGTCGAAGCATGCGAAACGACCAAGCATAATCATCGCTTGATTCTAAACGTGGCGTTCAATTATGGCGGACGCGATGAAATCGTGCATGCCGTCCAAGACATCATGCGCAAAGGCACTGCCCCCGACGATGTAACAGAGGAAATGATTAGCGACCACTTGTATACCAGTGGCTTACCTGACCCCGACCTCATCATTCGTACCAGTGGCGAATTTCGCTTGAGCAACTTCCTTATTTGGCAAAGTGCCTACACCGAACACTATTACACCGATGTCTACTGGCCCGAATTTAACCGTGAATGCTTGCTAGATGCTATCGAAGATTTTGCGTCGCGCCAACGTCGCTTTGGTAAAACAGGCGAACAAGTTGACGAGTAGTTTCTCTGACACTCCGAGCGTTCAAACACAAAAACCTGCCAGTGTGCAGGTTTTTTATGTGCGCCACACATTAGCAGCTTGCGCCATCGTCATAATACGTACGCTATCTCCACGCGCTTGAATCGTATCCACCAAACGATTGAGATTATCACGCACGGCGTCTAGTGAATAAGCATAGAGCAAATCTGCTTCGTCATGTGGCATTGCTTCGTTGGGATGCAGAATCATCGTCCAAATGTAGGTATCATTATCTGCGTTTGGCAACGATGCTTGCCAGTTTGATAGTGCCTGTTGCCATAGTTCAGGGTGAATACAAGGATTCATGTAGCGTTGCTTGGGTGCTGTGTCGTAACTCGTTTTGAACACCCAACTATTCATAGGGATTTCGAGGAGTGGGCGGGGATCGCCTATTTTTCGGGGCGAATCCTGCGCAGGATAATACGGCTGGTTGGGTGCGCCTGCCCAATTACGCGGATGTCCCGTTGCACTATCATCACGTTCAGGAATACAGGTAGAATCTATCGTAAAACCAAAGGATTCCACTGTGTTGAGCGTTTGTGCTGTATGCCAACCCTCCCCCATACGGAAACTCGCAAACTCAAAATCGGCTGTTTGTAAATCAGCCCATATACGGTACAGTGCATCAGTAGCTTGTCGACTATCCGTGATAATGTCCGGCATCACGCTATCGTCGGCTGGGACTGTGTATAAATGCGGATGCCAACCCAATTCATCGCCGTGTGCGACAGCTTTGCGCCAAAAATCTGCGTGTGTATCTAGCAAATACTGTGTATTACCATAAGCATGTTCCAACTGACCATCCGCCCGCACATACCACGTAAATACCCATTCCGGCAGAGCAGCATGAAAATGTGCTATCGCAAAGTCTAAGCCCTCCCACGTAAGGGTACGCCTATCTGGATGTTGTGTGCTGAGGGCATCAGGGTCAGTATCTACTGTCAGGACAAGAATATGCTCCGCCATATTCCCTACTCCATAATGAATTGCACAGCGTTGACTGCTTTTTCAGCAATCGCAATTGCCTCTGCGCGGGTATCACCTGCCGTCACACAATAGCCCGGACGTGCCGCCCCATTCGCAATCGCTGTAACCTCTGTGCCTGCTTCCATGTAAAAGCCAAAATCTAGCACGCCTTCTATCCGTTGCGCTTCTTCGATACCTTCAGCACGTATGAACGTGCCGGTTGGTGGCGAGAAGAAGCGATACACTGCCCCGCGTTGATAACGTGGCTGAATCTCTGCGTCTTCGCCTAGCAAAATCTTGACCAAATTTTGCGGGGGCGAAATACCACTCACAGCTTCGACAATCATGCCAAACAAATGCCCCCCACCCGGACGCGCCGCCATCTCCAACAAATAAACTGTCCCATCCGGCGCGATAATTGCTTCTGCATGAATCGCACAATTATCCATCCCGAGTGCTTTTGCGCCTTCTGCAATGATGCTGTCTACATGTGCGCTGGTTTCTGCATCTAAATCCGCAGGAAATAGCACATATTCAGAAACACGATATTTGGCATGGTCGCCATTTATCTGATTCGATTTCGCCAACACGCCGACTTCACCATCTTGCATCAGCCCATCAATCGTCATTTCTGCACCTTCAAGGAATTGCTCCATCAAAATCGCACCTTCACGTTGATTCTCGGATGCAAAGTTAAACGCCCATTCTAAATCCGCTTCTGATTGCACCAAGCTAACACCCCGACTACCCCAGTTCATCGCTGGTTTTACAATTAGTGGATAGCCAATGTCGCCAGCTTGTGCTTGTGCATCCGCGAGTGTCGTCACCACTGCGAAACGTGGCTGAGGCAATCCGGCGTCTGTCCACAGTCGTCGCATCTTGGATTTATCCAGCGCATTGAGCGCAATATCCGGCGAGACACCCCGCAAACCCAATGCTTCGCTCACTTCCGCAGCCGTCAGCACACCCGCATCATTGACCGCAACGATTGCATCAGCAGTGATGTCACGGGCATATGCCAGCATGCGTGGCGTATCCACTAGGTCAATCGGCGCATGCCCATCCGCAACCAAAAATCCCGGCGCATATTGATTACGGTCAACCACAAAGACCTCATGCCCAAGTGCTTGAATTTGTCGGATAGAGTGCGTCATGAGTTTCCCCGCACCAAGTTGAAGAATACGCGCCATGGTTGTCTTTCCTGTTTATTTCATGTGATGACTATTATTTGAACGTCGTAAAGACGATTGTGAGTGAATAATAGTGAGGAATCAATAGCGGGTTGGTGTACGTCTGATGGCGAGATGTGATACTTTCATCACTTTTGCATATAAACTTCGCTATATAATGATTGCCAGTGACCATTATAAAGAGTGAGTTTGTATGACTGATAAAAAAGACATCTTACTAGCACGCCTTCGGGCGGCTGTCCGCGAGCAAATGAGTGAACGCACAGCAGAACGCGAAGACGCGATTGCCAAAATGACCGCACTCGGTACGCAAGAAGATGATGCAACCATTAACACGCTAATTACGTACTTACAGCAGGGAGATAACGCGCTTCTGCGCCCGTTGGCGGCAAGCCGTTTAGCCGAAATCGGGAACGAAACAGTGCAAAATGTAATACTTTCGCTGTTTTCGCGTATAGAAGATAGAGAGGTTCGCCTGCTCATCATGCAAATTTGCGCAGACATCGGCAACGAAAAGATGACACCCGCGCTGATTAGTGTGCTAGACAATGCCGACGAAGCGCAAGATGTACGGCAACGGGCAGCATTCGCGCTCGGCAAATGTGGTGGTGAGGGTGCTTATGAGGCACTCATGCGAACGCTCGATACAGAAGGTGAAGGCGGTATTTTACAGCAAGCGATTACGGCGCTCGGCTGGCTCGGTGATGACCGATGCGTGCCGGACATGGTGCAAATCATGCAAGCGCACCCTGATAAAGAGACACAGACCTTTGCAGCAGAGGCACTCGGCAGGCTCGGTAGCTCACGCGCTTATGCGCCATTGGTGGCAACCTTGCAAGATACCAACATGAAGCCCATCGTGCGCTACTATGCCGCGTATGCGCTGGGATTACTCGGTCATGAACGTGCCATTGCTGTGTTAGAAACCGTTGCTAACGACGCAGACGAACACGGCTGGGTTGCACAAATGGCAGGGGAATCGTTGGTTAAACTTGCTTGAAATATCATCCTTACACCACTAGACTCTCTTATTGACCGCACACCCAATACTTGGATGGCTAATGTCAAAACTTCAGTGGAGTGTACTACTCGGTGTATTGCTATTGGGGAGTGCCTTGCGTATGGTCGGAACACCTGACCTCGCGCAAAGCCTCCATTACGATGAAGCCTATTACATTGCAGATGCTTATACCTTACTCGAAAACCCTCGACTGACCCCCTTCTTTCCCGGTAATTTCGGGCGCGAAAGTGCATGGATGTATCTTCTTGCGCCTGTGCTTGCTATTTTAGGCAATAGTATCTTTGCGCTACGCATCTTTGCAGGATTTGTTGGCTTGCTAACCATTGCGAGTACATATCGCCTCAGCTACACCCTATTCCAGAATCGCTGGTTGGCTATCTGGTCGGCAGGTGGACTGGCTGTTCTGTACTGGCATGTCCACTTTAGCTATATTCTGTGGCGGGCATTACTCTTTCCGCTCGTCGGCACACTAACCTTCATTTGCTTGTGGCAAGCCTATCAGCACAATAAAACGCGTGATTGGATTCTGACAGGCGTACTGCTCGTCATTCTGGGACATACCTACTTTGCGGCACGGGTATGGTTTGTACTCGCATTTGCGATGTTGGGTCTCATCTTATGCAACCTTGCAAGAAGGCACTACAGCAATGCCAAAGAACGGTCTATAGATGCTGGTCAATTGCGGGGGACACTCGTTACTGCCGTGATAGCTGTTGTGGGCATGTTACCCCTCACCATTTACACGATTACCAATCCGGCACTAGCGAATAATCGTATTGAAGATGTTGCCGTCACAGAATTATCAGGCATCTTAGCCAACATTCCGACTTGGCTACAAACATGGTTTATCGAAGGACCCTATCAACTAAATTACAATTTGCCCCTGCGTCCCGTCTTTGATACCCCCCTGCTTATCATGTGGGGTGTGGGTATCTTCGCTATCTGGTGGCTCTCGCGTGACCGTATTAAAGTTGGCTGGGTATTGCTCCTCGCACTAGGGTCAGCAGGTATTTCGCTCATCACCGATAGACCTGAAAATCTCATCCGCATGATTGGAACAGTCATCCCGATTGCCTTGCTGATTGGCGCGGGTGCTTATGCCTTTCAACAGCTACTAAATCGCTTTTTGCCACAACGCCTAACCCCATTTGCGGCAATCGTGCCAGCTTGTTTACTCTTATGGGCAGGGAGCAACACATACGTAGATTATCAGCGTTGGCTCGATGAAGACCTGTATTTCCTGATGGAAAATCACATTCTAGAAATGAGCGCGACGGTTGACGAGCGCGACGATAACTTGCCTGTCTATGTATCGCCTTTTTCGCCTACACATCCTGTTGTCAAATATGTAGATAGACAATTAGCAGAAAATCATGTGGATGGTTTTGATGCGACACAGTGTTGGGTAATACCAGAAGAAGACACCTTATTTTTCAATCTGACTGTATTTGACGAGACTTTCACCGAGCGATTATCTACCTTTGCAGATGTAACGCCAATTTACGAAAATGAACGCGATGCCCTCTACTATGTGTCACCCAAAATAGACAACATAGTCCCTCTAAACACATCTGTATTCGATAATGACATGGCTGTTGGTTTGACAAATAGCCTGCCGGAGACAGTCGCGCAGGATGAAGTGTTAGATGTCACGTTATCCGTCAAACTACAAGCACATATTCCAGACGATGTAACAGCCTTTATGCACCTTTACGGCGACCCCACTCCGTATGAAGGCGGGACACTCTGGGCGCAAACCGACCAACCACTCTGCCCAAGCCATCCCATGCTATTCACAGATACCGATGAACGTATCCTGCAACCAGTTCAACTCGCTATCCCAGCCGATACCCCACCGGATACTTACGATGTGGCACTGGGATTCTACAATACCCGCACACAAGAACGCATCATGATTGAGGATAGTTCGTATATTATCTTGGATAGTGTGACCGTTATTGGTGACGATGGAGGTTCATAAAAACAAAGTCCCCTCTCCCAACGAAGAATGCGTGTTTGGGAGAGGGGTTTGAGGTGAGGACAATCTCTACTCCTTCAGAAACGGAATGAACTTACGAATCCAGCGCGAGAGAATATTACGACGGACATCTTGCCATGCCTCATCCACGATTTGACTATCGCGGGCGCTTTCGGGCGTGCCTTCGCGTTTGCCACTGTAACGCTCTTTCATATACGAGCGCGTAATCGCACTGATAGGACGCTCCGCATCCGGTAGTTGACGCACAATCCGACGACGGCGTTCTTCTGGTGTTTCATCCTCTCGGCTACGGATACCCACCAAGCCCAGATAGCGCATCAGGCGGGCATAGGCACGCGATACAGGCGACAAGCCACCCATGCCACGATATTCCCACCACCACACGATGAACGCGCCTATTAGCACAATCACCAACAGCGACACAACAATGAAGAAGACCAAGCTAATCGCTGGCAACAAGAAACTCAAGAAATCGTTGCGCGGTGGCTCGGGTGGCGTGACAGGAGGTTGCACCGTCGGCACAATCACAGGTGTTGCTGTCGGCGTCGGACTCGGCGTTGGCGTGACAGTCGCCGCTTCGTTTTCTGGTTGAACTTGCTCATCTTGCGGCGTCGGACTCGGTTGCGTAGTCGGACTCGGCAAAGGCGTTGGCGTGACCGTTGGTTCAGGCGTCGGTTGCTGGTCTGATGATTGGTCTTGTTCCGGCGGAATATCATCCCCGTCACGGTTCAGAGGCGCTTGTGCAGAAGTCGGCTCAAATTCAACCCAACCGTAACCAGGAAAATAAACTTCTACCCACGTATGCGCATCGCGTTCACGGACAACATACTGCCCTAGCGCGGGGTCATATTCACCTTCTGCAAAACCAGCCGCCATGCGTGCCGGAATGCCCAAACTGCGCAACATAGATACCATCGACGTGGCATAATACGTGCAGTAACCCTCTTGAATATCAAATAAGAACCATTCCACAGGGTCAACGCCTGCTGGTGGTAAGGGAATGGTTTCGTTATAAGTGATATTCGCACGTAAGTACGTTTCGATTGCTTTCGCTTGGTCATAGGGATTGGTCGCATTGGCATCTGTGACGATTTGACGTGCCAATTGAGATGTGCGATTGCTAACCCCAACAGGTATCGTATTGGGTTCAGCTACCCACACAGGGTAATCTGTGCCAGCCGTGCGTAATTCAGTTGCACTAGCAATACTAATAGCACTGGTCGCTGTGTAGGATTGCCCTCTATCAATGACGCGCTCTGGACGAATCACAGACACATTCATCGGTGAGTTGGCATCATCTTGGTCGCCATTCGTGCGGAGCAAATCAATCCGTCCGGCAATATCTACCGACAACGGTTGGGGTGCTGTGTAAATCAAACGTGTCGGATTGCTCATAGTAACCGTCTGCGTGACAGACAATCGTCCTAAGTCACTACCTGGCGGAATCGTAATCGTCAGCGGTGGCGATAAATCCGGCACACGGCGCGTTGCCGAAGGTTGCCAGCGTCCGTTGCTGTAGCGTTCAAAAATACGCGAACGCCAGTAATAACGGTTTTCTGTTGGCGCATCAACATACATGATAATCTGGTCGCCTAGCTGAATTGCGCCACCCAGATTGAGATTATCGCCTCCATAGTAATCAGCCGTTGCAGGACCTGTACTCTCGATAGGTTCAATCAGGCGATTCCAAAATTCGGTCAGTTGACGCACAGGGTCAGAAGCTAAAAATGCCTGAAAATTATTGAGGCTTTGCTGTAAATTACCTGTCGGCGCTGACCAAGCCAGCACGAGTGCCAATAGTGAAATCCCTGTCCCGACAGCCAAAAATTGTCGTCGCAGACGTTGTGGCACACGCACACTATTGACGTACCAATCCCACTCCCGTGCATCAAGATTACTACGCACAATCAGCAAAAGTGACATCAACGCGAATGCCATCAGATACCAATCAAGCGAGGCAACTCCCGAATACACAACCATATTCACAATCAGAATCAAACCAGGCGGAATGATAACGCGCCATACACGGTCAATACGGAAAATATGCCACGCGGCGTTATAGCCAAAGAACCAGAATAGCACCGATACTACCATCGAAAAGACGAGGTTATCAGGATTGATACCCCCCGTAAAAGCATCAATAATCCACTGTCCAGCACGGATGACAACTTCTTCAATACCCCGCAAAGGATTCAACGAGACAGAGAGTGTCGCCACAATCAGCACCACAATGATGCCATACAGCGTACTCACAATGAGCGCGTACAGTTCGTTATAGCGACTACGTGCCAAAATATAGCCAAATAGCAAACTCGTGAGCATCACAGGCACGGTAATCCGTAGCGAGATGGGCCAATCCGCAGCATCTAGCGCGAGCGCAGGCATCAGCAATAGCACGGCTGTTACGAATAGCGCCGTCACATCACCGGACGCGACATAGGTCTGCCAGAGTTCTTTTGCCCAATTGCGAGAGGATTTCTTGTCATTGCGGGATGCGAATGCGCCCATGCTTGCCCTTACGTGCCAACTATCAGACTGGTGTTCATTCTAGTGTGGATGGCTCAGGTTAGGCAACCGTTGGCTAACTGACGATTGTCCTACTTAGGAAGTTAAAAGACAAAAGGTGAAAGGTGAATCTGTAGCGTCTGCAACCAGCTTGCGATGGAAACGCGAGATTACATTGCCAACCTATCACCCTGAGAGGATGTTTACAAAAAAGAACTCAGCCCTTTGTATCGTCCAAAGTTCCAAACTTTGGTCTGATAATACTGGTAAGTCGGTTAAAAGCGACTCAAAACCCTTTTAGGCGGTTTACCAGAAGCCTAACAGCATTCGGTTTTGAACTGAGATGCGAGGTGAAATCAGCAAAACAGCACGAAAGCGATATTTGCAAACACGCTTTCACCTTTCACCTTGCTACTTTTCACCTTTTAAGCAAAAAAGAGCCATCACAGCATTGTGACGACCCCTTCATAAGTCCAAACGGGCGAGCCTATAAGCCGCATTCTGTACCGTCTCCGGCGAGAATCATCTATCTGGGATGCCTGTTACCAGACACCTCCTGCAACCAACCCGATGTTTTCTACAGGACGGAGCCGCCCCACGACATCTGCTTGGTCTTGCTCCGAATGGGGTTTGCCTGGCTACGACTGTCACCAACCGTACCGGTGCGCTCTTACCGCACCCTTTCACCCTTACACCGTTGCCGATGCGGTCTGCTCTCTGTTGCACTATGCCGTCAGCTTTCACTGCCTGACCGTTAGTCAGCATCCTGCCCTGCGGAGTGCGGACTTTCCTCAGCGAAGTCATGCCCCGCCGCGATTCTCCAGCTCACCCGTAGTCAATTATTATACGACTATGCCCTACGAACACTCAATATGGGATAGTGTCATGCAAAGTCTCATCTAGTATTTTATATTTCTGGACTGAGAACATCATCTGTGTTAGTTGATATATTTGGTGTTTTGGAAACATCCAGTTCATTTTCGCGGATATAAGTTGTCCACGCCGCACAGAAGCCAAGCAACACGGTGAGAGGTTCAAGACGTGACTGCTCAGGATACACATACCACATCATCGCAGAGAAAACCGCGGTACCGACAAATAGATAATAATATGAAATAAATAATCCGCGTCTCCACTTAGATTTTTGTTTACCTTCTTTGATAAATTCAGCGAGGATAGGAGGTGTACCAAATAGCCCCAGAAAGGTAATTAACCAAAACCAATCATAATACTGTTCTACAGTATCAGACGTTAAAGCAGCGCCAAACACAAAAAATAGTACCAACGGAAATCCCAAAATTACCCACCATGTACTAATGAGACTGATAATATCCGTCACTTTTGAACCCATATTGCGTATCATACTATCTCCAAAGTCTGTTTATGTTTACTCAGGTTATAAGTCTACTACAAATTTCGGAGGCAATCTGGCAATCAAAAAATGGACATGCCTATAGCACATCCATAGTTCAAATTGATTATTAAGTGCAAACAGATGAGTTCATTAGAATGTAGAACATACTATATGAGCTTCACAACTCAGTACACAGTCCTCAGAACTTTTCAACTGCACTTAAGCAGGCATACCCTTTTTCACCATGTCGGCGGCTTTCTCGGCAACCATCATCGTCGGGATATTGGTATTGGCATTCGGAATCATGGGCATCACAGAGGCATCCACCACGCGCAAGCCCTGTATACCATGCACGCGCAGGTCATCGCCTACCACTGCCATCGGGTCGCTTCCCATCTTGCATGTCCCGACAGGGTGGTAAATCGTCTCGACATGCTCCCGAATCGCATCTCGGAGTTCGTCATCGGTAGTGACTTTCTCACCCGGAATGTATTCCTCCCCAATATAGGGCGTGAGTGCGGGTGAATGGGCAATTTTACGGGCAATCTTCACGCCTTCCAGCAAGACTTCCAAATCATCGGGGTCGCTCAGGTAACGCGGGTCAATGATAGGTGGCGCGAAGGGGTTGTTGCTAGCGAGCTTAATTTCGCCCCTGCTCTTGGGATAAACCAGTGTCGGACCCATGCTGATGCCGTGTCCGTCAGGGTTGCCAAACCCATGATTCACAAAATGGGTGGGTCCAAAATGATACTGTAAATCTGGCACAGGCGCGTCTTTCCGTAATTGTAAGAAACCGCCCGCCTCGCCTACGTTGGACGTCAGCATACCTTTCTTGAATAGCAGGAATTTCGCCAAGTTGACCAGCGATTCCGCTTTCGCTAACGTGATAGGTTGTTTGCTATGAAAACCAACCAGCATAGACATGTGGTCGATGAGATTCTGTCCGACGCCCGGCAAATCGAGCAACACCTCAATGCCCATGTCTTGAAGATGCCCCGCCGGACCAATGCCAGAGAGCATCAGCAACTGTGGCGAGTTGATAGCCCCACCACACAAAATGACTTCTTTTGTCACCGTAGCGGTTTTGGCTTGCCCGCCGTGCTTGTAAGCAACGCCTGTACACGTCTTCCCATCGAACGTGAGCGTGGTCACTTGTGCCTCTGTCTCGACGTGTAGATTGCTCCGTCCGAGCGCAGGCACAAGATACGCTGTCGCGGCACTGTGGCGCTGTCCATCTTTCTGGGAGACTTGAAACAAGCCAAAGCCGATTTGTTCACCATCGTTAAAATCAGCACGATGTCCGAAACCTGCTTCCTGTGCCGCTTGGACAAAGGCTTGGCTGATTTCATTGGGGTCACGCAAATCCGTCACGTTGAGCGGACCGCCCTGCCCGTGTATGCCACTGGTAAAGCGTTCGTTGTTTTCGAGCTTCTTAAAATAGGGCAAGCAATCGTCCCAACTCCACGATTCATTGCCCATCTCTGCCCATTGATTATAATTGTTTGGGTGTCCACGCTGAACAATCATGGCATTAATCGAACTACTGCCCCCCAGCATCTTGCCACGCGGAGTATAAATTTTCCGATTCTTGAGTTCCGGCTGAGGTGTCGTCTCGTAATTCCAATCGACCTCTGTTTTGAACAAGGCAGAGAACGCAGCGGGTATCTTGACCTCTGTCTTCTTATCAGGTGTGCCTGCTTCGAGGAGCAAAACCGTATGTCCATCTTCCGAGAGCCGATTCGCCATCACACATCCAGCCGAGCCAGCCCCAATAACAATATAATCGTATGCCATCGCCACACTATCCTTCTAAAAACAACTATCTTTAGTGACGATTATAGTGAATTTTAGTCATGGCGTCATGCGTTTGCGATTTGAGCGTCGGTACTCTAGTATTGAGGCATCTTGTCAAAGTACACACACCAAAGGACACACACCATGACATCATCATTCAACGAAGTATTAATAGCCCCATCAATTCTAGCGGCAGATTTCGCACAATTAGGCGCACAGGTCAAAGCAGCCGAAGAGGCTGGCGCAGATTGGATACATGTCGATGTGATGGATGGTCAGTTCGTGCCGAATATCACGATGGGTCCGCTAGTGGTGCGGGCATTACGCGATGTCACAGACTTGACGCTGGATGTTCATCTGATGATTGTTCAACCAGAAAATTACGTACAAGCATTCGCAGATGCCGGCGCTGACCTCATCAGTGTGCATCTGGAAGCCAGCCCACATTTACATCGTACCCTCCAGCAAATTCGGGATGCTGGGTGCAAGGCCGGCGTAGCAATTAACCCACACACACCCGCCCGCGCTCTACAAGAAATCATCACCATGATTGACCTCGTGAACGTCATGACCGTGAATCCAGGCTTTGGCGGACAGTCTTTCATCATGGACACAAAATCCAAAATTGCACAATTACGGGCGATGATTGGCGATGTGAAAGCCGATGTCCATATTGAGGTCGATGGCGGCATCAACGCGGAGACAGCGTCGCATGCTGTACAAGCAGGCGCGAATGTGTTGGTGGCGGGGTCAGCGATTTTTAAGCATGAGTCAGGCATCGCGGCTGGGATGGATGTCTTGCGCGGGGCATTGGCGGCAGAATTAGAGTAAGGCATAGTAATTGATTATCAGTTGTCTATCACATTTTCTGTACATCAGAGCAAGAATAGACAGTTGTCCACTAAAATCTCGTCATTTATAATCAAAAGTGGTACTATTCGCGGGGAAGTTGCTGAGAATAGTGCTTTTTTGTTGTCTGAGACAAAGAATATTTGCAGACTTCTAATAGTTGATTCCGCATCCTATAGGCTGACATCGGGTTTATATACGCGAGATGTCAGTGTATGAGGGCGACGGAACACGTCACATCTTCATGCAGAAAAAATACGATATTAAGGGACCTAACAATGGTAGTTGAAATGAAGCAAACTGTGGTAGATGGTCGCCTGATGAAATGGCTGATTGCGGCTGGTGTAAATTGGCTCGAATATCACAAAAATAAAATTAATGAGATGAATGTTTTCCCTGTGCCAGATGGCGATACAGGCACAAATATGTTGCTGACGATTCGCAAAGCGTACCAACAAGTTCAGCACATGGAAGAGAAGCATGTTGGTATTTTAATGGAACAGGTCGCACGCGGGGCATTGACAGGCGCACGCGGTAACAGTGGTACGATTTTGTCAATGTTGCTACGTGGTTTTTCACAAGAACTCAAAAACAAAGAAGTAATTGATGCCCCAACTTTCGCACGGGCTTGCAAACGCGCTGTCGATTATGCTTATGAGACTGTCGAGAGCGTGATGGAACCTGTCGAAGGCACAATTTTGACAGTCGCACGCGAAGCCACCGACGCGATTAAAGATTTACCTCATAACGAGATGGATCTCAAAACGTTGCTCGAACAATTCCTCGCGGCGGCACAAGAGAGTTTGCAAAACACCCCTAACCTGCTCCCGAAACTGAAAGAAGCTGGCGTTGTTGATAGTGGTGGTATGGGCTTGGTGACGATTATTCAGGGTATGAAACGCTTTATCGAAGGCGAACCTGTCGTCATGGAAGCTGACCAGACAAGCATCGCAGACGATAGCATGGATTGGGAAGCGGCACTCGAACCAGACGATGAAGAAGGCTACGGTTACGATGTGCAGTTCTTGATGCTGGGTGATAACTTAGATGTCAAGCAAGTGCGCAAAGACATTAGCGAAATGGGTTGGTCGCCATTAGTCGATGGTGACGAAACCATGATTAAGGTGCATATCCATGTCCATAACCCAGCCGATCCACTGGATTATGCGATTAAATCCGGCGCAGACCTTGATGATATTGTGGTCGAGAATATGCAAGCACAATATCTGCAATACGTCCAACAAAGGAGTGAACGTGAAGCCGCTGTCGAGAAAAAGACTGTCGAAGGTGTCGCTGTCGTAACAGTCGGGCGCGGGGATGGGCTGGAACGGCTGCTGGAAGAATATGGTGCGGCATATGTCATCATTGGTGGTCAGACGATGAACCCTAGCACAGAAGATTTCATGTCTGCAATTGAAGATTTGCCCAATAGCGATATTATCCTCATGCCGAATAATAGCAATGTGATTATGGCGGCAGAGCAAGCCGCAAGTCTCGCAGAAAATAAGAATGTTCGTGTGGTGCGTAGCAAAACGGTTCAACAAGGTATTGTGGCATTGATCGCCTACATGGATGCTAATGATGACGATGCAATCGTCGATAGCGTAAAAGACGCGATGAGCGAAGCGATTACTCTCGTCACCAGTGTTGATGTCACGACTGCGACACGCAACGCGAATATCGACAATGTAGATGTCGCAGAGGGGCAATTCATCGGCATGGTGAACAACCGTTTGTCGGTTTCTGGTGATGACTTACTGGATGTTATCGTGCGTTCTTTTGAGAAAGCTGAGGCTGACGATTGCGAAATAGTAACGGTGTACTATGGTGCAGGCAAAAGCGAAGCAGATGCCGAAGCTCTCGTGCAAGCATTATCCGAAACATACGCTGACTTAGAGTACGAAATCGTGTATGGTGGTCAACCGTTGTATCCGTACTTAATCAGCCTCGAATAAATATGGCAAAAATTCACGTTGTAACTGATAGTGGGGCGCGGTTTGCGAATCAGCGCCTCTTGCAACAATATCCGGTCACTGTTGTCCCCTATCAAATTGAAATTGGTGGCAATCGCTATCGAGAAGGTGAAGATATATCTACCGAAGATGCGATGCGACTGATACAAGCACAGAAAACCCCGCCAACTTTGATTCCACCATCGGAAGACGAGTATGCCGAATTGTATGCACGTTTATCAAAGATATACGATGGCATCATCTCGGTGCATACCTCGCGTGAAATAACACAGAGTTGGGAAAATGCACGGCGAGCAGCACAACGCACACGCGGGTCGTGCGAAGTGGTGGCTATAGATTCGCGGAATATCTGTGCGGGACAAGGGATGCTGGTACGGCTGGCAGGACAAACAGCCCTTGATGGCATGGATTTTGAAGAGGCTGTCCAAAAAGTGCGCGATGCCGTTGACCGTGTGTACTCAGCCTACTATGTAGAGACACTACCCTACTTACAAGCAAATAATATTATGAGTGAATCCCGCACAATATTAAGTGCCATGCTGAAAATCAGACCGATTATCAGCATTGAAGAAGGCAAGCCTGTCATCACCGAAAAAGCACGGTCAAAATCACAGGCAATTGACCGCTTGACAGAGTTTTTAGTGGAATTTGAAGATATTGATGATGCCATGATTGTACAAAATCGGGCGCACATCACCGAGCAAGCGCGTCAACTACAAGACAAACTCGCAATGGAATTTCCAGGTCGGCATTTTCCATACACAATGTATGGGCTGGTACTGGCTGTTCTGTTGGGAGGCGATGCAACAGGTGTAATGGTATTAGAAAGTGAAATGGAGAGTTTGAGCGATGGCTTCTAAAAAAATACGTATCATGACAGATAGTGTGGCAGATATTCCGCAAGCATTACTAGATGAATATAACATCGGTGTTGTACCGTGCTATGTCAATTATGGTGGCGAGAGCTACGCTGATGATGGCGAGCAACTTAGTCGCACCCATTTTTATCAGTATATCACCGATAATAACGAAGTACCAACAACGGCTGCCCCTTCTATAGGTGATTCCGAGACGATTCTGCGCGATGCACTGGAAGGTTACGACCATCTGATTAGCGTCAATGTTGCACGTACACTGAGTACAACCGCCAACAATGTACAGTTGGCATGCAATGAAGTTGACCCTTCACGCATGACCGTCATCGACAGTGAGAGTGTCAGCATGGGTATCGGTTGGTTAGCATTGATTGCGGCAGAGGTCGCACGCGAAACAGGCGATGTAGACGCGGTGGTTGAATCTGTCGAAAGGGCGAAAAAAGCAACAACGCTCTACGCTGGCATCTACAATATGGAATTTTTACGTCGTAGTGGGCGCGTGAATACGGTTGTTGCAAGCATCGGCTCACTATTGCAGATTAAGCCGATTGTCCAAGTCATTGAAAACGGCGAAGTTATCTCTGCGCATCGTGTACGGACATTTAAGCGCGTTAAGAGCAAGTTACGCGATTTGCTGGAAGAAATGAGTGGTAATCTTGACCGCGTTGCTATCATCCATACGGCAGACATTGAAGCGGCACATGAATTTAAGCAAGATAATGCGGATTTGCTTCCCGAAAACACCATCATCACTGAAGTAGGTCCAACATTGGGGACGCACATAGGACCTAAATCACTCGGTTTTGTTCCCGTGATGAAATCGTGGAAAGCGTAGGCTAACTTACTGCGCATCACATAAAGCATAGCCTAAAATGAAGGCTACGGTATAATACAGAAAATTTGGTCGTATCCCCTCGTTAACGTGGGGATGCGTGCTTTATATTTAACAGATGGCAAATAGCTATTGGCATCTGAGTTCATAGAAAATTGCATCAACAGTAGATGATTAAGGATTCGAGCGATGCCATCGGCATTAGAGACACTCGTCAAGATACTGAAATTAGAGCGCGAAAAAGGTTGTCAGAACAACGCAGTCGTCGGCGGATTTGCAGCGTATAGTGTGACGTGGAAATTACAAGCACAAGCGCAGGCACGGCGTCCGAAGCATTTAATGTTAGCTGAAGAACTAACGGACTTGCTCAAAGATTACGAGCATATCGAGACGCAATTAGAGCGAATGGAACAAATCGAGTATATGCTCGGGCGCATTATGGGACGCCAACCGATGCCAGAGAAATATCAGCAACAATTAGCTGACATTAAAGAGGGCGATCTTAAAAAACAAGAAATTGCTGATGTGCCTGTACTAGATGAGAAGCCTGAGCCTATCGAAACCTATGGCTATGATAGCTTCAAGCCCGTTGCGCAACCGCAAAATGACTTACCAGAGATACCCCGTTTAGAACGTCCACCACGTCGGAAACGTCCAAATTGGTCTTTGGATGAGTCCCGCGAACGCTTGGAAGCCTTGCATGAGTCAACCACAGCTGTGAATGGCGTTGGCAATAGCAAAGCGGCTGACCTAGCCAAGATGGGCTTAGATACCGTCAATGATATGTTGCACTATCTTCCCCGCCGTTATGATGATTACACGCAGTTGAAATACATCAGTCAGCTAGAGCCGGATGAAGTAACAACGGTGATTGCAACTGTCTCCAAAACTGAGGTGCGCGTTGGGGCAAATCGACGGCGTGATTTTTACATGGAAGTCGAAGATGGCAGTGGCACACTCAACACGCTTTTCTTCGGGCAACATTTTCTGATTCGGCAGGTGCGCGTCGGGCAACAAGTCGTGCTGAGTGGCAAGGTCACTATCTGGGGCAATCGCTTACAGATGAGTAGCCCTGAGATGGAACGGTTGGATAGCGAGAATCTGCATACGATAGGCATTGTGCCGGTATATCGCCTGACAGAAGGTGTGAAAGCACGCTCATTCCGGCGCTTGATGAAGAAGATGATTGACCAGTATGCGGATGCAATCCCTGATGCTGTGCCGGAAACGGTGCTTGACCGTGCGGAACTTGCCGATATTGGCTGGACGATGCGGAATTTGCATTTTCCAGAGGGGATGGATCACTTAGAACATGCCCGCAAACGCTATCTATTCGACCAGCTTATCACTTTGCAATTGGGTATTTTAGGAAATCGGCGGGATTGGCAAGCTGTCCCCGCAGACCCGATGCCAGTTCAAGATGGCTGGATGGACACATTTTTAGCGAGTGTTTTCCCGTACACACTAACAGGCGCTCAACAACGCTCCTTGCACAGCATCCAAGAGGATATGGCAAAAGATGTGCCGATGAATCGCCTGCTACAAGGTGATGTCGGCAGTGGTAAAACAGCCGTAGCGATTGCAACGCTGGGCATTGCCGTACACAATCGTAAGCAAGCGGCACTGATGGCACCGACGAGTATTCTTGCCGAACAGCATTATCGCAATGTGACAGCCGCGATGGAAAAAATAGAAGGTAATTTCCGTCCCGTAGTAGCATTGCTGACGGGCGCACTCACACAGAGCGAGCGCAACAGTGTCTATCGTGGGCTAGATGATGGTTCGATTGATATTGTCGTCGGCACACACGCCATTATCCAAGAAGGTGTGCGATTTAATGATTTGGGTGTGGCAATTATTGATGAGCAACATCGTTTCGGAGTTGAACAACGCGCCATGTTGCGGGGCAAAGGGAGCAATCCGCATCTGTTAGTGATGACCGCAACACCGATTCCGCGCACACTCGCGCTAACACTCTACGCTGACCTCGATTTGAGTATCATTGACGAGAAACCACCAGGACGCCAAGCCATTGAAACACGAGTGATGGATCCTGTCGCACGCGAACGGGTGTATAACTTCATCGAGACGCATTTGGATTTGGGGCGACAAGCCTTCGTAGTGCATCCGCTGGTAGACGCTTCGGAAACGGTTGAGGCGCGGTCAGCTGTGGAAGCCTTTGACGAGTTGAGCCAAGTTTTCCATCGGTATCGTGTGTGTCTGTTACATGGGCGCATGTCCCCAACAGAAAAAGACGACATCATGAATGCCTTTGCCAACCATGAATACGACATCATGGTAACGACAACCGTTGCCGAAGTCGGGGTGGATATTCCGAACGCGAATATCATCTTGATTGAGGGTGCAAACCGCTTTGGTCTGGCACAGTTGCATCAGTTACGTGGGCGCGTGGGACGCGGTGAGCATAAGTCGTTCTGTTTGCTGATGCCCGATGCGTACACACCGGAATCCGAGCAACGTCTAAAAGCGATGGAAGATAGCGACGATGGCTTTGTGCTGGCAGAGATGGATTGGCAATTGCGGGGTGCTGGCGATTTGATGGGTACACGGCAAAGTGGCGGACATATTCTGCAACTCGCTGAAGAACTATCACCTGAGTTAGTAGCGTTAGCGCGTCAAGAGGCACGGACTATCTACGAAGAAGACCCCTATCTTGAATTTGATGACCATGCACTGCTGGCAGATAAAGTACAGGCATTGATGGAACGTGATGGCGGGGATATGAGTTAGGCATCATCCAATCAGTTAAAGCGATTAAAGGGCGTACAAAATCCAAAATTTGCGCCCTTTTATGAGTATCAGTTTGATTTTAAGTAGCTGTACGGTTTGTTACTTGCTGATAAGTTGGCAAAAATTATTAATTCGCACTACAATACACGCGGACGGGAGTTATTCTACATGATACGAAAAGCAGTTTACCCTGCCTCACTTGACCCAATACATAATGGTCATATTGATATAGCCCGTCGTGCGGCGCAAATTTTTGATGAGATTGTGGTGGCGATTTATGCGACACCGAAAAAGAATCTCTTATTCAGCGTCGATGAGCGTGTTGGACTCGCGCAGGAAGCCTTCCAGGACGATAGTAACATTTCAGTTGCGAAGTTCTCAGGTTTGGTAGTAAACTACGCGCAGTCAGTTGGCGCAATCGCGCTTGTGCGTGGCTTGCGTGTATTTGGTGATTTTGAATATGAATTTCGTATGGGGCTTGCCAATAAAAGCCTTGCACCGGATATTGAGACGGTGGCGATTCTTTCAGATGTGCGATTTATACATATTAGTTCTAGCACAGTACGAGAGATTGCAGAATTGGGAGGCGATGTATCTGAATTTGTGCCAGCCCATGTATCGGCTGCCTTAAAAACACAATTTGGGTATGGTAGTTCATCATAGTAACGAAGGGGAATCCAGTGGATATTCAACACTTAGTAGACCGTTTAGAAGATTTGATTGATGAAGGTCGTCATTTATTTGGCACGAAGTATACGATGGTTGATGAAGAGCGTGCGCTCGAAATTATAGACCAAATGCGTATCAGTGTGCCGGAAGAAATTGAAAAAGCTGCTCGCATCATGGCGCAACGTGACCGTATTTTAGCAGAAGCACACGAAGAAGCGGCGCGAATCGTGCAAGAGCATCGCCGTAAAGCAGAACAGATGCTGAACCAAGATTCGGCTGTTCATGCGGCACAATCCCGCGCAGAGCAAATTAAAGAACAAGCACGTCAGGAAGCCTCGCGCATCACTGAAGAAGCAGATGCTTATGTGATGAGTATGTTGGGCAACTTAGAGCAACGTTTGGTGCGTGAATTGGGTGAAGTGCGTAATGGCATCAATGTGTTGCAACAGCAAACGCCTTACAACACCATCAACGAAGAGAGCAAAGCACAACACGCGAATCAGCGCGTCGAAGTGCCACAATCGGTTGAGCATCAATATGTGGATGCAAACGACGAAGGTTAAACGCACTCGTCACTGACTCCCCTTGTGTGACATTGCATAGCTATTTTTGCAGGTGATGGTTGTTGACCATCGCCTGTTTGTAGTTGTAGCGGGCGTACATATCGGTACGCCCACATTTACGTTAAGTTATTCATCTGGTGTGTCTGGTCTGTCGTCGGCAGGTGGCGTGTCTTCTGCATCAGTATCTGCTGATTCGGTATCAGGTTTAGCGAGACGACTAATCCGTGAGCCAAAATCTGTATTGCGAGGTGGCGCAGGTGGAGACGGACGCTCATCTGTATCGCTACTGGTGGTAGGGATAGGTTGCTCATCTTCCCGACGACGTAATTCCGATGGGCTAGGATAAGTAATCTCTTTGGGTGCTGGTTTAGGATAGGTAAAGCGACGCCCTGTAGTGCGCTCTTGAATATCTGCTTCGCGCTGTTCACGCTCTTCGCGTGCTTTTTGCATCATCTCCTCAACAGCATTTTGCTTTTCAGCCTCTCTTTTACGAAATTCTTCAAGATAACTTTTCTCGTGTTCTGCTCGCTCTTCACGCAGTTTCGCTTTCCGACGCGCAAATTCTTCGGCAACCTCGCGGTCACGTTGCTTTCGTTCTTCGATCAAGGCACGTTCGCTTGCTTCACGTTCTTCACGCAGTTCACGCGCAACCCGCTTCCAGTCTGGCTCAGTGCTATTTGGGCTTGGGTAACGGTTGGTGCTGGTTTCTGTTTCCGTGATGGCTATGATGTCATCTTCCGGCGCTTCTGGCTCGGTTGGAGCTTCATCAGGTAGTGTCGGCTGGGGTGAGCTATCCAGTACGGCTTCCATGTCATCCGGTAAGGTATCACTCACAGGCACATCAATTTCATCTGCGCCTTCTGGAGTCGGAACGGGGTAAATCGTATCTTCTTCCGGTTGCAAATCGACTTCAATCGGCACAGGGTCAGGTGCGAAGTCACTCTCGTTCAGCACATCTGCAACGTATTCGTCTGTATTTTCGTTATCTTCTGGTATTTGTGGTGTTTCATCAGGCATAGCTTGCTCCGATGGCTCGTATCTATGTGTGTAATTACTACATATTGTAACGAAAAAAGAGCTGTGTATGTTGCAAATAGTCTATGGTTTTAAGCGGATAGTGATAATCGTGGGTGTTTTAGTTACAATGCCGAGTATATTCAGAAAAGGACTATTTTGAGATGCCAAGCATTGCAAACCGTGTCGCACATATGGACACGACTATTTTTTCAGAGATTAATAATTATGCCGCGCAGTATGATGTGGTGAATTTGGGTCAAGGCAAGCCAGATTTTGATGGTCCGCAGCCCATTATTCAGGCGGCGGCTGATGCTATGTTATCCGGTAAGGCAAATCAGTATCCACCAGGATTTGGTGTCCTGCCTTTACGCGAAGCTGTCGCACAACACGCGCAAGATTACTATCAGCTAACGATTGAACCACAAGCAGGTGTAATCATCACCAATGGGGCGGCGCAGGGCGTCTATAACGCGATTATGAGCGTAGTCAATCTAGGTGATGAGGTCATTCTGATTGAGCCATTTTTCGACACTTACTTACCAGCCGTCGAATGGGCAGGTGGCAAACCAGTCTATGTGCCGTTGCGTCCGCCAGAGTGGACATTTGACGAGGCAGAAATGCGAGCGGCGTTCAATGAAAATACACGGGCGATTGTGTTGAACTCACCGCATAACCCAACCGGGCGTGTATTCACGGATGCGGAATTGACCCTGATTGCCGATTTATGCAAAGAACATGATGTTATTGTCATCAGCGATGAGGTGTATGAACATCTTACCTATGATGGCGCGACACATACGCCGATTGCAACTTTGCCGGATATGTTCGAGCGCACATTGACGGTTAGCAGTGCCGCAAAGACATTCAGCGTCACAGGCTGGAAAGTCGGTTGGGTGATGGGGTCGCCGGAGTTAATCACTGGTGTATGGCGTATTCACCAGAACGTGACGTTTGCGGTAAATCATCCAGCGCAGTATGGCGTCGCGCATGGCTTATCATTAGGTATGGATTACTACGAAGAATTGAATGAGATGTATACCCGTAAACGTCAGATAGTCCTTGATGGCATGTTGGCGGCTGGGTTCAAGGTGAATTACAGTCCAGCAGGTGCGTTTTACATCATGGGCGACTACAGCGATTTGTACGATGGCACACCATTAGATTTCTCGAAATGGCTGATACGTGAATATGGTGTAGCGACGATTCCACCACACACCTTTTTCAGTGAAGCGCACCGATCAATTGCAGGCACACAAGTACGATTCTCGTATTGCAAGAATGATGATAGTTTGGAAGAAGCCGTTAAGCGATTAGCAAAATTGCAACGCTAGACCCTTTCCTGAATCCCTCCCATGGACGCTTCGCAAGCTCTCTATGCAGAGGGACTTTTTGTAGATATGTGATTTGGAGTTGAGAGATGTCATTAAGAAAACTTCTCGTTTTATTGTTTACTGCATTTGTTGTTGTAGGCTGTTCAGGAGAGACGCAAACTGAACAAGGTGAGGTCGTTGCACCCACAACAACTGAATTGACGGGATATGTCGATGTGATGTTTCCTATGAGTGGTTCAATCATTTATAGTGAGACGATTTTGCTAGAAGGTAGTGCCGCAGATTTACCAGCCGAAGGTTTTGAGTTAGTGTTATTCACGCCCGATGATACGGTTATCGCACAGACGACTGTACAGCCCGCAGGCGATACATGGTCAGTAGAACTCGTGCCGGATTATACAGGCGACCCGACAGAACTCACGGTTATGGCGCGTCCAGTAGGTGGAGATGGTAGCACAGATTATGATATTGAGTCGCTCTTACTGTCATCACTCGCACAACGCCCCGAAGGCGCATTCGGGCAAATCACTGTCCCACAAGCAGATACAACCATCGGTGGTGATACCATTCCGGTATCAGGGCGCGGGTCAGGGTTCTTTGAGAACAGCTTCGTAATCATTTTAGAGGATAACGAGGGCAATCTCATTTCGGAGACGCCTGTCACAATGCAGAATCCTAATTTTGTAGATGAAATGCCTTGGGAAACAGAGATTCCACGCAACGATTATGTCGGCATAGCGACACTACGCATGGCGTATCAAGATGCGGAAAGTGGCGAGATGGTAACAGTCGATAGTGTAGAGGTTACTGTCACTGAGGTTGCGGGTTAAGGGAAAGTTATGTATCTGTTAAGCCATTTGGGGGGTAAAGTTCGATATACTGCTAATCGGCAGATGGCATAGATGCCGTCCCTACAATAAGAAATCAGCAAAAAAACAAACCAAATTCTAGCCTGAACAGGCGATAATAACAGAATATTTGTGCTATAAAAGAGCGTATGGCGTTCATGCGCTTTTTGTTTTCTATCGACGAGGTCATCATGGGTCATCCAACACATCAATTTATTGGTATTGCAGGCAATATTGGCGCAGGGAAAAGTACGCTAACAAGCATGTTAGCAGAGACATTCAACTGGCAACCTTTTTATGAGGCGAATGCTGAAAATCCCTATCTCGCTGATTTTTACGAAGATATGAAACGCTGGAGTTTTCATTCGCAAACCTTCTTCTTGGGCAAACGTTTGGAGCATCATCGGCAATTGCTAGACCACCCTGGAAGCGTGGTGCAAGACCGTACTGTATATGAAGATGCTGAGATTTTTGCCCGCAATTTGTATCAGCAAGGGAATATGACAGACCGTGATTATGATGCCTATCGGCGTTTGTATCAGGCAGTCGCGGCATTTTTACCTGCCCCTGATTTGATGATTTACCTTGAAGCCGATGTGCAAACACTGATGGGACATATTCAAAAGCGCGGGCGCGATTTTGAGCGCAATATCAGCGAAGAGTATCTTGCTCAGTTGAATACACTTTATACCGATTGGATTGATGATTGGACAGCCTGCCCTATTCTGCGTATTGATATGAATGGGCGTGACTTTCAGCATAATGGTGATGATTTTGCCTATATCGCGGAACAAGTGCGCGGGGCATTGCGATTGCCGAGTATGTGAATGTAGTTGTCAGTTTTCAGTTTTTAGTCATCAGTTGAAAGGTTACCTACGGGTGTCCAATTTTGATTTGTGTAAGTTACCAAAAATTAACAATTTGTTTCTCATATTGTATTAAGATTGGTACTGTACGGACGCATAAGTTGTTGTATCCTTATAAATAGATGAGAGCGTTTGTGAAATATGATATTAAGTTGATGAAAGGAATAGGCACGCTACTGTGCCGCAAATATTATGGCTGTAAATGCCCCTTTAGAGAAAGACCAAACGGGTTCAAGCGACCCCATTATTAATGATTTTGCTTTTTCCGTTGCCACGCAAAATGGGTCGGGGAGCCAAACCTCGAACACGGTGCTGGTACGGACGCTGTTCAACATGGGGATTCCCGTGAACGGCAAAAATTTATTTCCCTCTAATATTAAAGGCTTGCCGACTTGGTACACAATTCGCGCCAGTAAAGATGGCTATGTAGCACGACGTGCGACTACAGAAATCATCGTGGCATATAACCAAGATACGGTCACTGAAGATATTAAAAATACGCCGGCTGGTGGTGTGGTCATTTATCGTGATGACTTGCAGATTCCACCAGAGCGTGACGATGTCGTGTACTACCCTGTCCCTGTACGTGACCTAATGAAAGAAGCAAAGGTCAATCGGGCATTCAAAGCGCGTGTCGAGAATATGACCTATGTCGGCGTTGTCGCACAGATGTTTGAACTTGATATGGAAGTGGTGTGGCAATCCCTCCTTGACCAATTCGGGGGCAAAGAAAAACCTGCCCGTATGAATATGGATGTGATCGAACTTTCCGCAGAATGGGCGGCAGAAAATCTCGTCAAGAGTGACCCCTATCTATTCAAACCAATGAACGAGACAGCAGGCAAAATCCTGATTACAGGTAATGAAGCGGCAGCACTCGGTTCGATTTTCGGCGGGGTACATTTTGCAGCATGGTATCCGATTACACCGTCAACCAGCGTGATTGATAGCTTGAGCAAGTATCGCAAATTGCGCCGCACGGAAGACGGTAAAAACACTGTAGCTATCGTGCAAGCAGAAGATGAACTTGCGGCGGCTGGCATGATTATCGGTGCCGGATTCAGCGGCGCACGGAGCATGACAGCAACCAGTGGACCTGGTATTAGCTTGATGAGCGAGTTCGTTGGCTTGGCACACGCGGCTGAGATTCCCTGTGTATTCTGGAATATCACGCGCATGGGTCCGAGTACAGGTCTGCCAACGCGCACCAGTCAAGGCGACATCTTGTTCACGCACTATTTAGGGCATGGCGATAGCAAGATGATTGTGTTGCTCCCTGCCACCCCCGAAGAAGCCTTCGAGTTCGGTTGGCGCTCGCTCGACATTGCAGAAGAAGCGCAAGCGCCTGTCTTTGTCGTGAGTGACCTTGACTTGGGTATGAATAACTGGATGGCAGAGCCGTTCCAATACCCTGATGAACCTCTCAAACGCGGTAAAGTGCTAGATGCAGAGCAACTAACAGCCTTCATTGAAGAACACGGCACATGGGGACGCTATTTAGATGTCGATGGCGACGGTATCCCTTATCGTACCTTGCCAGGCACAGACCACCCACGCGCCGCTTACTTCGCACGCGGGACAGGTCATAACGAGATGGCTGTTTATAGCGAACGTAGCGACGACTGGCTGAACAACATGGCGCGTTTGAATAACAAACTCAATACCATTCGCCAAACTGTATTACCAAAAGATGGTATCGACCAACGCGAAGGCGTCTCTATCGGGCTGATTTCGTTCGGTACAAATGACCCTGCGATTCAAGAAGCACGCGACACACTGGCGGCACAAGGTATCGAAACCAACTACCTGCGGGTGCGTTCGTTACCCTTGCAAGATACCGTCAAGGATTTCACCTTTGGTCATGACCGCGTATATGTCATTGAGAATAACTACGATGGTCAACTCAACCAGATTATGCGGATTGAATACCCTGAAGATACCACGCATGTAACCTCACTCGCGCTGGGTGATGGTTTGCCGATGACTGCAAAATGGATTGTGGATAGCATCATCGAGAAGGAGAATAATTAATCATGGCGAGACAACAACAAGTCAATAAACTGAATCTGACAAAAGACGATTATCAAGGCAACCCAACAACGCTGTGTCCAGGATGTGGTCATAATTCAATCAGCAATCAGATTGTACAGACTGCCTTTGACCTGAATATCGAGCAACATAATCTTCTTAAAATGAGTGGTATCGGATGTTCGAGTAAATCACCGGCTTACTTCTTAGGACGTTCGCACGGTTTCAATGCCCTACACGGGCGTATGCCATCGGTTGTGACAGGGGCGCTGATGGGTAATCATAGCCTGAAAGCGGTTGCCGTTAGTGGTGATGGTGATACAGGTAGCATCGGCATGGGACAATTCAAGCATGTGATTCGCCGTAATGTGCCATTTGTATACATCATCGAAAATAACGGCGTGTATGGTCTGACCAAAGGACAATTCTCAGCAACCGCAGAAGAAGGCTTGGAACTGAAATATTACGGTAAAAATCCGTTCCCAGAAATTGACCTTGCTATGGAAGCGATTATCAGTGGTGCGACCTTTGTAGCCCGCAGTTTCAGTGGCGATAAAAATCAGGTACAGAGCCTACTAGAAGCAGCAATGGCACACAAAGGCACGGCTGTCATCGACATCATCAGCCCATGTGTGACTTTCAACAACGACGAAAGCTCACAACACAGCTTCAAATATGGTGTAAAACACAATATCCCCTTGCACGAAATTCAAGTTGTTGCGCCTGATTTTGTAGAAGGACAAGAAGAAATCATGGTTGAGCAAACCGAAGGCGAAATCATGACAGTGAAGATGCACGATGGTAGTTTCATCCGCCTGAAAGCCGTAGACAACGAAGACTATGATCCCCGTAGCAAGGGTAACGCTATTAGTCTGCTGGAAAAAGCACAGCGCGAAGAACTGTTCTTGACGGGTTTGCTCTACTATGAAGAACCTCGTCCGACGTTGGCAGAAACCGAAAACCTAGTCGATACACCATTGGCACGGTTGGATGACACCGCAAGCCGTCCCACTCGTGAACAACTTGCCGATGTGATGAAAACATTTATGTGATTTAGCTGTTACTCATATAAATAGTTAATAAGAAGCCATCTGCTTATGCAGGTGGCTTTTGTGTTCAATTAATGTGAATATTTTTGTACAGAGTGTACATTGCTAGACAGATTGAATCCTGATAAATTATTTATGTAATTAAGATTATTGGGATTTCTCCATACATTTTTCTATATTTCTACGCCATTCTGGTATTTTCACATTGCCACATTCTTACAGCAAAAATTAATATTTGCAAAAAAGACAGTAACCTTGATTGCTATTTATAAAGTTTTGCCTTAAGGTAATAATGTCACATATTTATGTCTCGTTGGTTGGGGTCAATGAGAAAGTCAATAACGAAACGCAAATATAGGGACAAGGACTACATTTTCGATGTTAACTGATGCCATATCCAAACAGATTTTCGATGTAACGACACAACGTTTCGTCCAAAGTCTACAACATCGCACACCAACAGGTTCGTTTCGAGATTTTCAACTTTGGGGCATATCGGATAAGAATCCACAACGGGATATTTGGATACAGATATTAGGAATACCCCAATTCACTACGTTGACGCATACGTTGTTGAAGCATATCTTAACAGATGATGAGTGGAATCAGATGTTTGATTATGTTGCTAAGATGAATGCGTACCTCATGCACGAGACGGTTTCGGATAATGTTGCAATTGGGATGTATTATCACAATGCACATGGCGATACGGCTGATTTACGCAAACAGGTCATTGCTGGTTTTAATGATGCTACGATTAGTTTACTAGAAACTTCCGATAGCACAGTTGCTGAACAAGCATTGATTGATATCAATCCGCATGCCGAACACATCTCATGTTTTCAGCACAGTTTGACTGAGACGGAAATGCGCCACTTCGCTAATTTATTTCGTACTCAGACTGCTGAAAAATATTCTATGAGGGAGCTGGAATACAATCCGCTACCGTCTCTATGGACAAATATGTACACCTGCCAAGATATTGTAACAGCGACAGAGGCATTGTCTTCTGGTGAATTGGTGAGACAAGGACTCATATCACGGTATGATGCTGTAAATCGCCAGTTACGTGATCTCAATAACTTGGACTTTGAGGCACTTTTGGAAACAGGTGTTCACTCAATTCTAGTTATACCCGTGTTAGCATATTATGTCGGTGTCATCGCGGAGGTGATCAAGCGAAATGATGCCTTCAATGATGTGCTGACTGATGATTCACTCAAAACAGCCCTGTATGACGCGGCGCTACTGGTACGGTTACTGAATGACCTCGGCACAGGTTTATTGACCCAGCAGACTGAGCGTACGTTACTGCGCCATCAGCTACTAAAACAAGTCAGTAAACCACGCACACGCACATTTATCCAAGCACTGGAAGTAGTGGCTAAAAAGAATGTTGCATTGACTCGTTTGAATAAAGATATTCAGCATGGCGAGTTCAATATCGGATTAGCTAAGATGATTGATGTGTCAGCTTCAAAGGTCGCTGTTGAAGATTTCATGGAGTTACTAGATCAATTCGCAAATACCTATGACACACACTACAACCGTATGCTCAGTCTTAGTGCAGGTCTATCAGAGCGACTTGGCACAGATTTTGCGAGCCAGCTTATCATTCGTTTTGTGAAATTTCATGAGAAAGTCTATAGTCAGCGTTTCGATACGCAAGATGGTGATTATGCCACGAAGCCCAAGCAATCACTGGCGGCAACAGGAGACTGACTATGACACAAACAACTATCCAAACGACGCAACAGCCTGCGGCGCCTGTACCACAGGTTGGCATCTTTCCTGATATTTTTGGTAAATCTCCCTTTGCTTTTCTGCGAGATGCAGCTTTAGAGGGCGACCTTGTACAGATTAAGGCAGGACCAATTAAGGTCTTTTTGGTGAGTGGCGCAGACGAGTTTCAGTATGTTTTACGTGATAACCAGGCGAATTTCATAAAGTCACCAAAGTTGTATGATGCGGCAAAAATGATGGTTGGCAATGGCTTATTAACCAGCCAAGGGGATTTTTGGCTGCGCCAGCGACGAATGATTCAACCCTATTTTCATCGTAAACAAATTGCCAACTTCACGCAGTTGATGGTTGATGGAATCGCTGATGTGCTTGACAAATGGGAAGATGATAAGGAATATGACCTCAAGCATATCATGTCTCAAGTTACGATTGAGGTCATTTCACGGACGATGTTTGGGAAGAATATTGTATCAGAAAAAGAGATGGTACAAGTTGCTGATGATTTGGTTTTCTTAGCAAACTATATTGCTCTGCGTGGTTACATGCCCTTTGTTCCTTTGTCGATGCCTGTGCCTGGTCATGGTCGGTATAAAGCAGCGATGGCACGTCTACACAAAATCGTAGAGCGTATCATTGTCTTAGGGGAGCAAACACCGGAAAGTGGCAACCTAATTTCAATGCTGGTACATGCCACAGATGAAGAGACAAATGAGCAGATGACCCGTCCTCAGTTATTTGATGAGACAATGACGATGTTCTCGGCTGGTTTTGAAACGACATCTACAACAGTAGCATGGTTATTGTATCTGCTTGACCAACATCCTGATATAAAGCAAAAGGTACAAGCAGAAATTGATGACGCGCTCGGTACACGCAAACCGACCTTTGAGGATTTCCGCAAATTGCCGTACTGCCGGATGGTCTTCCAAGAAGCCCTAAGATATTATCCTGCATCACCGATGATTCCACGTACAACGGTTGAAGATGATGAAATCAACGGTCAGCATATTCCAGCAAACACGATGTTATTGATGTTCATTTATGGCTTGCATCATAACCCTAAACTTTGGGATAATCCTGAAGCGTTTGACCCTCAACGCTTTGCATCAGACGCGCCAAAACAGTCATCGCGCTTCGCTTATATGCCGTTTAGCGCAGGTCCACGCAAGTGTATTGGTGATGAATTTGCACAAACCGAAGGAATTTTGATGCTGGCAATGATCATGCAACGCTACGAGGTCGAAATCTTAGCAGGACAAGCAATTGTTCCGAATCTTTCAGCTACCTTAACACCCAAAAATGGTATACAAGTCAAATTACACAAGAAATAAGCATCGTATTTAAACAAAAAGAGCATCTTTCTAAGATGCTCTTCACGATTAGAACCATCGTTATGTTATGATGCCGCTTGTTGTGACATGAGCTTTTCTGCTTTGGCAATTGCCTCTTCAACAGTCGTGAACAAGTCGATAGGAATTTTCTTATACTGCTCTTGTGTTTTTACTGCTTCTGCCGCCAGACGTACCAAATCTTGGGTACCAACAGTGAGAATCTTAGTACGTGGGTTCGTATAGATAGTATCGACGCCACTAGCGAAGGCTTGTTGCAAACCTGCAACCATATCACCAAAATTCACATCTACTTGGCGCATGTCTGGAATATAGTAAACAGTGCCTTCAAATTCTTCGAGTTTTGGAAGCATCGCTTCGTTGATACCAGCTGAATCTTGAGATGAATTGTGTGGCTCACTGAACGTAGCTACAAAAATTGGTTTGTCTTCAATTTGTTCGATTGTAAATGCCATGAGTATTCCTCTACATGTGCTATATAATAGATAATTCTTTATATAGAATACGGGAAGAAATGCTCCCAAAGCATAAAGAATTTACACCTTACAAATTTCTAACCAATGATTAATAGAAATGTGTTTGAATTTTATAGCTGGCACCTCAAAACATATTATCATTTTCACTGGTACGATTTTTAGCACAAAGAATCCCTTCATAGCCTGACAACAAAAATGACTTATCTCACTCGACAGATGCGTGCGCCCAACCATCCCAACCGCGTGCTTGCCATGCAGAATAAAGTGCGATACTACCAGCTGTTGCCACATTAAGGCTACCAACTTGTCCGCGCATGGGAAGTGTGACAAGAAAATCGCAGGTATCACGCACGAGCCTTCGCATGCCTTCGCCTTCGCTACCCATTACCAAACCCAATGCCATGTTGAGGTCTTGCTTATCAAGAGCTGGCACATTGGGACCCACATCCATACCAACAATCCATACATCATTATCTTTGAGTTCGCGCAAAGCATTAACAAGATTCGTCACTTGGGCAACGCGCATATGTTCGACAGCGCCAGATGAAGACGATACAACAGAGGGTGTAATGCTCACTTGGCGACGGTCTTGCATCACGATACCATGAATACCAACCGCATCTGCCACACGCATCAATGAGCCAACATTTTGCGGGTCTTTCAGTAAATCCAAAATGAGAATGAAGGGTTTTTCGTCTTTTTCGTGGGCATAGTCAATAATATCTTGCACATCGACATAGGGATATTCGCTGGCGCGGAGTGCCATACCTTGATGATTGCCATTGTCACTGACATCTTCCAGTATACGCCGTTGTACACGGGTGATTTCGATGTCACGTTCGCGTGCGAGTGATGCAATTTCCCCGACTAAGCCTTTTTCTTCCAAGCCTTCAGCGACGACAAGTTTATGAAAAGTACGGCGATTGGCACGTAAACTTTCGATGATGGGCCATAAGCCCCATACAAATTCTGGCATGTGTGTTGTTCCCCTCTAGGTATTGATTTGTGGTCTATCTCATAATTAATTCAGATATAGTTTTTCCCAAATTTGGGACAACGGACGCCATAAATGGCATCCCTACATTTCCGATTTATTTATTTGATAAACCCATTAGTACATGACCAATTTAGTTTTCAGAAAATGGTTATGTTATTTCGGGAGCGCACATAGGCACTCCCCTACGCAAATGACTCTGTTTAGGGGCGAACCTGTGTTCGCCCGCCCAGATGCAGAAAATACCATCAAGAACCTTTTTGATTGAGTATTAGCCCCTACAAGTGACAAGTGCTGCTATTCTGTTTTCCAGACTGTACCGTCGGCGCGGTCTTCTAGGATGACACCAATTTCTGCGAGTTCATCACGAATGCGGTCTGATTCAGCGTAATCTTTGGTAGCACGAGCGGCACTACGGCGCTCAATCAGCATTTTGATGAGCGCGTCTTCACGTTCTTTGTTGGCGCTACCCCCTGTTTCTTGTGTGGGGATAATTCCTAGCACATCACCACCAAGTTCCTTATACAGTGTTTCAATAGCTTCGAGTGTGCTTTTGCCAACTTCATCGTCACTATTGAGCAAAGTATTCACATCACGAGTGAGTTCTTGCAAGACAGCGATTGCTTGTGGGGTGTTGAAATCATCGTCCATACGGTCTTCAAAATCAGCACGGGCTTTATCGAGGCGCTCTAAGAAATCGCTACTAGCATCTGTATCCGGTGCATGTGGCATCATCTGGCGTGTAAGGCGCACCGCTCCATAGAGACGCTCCCAGCCGTTCTTCAGCCCTTCCATCGAATCTTCGCTGTAATCTACCGGACTGCTGTAATGGGCGCTGATAGCAAACATGCGAATGACTTCTGGACGATAGTCTTCCAGTGCATCACGAATTGTCACGAAGTTAAAAAGCGACTTCGACATTTTGACGCCATCAATAGTCAGGCTACCTACTAGCATCCAGTAATTGGAATAAGCACATCCATTGGCGCACTCGCTCTGTACGATTTCGTTTTCGTTGTGCGGATAGATATTGTCGATGCCCCCGCCGTGAATATCGAAGGTTGGGCCAAGATATTTTTTCGCCATCGCGGAGCATTCGATATGCCAGCCGGGATAACCAAGTCCCCACGGACTACTCCATTGCTGAATATGACCATCACCTGCACTTTTCCAGAGCGCGAAATCGGCGGCATTGCGTTTTTCACCCCGCACATCTTCGCGTGAGCCTTCTTGCTGGTCTTCTAGGCGACGGTTGCTCAATTTGCCATAATCGTCGGCTGTCGTCACATCAAAGTAGACATTGCCTTCGACTTCGTAAGCGTTACCTTTTTCGATGAGTGTTTCAATCATCTCAATTTGTTCAGGAATGTGTCCGCTGGCGCGGGGCGCAATATCAGGGCGCAGTACACCGAGCTTATCCATATCCTCAAAGAAATAACGCGCATACATCTCAACAATTTGCATTGGTTTTGCTTGCATCTGACGCGCTTTTTGCTCAATTTTATCTTCGCCTGTTACCTGCATGTGTCCAACATCGGTGATGTTCTGGACATAAAGCACGTTGAAACCTTTGTATTGTAAATAACGACGGACAACATCAAAGCTGACGTAGCTTTTGGCGTGTCCGAGGTGCATGTAATCTTGGACGGTTGGTCCGCAGACATACATGTTAACTGTACCTTCGCTTATTGGTACAAAATCTTGTTTTTCTCTGCCTAATACGTTGAAAATCCGCAAGCCCATTAGCAGATAATCCCTTCTTGTTGGGTTAGTATCGTAGATTGATTGCATGTATCAAAGCCGTAGACGCTTTGTGTACGGCAATTATTATGAAAGTTGTGCGAACTGCTATTGAATTATGCCAATGATAACAGAAAAGCATCGGCTATCGGTATGCCACGATGTCCTATGTTCAGCGAAGACTAATGCGCTTCGGGTGCATCTGGCGGCGGGGGCAGTAATTCTGTCAGTCCCATTTCTAAGTAGATATTATGCAAGATGACCATGTAGACATGTTGGCGCTCACGAGGACCGAGTTCTTCTTCGCGGGTGGCTTCTTGTTCAGCAACGTACGCTTTCAATTTTGCCTTAGCGCGGCGGTTTGCTTCTTTTTTCTGGCGTTGAAGTTCACGGTTGTTCTTGGGCATGTGTTGTATACCTCATTTTCACGATCATGATTTTGGGTCATTATGACGCAGATGTGTCTTCATCGACAACGTATTCATAGTATTTGGGTTTGATAGCACGGACGACGAAATCATCTACAAGAGCTTGGAGGGCATCGCCTTGTAGTGAGAAGTCGATTTCACTAGCACGACGCTGGCGAGTTGCCTCAAAAAGCGTAAGTGCCGCCGCTACTGAGACATTGAAACTCTCTATCATGCCTTCCATCGGAATATAGATGAACGAATCCGCACATTCGACAGCCGTTTTGCTAATACCCTCTTTTTCGTTACCGACCATCAGCACGAGTTTATCGTAACTGGCAAAATCAACCTCATAGATACTACGCGCATCGGGGTTAACCCATGTTGCCATCACATGCCAGCCTTCACTTTGCAATGCAGTGATGGCGTTGCGAGTACCATTCTCGAATATGCGATAGTCCAGCCATTTGGATGCACTGGCAGACGACACTTTGCCAATTTCAGTCGGATTAAAGAGATTCTCATCTTCCATTGTGAACGCGATGTTCTGCACGCCGAAAGCATCACAACTACGGGCGATTGCCATTAGATTATGCGGATTATGGACATCTTCCATCATCATCATGAGGTCGCGCTGGCGGGCTTGCGCTGTTTCGACAACCCGTTTGAGGCGACGTTCGGTGATAGCACCGTTTTCCACATAATGCGTGTATTGCGCCAAAAAGTCTGTCATAGATGTTTCATTTGGTTAGTTTGCGGATAGAATATGCTCATCGTGCCGTACTAATGGACTAATTTCTAGTGTCATCACGGGTCAAAATGCAAATTTGAGGTTACAATGCATATTAATATTCATCTATCCAAAGGTGACATTTTATGAAACGGTTTGCAGTATTGGTTATGGGGATTCTCGCGCTGTTCATTGTCGGCGTGGTCGGTGCGCAGAGTGATACGGATGTCGTGACGATTGAAGTACCAAATGTGCTAGTGATTTGTCCGACTCAAAGCGTGATTCCATCAGTGCAAGAAGCGGCACAGATTGTATTTGATTTTCGTGGTGCAGATGGCGTACTAGTAATTCCGGTTGGTAGATTAGAAACCAGCAACGGCATAACAACCATTACGATTGGTCGGATACAGTTGACCTGCGATTCGATGGCGAGTTCATTTGCAGAACTGAGTCCGTCAGAATCAGTTGGTATTGGCGAAGAAGCACCTCAGCCAGAGAATATTGAAGGTGTCGAAGACATCACAGGCAACTATTTGATTGTAGCAACAGGCGCGGCTAATTTACGCTCCTGTGCTGAACCAACCTGCACACAAGTTGCGATTGTGAACGCTGGCGAAGTATTGATTCCAATCGGCTCGAACGGCGCAGCAGATAGCGAATCGCTGTGGTGGTACGTTCAAGTTGGCGAAGTTTACGGCTGGATTTGGAACGAAATCACTGTGGTACGTGGTGATTTGAGTGGCTTGCCAGTTATTGAAACCGAAGGCGAACCGATTCCACCTGTCGCGGCTGTCGGCGCAATTGATGTGACAATTTACAGTGACCAAGCCCTGACTACGCCAATTTGTGTGCTGGGACAGAGTGCGCAGTATGGTATCGTCGGGCGTAACGCTAACACAACCCGTCTGCTGATTAACGGCACATGCGCAGATGGTGTGACGGGCGTACAAGGTTGGATTAACCGTGATTTGATTCTGTTGCGCAATTTCGGTCAGGTTGCTGTGCCGATTATTGAGTAATTCACAAGTTGATGTAGCAACTTTTAGTCCCTTTACCATTATTGATAGATGGTAGGGGGATTTTTTATAGCTACAAAATATTTTGCAATGCTATACCACCCCAAAAGATGGGGGTTTTTTGATACAAAATAGGTGTATGATGAGTGTACTTTGCAAACATTTTGACTGAAAATATTTTTCTGGTCATAACGTGCGCAAAAAGAAATGTATGAAATTCAAACCGTAGATGGCTCATCAGGGTACCAAATGCGGATAGAATTGTACTAACAACACACAGTGTAGGAGAGGACGAGGGGATGCCTGCTTATTTCAATTTAAGCGTGCAAGAGACGCTAGACGACCTCAACACGGACTTAGAAACAGGTCTGAGTGAGAAAGAGGCTAAAAAACGATTAGATGAATATGGAGCAAATGCCTTACCACGCGATGAGGGTGTGGATTGGGTACAGTTGGTATGGGGGCAATTCAACGACCCGCTGATTGGCTTGCTGGTGGTCGCGGCGATTATCTCTGCGGTGAACGGTGAAGTTATCGACTTCGTCGTAATTTTGATTATCGTGGTGCTGAATGCCGCGCTGGGGATTTATCAGGAGTATCAAGCGGAGCAAGCATTAGCGGCATTAAGCGCGATGCAAGTGCCACAGGTGCGGGTGCGTCGGGGTGGGCATGTGATGGAAATCAGTGCAGAGGCGCTTGTGCCAGGTGATATTGTGCTGTTGGATGAAGGCGACAGTATTCCGGCGGATGGGCGTCTGTTAGAGACAAGTAGTATGCGCACGATGGAAGCCGCACTCACGGGCGAATCTTTGCCTGTCAGTAAAAGTACCGATGTCATCAGCCAAGAAAAAGTGGGCGTCGGTGACAGAAAAAATATGGTTTTCATGGGTACGGCGCTCAATAGTGGACGTGGCACGATGGCGGTCACGGCGACAGGCTTAAAAACTGAACTCGGTGAAATTGCGAGTTTGCTGACAAAAGTTGAAACGGGCGAGACACCTTTACAACGTCGATTGGGGCAACTCGGTAATGCATTGTTTATCGGCGCGATTGTGGTGGTGGTGATTGTATTTTTGGTTGGCGTGTTCGTGCGGGGGATTGAACCGCGTGAGATGTTGCTGATTGCGGTCAGTCTTGCGGTGGCGGCTGTGCCAGAAGGTTTGCCTGCCCTCGTGACAATTGGCTTGTCACTGGGTGCGGGGCGGATGGTTGCGCGTAATGCCCTTATTCGGCGTTTGCCTGCGGTAGAGACACTTGGGAGTGTAACGGTTATTTGCTCGGATAAAACGGGTACACTCACCAAAAATGAGATGACCGCGACCTCGCTTGCTTTGCCAGGACATGATGATGTTGAAGTGACAGGTATCGGCTACACGCCACAAGGGACGTTCAAAGACGAAGACAACGATAGTGAAATTGACCCCAAGAGCGATGATGCTGTAGGGCGTTTCCTGAAGGCGATGGCGCTTGCTACCAATGCCTATATTGAGCAAACAGATAATGGCACATACAAAGTCGTTGGTGATACGACTGAGGGCGCGATGATTGTAGCGGCGCAAAAAGTCGGCTGGACACGCAATCAGCTAGAGAAAGATTTACCACGCATCAACGAATTGCCGTTCAGCAGTGAACGCAAAGCTATGACCACGGTGCATGAACTCAATGGTGAGGAAGCACAACGCCTATTTGATGCCAATCAGTACATAGCTATCACCAAAGGCGCACCAGACCGTCTGATTGAATGGGCGGCGCAGGAGCATATCCCAAGCGGACGGGTAGACATCACCGATGAAAGACGCCAAAAATGGCAAGCAGAAGTCGATGAGATGGCGAGTGAAGGTTTGCGTGTGCTGGGCGTGGCGTATCGTCCATTGGATGAAGCGCCACCAGAAGATATGCCAGAAGACATCGAACGCGAATTGGTGTTGCTGGGCTTGGTAGGTATCGTTGACCCTGCGCGTCCCGAAGCAAAAGAAGCTGTGAAAACGGCACGCGAGGCGGGTATTCGCTCTATTATGATTACAGGTGACCATGCGCTGACAGCCGAAGCGATTGCGCGTAATTTGGGCATTCTGGAAGAGAATCAACGAGCAATTACAGGCAGTCAATTAGACGAAATGAGCGATGCAGAAATCAGCAAAGCTCTCGATGAAACATCTGCCTTTGCACGGGTATCGCCTACGCATAAATTGCAACTGGTGAAATTGCTCCAAGAAAAGGGCAATATCGCGGCGATGACAGGTGACGGTGTGAACGATGCGCCAGCACTCAAACAAGCCGATATTGGTGTGGCGATGGGTATCACGGGGACAGATGTGAGTAAGGGCGCATCTGAGATGGTGCTGACCGACGATAACTTTGCGAGTATCGTGGCGGCTATCGAAGAGGGACGCGCTATTTACGATAACATCAAGAAATTCATCAAGTATCTGCTCAGTTCAAACGTGGGCGAGATTCTGGTGATGTTCGTTGCTTTGTTGGTTGGGATGCCTGTGCCGTTGCTAGCGATTCAGATTTTGTGGATTAACTTAGTGACGGATGGCTTGCCTGCCATTGCGCTTGGTTTTGAGCCAGCCGAAGATGATGTGATGCGCCGTAGACCGCGTGAGAAAGACGAAAGTGTGTTTGCGGGGGGTATCGGACGCCATATCATTGTGATTGGTATCTTGATTGCTATTCTGACGCTAGGTGGTTACTTCTGGGGATTCAGTACGCTGGGCGTAAATGCGTTCAATCCAGAGGAGAGCATCGCCGAAATGAACAGCACAGAATTGGTTGAGATACTTGGTGCATACAGTTTTGATGAAGCCGATGTGGTAGCAAGTTTGCCTGTCGCTGTTGAGACATGGAACAACGCAACACCTGAAGAACGTGTAGAGTTCTTGGCTGGCGAAGGGGAAGAAGCCGAAGCCTTTGAAGAAGGCAGTAGCGAAGGCATTGTTGGGCTAGTAGAACGGATTCCGCGTTCGATTGCCTTCACAATTCTAGCCTTCACGCAGATGTTTGAAGTGATGGCGATTCACGCAGGTGATAATAGCTCGTTCTTCCGCACTGGATTTAAGAGCAATCGCTGGTTGGCGCTAGCCATTCTCTCTACTTTTGCGCTACAACTCGCTGTGCTGTATCTGCCATTCATGCAGACAGCCTTTGAGACTGCGCCGTTGAGCTTCACACAGATGGGGGTTGCGCTCGTGCTGGGTTCAGTCGTATTGTTCGCGGTGGAAATCGAGAAGTATCTAAATCGCACTGTGTTAGAAACAGATACCTATGTACAGCCGGCTGGGCGTAGATAGTTGTTTAGCCCTCACCCTAAATCCCTCTCCAAGTGAAGAGGGATTTTTGTTTTCACAATTTTGGATGCAATGCTTAGTTCGTGACAGGCTCAGGAAGCAAACCACGCTTGCCGAGTTCTTCTATGAGCATCTCTACGGATTCTTCGAGTGTTTGCTCGTGCGTTGGCAGAAGAATGTCTGGATTTTGGGGTTCTTCGTAAGGGTCACTGATGCCTGTGAAGTTTTTGATTTCACCTGAGCGTGCTTTCGCGTACATGCCTTTGACATCGCGTTCTTCACATACTTCTAGTGGGGCGCTGACGTGAACTTCGATGAAGTTAGTCGTTTCATTGCGCACGTAATCGCGGGTTTTTGCATAAGGCGAAATGAAAGATGCCAGCACAGCGACATTGTTCCGGCTGAGTAATTTAGCGACGAAGGTCACGCGCTCGATATTTTTGTCACGGTCTTCTTTAGAGAAACCGAGGTCTTTCGTCAAGCTCTGACGTACCACATCGCCATCAAGGCGTTCGACACGCATGCCCATTTCTTCAAGGCGGGTATAGAGGGCTTTGGCGACAGTCGTTTTACCCGCGCCAGATAAGCCAGTGAACCATAAAGTAAAGCCGGGATGATTTATCATACTACATATCCTTTTTGCTAGATTTCCGATAATTCGTGCTTAAAACAAGCTCTGTAAGAATAATCTTGGTCAGGGTGTTAGCTGGATAGATGTGCCTTGCATGTCGGCTGGTGTATTAATACCGAGTAACTGCAATACCGTTGGCGCAATGTCGAGCAAGTAAGGTGCAGAGATATTGCCACGTCCTGCTTTGCGCGGATGCTTGATGATGAACATGCCTTCTTGCGCATGATTCGCATCATCGGGACCTGTATCATTTTCGAGTGTGTAGTGTCTGCCGTAGCCGATTGTCCCCACGCATCGCCAGTGTAAATCGCCAAAGTAAACCATCAAATCCGGCGCAATATTATTGACCTCTTGGTAAATCTCCTGTGGTTTGAACACCTGTGTTGGCAGTGCATTGCCTTTATCATCGGGAATAGCACGGATAAGCGACGCGAGTTCTTCACGTACCGTTTCGTAATCGCTCTGTGCAATCATACCCGATGGTTCGCGCCCAGCAACGTTGAGAAATACACGCCCGTAGTAACCACCCGTTGACCATGCGCGGGTATTTTCCCAATCAATCATGTCATTGGTGAGTTTTGTCACCGTATCGGGCATAGCATCCTTGAGTGCTAACCAACCTTGCTCATAAAGCCACTCGTTGATAGCAATTGCGCCATCCATCCGTTTGACCCCATGGTCACTAGCGACAATGACAGCCGTATCTTCACCAGCAATGTCAATCAGTTCAGCTAACCAGGTATCTACACGAATATAGTAATCACGAATTGTATTGGCAAATTCGCTATTTGCTTTGTGCAGGCGATGTTGTGGGTCAAAATAGCGCCAGAAAGCATGATGCAACCTATCCACGCCGATATTGACGTGCATCGCAAACTGCCAGTCTTTATATTTTAGTGCATAGGCAAATAGCTTGTACTGCGCATCCATGAGCGAAACGAGTTGGTCGTAGAGTTCGGTGCGGTCAACATTGCGAAAATTACGCACATCGAAGGCATAATCCGGTACTTGCTTAAGTGCCTCTGCCTTAAAAATAGCCGGATAGGCAAATTGTGCGCTGGTATCAGGGGTCATGAACGCCGAAACCATATGTCCATTGAGCGGGCGCACAGGATAGGTCTGCGGGACATTCATGATGAGCGATTTCTTGCCTTTATCACCAAGAATATCCCATAGGCGCGGGTGGCGTATGGCGCTGGCATCCGCGACAGACAGTGAATCATAGTCATGCGCAGAACGATTTCGGAAACCATAAACACCCAATACGCCGGGGTCGCGCCCCGTTGTCATACAAGACCATGCAGGAACCGTGATGCAAGGGGTGGACGAGGTCAATTCGCCCCATGTGCCACCTTGCATCAACGAGGAAAGCGTCGGCAAGTCATCTTTGAATTGCTCAAAAACAAGCTGAGGACTGGCACAATCCAGCCCTAACAGCAATACCTTGTCTACGCTATTCCCTCGACCAAACAAGCGAAACATCGTGCTTAGTCGCTCTCATCACGCATTTGTGCATAGCCCTTGAGCAAGACTTTACTCACCTCTGGGCGGGTAAATTCTTCAGGTAAGTCCTTGCCTTCGGTCAGCAGAGCGCGAACCTGAGTGCCACTGAGGAACATCCAATCGTCTTTGCCGTAGATAGATGTTTTCGCTGTGACAATTTTCTTCTCTTTTTTGCTATAGAAAGCGTGTTCAAACTTGAGCGGGGTAATGTCGATGGCATCTCTATCAAATTCGTCAAAGATTTTTTGCGCGTCGTATGTGCCGTAGTATTTACCCACACCTGCGTGGTCACGACCCACAATGAAGTGTGAGCAACCGTAATTTTTACGGCAAATCGCGTGGAATACAGCCTCACGGGGTCCGGCATAGCGCATCGCGGCTGGGAAAGTATTCAGTAGAACGCGCCCTTTGGGATAGTAGTTATCAATGACGACGCGGTAGCTTTCCATGCGAATATCAGACGGCACATCGTCTTTTTTCGTCTCGCCAACGAGCGGGTGCAACATCAAGCCATCTACAATTTCCATCGCCACTTTTTGTAAATATTCATGTGCGCGGTGAATCGGATTGCGGGTTTGGAAAGCGACAATCTCTGTCCAACCCTGTTCTTTGAAATACGCACGCGATTGGGCAGGCGTGTAAAACTCATTCGGGAATTCAGGCTCTGGTAAATCAAATACCCAAATATCGCCACCCAGATACATATCTGGCTGGGCATAGACACGCGCCACACCAGGATGGGCATCTTCGGTGGTGCGATAGACATTTTCAGCTTCAACTTCTTTATCGTAGCTATATTTATCGCTGAGTTCGAGCAGGGCGACTAAATTTCCTGCTTCGTCCATGAGCGCGACATCCTCGCCTATGGTAAGTGTTTCGGCAGTCTCTGGTGTTACTGGCAAAGCAATCGGGATTGTGCAAGGCTCGCCCGTTGTTAAGTGCATATCATGAACGACTTTTTCATAGTCTGCTTGGGACATAAAGCCTTTGAGCGGACTAACCACACCCATCGCAATGAGCATGACATCCGAGAGCGAAACAGCCGAGAGGGTCACTTGTGGGGCAGATTCAGCGCGGGCAAGAAGGGCTTCACGTTGGTCTGCGGGTACGAGACGGTCAATGAGTGTGCCGCCGTGAGGTGCAATCAGGTCTTTAGCCATAGTTTTCCTTTAGATTAGATTTAGATGGACTGTAACGGTCATCATGCGCTGATAACCGTGGTCGTTTACTATCAAAACGGCGGCATTGTACCACAGGACACGAGATACTCTAGCGATATTAATCTGATGTTTGGGGAAGGTCTTTGGATTTGCGGTCATCTTCATGCTGAGGCACACTCTTTTGCTCTCCGCTGAGATAAGCACGCACTTCTTCAATGTTATCTGCCACAGTGCCTAATACACCGTTGATGAAGCGAGGGGTATTATCCGCACCGAAGAGCTTTGCGAGTTCAATCGCCTCGTCAATTGCTACGCCAATCGGTGTTCGTTCCCCGATGCCCATTTCGTAAAGCGCAATCCGCAAGATATTACGGTCGACGACAGCCACTTGGTCAATTGGGAAATCGGGCGCGTAACTCTGGAGAATGGCATCAATCTTCTCGCGATTCTCAACAGTACCTGTTACCAATTCTTGCAGGTATTTTCGCACAGCACGCACATCTGGCGCACGAACCGTCTGATGGGTAAGGACAAAGCCTGTCTTATGCGAAACAGCGTCAATCTCGTAGAGCGTCTGAAGTGCAATCCGACGGGCGGCGCTACGGTCTGTGATAGGGTCGTTATGTTCAATGACTTCTCGACTGACGACATCATCGCCATCGGGGTCAAAATCCATGTAATCTGACATAAGTAATGTGTGTAATCTCTGGTTGTGGACGGTTTTCAGATTCCTAAGTGTATATCAACTACTGACGTTAGACTACGGCAAACCTACGCTATAGGCTAGCAATTTTCGCTTTGTATATGTACTGATAGGATGAGCGATAGTTCGGGCGGCTGTATTGCATCGCCCTTACAATCATTCACATATGGACATGAAATGAGGGAAAATGATGCCAGAAAACATTAATTTGACCTATTATGAACCATTAAGAATGTTAAAAAAGAATTATGATTTGTAGAATTGTCACAAAACTTGTTGACAGCTTTGCACAAATCATATATCCTGTGGTCAACGTTCAAATGATTAGTCGTCAGCGCACTGTGCGCTACGTCGTGTAAAGAGAAGGAAAGGAGTTGGCACATGGTATTGCACGGAATCATCATCGCAGAAAAACGCGGATTTGATGGATGCCCTGCATTCGTTGGCACGCCACTCTCGTATCCTGAGCAATAATCAGTCTGTTCGTCCTCAGACGTTTGCCCGGTTGCGAGATGGTCACTCACTCGCGGCTTTTTTGTTTCGGGCAAGCACACGCCTCATTCGGTTCTACGCATAGCGACCTGCTATCCGTAGCTATCTCATGCAGAGTGCCTTGCAAATTGACAACCCGCGAGCAATGCCTTGAATCTCATAGCATATTGCCATGAGGTTTCGCTAAGATGCGGCACGATTGCCCATCATTCAGCTTAATCACTCTATCACTTACACACACAAACACGAGAGATTGAGGCAACCATATGTCACACAGCAATTGGCTCACACAGCAGGAAACGGTTCAACGTCAGCAAGAGATGATGGATCACGCGAAAGACGCACGGCTGGCACAAGTTAGCAAGAGCGCAAAAGACACACGTAGTTCACGTAACATGCTGACGAAGTTGCGGGAAGATTTACTCGCACGGACGTTGAAAAATAGCGAAAACGATATGCCTGTCGAGCGTTAGACAGGTAACATACACGCATCACAAAGCATCAATAACTAACAGCGATACGCTGATATAACAGGAGAACATCATGAACGACATCAATATTGCACTCATCGAAGCACGCGGAAACGACTTACGCCGCACAGCCGACAACGAACGCTTATCGCGTAGTATCAACCGCGAAGCACGCCCTTCCCTGCGGAATGCACTGGGGCAACGCTTGATTCAAGCGGGTGAACGGCTCGTTAGCGAACGCTAAAGTGACACGGTAACACGATAATCTACGAACGCCGTACACAACTATGTGTGCGGCGTTTTTATATGTAGCGTTCAGTCATCAGTTTACGGAGTATGCATGCAACCTATATCTCTAGCGCGAGGGACGGGACTTTCATATCTTATGCTAAACGTTTCAGCTTAAAATCTCTCCGTAAATTGTAATCGCTTGGTTCGGGCGCACTGTAGTACGCCCCTACAAAAATCATTTTTCGGATAGGCTGTTAGCCTGCGTCGCGTTCGTAAGGATTGGCTTCCGCTGGGAGCGGGGGTGGCGGGATAACATCATTTGGTAATCGAATTGAAATTTCGCGCACCCGTTCTATTTCAGCGAGGCGGCGTTCTTCCTCGTCTAATAACCACTCGTTCAATCGGGCGCACAGTTCGGCACTGAATAAAAATATGGACGCGATGAGCCATGCCCAGAAAAGAAGTACGATACCCGTCGCAATACTGCCGTAGATAATCCAGTAATTTGCGAGATTCGTGAGATACCACTCAAAGCCCCGTTTCGCAAATTCCCAGCCCAATGAGCCAAAGATAGCGGCGGGCCAAACAGCATCCCAATGAATATCTTTGAGGGGGACAAAGCGAAAAATCAGCGCGAAAATGACAACATCTAAGCCCATCGGTAAGAAGAAAATAGCGATACGTACCCACACATTCGGCACACCAGGTGTAAAAGCCGATAGCAAGCGTAAGACACCAGAGGTCACAAACGAGGCAAGCACTAGCACGACAAGGGTCAAGCCCATTGCAACAGCGACCACTCGCTGACGGAACATATCTCGCGGATTTTCGACTTCAAAGATGCCATCAAGGGCGAGGTTGATGTTAGTGAATAAGCCTGTTGCCGCCCAAATAAGTGCCGCAAACGCCACCAAGCCGAAGGAACTACTTTGTCCAAGTGCAGATTCTAGCGTCGATTGAATATCTACGACAGTTGCTTCTGGTAAGAAAATTTCGAGTCCACGAGCCAGTTGTTCTTGTGCGGCGACGGGTCCGACGATGTTGCCGATACCGACTGCCAGCAATAGTGTCAGTGGGAAAATAGAGAAGATAGCAAAATAAGATAGCGCGGCTGCTTGTCGTGAGCCTGTGCCAGAACGTATGTAATTCATAACAGCACGCCCAAGATAGCGTGGTAATGAGCGTGTCGCAGGGCGACGCCGTTGCCACCATGTACCTAAGGCTGTCTGTAGTTTTTTCAGCATCACTTACATACCTTCACCATTTGCTATAGTCACCATATCATGGTCTGTACATATTGTGAACAAATAGATTTGTATTCGTCGTGTATGATACTTTGCATTATACTGTGATTGTACTCAAAGCCTAGCTTGTGAAAAATTATGAGGAGTTCCCTATGGATATTAGTATCCTTGCACAGATTGATACCGACACTATCATGACCCAGTTTAATTTATTTCTACAGACCTTGCGCCCAGATTCGCTGGGTGATGTGCTGATTTATGTCGTATTCTTTGTTTGCTTAATTACAACATTTATCTTGCCAGATGGCAATGAGATGGCAGGTAACTTGCTGTATCTGACACTCGTATTGTGCATCTTCAACCTGACAGTCGGGCAAGAATGGATTGACTTTGCCGCCTATGAATATGCCTTCCCAGCATTTGCCGCACAAGTCGGTATGGCTGTGATTCCGTTTATTGCGGCAGGGGCATCTCGAAAAAGTCCGAAGGGGCGTAAAGGTGGCGCGGCATTACCATTAGCAATAGTCGCTGGTTTTGTGGGCATCATTTTCGTAATTGGCTTCCAACTCGTGCGCGATGTGATGAATGCACCACTGTTCTAGGTAGTTTTTAGTTGTCAGTTGTCAGTAAAATACCCATCAATTCCCTGCGTTATTGAATAACGCAGGGAATTTTTTTAGCAATATAGCTAATCCTGTGAGACTGCCCAGAGGGTTGTGCCGTCTGTCCACAGATGCAATGTACCGTTTTCTCCGGTGGTGAATAATTGGGTGTCTTCAACTTGTGATAGTACGTTGATGTCAGGGTCGCCACGACGATTCGCTTCATCATATTGAATGATTGTCACTTGCGGATTCACGCTGGCGAGAAAATCACTGCTGAGGCTACGTGCTGTGCCGTGTTGAGGAATTTGTAGCACTGTCGCGCCGAGATATTGGTTGCTATCGAGCATCGCAAACTGCCCTGCTTGCGTAACATCAGACGTTAGCAAGAATGATGTATTGCCGTAGCTCAGGCGTAGAACAAGTGCGTTATCCCCTAAATCAGAGGTTATGTCAGGTGTTGTCTGTGGGTGCAAAATTTCTAGCAATGTGCCATCACTGAGCGTAACGGTATATCCAGCCGTGACTGCTAAAGTATCAAAGGGCGCAATCGCATCTTCTACAACCTGATAACCTTCGCTCAGATTTTCTGCGCCATTAAGCAACACTAACCCTGCATCATAGCGCCGTAACACAGCTTCTAGTGCTCCTGTATCAAATTCGTCAGGATGCGTGATAATGACGAGTTCGATTTCACGGTCATAGAAGGGCATACGATCTCCGATACCTGTCAGCAAGCGTGAGGGAAAGCGCCCACCATCGACCAAGATTTGTGCGCCACTGGGCGTTTCGATGAATACCGCGTTACTATGCCCTGCATCCAGAAACCAGACATGCAAGTTGCCATCAGGACGTGATGACCAGATAATGCCACAAAGCAATATTAGCCCAACGCCAACACTAACAGCCGTATTGATGACGATATTCTGACGCAAGAAACGAGCAAAGCGCACGGCAATGGGTGGGCGTGTCGCATTCACGATAGCACCTCCGATGATGGCAGAGAAAAAGGCAAACACAGTAAAAAAGGATAGGCGTAATTCAATATCGGCAAAAGGCAATTCTGCAAAATAACGCACAACCGTGATTGTCCAGCGTAGGAGCAACAAATCAAGCCAGAAAAGGATTTGTGCCAGTTGGGGCAAGGCAATAGCAATAATAAGTGCGATGCCGCCACAGAAAAGCAATGCCGCTTGTACAGGAACAATCAGCAAATTGACTAGCAGAGATACCAGCGACAAACGCCCAAAATAGAGCATCGTCAGGGGGAGTGTCATGATGAGTGCCGCAAGCGAGATGACAATCGGTTCTCTGAGGAAATTGCCAAGGGGACGGGCGATAGGCTCAGGGAAAAGACCTGCCATGAGATTATCGAAGTTTCGCGTGAAGGGGTCGGCAAAGAGCGCCAAGCCCAGTACAGCAAAAAAGCTCAGTTGAAAGCTGATGTCCCAGAGAACGAGTGGATTCAGAAACGACATCACAACGGCTGTTAAAGCAAGGGATGCCGGAACATAGGTACGTCGATTAAATTGGTCAGCGACGACAAGTAGAGAACTCATGAAGGCAGCACGCACGACGGCTGCATTCGCACCCACGAGAATCGTATAAACAATCAGCACAGAAATGCCAAGTGTAGCGGCTGTCCAGCCCCGATTAGGCATGATGCCTTTGAGTGCGTTCATTACCAAGCCAGCAATGATTGCCATATTGAAGCCACTAATCGCTATCACATGCGATGCACCTACTCGTGAGAAGTCGTCTGACAGTTGAGGGTCGATACCACGTTCATCACCGAGCAAAATACCTGTCAGCAAAGCAGCTTCGGGGTCAGGTAGGGCGCGGTCAATGCGCAACTGCAACCTGTCTTTGAACGCCAGCAATTCACGAAAGAAGACATTGCCACCATCCGTTGCGATGACTTCGACGCTGGTATTATCCATGATAGTGAAAACACCCTCACGGGCGAGGTAATCCGCATACGAAAAGGTATCGTACACGCCGGGAATAGTGAGTTCTCCGGTTACTTGCAGGGTATCGCCATAACGAATATCAGACAGACGAGCAATGTTGACGAGGACTAAGCCAGAGGTTTCGCGCACAGTGCCACCGACTTGAATTGTCTCCGTTGATAAGCGAACTTGTACACGGTCATCGCGTCTATCAGGCGCTTGCACAACCTGTCCAGTGACGGTTGCCGCGCCTAAATCATTGTATTGGGCAATATCGCTGGTTTGAGGCACGAAGCCAAAACGATAGCCACCAAAGGCAAACGCGAAGAGGGTTAGCATGCCCCAGAAATAACGTGTATCACGCGACAAAACACTGACAAAAGCGGTAATCGCCAGCAGAACAACCCAGAACAACGGCACGAGTGCAGAGAACATTGATGCAATTACGATGCCTGTTACCCAGCCTAATGTCAGATAAACGAGCCGCATAGAGCGTGTCCTGTCGTATTAAGTGATGTCGGGCGTGATTTCTGTATCGGCTGGTGAGAGCAAGCGTACAAGCCAGATGAACAATAATGCAATCACGATGCCGACACCTGCTATCGAGATGTACCCACTGGTCGCAAATAAAGGACCTGAGCTGAAGCTACCGAGTGCGGCTGCGCCTGCTACTAGCATATCATTTGCGCCTTGCATGCGAGTTTGTTCCGCGCCATCGAGTGCATCAGATAGCAAGGATGAACCAGCCACATAACCGAAATTCCAGCCTAAACCAAGCAAAAATAATCCAATGACCAAAAACGGGAGTTGTGTGCCGAGAGGTGCAATCACCGCAGATACAATCAGCGTGATAGCAGCAGCAATCATCATCGTGATACGTCCAAAACGGTCAATAAAATAGCCTGTTAGCCAACTAAAGCCAAACATCCCTAATACATGTGCCGAAATGACGAATCCGATACTGCCCTCGCTATGCCCATGATTTGCCATATGTAGGGGGGTCATCACCATGAGCATGACCATCACCACTTGGCTGAGTAACATCGAAATAACCGCTAATTGAACGCGGGGAAGACGCAACAATTCTCTGATTGAACGCCCATCTTGGTTATCATCATCGGTTAGCTCACGTTTTTTCTTGCGACGGCTGGTATCTTCCGTTTCGATAATTTTGGCAATCTCAAGTGGTTCAGGACGCAAGAGCAGAAATACAAGCACCGTTGCTATCCCAGAAAAAATAGCAGCCAATATCCAAGGCGCACTATTTTCAGCTAAGTTAAGTTGTGTGGCAAGCCATATGCCGGGTTCTACCAACAGAGGACCGACGACTGCACCCATTGTCCCTGCAAACACGATGACACCAATCATGCGGGCGCGTTCGTGTTCAAAGAATAAATCACCCGCTACAAAACGACTCTGCTCGCCCCCTGCTCTGCCGAACCCAAGAAAAGCAGAACTGACGAGTAATAACCAGAATAAGCCATGTACCACCGCAAAAATCCCAATTATCGCACCAAATAAACCCAGACCGTAGCTGAGGGTCAGTCCAGCACGCCGACCAAAGCGCCCCATGAAGATGCCCATCGGTAACGCCGCAATCGCAATCGACAGTGTGGTTATCGTTGAGGGTATACCTGCAAGACTCTCTCCAGCGAGGTCTGCCGCGATGATGGCTAACAAAGTAGCGATACCAATATTGGCGGCGCTCAGTAGGCTTTGGGTGACAAATAGCGTCCCAGTGAGGCGAATGCTCGTATTACGGTTGTACATAAGTGAAAAGCTCCAATGATATTGCACATAGCCTAGCGTGGAGGCACACAATCAGCAAGGTATCTGTATAGCCAATTAGGTGTTTGGTGTATATATCACAATTTACAAACCAATTTTACAGCTAGTTAACAGTTTAGTGATATTTGTCACGAAAACTATACATTCACTATAAATCAATTCGAGACTTGTATTATATATAATATATGAATAGAATACTGGTTCATGTTTCACATAAATAGACACTTCATCTATTTTGTAATATATCTGCATACATAATGCCGATAGTGATGAGGTGTGATATATACACACAGCTATGGGACTAACAAAGACATGGTAGAAAAAACCACAAATCTCCGTTTTGAGGGTTCGGTATGGTGCAACCTCGATATTGCGTTGCGTAATATTGACCAAATTTTTCGGCGCGTGGTGCGTCCGCTGGATTTGACCGTCATTGAATGGTATATCTTGCGTGCGCTGTACGAAGCAGATGGTCAGCATGCCTCAGAATTGGCACGTGCTGTTGGGCGTGCGGCAACATCATTCACACCAAACCTCGATAAATTGCAGAAAAAAGGCTTGGTAGAACGTCGTCCAGACCCAGGTGATCGTCGTGCAGTACGCATCCACCTGACGCAAACCGCTATCGACATGCGCGATAATGTGATGGAACTGGCAGAAGAAATTGACGATGAAATTGCGGCAATGTTCCCACAAGCCGAGTACGAAATGTTCTTGGATGTATTAGGCGCGTTGCAATCAACATCACTCGAAAACTAAAGCGCCTGTACTACCTCATCACTGTCGATGAGGTCAGCGAGTGCTTGACTGAAAATCGTCATAGGATTTTTCAGTGGATTGGCACTATACAGCACAAAACGCACCAACTCGAAATCGGGTTGGTGTTTTTTTATATAAGCAGACACCGCAGATAGCGCAACAGTCGCGGCTTCTTTCATCGGGTAGCCATAGACACCCGTGCTAATTGCCGGAAAAGCGATAGTCTTTGCATTATTTTCTTGTGCTAGTTTGAGGCTGTAGCTATGTGCGCTGGCAAGTAATTCAGCGGGATTATCCACATTACGATAAATAGGTCCAACAGCATGAATGACGAATTTGGCAGGCAAGTTATAACCTGCTGTGATACGTGCTTCGCCTGTCGGACAGCCACCACGGTAACGTTCGCGCAGTTCTTTCATCAGGTCGCGTCCGGCGGCGCGATGAATTGCACCATCGACACCCCCACCGCCTGCTAACGCACTATTCGCCGCATTGACAATAACATCCACATCTTGTTTGGTGATGTCGCTGTTAACGAGTTCTATAGTTGTATTATGTACTTTAGCGCGAGTGGTCATAAGAGTGTTTCTCCTAAGTTATGTGGCTATTGTGCTAGTTGTACCTACTTGATATGCTGATTTTCTATGAATCATTTAACCCCATAGGATTTGACGATGCAAGCACTGACGCCTAATGATGTGAAAGTGGCACTAAAAGAACACGGAATTGATAGCGAATTTATTGTCGCTGAAGGTAGTACCGCAACCGCAGAGATGGCGGCAGAACAACTCGGGTGCACCGTCGGACAGATTGCAAAAAGCCTCTGTTTTGTGTTAAAGAAAACGGGTGCGCCCGTACTCGTGGTTGCCAGTGGAGAAACAACGGTTGATGACCGTAAGCTGTCTTCTTTGCTCGGTGTCGGGCGGAAGCAGGTTCGCATGGCGCGTGCAGAACAGTGTATTGAGCTATTCGGTTATGCGCCGGGCGGTGTGCCTCCGGTGGGGCATCGACGGGATGATGTGCAGATATTTTTGGACGAGGCACTACGCCAATACGATAGCGTCTACGCGGCGGCAGGGTCATCATCTGTGAATTTTGGTATCACACCTGATGACCTCGCGCAAGTCACGGCTGGCACATGGGTAGATGTGGCGAAATAGCATTCAGCCATCAGCCAGTCAGCATTTCAGCAAATACGATATGTGCTTGCGCAATACTAATCCTTCTCTAGCTTAGGATTTCATATCACTATTGCTCTAATGCGCACTCTCTTTCATCGAGGGCTAGCGACTTAAAAACCTTCTATGCAAGGTTATTCTGTACCATCGTTATACGGATTTTCAAGCCAGTTGCCGACAACTTTACTAAAGCCAGTCGCATCATCTTCGTACATATTGAGCGTTTTGTAGAAGCCTTGTGCGTCATCTGTCCAGAGATACACATGCTGTCCGGCGAGATTCGCAAATAAGCGTTTCATCATCTCACTAGCGATACCTTGCCCCCGAAACGGCTTGTATGTCCAAACATCAACGACATAGGCATTGCACACGCCATCCGAGAGCGCACGCGCAGTCCCGATGATATTTTTGTCGGCATATGCCAGCACCACGGTATGGCTATTTTTGAATGATATTTCGTACTGTGTCAGGGAGCGCCCATTATGGAACTCATCGCGCACGAGATAATCACGGAGTTGTTCCCAATTCACAGCGTCACAATTTGTTGTGTAGCGAATCGCTATTTCTTTTGACATTTTAGACTCCTACTTGTTCTGGTAAACCTGCTTTAAGTTGCTTGAGAATATCCATCAGACGGTCTTGCCACTGTGCCTCATCAAAACGCAATTCAACCGCAGTGCGGCTGACTTCAATATCGTCACCAAGTTCATAAGCAAGCGCAGTGCGATTCACGCTCTGCAACCAAGGGAGCTTAATCAAAATCTCTTGGCGCGGTTTCTGCACGGCTGTCGCGTTGATGTCTGCCGCCATTAGCTTGATACGAATCTGATAGAGCAAGCCCTCAACCGCAGGTGGCAAGATGCCGAAACGATCCCGTAATTCCGCTTCCATATTGGCGATATCATCCACCGTTTGTAAGCTCGCAATCCGGCGATAGAGTTGCAAGCGCAAAGCCATCTCTGGAATCCAATCTTCAGGTATATAAGTTGGCAAGGGCAAATCAATGATGATACGTTCGCTTTCGTGTGATTGCTTGGTATCCGCATCAGCCGTATCTAGCAGACCTGCATCGCCCTTGAGTTCGCGCACGGCTTGTTGGAGCAATTGCGTGTACAATTGTAAACCCACTGTAGCCACATGCCCGGTTTGTTTCGTGCTGAGAATATCCCCTGCACCGCGTAGCTCAAGGTCACGGACACTCACTTGAAAACCACTACCTAGTTCTGTGTATTCTGCTAGTGTTTCGAGTCGTTCACGGGCTTCTTCGGTGAGTTTCTTTGTGCCAGCATGGAAAAAATAAGCGTATGCTTGTGTTGCACTGCGCCCGACCCGTCCGCGAATCTGATAGAGTTGCGCCATGCCGAACCAATCTGCACGGTCTACAATGAGCGTATTCACGTTAGGCATGTCGATACCGCTTTCGATAATGCTCGTCGCTAGCAAAATATCGTACTGTCCCTTGCTGAAATCACGGATGACGGCTTCCAATTGCTTACCAGACATCTGCCCATGCCCGACAACGACGCTCGCTTCTGGCAGAATCTCTTCCAATTTTTCTTTCAGTTGATAGATGCTCTTCACGCGATTATGAATGACAAAGGCTTGTCCACCACGGTCAAGCTCACGCAATACCGCTTGGCGCACAAGTTTGGCATCGAACGACCCGACATGTGTGATGACAGGCAAGCGGTCTTCCGGCGGGGTCTGGAGCATACTAATATCACGTACGCCACTCATGCTCATGTAGAGCGTGCGCGGAATCGGCGTTGCTGTCAGGGTGATTACGTCTACACTGGCACGCAATTTCTTGAAATGCGATTTGTGTTTGACACCGAAACGTTGCTCTTCATCAATAATGACCAATCCCAAATCATTGAACGTCACATCATCACTGAGAATACGATGTGTGCCGATGACAATATCGACCTTGCCCGCCGCAATATCGGTTGTGGCACGGCTGATTTCGCCCTTGGTACGAAAACGACTGAGCATCTCCACACGCACAGGAAATTCGGTCATACGGTTGCGGAAAGTGTTGAAATGCTGATTTGCCAGCACTGTCGTTGGGACAAGCACGGCAACCTGTTTGCCATCGTTGACCGCTTTGAATGCCGCCCGTAGCGCAACTTCGGTTTTGCCATAGCCGACATCGCCACAGACGAGCCTATCCATCGGCATCGGGGTTTCCATATCTTTTTTCACTTCACGGATGACGCGCAATTGGTCTTCTGTTTCGACATACGGAAATGCCGCCTCTAACTCCCGTTGCCACGCTGTATCCGGCGCATAAGCATGTCCGCTGGCTTTGGCGCGTTTAGCGTAGATAGCGAGTAATTCTTTCGCCTCTTTGACCGCGTTTTTGCGTGCTTTCTCTTTAGTGCGTGTCCACACGTCTTGTTTGCCGATGGTGTTCATTTTGGGTGGCACATCATCCGCGCCGACATAGCGTGTCAGGCGGTCAGATTGGTGAATTGGCACGAAGAGCATGCCGTTTGACGCATATTCAACCAGCAAATATTCGCGCTCATTGCCTTCGACTGTGCGGGTGCGCAAACCTTGAAAACGCCCGATGCCGTAATCCACATGCACGACAAAATCACCCGCGTGCCAATCGCTATAATCGGATTCGGGTAATTTTTTGACTGCGCCTTTGCTCGTCTTGCGCCGACGTGGTTCAGGACGTTGCCAGCCGAAAATTTCACTGTCCGTCAGTAGCGTGAGTGTGTCATCACCCAGCGACATCGTGAAGCCGTTGCTCAGTTCCCCTTGCACGAAGACCATCTCGCCAATATCAGGCGCTTGCGGTAGCTCGTTCATCTTAGGCACGTAACCAGTCGCGTCCTGTTCCTGATAGATATTTGCCATGCGTTCGACCTGTTGTGAGACGATGACGACCCGTTGCGCATCTTCGCGTAACTGACGTACATGGCGCATAGCAGGACGTAATTGTCCACCAAAGCGGTCATTGGGTGTGAAGATACGTTTGCCTTCCGCATTATTGGCAAAATTAATTGTCGTCGCCCGTTCGAGGTCACTGACGATAGTCTCCCATGCCACGTAGGGTACAGGGAAATCATCCGGCAATTGACCTGTCTTGATATTGTTATCGCGGTTGGTTTCGGCTTCTTCTGCTAAAACTGTAATGGCATTTTCAAGGTCGCCTATATCATCCACCACAATCAGCGCATCATCCGGCGCATAATCCAACACACTGACTGGATTCGCATACACATACGGCAGATAATGTTCCAAATGCGGAAATAAGTTGCCCTGTTGCATCGCTTCATAATCATTGATGAAGCTAGTCACTTCATCGGATTGATGGTCTTTGAACCATGCTTCTAGGTGCGTAGCGAGTTGGGGCATGCTTTCTGGCAGGGCTTCCCGTGCTGGCACAATCCGAATGTCGTCTACTTTGGCAACGGTTCGCTGCGTGGACGGGTTAAAAGTACGCAATGTCTCCACGCCATCAAAGCCAAATTCAATCCGCACGGGCAAATCTGACGATGTAGGGAAAATATCCAGCAAACCCCCGCGCCGTGAGAACGTTCCCGGCTGAACAACCATCGTCACAGGGTCGTAGCCTAATTCTAGCCAGCTTTTCATGAGGACTTCGGGTTCGTGTTGCTGGCTCACCTGAATGATTTGGCTATGTTTGCGGAACCGATGCACAGGCATCGTGCGTTGCATGAGAGCGCGTGCGGACGCCACGACAATCGGTTGCTGGTCGGCGGGAGTATATTCAGCAAAGAGCAATGCCTGAAGCGTGTCGATGCGGTCTTGGATGACCGATTTATCCCACGGCAGACGGTCATAGAACATCGGCGTGGGTTCATCAAAGCGAAAAATACGTGCCGGATTCGCTAACCAGACAGGCAATTGCTCGGCGGAGTTGTAGGCTTGGCGTCCGGTAGTGGTCAGATAAATGATTGGGGCATCCCACACATGGGCAAGGGTTGCCAACACAAACGGACGCGCCGAACGGATGATATTCCAATCGTTGCGGGTGTTGTTGCGCATATTTTGTACTTGGGTCGTGAAGAGCGCATCGCGCTGTAACAGGTTAGTCAAGCCGATGAGGTGCATATAAGCGTTATTTCCGTATCACTAAATGGGCAGAACGTCAGGAAAGAATAGTGTATAACAGTGAGTAGTAACTTAGGAAGACAAGATAATTTCGCCAGAATCTAGCGCATACACAGCGAAATGTTTCTCAGGTAAGGTGAGAATGGCGCAGGAGTGGCTATCGCGGTTATGAATGCTTCTGTAGACACTGCCTGGATTAAGAATCAGTTGCTTGCCGAGTTTGCGAATCATCGGTTCGTGTATGTGTCCCAAGATGATGACATCGGCATCAACATAAGCGAACCAGTGCTTAATCATGACATCTGGTAAATTTTTTGTGATGTAGTGGCTGTTGCTCTCTGGAGAGCCATGCAGAAGCGCAACTTTTACTCCCTCCCACGTAAATTGCAATTGAAACGGCAAAGATTTTAAGTGGTCGAGCGCCGTCTGTGTTAGGACGCGGGTCGGGACACGTTCGCCTTTTTCGAGTTTGGCAAGGGTATCTGCGATGTAGCGTTTATCCATTTCACGTTGTAACCAGCGTTGATACAACACGGCTGATTCGTCATGATTGCCTCTGACGGTTGGAATTTTGAGCATCGCCCGCACGACACTATCCCCATCATCCCCTTTTTCTACGAGGTCGCCTGCACAGATAATCGTATCGACTTTATGACGGCGAAAGAGGCTGAATGCTAGTTGTAGGCTATCATATTGGGCATGAATATCAGACATGACGCCAATTTTCATGGTGTTTTGTCTCCAAATCTGCTACGTAGTGAGAATGATTTCGCCTGTTTCGATGCTATACACAGCAAAATGTTTTTCGGGTAAGGTGAGTATTCCACAGGTGTGTGTGATAGGATATACAGGATTCTTCATGACTGCGCCAGGATTGAGAACCAGTAAGTCATCTATCCACCGAATGAGGGGCGTGTGGGTGTGTCCGCAGATGAGAATATCGGCGGTGACAGTGCTAACCGTATCGCGCAAACTCTCATCCGATGTCGTGTCGAAAATATAATGGACATTGCTTTTAGGCGAGCCGTGTACCATTTGTATGTTGATGCCTTTTACAGTGAATGTTCGCTGAAAAGGCAATTTCTCTAAAATAGCCAGTGCTGTATCACTGAGCAGACGTGTTTCTATATGTTCGCCTCTGTCTAGTTGCGCGAGTGTATCGCGTACCGTATCAGGATTCATCTCTCTACGAAACCATGCTTGATTGCTGATGGCGGCTTCGTCATGGTTGCCTAGCACTGTCGGCACATTCCGCATGGTACGCACCACTCTGTCGCCATCGTCGCCTTTTTCTACAAGGTCGCCAGCGCAAACAATACCATCAACACCATGTCCCCGTAGAAAGCGCACGGCTGCCATCAGATTATCGTATTGGGCGTGAATATCGGAGATGACACCTATTTTCATGCTGGTTTTGCCCTTTAACCGCTACTAAAAAGAATGTCTATAGTAGCTGATTTTTGCCATATGTGCGGTCACAAAATGCTATCATGGGCATAAAAAGCACTCTGTTAGCAAAGCATAAAATATCATCAGAGTATGGTGAATATGTTAGCATAGTAGTAGAAAACAGACTTAATTTATGGTATTATTAAGGTCTAGATGTAGCACCGTTTCCAATCCTAAAAACTAAAAGAGAGGTACTTTTCATGTTCGAACCCGGTGATAAGGTTGTGCATGTACGACACGGCGCAGGTGTCGTCCTCGAAACCCGAACGATGACTTATGACGGCAAGGAACGGGAGTATTTCTGTGTGGAGATGAATGATGATCGCCGCACCTTGATGATCCCGATTGAAAATGTCGATGAAGAGGAATTACGCCCTGCTATCACCGATATGTCGGTTATCGAAGAAGTTGTTTTCAATGAACCAGCCGAACTCGATGACAACTACCGCACACGTCAGGCAAATATTCGCTCCAAACTCAAAACCCGCAGTCCTCGCAAATTAGCACAAGCACTCCGCGACTTAGTATGGCTCGAACGCACACACAAGTTGACCAACACAGACATGCGCTTGCGTGACCGTGTAATTCAGGCATTGAGCCGTGAATTAGCACTGAAACCTGGCTTGAGCGTTCCGAAAGCGCGTAAACAACTCGAACAACTCGTCAATCGGGCGATTACAGGGCATCTTGAAGAGTTGGACGATGAAGACGAAGAAGTTAAAGAATAAGTCAATCATTTGCCTGTGATAGATACATATGATAGTCCATGCCTAAGCATGGGCTTTTTTGTTGGTGAGGAAAAAACTCATGTTCGATGATTTCTTTAATTCAGAATTGCAGGAACGCGCTACGACGGTCTACGAGCGTCTGAACAAGGTAGCAGAAGGTCGCTGGGAGACAACCGCCGTACAAGAAACGCGCCGTCACCGCGACCCATTGCGGACACTACTTTCTTCTATGATGAGTGCGCGAACACGCGAAGAACATACCCGTCAGGCAACCGAACAATTATTTGCGTTAGCAGGCACCGCAGAGAGCATTTTAGCACTCAGCGATGCACAAATTGAGCAGGCTATTCGTCCGGTGACATACCATGAAACAAAAGTCGGGTACGTGCGCGGGATTTGTCAGCGGTTGCTAGATGAACATGATGGTATTGTCCCGCGTGACCTCGCCTCCTTGACAGCGTTGCCGGGAGTCGGATGGAAAACGGCGACCCTCACACAATGGATTGCGTTTGGCATTGCGGAAGAAATCTGTGTCGATGTCCATGTGGCACGGATTGGTAAACGACTCGGGTTGGTAAGCCCTAAAACGAGCAAACCGCAAGCAGTCAGCAAAGAACTGATGCAAATTGTATCAGAGGATTTGTGGGGAGTGTGGAATCCGATGATGGTGCGATTTGGGCGTGAGGTATGCTATCCAACCCAACCTGATTGTGTATCTTGCCCACTGAACGATTTTTGTCCGAAGATAGGCGTTAGTTGATTACCGCTTAGTCTGTATTTTCTACCTCGTCTAAATGAAATGTAAAAAAGTCACTGTGGTTGGGTGGAAATTCTTGAAGTAAAACATGCAATTCTTGGTAAAAGGCACGAACAGTACTAAAACGGCGTGTTTTATCTTTGGCGAAGGCTTGCCAGAATACCATGCCTAAATCTTGATGTAAATCTTTCACGATGTAATTGGGGGGTGGTGCAACATCATTCTGATGAGAGAGCATTAGTTCGTTGATAGAGTTGCCTTTGAAAGGCAAGCGTCCGGTCAGCAATTCGTAGACGATACAAGCAAGCGCATACTGGTCGGTTTCAGCAGTGGGACGTTCGCCACTCCAGAGTTCCGGCGCACTGTAACGGCTGAGTCGGAATGAGTTGGTCGCGCCTAATTTATAGATAACTTTCCAGATGCGCGTTAAGCCAATTTCAGCTAAGAATGCTTTGCCTTGTTGGTCAAAGAGGATACTCTCCAGCTGGAGTTGCCCATGGGCTAACCCTGTTGCATGTAAGCTATCGAGCGCCGTTGCCATGCGGTCTGTGAGCATGAGAATATCTGTGAATGTCGGGCGGTGTTGTTTGTTATTAGCAGGCATGCGGGCATCTATGCGCTGGCGTAATGACCCACCGCGCTTAAGGTCAGTGGCAATATAGAGCATGAAATTTTGTGAGCCATAGCCACGAATCGGGAGCGCACAGGGAATCTCTAATGTACTGAGTTGGTCGAGTACAGTTTTGCAACTTTCAACGGCGTGTTCCACATCTGATACCGTGATACTCAAAACACGTAACATCACGATGTCGCCTGTTTCACGGTGTATCGCCGAATATGCAACATTGCGGTCACTTGCACCGAGTAAATCTAGTGTCTTATAGGGTCCGATGTCTCTGCTCTTGTGTTCACCCATACCCCAAATCCCCTATCATTTTTGCATATACCTACAACAAAATTATTCTCTAAATGATACGCTTACCCTAAAGCATCATGTAAAGATAGTTTAGCACACACCTGCCAATCCTGCGTGAAAATGTACAAGATGTGCTATGCTTGAGAGCGTGTACTCATCTATATAAAAAAAGGACATGGCGCGATGCACTTACGCAAAGGCTTATGGGGTAGCATACTATTTATTTTATTGCTCACAGCGGGCATGACCGTTTGGGCGCAGGATGACGACGATACCGATACAAGCCTGCCTATCACAGAGGATGTAGGCTATATAATTCGGGTTGGTGATACGCTGGATTCGATTGGGGCGACGTTCGATGTTAGCCCAACCTGTCTTGCAGAAGAGAACGACATTACGAACCCAGCCGGCTTGTTCGTGGGCGATGTGATTCAGATTCGCATTTCTTGCCCGCGTTACAACGAAGACCCACGCGATAATGGCGTGCAGATTGTAACAATTCCGCGAGAAGTTTCGACATTTGAGGATGATTGCGAAGGCTATCGGGTACAGCGCAATGATTCACTTGATTTAATCGCGTTTGAGTTGGATATTGCACCTCTTGCTATCGCACAGGCGAATGATTTAGAGATTCCGTACTCACTTGCTATCAATCAATGTTTGGAAATTCCAGAAGATGTACCTGGTTATGAGACTGTTCCGGCATTAAGCAGTGTAAATGGTACGCCTATCAGTGAAGCTGACCTTGAAAGCGGGGGTGGTGTCGGCACGTATGTCATTCAACCGAACGATGTGCTGGATTTGGTCGCGCAGGAATTAGATGTATCACTGGAAGCTATTATCATTTTCAACGATATTGAGAATCCAGCGACGCTGACGGCTGGTACAGTGATTTTCATTCCAGCGGATGCGCCTGCCTATGGTGTTTTCCCAGCTATCGGTTTAGATGTTTCAGGTTCGATTTACGTTATCGGTGAAGATGATACGATTGATAGCATTGCAGAGGAATTTGATGTCGCGCGTATTGCTATCGAAGTTGCGAATGAAATTGATTCAGATAGTGACCTTGTGCCGGGTGAAACATTGACAATTCCGGCGAATGCACCCGCTTTCGGCGAAGATGAAGATTTTGACCCCTCAACGTTATTGGGACAAGGTGGTGGTGGTGAATTGTATGTCGTGCAACCCCGCGAAACCTTAGAGGGCATTGCCATCGCGCTGGATGTTGACCTCACCTGTTTGCTAGAAAGCAACAACATCACACGCCCGAACCTGACACAACCAGGCACGGTATTGGTTATCGACCAAACTTGCCCACCTTATAGTGATGGGTCTACGCCTTCTGTAGAGGATTCGATTGTGCCAGCCGATGATGCTGATGAGGATAACGGATAGGTTTTCAGTCCGTGTATTGAACGATTTAGTGGGTGGTAGACCTGCCGCCCATATCATTTACTATCGAAATCAGTATTAGTCGGGGCGTTCGGCGAACATCATGACATTACCGCAACGGGTGCATTGTCTGGCACGAACGGGTTTGCTCTTGAACATATCGCCATCTTTTTTGAAATAGATGCCAAAACTATCTTCAATTAGTCGTCCCCAGATGAAATCGTTGTTTCCGCAGGCTGGGCAGAGTTCAGGATTCCAGTATTCTGCTTTGGGACGAGTATCAAAATCATTTTTCTTTTTTTTGTTGCTCATGAGTCTCCACATCATAATTTGCAATATGTGTTCATCATATCAAACCAAGCAAAAGCCTTATCCCCCAGAGATTAGGGAATTGTAACTGTCTCGACTAGCAAACTATCCGCATCATCGGCTGTCAGGAAGCGTTCAGTAGTTTGCCAGTTATACACTACGAGATAAATATCGTATGTGCCAGCTGGTACGTTATCCGGTAATGTGATGCGTCGTTCGTCATAGTAGAAATTGCGGTCAGGGTCTAAGGCTGTTGGTTCAACTTCGCCTATGTAACGGTCATTAATTGTGCCGTCTGTTTGGGCTATCAACTGTCCGTTCGCATCCAGCACTTGCACGCCCATTGAGACAGGTTCAGCAATCGGATTTTGCGCTTTCCACCACAGTGTCACATCTAGCGCGTTTGTCTCTACATCGACTTCCCCACCGTAAAAATCTAGCCCAACAGGATACACAAGCGGCTCTTGGCGAGGTGGTAAATCAATGCGCTGTAACAACATACACCAATGCGAACACTCGCCTATCACATCTGTGAGCGTGCCGTAGGGGGTTAGCTGACGAAAGCGGTCTTGTGTGCCTTCTGCAAACCAAATTTGTGTGATGTGCCAGACACCATCGGCTTCTGGCAAGCGGTCTATCACGGCATCGTAGTCATCGAAAATCACTTGGTCTTGCAACTCAGCAGGAAAATAGCGGTCAAATTCGTCAGTGGGAGAACTGGTCACGCGGTCATAGTAGAAAATATCGTCGGGGGATGCGCGGAGTGCGAGTTCATCCATCAGGTGACGATAGGGCGCTTGCGGGGGGAGTGTGCTGGGAATAGCCTGTACTAACAGGGCAACGAAGCCTGCCAACGCGAGGTAATTCACGTATTTGGGCAAACGTGCAATCGCTACGCCGAATGCTATGGCGACTGCGATGTGTCCGTAGGCGATATAGCGTATGGTATATAAATCAATGTACTGATTGGCTATCAGCACGAGTACCTGTGGCACAATCGCCCAAATCAGCAGATACCAGTATTTTTTCTCGCGCCACCAGAGCGCAACGCCAAGCGTAAACATAATCGGGACAAGATAGATATAGCCATTACCACCGAGCGTGAAAATTTCGCGGATCGTACGCCAACTTGTAGGTAAGGTGGGTGCAGGTGAGAGTGCCACCCCACTACCGCCATAATCAACAGCGATGCTGCTGAGGAATTGGAGTTGGCTAATTAAGCCGGGAATCCAAGGCGACCATAGTAAAAAAGCAAACGCCCCTGCGCCGACATACTGCACAATTTGTTCCCGATTTGGGCGTTCCAATAGCACAATCAACAACTGCGAGAGTATGAAAAAGGCAAGATGGTAATGCACGTACATCATGGCGGCGGCTGATGCACCATAGAGTAATGCCCAACGCCATGTGCCTTGTTTCAGCCAGCGAACGAGTAACCATGTACTCATGACGGCTAACAAAAAGATAAAGGCATACGGGCGCACTTCGAGCGTAAACCGATAAAAAATGAGATTAGCACTCACGACAATCATCGCAAACAAGCCATAGCGCCAGTGCTTAAACCAATCAAAGCCCAGCCGATAGACCCATGCGAGGGCTATCATCGTGGTGAGCAAGGCATTATAACGACCTGAAAATTCGCTCAGACCGACGGTTTTAATCCAGCCCCAAAAGAGTATGAACCAGAGCGGCGGATGACTATCACGGGTCATCCACAGCACAATGTCTATGGGTGTACCGACATCCGCAAACAAGAAAGTGAGTGTCTCGTCATGGCGCATATGCCGAATATGAAAGCTCGCTAGATATACCCCAAAAATGACCAGCAACGCACCACATGCTAGCCACCATAGATTCCGTTTTGTTATTTTTTCACCCATTAAGCATCATCGTTTCTATTGCACATTTCGCCAGCATTTAACCACAGAATGGCACATCCGCACATACAAAAAGACAGGGCGTCGTACCCTGTCTTTGATGATTGGTTACTTTGTACTGCTACTTTATGTTATGCTTTTTCGCCCAAAATTTGCTCACTGCGGTCAAGTGACCCGACACTGTAGTATTGTGCGTCAGGGTGATGCGTGAAGATGGCAGCCGTGCTTTGTTCCGGTGTAATCTGGAACGAATCCGTCAATTTCAGCCCTAAGTCGGCTTCAATTTGGGGCATCAATTCCCACACAAGCGCATGGTCTTCTAAGTCAGGGCAAGATGGATAGCCCCAGCTATAACGTTTACCTTGCCCTTGCGAGAGGCTCAACTGACCCTGCACGAGATTGGTCATGTAATTCGCAACCGCTTCTGCCGCTTGCACCGCCAAGCCATGGAAGAAGTATGCCTCTGTGTATTCATCGTTGGATTGCAATTGCTCAAATTTATGGTCTGCCGCTTCACCAACCGTCACTGCTTGCAACGCCACCACATCGACACCACGCCCGTCGATAGGCTCAAAGTAATCCGCTAGGCACAGATAGCGTCCCGTCGGTTGACGTGGGAAACTGAATCGCGCAATTTCTTTCAATTCAGGTTTTGCACCGTTCGCGTTCTGGAATGGCTTCCAATCCCAAATCACAAGGTCATCCCCATCGGCATTGCACGGGAAATACCCGTAAACAGCCGACGGATTGAGTGTGCCTTCTTCTTTGGCAACTTGAGTCATTTGTGCCAGACGAGCATCAAAGTCTTTTTGGGTTTGTTCCCATTCTGCACCTTGCTGATTTTTCGCGCCCCAACTCAAGCGATAGAGTTCAGGTTTGTGAAGATGTTGCAAAATCACATCAAGGGGCATATCCGTCACGACCTTTGCGCCCCAGAACGGTGGTTCAGGGAGGGAGGGTGCAACCTCGACTGTCTTTTTAATTTGGTCGGCTGGGCTAGTACGGCGTTTCGGACGTTTCTTGCCCATTTCTTCGTAGGCGTCACTTATAGACTGTTGCAAGAATGCCTCGCGGTTATCACCCATGAGATTGTCCATCGTCTCTAAGCCCTCGAAGGCATCGCGGCAGTAGAAAACGCCTGGCTGATATGGCTCACCACTATCATCCAAGAACAAGATACGGCGTCCGAATTTACGGTTGATTGCCGCACCCCCGACCAGCACCGGAATTTCTAGGTCGCGCCGTGCGAGTTCGTTCACGATGAGAGGCATCTGCTTCGATGTACTCACTAAGAGCGCAGACAAACCGATGGCGTCCGCATTGTATTCAATCGCTTTTTCAATGACGACATTTGCGGGTACTTGCTTGCCGATGTCATGCACTGTGTAGCCATTGTTGGTCAAAATCGTCTTTACAAGATTCTTGCCGATGTCATGCACATCGCCATAGACTGTTGCGAGAACAACCGTACCTTTGGTGCTACCTTCGACTTTTTCCATGAATTGTTCGAGGTACGCAACCGATTTTTTCATTGCTTCCGCAGATTGCAACACGAAGGGCAGAATTAGCTCGCCTGCGCCAAATTTATCGCCGACTTCTTTCATCGCTGGTAACATGACGTTGTTCAGCACACCGACAGCATCTTGGCGCGTGAGACAATCATCAATGAGGGCTTCTACGCCTTCTTTCTTGCGATGTACAATTTGCCAGTGCAATGCTTCTTCACTGGTCATATCTTCGGTGGGGTCAATTTGTTCGTTGGCACTCAGTTGTACGTCGTTCATCTCGAAATACTGGATGAAGCGTGCTAGGGCGTCTTCGTCTGTGTTGAAGATGAGGTCATTAGCGACCTTACGTTGGTCTTCAGGGATTTCTGCATAGGGCGTGATATGCGCTGGATTAACAATCGCCATATCCAGACCTGCTTTCACGGCATGATACAAGAACACACTGTTCAGAACCCCGCGTGCGCCTTTGCTGACACCAAAAGACACGTTGCTGATACCGAGTGCTGTTTTCACACCTGGCAATTCGTCTTTGATGCGACGGATGCCTTCAATCGTTTCGACAGCATCATTACGTAATTCTGCCTGCCCTGTTGTCAATGGGAACACAAGCGTATCAAAAATGAGGTCATCAGCCGTGAAGCCATACTCATCGACTGAAATATCGTGAATGCGTTTCGCAATCTCGAATTTTTTCTCGCGGGTGTGTGCCATGCCCTCTTCATCAATAGTCATGGAAAGCACCGCCGCGCCGTATTTCTTGGCAATCGGCAAAATCGTGTCAATACGGTCACGCCCATTTTCGAGGTTGTTGCCATTGATGATGCCCCGTCCGGGATACAGCGCGAGAGCCGCATCCGCAACATCGGCTTCGGTAGTATCAATAATGAGCGGCGCATCCACAGACATCGCTAGTTTCTTGACCAGCGTTTCCATCTGGAATTTCTCGTCGTCGCGTTCGGTCAGCGCCACACACACATCGAGCATGTGTGCGCCACTTTCGACCTGTCCAACGGCAATATCGACAATGCTATCGTAATCATCCGCCAGTAATAGCCGTTTCACTTTACGGCTACCCTGACTATTCACCCGCTCACCAATCAGCGTCGGTCCCGGATTATTGACCATTAGCGATGCTGTCATGTTAGAAGACGCTTGCGCGGCGAAATCAATATCACGCGCTTTAGGTGGTTTGCGCGTTGCGGTCTTGGCAACAATCTCATCGTGACCATGACCGTGTACTTCGCGATATAACTTGTCGAGATGCTCAGGACGTGTCCCACAGCAACCCCCGACAATACCAATACCCCATTCGGTAAATTCACTCACCATTTGGCTAAAGGGTTCAGGCTCCATCGGATACACGGCTTCACCATCGACGTTGATAGGCAAACCAGCGTTCGGCAATACACTAATCGGATAGGGGCTATGCTCCGCAAGATACTGCAATGGCGCACGCATGTACTCAGGACCCGTTGAACAATTGATACCAATCACATCAATTGGCAAGGGTTCAAGCGTGACCAGCGCACTACCAATATCTGTGCCAAAAAGCATGCGTCCGCTGACATCAAGCGTCACCTGCACCTGTAACGGTACCCGATTGCCACTGTCTTCAAAATAGCGGTCAATGCCTGTGATGGCGGCTTTCACTTCCAGAATATCTTGCGAGGTTTCGATGAGCAAGACATCGGCTCCGCCTTCAACCAAGCCCTGCGCCTGTTCATAAAAGAGGTCTGCGAGTTCTTCAAAGGTGATGTCGCTCAAATCGGGGTCATTGCCGGATGGCAACTTACCGGATGGACCGATACTACCCGCGACAAAGCGTGGTACACCTGTTTTTTCTTCCCAGATGTCGCAGGCTTTACGGGCAATCTGTGCCGCTACCCGATTGATTTCTAATGTTTGCTCGCCGAGTCCGTATTCGCCTAGTGTCAAGCGATTCCCGCGAAAGGTGTCTGTCTCTACAACTTCGCTACCAACAGCCAAGAATGACTCGTGAATCTCTTGAATCACATCAGGGCGCGTGATAACCAGATAATCGTTACAACCTTCTAAGTGTTGCCCACCAAAATCTTCAGCCGTCAGGTTGTAATCCTGAATACTTGTCCCCATCGCTCCATCGAAAATCACCACATGGTCTTCCACAGCATCGAGATAACCACGTTTCGTATATGTCCGCGTATTTTTACGGTTCGTTGTCTGTATTTTTGAAATTGTCATACTAAACATTCACCTCTTGCTTGACGCTTTACAATCGTCTCAACTACTAGCAAATATCTTATCATTGTCGAATGGCTATGTATCTTACTTGTTAACATAACTTCCCTGTAGGGAT
>JBCBKJ010000006.1:0-145492 GCA_038522085.1 Chloroflexota bacterium
GGTACAAGTAAGAAAGATAGCAGTGTGACAACTAGCACACCCAGCGTAAAAGACAGAACAATGCTGACAATGCGATTTAAGCCCCAACGCATGAAAAAGCGAAGTGGTATCGACAGAAGAATAGCAAGCATCATACCAGCAAGTGCCAACATGATAATGCCACGAATTTGCCACAAACCGACCAATACGATGATGGTCAGGATTGTGACAAATATAGCATTTAGATTGTTGAACGTTGGTGAATCCGTCGGCTGTTGGTCAGCCATAACTATTAACCGTTGTAGCGCACAATGAGCATCGTCATATCATCAAAAGGTGGCTCGCCTTCTGCGAACACATCAACATCATTCAAAATCATGTCCATGAGTTCGGCTGAGGTATGGTCGCCAATACGATTGACGACAGATATAAGACGCTCTTCGCCATAGGGTTCGCCGCGTGGATTTTCTGCTTCAGTTAAGCCATCTGTGTAATAGACTATGGCATCACCAGGTTCGAGAGCAATCTGAATCTCTTTGAGCGGATTGTTTAAAAACCAGCCGAGTGCGCGACCACCGATAGGCAGAAGTTCAGAGGAGCCTGTACTGTGCTTATAATAAATGGGTGGATTGTGACCGCCGTTTACATGCTGGCTACTGCCATCATCTTTATAGCGACTGTAGTACATGGTCACGAACATGCCACTATTTTCTGCATCTTCCATGATGAGGTCGTTGGTACGGCTCATAGCTTCCACAGGTGTCATCCCAGCATGGGCATGACTGCGTAACAGTGTGCGTGCAACAGCCATAAACAAGGCAGCTGGTGCGCCTTTATCAGAGACATCCGCAATGACCGCGCCTACAGTATCATCTTGCATGGTGAAGGCATCATAGAAGTCGCCTGCAACTTCGCGGGCAGATTGCCAATAAGACGCAATATCGTAATGGGGTGTAGCAGGCATTTCTGCTGGCAATAAATTTTCTTGAATATCATGTGCCATACGCAATTCTTGTTCCAAACGCCCTTTTTCACGCGCAACCGCATACAAGCGTGCATTCTCGATTGCACGCGCAGCCACCCCCGAAACCGCCTGCAAAAGTGATAAGTCATCAGGACGGAAAACACCTGCTTTCATAGATGTATCAACATACACAACACCAATAAGCCTATCTTGTACAAGCATTGGTGATGCAAGAATAGCACGCAAGCCTTTCATGATGATGCTCTGTCCAGGGCGAATACGGTCATCGAACTGTGCGTTATTGGTCAGCAATGGTTCGCGTGTTTTGACAACTTGATTGACAATAGTCGAACTAGGGCGTTCGGATTCTTTCATTTCGCCATCAAAACCCTGTGCCACCAGAATATCCATCGCTTCTGCCCCTTCTTCCTCGATGAGTGATTCATCGACACGGAGCAGAAACCCACGTTGTGCTTTCGTAACTTGCATAATAGCCGTCATAGCATTATCAAGTGCTTCATCAAAATCGAGCGTGGAGTTAATCCATGTAGACACTTGATAGAGTGTACGGAGATGTTCCGGTTTTAAATTTTCGGGCGTAGTAGGAAGTACATTCTCAGCCATTGACGGCAACCTTTATCATTCATTTTCTGCGGTATGCTTACAGGCATTATAGCATCTACCCAAGCGTGGGGCGAATTGAGGGAGCGCGGTATAATCCATTTTATGTAAATTTTTTACAAGATTAGGATATTTCCATGAAATTTGATGTCACAATTTTTCCTGACGCCCTCAACGATATTCCTGATATGGCAAAGAAAATTGAAGATATGGGCTTTGATGGCATGTGGACAGCCGAAGCACAACATAACCCATTTTTGCCTCTGACGCTGGCAGGCTACACAACCAGCAAAATCGAACTCGGCACAGGCATTGCTGTTGCCTTTCCACGTAGTCCAATGGTGACAGCACAAATCGCGTGGGATTTAGCGGCACAATCAAATGGTCGTTTTTTGCTAGGCTTAGGCACACAAATAGCTGTTCATATCGTAAAGCGATTCAGTTCTCATTGGTCAGGCAAGCCTGTTACGCAATTACGGGAATACATTGAAGCGATGCGAGCAATTTGGCTTGCGTTCCAGAATGAAAGTGGCTTGCGCTATCGTGGCGACACCTACAGTCTTGGTGTGCTACCACCGTTTTTCAATCCGGGTCCTATCGAACATCCTGATATTCCCATTTATATTGCTGGCGTAGGGTCGGCGCTCTGTCGTCTGACGGGTGAAATTGGTGATGGCTTTCATGTGCATCCATTCCACACAACGAAGTATCTGCGTGAAGTCGCGCGACCTGCTATCCAAGAAGGGGCGACAAAAGCAGGACGCAGTATTGATGATGTCCAATTAACCTGTGCGGTGATGGTCGTCACGGGGCGCAACGACGAAGAAATTGAACGCAACACCCGTGAGATAAAGTCGCAGATTGCTTTTTATGCGAGTACGCCAAGTTATCACCGCGTTTTGGAACGGCACGGTTGGAAAGATTTTGGGGAGCGCATGAACGAAATGACCAAGCAAAATCTGTGGGATGACATGTGGAAAGAAGTCCCCGATGATATTCTGCATACTTTTGCTGTGGTTGCCCCACCAGACGAGCTACCCTACGCTGTGCGCGAACGCTACGAAGGGTTGCTCGATAGGGTTGGCTATTATTTCCCATTTGACCCACGCGACGAATCGCGCCAGAGTGTGTGGGAATATGCAAGCAAAGCCATGTCTTAGGTCAGATGTTGTTCACCGTCTAGCAAATCAAGCGCGTCGGAACGTGTAACGATACCTATGGGTGTTTCGTGAACTTCGCCTGTTTCAGTGATGAGCAGTGCTTCGATAGTAGGTTGGGCAGCGAAAATAGCTGTCGCGGCACTAATCGTCATCGTGCGGGGAATAAATTCCCAATGGTCATTCCCATCTTGCAAGGTCAATGCTTGTTCAACAGTATGGCGTAAATCTGCAAACGCCATCTCTTGAATGATGACAGTATGTTTAGAAAGCCAGCGTGTGATGACATTTTCAGTTAGCAAATTCACGAATTTTTTGTCATCATCATAGACAGGAAATTGGGTGAAGCTCGTATCTTGAATGAGCTTCATCACACGATAGAGCGTATCATTCGCATTAACAGACTGAACTTTTTTGGCGAAATATTTATAGACTGTAGGTGTATCTTCAAAATTATCTGCGATAAATTCGATACGTTCGACAATCGAATGGCTGGGTATCAGTTGGTAATGGTCAATCTGGAAATTATCATGAATCAGTCGATTGCGTAACACGCGACAGTCATCTAAGAAAACACGTTCATTCGGCAAAATTTTGCTGTTCTCATACATTTGTTGGAGCAAAATCCCAAAGGTTTCGTGTGGCAAGCGCAACAAGCCTTGCATAGCACGTTCAATACGATTGAATGCGGTTTGAAAACGTTCGACAAGTTCTTTTTCTTCAGGTGTAACTCTATAATTCATTTTATCTACCCCACTACGTAAAAAGTCTTTGAATACATGTTAATTTGCATGTGGCAACGACGCAACTCAATAAGGATAGGATATAGCAATGGCAACTGCTTCTGAGTACGCAACCCAGCATCAAGATACCTTCCGTGAACGATTCATCGACCTTGTAAAAATAAAGAGCATCAGCACTGACCCTGCTTTCAAAGAGGATGTACGTCAAGCAGCAGACTGGATTGCCGAGCGTATGACATCTATCGGCTTACATGCAGAACTGATAGATATGCCAGAGGGACGCCATCCGTGCGTACTTGGTATTTGGGATGGTGCAGGCGAGAATGCACCAACTGTACTGGTTTATTGTCATTATGATGTGCAACCAGCCGTAGTAGAAGACGGATGGCATACCCCACCTTTTGAGCCAACGATTGTGGATGGCAAATTGGTCGCACGCGGGGCAACAGATAGCAAAGTTCATGTTATGGCATGGTTGAGCGCAGTAGAATCACTGATTGCTACCGATAGTTGCCCTGTTAATATCAAGCTCTTATTTGAGGGTGAGGAAGAATCCGGTGGCGAAAATATCAGCGCATTAATTGCCAAACATCCCGACAAAGTAAAGGCAGATATTGCCATTATCAGTGATGGTATTATTCGCTCTCCCGAGCAACCTGCTATCATCTATGGGCTACGCGGCATTATGACAATGGAAGTTCATGTGTATGGTCCACAGAAAGATTTACATAGCGGACATTTTGGTGGCACAGTGCATAATCCGGCACAGGCATTAGCAGAAATCATCACTGGATTACATGATGCAGATGGTACTGTCACAGTCGATGGCTTTTACGATGATGTCCTTGCATTGGATGATGAAGAGCGTGCGTTGCTTGCGGAGAGTGACGATTCTATTGCCGAAGAGTGGGAAGCCGTTGCGAATGCACCCAAAACATGGGGCGAACCCGATTACACACTACATGAGCGCGTCGGCGCACGCCCAACATTAGAAATCAATGGTATGAGTGGCGGGTATACAGGTGATGGTTTCAAGACGGTGTTGCCTGCTCATGCCTTTGCGAAAATCAGTTGCCGCCTTGTACCGAACCAAGACCCAAAAACAATCTTAGCATTAGTTCAAGCACGCATCCGCGAACTTGCGCCGGATACAGTACGGGTTGAGTTTGAGCGTGTTGAATCAGAAGCACCCGCTATCCGTATCGACTACAATGGAGAAATAGTCCAAGCTGCTTACGCCGCCTATGAACACGGTTGGGGCGTTGCGCCTGTATTTGAACGCGCAGGGGGCAGTGTGCCTATCACGCATGATATGTTGCAAATCACAGAAAACTTAGCCATCATGGGATTCAGCTACAAAGGTGGCGCGGCACATGGACCGAATGAAAATATCCCGCTTGCTATGTTTTATAAGGGCATCCAAACAGCGATTTACTTCTTGACCAACATCGCCAAAGACAAGGATACAGCATGACAACAGCACTCGAATACGCAAAAGACAAAGCATCTACATTCGAAGATGAACTCATTGATTTGCTCAAAATTCCGAGCGTCAGCACCGACCCTACTTTCAAAGATGAGGTCAAGAAGGCGGCGGAGTGGCTGGTTGCTCATTTTGAGCATATGGGTTTAACAGCAGAGCTACTCGAACCGAAAAGCGGGCATCCGATGGTGTATGCGGAATGGATGGGCGCAGGTGAAGATGCAAAGACGGTGCTTTTCTATGGTCACTACGATGTGCAACCGGCTGTCATGGAAGATGGGTGGGATACCGACCCATTCACACCGACCAACAAAGAAGGTGTGCTATATGCGCGTGGGTCAACCGATGATAAAGGGCAATTTTTTGCACATATGAAAGCGGTTGAAGCAGCACTCAAGAGCGATGATGATCTCCCTGTAAATGTGAAGTTCATAATTGAAGGCGAAGAAGAATCCGGCAGTTCTTACATTTCACAATACGTACAGGATGGAGGCGAGAAACTTGCGGCTGATGTTTGTGTCATCAGCGATACAAGCATGCAGACGATAGATGAGCCAGTCATCATCAATGGTTTGCGGGGTGGCGTTGGCTTTGAAGTGACGGTTGTTGGACCAAAGCAAGATTTGCACAGCGGGATGTTCGGTGGCACAGTACACAATCCAGCACAGGCATTAGCGGAAATTATCACGCAGTTGCACAAAGATGATGGTTCGGTTGCTGTTGCAGGATTTTATGACGATGTACGCGAACTGAGCGAAGAAGAACGTACCGAAATTGATTCTGTAAAGTGGGATAATGTCGATTGGTCGGAGGCAACAGGCGCACAAGTGCCTTGGGGAGAAGAAGATTACACCTTGCTTGAACGCATTGGAGCGCGTCCAACACTGGAAATCACGGGCATGGCTGGGGGCTATTTTGGTGAAGGCAGTAAATCTATTGTGCCACACAAAGCATGGGCGAAAATCAGTTGTCGCCTTGTCCCTGACCAAGACCCCAACGACATCAAAGAAAAAGTGGTGAAGCATATCAAGAAGCTCACACCACCGACTGTCACTGTGGAAGTAACGGCTGGTATGCGTGGTGCAACACCTGTACTCGTAAAAACAGATGTACCAGCGATGCAAGCGGCGATTAATGCCTACGAAAAAGGCTGGGGCGCGAAACCAGTCTTCAAACGTGAGGGCGGGAGTATTCCAATTGTTGCTGGCTTCCAGTCAGTTCTGAATATGCCTGTTATCCTGATGGGCTTCGGCTTGAATAGCGATAATCTACATGGACCAAACGAGCATTTCGCGCTGGACATGTTCCATAAAGGCATTGCAACATCCATTCACTTCATGCGTGAGATGGCAAATTTACCGAACACTAACGAATAGAAAGCAAACATATGAGCAAGGCATTTGATTACGTAAGTGAAAATTTTGGCAAATTCACGACACAACTTAAGGAATGGGTCGCTATACCGAGTGTCAGTACTGACCCTGAGCGTGTGAATGCAATCCAGCAAGCAGCAGAGTGGCTTGCCGCAGATATGATGACGATGGGCTTGGAAAATGTCGAAGTTTTACCGACAGATGGGCATCCTGTTGTCTATGGGGATTGGCTGCATGCCGGCGACGACAAACCCACGATTTTGGTCTATGGACACTATGATGTGCAACCTGCGGTAGTCGAGGATGGGTGGGATAGTGACCCGTTCGAGGCTGTAGAGCGTGATGGGATTCTGTTTGCACGCGGCGCAACAGATGATAAAGGGCAAGTAATGATTCAGATGAAAGCAATGGAAGCCTTGCTGAAATCTGATGCGTGTCCTGTCAACGTGAAGTATCTAATTGAAGGCGAAGAAGAAATCGGCTCGCCTAACCTTGCTAAGTTTGTAGAGCAAAACAAAGGTAAACTAAGCGCCGATATTTGCCTTATAAGTGATACAGGCGTGCAATCAAAAGAACAACCAAGCCTCACCTACTCGCTACGCGGACTGATGACCATGACCTTGGTTGTCAGTGGACCAGCACGCGATTTACATAGCGGGGGTTATGGTGGCATGATTCATAATCCGGCACAGGCTATTACAGAAATTATCGCTCAACTGCATAATGCCCAGGGTATGGTGACAGTACCTGGTTTTTATGATGATGTATTAGCATTGAGCGCAGATGAACGCGAGACTTTAGCAAAAGCGAATATCAGTGAGGCGCACTGGCAAGAGGTAATGGGTGATTTGCGGGAGTGGGGTGGCTCGGAATTCAACCGCATCGAGAAAATAGGTGCGCGTCCGACACTCGAAATCAACGGGATTGCATCGGGTTATGCAGGCGAAGGCTTCAAAACAGTCTTGCCAGCACGCGCAGTCGCTAAAATCAGTGCGCGGTTGGTTGCAGACCAGAATCCACATGACATCTATGCCAAGGTGCGCGATTATATTCTGTCGCTTGCGCCTGATACTGTAAACGTTGAGGTGCTGGAGGAACATCATGGTTTTCCTGCGCTGACCCCACTCGACCATCCAGCCGTGCAAGCGGCGGTCACTGCTTACGAGACCCATTTTCCCAATCCACCGTTGCTAGTACGCGGTGGAGGTAGTATTCCTGTTGTACCAGAAATTCAGCAAATTTTGGATGTGCCTGTTGTGCTGTTGGGCTTTGGCTTGCCAGATTCGCAAGCGCATGGACCTAATGAACGCTTTCATCTTGACCAATATGAAACAGGTATTCGGACAGTCATCACCTACATGCACGAAGTAGCCAAGACAATGTGAAACGTCTGTATAATTATTTGAGATTGAAATGAGCAAGGTAGACCAACATGGAAGCAATTGATTTACGCAGTGATACCGTTACACACCCGACGCCGGAAATGCGCGAGGCAATGGCAAGCGCGGTTGTGGGGGATGATGTATATGGCGAAGACCCGACTGTTATTCAGCTAGAACGCGATGCCGCAGAGATGTTCGGGCAAGAAGCAGGTTTGTTCGTCACGAGTGGGACACAAGGCAATCTGATTGCCCTACTCACACATTGTCAACGTGGCGACGAAGCGATTGTCGGTGATAAAGCGCACACATTTGTTTATGAGCAAGGTGGCATGAGTGCGTTGGGGGGTATCACGCCACATACGATTCCTGTACATGGAGATGGAACCCTCTCACTAGACGATATTGAACACGCGATTCGCGGCGACAACTATCACTTTCCCCGAACAACGCTCGTGAGCATCGAAAATACGCAGGGAACAGTCGGTGGCGTGCCTGTTAGTCCAGCGTATACACAACAGGTTGCAGATTTAGCCCATCAGCATGACCTCAAGATGCACATTGATGGGGCGCGGATTTTTAATGCGGCGACAGCTTACAGTGTATCTCCACAGGAAATTATGGGCGATGCGGATAGTATGTACTTCTGCTTGAGCAAAGGCTTGTGTGCGCCTGTAGGTTCGGTGCTGGTCGGTAGTGAGGATTTCATCAAGGAAGCCCGTCGAACACGGAAGGTACTCGGTGGTGGCATGCGCCAAGCAGGTATCTTGGCGGCGGCTGGCTTGATTGCGCTTCATGATATGAGCAAGCGGTTACAAGATGACCATGACAATGCGGCATACTTAGCAGAAGCTGTGAGCGATGTGCCTCATCTGCGCGTGGTGAGCCAGCATACAAATTTTGTGATGCTATGGCTCGAAGAGGATGCCCCTGTCACACCAGACGAATTCTCTGCTAAGCTCAAAGAACACAATATTTTGGTGAATCCGTATCCGGGCTTCAAGCGGAAGTTCCGTTTTGTGATGCACTATTGGATCACACGCGAGCGCGTAGACACGATTGTAAAGGCAGTCAAATCGGTACTAGCATGACAGATTTTTTGGATTCTATCCCTGACGATGACGAGGCTCTTGAGACAAACACTGAGGCTATCGACGAAGTAGATAATACAGATGCTGATGAGCCTCAGCCAACCTACCGAGGTAGTAACGCTGACCCTGCTTTTGGCTTTGTGTTGGCAATTGCGTTGAGCGTTGGCTTGACGCCTCTCTTGCCAGCGAATGCTGATTTACGGTATACGATTGCATGGGGCGTGCTTGCCGCTGTTGGGGTGCTAGGTTGGTTGCTAGGCAACGCTGACCGTATCGGGCAAGAGACACCTGAGAATGTCGCTTGGGGTATTGCCTTTGGGGTGATGGTCAGTGTACCTTTCATGGTTTTCTTCACCGGACAATTTGGGCAAGCGTCGCGTTTGATGTTCCCGAGTTTTGGGATAGGGACGTTGCTTGCATACCTAGTATTTGTGATGCCTCTAGCGGAGACACTTTTTTTCAGAGGTTCGATACAGCGCCGACTAGACTTTTGGATTGTCGGAGGCTTGGGTGGTCTGTGGAGTGTGATTTTATTCTTCCCTGTGATGTGGGGCGAGCTAGTGACACGTCCTGCTGTTGCTGTTTTCTTAGCTATTGCTCTGTTTGTCCTCAATATGATGTATAGCTATGTGCGCTTGCGGAATGGCTTGGCAGCGGCATGGTTGTGTCAGATTACAGCGAGTTTGATTCTGTTTTTCGTACCATTCCTACAATAATTATACTATACGAAGTAATCTTCACATTGTCTGTGTTTGGGATATATGGGATATAGCTTGGGATAATGAGCATCATATCATCCTATTTTACCCAATATATCCCAATTATATTGTATGTTTTCCCAAATTAACCCTAATTTTACAAACTTAACAGACTAGGAATATACGAAATAGGTATCAGTCATCGTCTTTGCCGATAGGTAATTTTGCTAAGAAACGTTCCGTGATAAGCAGGTTACGATGCCTCAGCAGACGACTAATCTCTTCGATGGGCATGCCATTTTTGTACATGTTGGCGACGGCTGAACGACGCAGGTCATCAGGTGTAACGTGTCCTAATCCAGCATGACGGGCAGCGTTACGAATGATGAGCCAAATACCATCTGAGGACAACCCTGCCTTTGCGATGCGCCCGCCTTTCCAGATGCGCCGGACAATGGGTGAGCGTGCAGGTGGTTTACCGATTGCATTGCGCCAACGGTCAATCGTGTTGACGACTGGAATCGGTATATCTACATAGTTATCCTCGCCCATATCTAGGGCAACGACATTATCTTGCAGAGTGACATCACGCCATCTTGCAACAGAGAGTTCGTCACGCCGAAGTGCCATCGTGCAGAGAATCGTAGCCACAACATTATTACGGTACATCTGATTTTCAGATGTTGCCATGTCGCGTGCAGATGCCATGAGTCGCTTAACATCTTCTGGTGAAAGCAGACGGCTGGGCATGGGATTCTTTTTTATCGCTGGCACACTAAGGGCTTGAATGTCCGTTGCTATGTCCTCATTGAGTAAATTCTCTTGTGCCATCAATTCTGAGAGCGTGACGATGGTCGCTCGTGCTTGGTCGAGCGCTTGGCGACCTTGTCCTTCTTCTACGAGACGGTCTAGCCAATTCTTGAGCTTGCGTTTGGTCAAATGCCGTTCAAGGCTACGGAGTGGAAGATTTTCCATCCGTCGGATGCGCTCTGTGCCACTTGTTGCTTTCAGACCTGCTACATCGACTAAGTAGCGGTCAATCCACCTATAATAGGCACGCTGGGTATTGGCACTCGTCGTCCGTTTGGGTAACACTTTCGTAAAATCAAACGAATCCATAGATAGCTGTTTCGGTTGGGGTGAGCAATTGGGTGGTTGATAAGTACTGCTAGTATAACACCCTGCCTTGTCTCTTCACACAAACCGACAACTTCTTAATGTTATAGCCTTGAGAAAATGAATGACGCTCTGTTTTGTAGAGCGTCATTTGTACTATTTTTAGGTTTAGCCAGATGGTTAGGTAGCACCACAGAAAATCGCAGATAATGTCATTGAGTGAAACGCAGACGCTATAGATCACGTTCCTACGATTCATGGTGGTTCTGTAGGAACAACATCTATGTTGTCCGCGCCAAAAAATAATCACCGCGCTATCTTGTGGTTGTACCGCAGGTTATCATCTGTGTTTTGTTCATGGTTTTCTGCATGCCACCAGTCATACAAGCTCTTTATCTGCTCATTCCATTGCTGGTCTAGTTGATACAAGTTGCTCATCTTGCCCTCCGTCTGTTTATCGTAATTCAAACGTAGCGCATTTGAGGGAAATCACACTGAGCAAATATGACTTGCACTCACTTTGATGAGAAAACCTCAATCACCAGCCGGTGCCGGTTCACCTTCACTCGTCCACAGTTCTTCATCATAGGCAGGCATCTCACAACGCAATGGCTTATCTTGACGATAGCCAAGTTCATAATCCGCTTGCATCACCTGATGAATTTCGCTTGTTCCTTCGTAAATCACCGCGCCTTTGCTGTTGCGCAGATAGCGTTCTACAGGATACTCGTCGCTGAACCCATAAGAGCCATGAATCTGTACCGCCTCCAGACCCGCTTGCACGCTCATATCCGTTGCATACCACTTGAACTGACCCGTTTCCTGTGTATTGCGCACACCCTGATTTTTCAACCAGCCAACGCGCTTCATCAACAGTGACGCATTGTCATACCACAGGCGCATATGCGCGATTTTTTGCTTCACCAGTTGATGTCTGCCGATTGCCTTACCAAATGTCTCGCGCTCATGGCAATATTTCACACTGGCTTCCAAACACGCCCGAATCAGACCCGTTGCACCCGCACCGACAGTATAGCGTCCGTTATCAAGGCAACTCATCGCAATCTTGAAACCTTCGCCTTCGTTACCTAGTAAGTTCTCGGCAGGCACTTCTACATCTTCAAATTTGACCCAACCAGTACTCCCTGCCCGCACGCCCATTTTGCCGTGAATATCACCCGTGATGACACCATCCCAGCCTTTTTCTACGATGAACGCTGACATGCCACGATGTCCAGCTTCGGGGTCAGTTTTAGCAACAACCAAGAAATTATCTGCTTTCGTAGCGAGGCTAATCCACATTTTCTCGCCGTTCAGAATATAGCTATCGCCGTGTTTGACAGCACGCGAGTTCATCGCCGCAACATCTGTACCTGCACCTGGTTCAGTCAAGCAAAACGCCGCGTATTTTTCGCCACGCGCTTGCGGTATCAAATATTTTTGCCTTTGTGCTTCGTTGCCCCATTGCAACAATGCCTGACTATTCAACCCATGATGCACCGACATCACCACCCGCAAAGTCGTATCAGCACGCTCTAATTCCTCACAGACCAAGCCCAGTGTGATGTAATCGAAACCCTGCCCGCCGTAGCGCACCGGAATACTAATGCCTAAAATGCCGAGTTCCCCCATGCGTGGCAGAATATCAGGATTCATTTCCTGCTTGCGATCCCATTCCCCAATCGTCGGAATCACTTCTGCATCTACCCAATCGCGCACCATCTTCTGTGCTTGGCGATGTTCCTCTGTCAGAGCAAAATCCATTTTATTTGTGTCCTTTAACCAATAGCTTTGACGATAAATCTTATGGATAGTCCGAAATCGTTTGTTACATTTTCACAAAAAACAGCCACAAACCTTAGCGTCTTCGGCTATCTCATCAAGATTAGCTTTAGTTTAGAGTGTATCTATAGTCATGAAATTCGTAAATAGGATGTCTAGCATATGTCAGCAACCACGCCCAACACGCTCATCACAACCTATCTTGAGATGACATCACCACAACAACTACAGACATCCTTACAGAAAGCAGACAATGTGCGCGTCAAATTGATGCGCGATATTGATGTGGCGTTCTACCGCAAAATGTATCGTGCTGTTGGCGAAAAGTGGCGCTGGCGTGACCGTCTAATCATGCCCCGCGAAGAACTGCGTAGTATCCTCGAACGCGATACAACCCGTGTGTATGTCCTCTACGTAGATAACGACCCAGCCGGCTATGTCGAACTTGACCAACAGGGCGCATCTACAGAAATTGCTTACTTTGGTCTGCGCGAAGCATATCATGGGCGCGGACTTGGTAAATTCTTATTGAGCTTTGGTATAAAAGAAGCATGGGATTTAGGCGCAGAACGTGTCTTCGTCCATACGTGCAATCTCGATGGACCACACGCACTTTCAAATTATCGCAAACGCGGTTTCGCTATCTATCAAGAAACCCGTGAACCGATGCCAGAACTCTACGCTTAATCACCATCCATCTATACAAAAGACAAACTGCCCAAATTCACTTGGGCAGTTTTTATAGTTGTGTCAGTCGGCTAACGTGAAAAAGTCACTTGCCATAAATGGATGCAATTCAACTTCTGTAGGCGTCAACTCAAAATAAGGCTTATCATCCCAGAACGCATTAACCTGTTTCGGTAAGCGCAAATCACCGACCTCCACCAAATCCTCACTCAGCTTCAGTGCTAATGTTTGTACCCGTTCTGTATCAGGATTATGTGTTTGTATAACGACTTGCTCGATACTGTAATTCTCGCGGAGCATAATTCTAACACTGTCATGTAACTGGATATTATCTGCCTGAATGCACCACTCGCCACAATCCGATACTTCAATGTAATGATCACTCATCGGCGTTAGCAAAATCGCCGCCATCTGCCATAATCGCCCGCGTGCAGATGCCAATAACCTTGTCTCTACAGAGTCTTTATCGCTCCCAATTGCCCACCGACTATGGTAAGTCGTGCCATCGTATGCCTCAATATGCTTTTGAACAGGCAACCCTAATGGTTTCGCAGTGAACTCCCAGCGTAATTTGTTCGGAAACCAAAAACTCGCCTGTGCAGATGCCGGCACCCAAGAATGTATAGGACCTAATTTCATCCGTGTTTTGCCTGTAAAGCGCATGATGATACGCTCAATAGCCGGAGGCGATGTCCCATAACGTGCTTCAATCACACGGCGCAATCGCTCTTTTGCTTTTGGCTCACCCCGACACAACAATAAAACAGGCATTTCAGATTTGCTCCTCTAGTACATATGCATACAGCTATTGTACTAGACACACATCTCAAATAGCTTGAATCTATGCACTTCAAAACACTTTATTACAGGTTTTTACACATCAGTCAGCAATTCCGAGATGAAGCGTGGATTCACAACACGGCTGGTATCATACGGCAAATCGTAATGCTCAATCAGTGAAATCAACAAATTCTCGTGTGGATACGCTTGCGTGCGACCCTCTCGCACAGTCCCAAATGCCTCCGCTAAAGACATCCCCTCGTATTCAATCAGATACGCCATCGTCAGTGTCGTACTCCGGCTGACCCCAGCCGCACAATGCACGAGTACAGGCTTATCCTGCTCTACTTGCTCATGGATGAAAGCTGTCACTTTCGGGATAATCCCACTCGGAATCGACATCGTATCCGCAAAAGGCATATAGCACACTGTGAAATCATCACCCCACTTGTATTTATCTTGCCCCGCCACATCCAAGCGCACAATCGCCTTGATACCTTCCTCTTTGACCATTGCCTGCCGTTTCAGCGCGTCAAAATCCCCTACATACAAATTGTCATACACCCAATCAAACATATGCTCACCTTTTATCTATCCAGCCGGATACCCATTGAATGTTATCTCACATAAGCATTCAATCACAAATCGCTGTCAACACTGTTTACTGATTTAAGGAACTTCCTCAAATCTTCACGCTTTTGTGGTAATCCATGTATAGCTAGTAAGTTTGTCTCGTAATCCCAAAAGACATCGTGTTTAGCGATAATTTTTAGGGTGTTATGTTGCAATAAATTTAATTTTAGCCATGTTGGTGTAGATAGAGATAAAGCATCCCCCTTACGAAGAACATAGTATGTCCTGTGACCTTGGCTGGAAGCCCATGAGTAATGTTTGAGTACGTCTATTCCAAAGGTACTGATAATCATCTGTTCCGCAATTTCTCGGTGCATTTGTCTTCTTACTAAAAGACTTTTCTTTGAATCAATCTCACTCAGCAGATTATCAATTTGACTAAGCATCATCCTAGAGTCAAATCTAGTGAGTAATTCTATGAGATAAATGAGCCATTCTACCGCTTCATAATTACGTGCGCTTGTTGTTTCCGGCTGGATGCTGTACTTCTCAGGGTGTGCCAAACCATCCATGAAAATGTCAATTGCTTTCACATCTAGGTTGCTACCATCTAATCTTGCGAGTGACATCGCAGATGCTAGTTGTACTGAAGGTACACTATCTCGTACTAACTCACTAAAATATGTCAGATATTGGTCTAAATTTATGTCGTAATTGCTTTTATCTATTAACTGCGCTAGTGAATCTATCAAACTTACTTTTGTTGAGACGACAACTTCTTCGCGTATGGCATTCTCTAAAGGATGAATGCTTTGTGCTACATCTAAAGGTAATTTCGATAATAATCCACCCACTTCGCCTCTGACAACAGTATCCTCGTCAGTGAGCAATTCCAAATAAATAAGTATGCCATCACGGACTGCTTCAATTGCTTTATCCTGTCCATATCCAGTCGCAATTTCACCCAACAACATCAGAATATGGGGTCTCTGCAATGATTGCGTCTGATGGACAATCTTAATTAGGAAGGGTACAGCATATGTCGTCGCCTCATAAATAGTTCCCTGATGCCAAATATTGCCGAAGCTGTCGTAACTAGCTTGCTTACTGACTTCATCATCATCAGATACCAAATCACGTAGTAGTTGTGGTATATCTTTGGCAGAACCGTAAGCATGCGTGAGATTATCCCAATCAATAGCATCCAATCCTCGAAAAAGGTCATCTTTCATAGATCTGCTACCCCTTTAGCATTTGAACGATATTTCCATTAAACCAAAAAGAGGACAGTCACACGACCATCCTCCCGAAAATCAGCTAGCTATACGATTCGCTCAGTATTGAGGCAATGTCGGGTCAATCTTGTTCGCCCAATCCAGAATACCACCCGCTACGTTATACATATTCTCAATGTCGTAACCTGCTTCCTGCAAGAACAGGATGCTATCCGCACTACGTTTACCACTGCGGCAATGTACATACAACGGTTTATCACGCGGAATCTGTGCCAATACGGTTTCTTCTTCCAATTTACGCGATGCCTTCAGCGCGTTCTTCGCCGCCTGAATATCACCTTTCGGAATCCGTACCGTGCCATCAATCGCCGCAATTTCCCACTCATGCGGTTCACGCACATCCAGCACCACAATATCTTCACCAGCGTCCATTTTTTCTTTCAATGCTGTCACACTGACCTGTTGCACATCTTCATAACCAACGGTCTCGTCAGTATCGAAATCGCTATGGTCATGTGCTGGCATACCGCAGAACTGCTCATAATCAATCAGTTCGACAGCGTTCTTAGAAATACTGCACACAGGGCAATTCGGGTCTTTGCGTACTTTAATCGTCTGAAATTCCATATCCAGCGCATCGTAGAGCAACATCCGCCCAATCATCGGCTCACCAATGCCCAAAATCAGCTTGATAGCTTCCGTTGCTTGCATCGTGCCAACCGTACCCGGCAAAATACCCAGCACGCCACCTTCAGCACAATTTGGAACCAGTCCCGGAGGCGGTGGGGTCGGGAACATACAACGATAGCACGGACCCTCTTCCGCATAAAAGACACTCAACTGCCCCTCAAAACGGAAAATACTGCCGTACACATTCGGCTTGCCGAGCTTCACACACGCATCATTTACCAGATAGCGCGTCGGGAAATTATCCGTACCATCAATGATGATGTCGTATGGCTCGAATAATTCCAGCGCATTATCACTCGTCAACGGCACGTTATGGACATCAATCTGCATATCAGGATTTAGGTTCTTCATGCGTTTCGCAGCACTATCAACCTTGAGGTCGCCAACTGTGTCCATGCCATGAATCACCTGACGCTGTAAGTTGCTCTGGTCAACCACATCGTAATCGACAAGACCAATACGCCCGATACCAGCCGCAGCCAAGTACAAAGCAGTCGGACTCCCCAGACCACCCGTACCAATCAACAGCACACTAGCCGCTTTCAATTTCTTCTGCCCCTCAATGCCCACTTCCGGCATGATAACGTGACGGGCATACCGCCTCACTTCTTCATGAGTTAATTCAACGCCTTGCTGCACAATCGCTTGCATTCGATCTAGTCTCCTGTTCGTGCAATGTACGTGTATTTTTTACTTAACTTAGCTGATTGTTCCATCTCACAAATCACTCGAAATTGTAGAGACGCTATTCTTGGTATCCGCCTAACTACGATGATAGAAAAACCATATCCACATCAATTATGAGAAAGACCTTTGATGCGCCCAAGCAATCTAATTGAGCTTTTGAAGTCCCCTCTCCGCAAGCGAAGCGCGAGGGGAGGGGATTTAGGGGAGGGGTAAAATCACCATCCCGCTACACTCTGTCTTAGCTCTTAAATCACATCAGTCAGTGGCAAAAAGCCTTTTACACCACCGACACAACGCTACTCAACTGCTTCTGCAACGTCTCTAAACCCGCCACACCATGATTGACTGCCTTCGCCTCAAAATTGCTATCAAGCACAAAAGTCGTTGGTGCGCTCATCACGCCCCATCTATCTGCGGCGTCGGGATTCTCAGTCGCATCAATCTGAATGACCTGTACTTCTTGCGTGTCGCGCAGTGTCTTTAGGGCAGGTTGCTGTTGTGTCTTACAGGGAATACAACCCGGCGTCGTAAAATAGACAATCGCCGGCACATCCGGTTGCAACCCTTCCAAAATCGGATCACTATTCCGCCCCGCGGAAATCGTCGCTAACTGACGCCGTGTGTAAATTTGATACGCGATGACACCCACTAGGGCAAGTACCGCCACAATGATGAAACGCTCTATCATGATGAAAAATCCTCCCGCTGTCTTACCTTGATTGCCAAATTATGATACGTCGTTAATGGGAGCAACCGCAAATCCTGGTACGCCCAAACGGTTGAAACGATAGTACATCCAGCAACCCAAACAAAAGTTCAACCAGAAATTCAGATTCGCTAGCACCACGACAATACCAACCAGCGCCCAGCCAATAATCGGCGCACCGAGTAGTAGCGCAACGGTTGCCGTGCCATTGAACAGCGCACCCACCAACATAGCAAAACGATGCGGTTGCGGATTATCAGCTTCCACACGCGCTTTGACGACGCCACTTGGCTTCAAAACGTTCTGATAAAACAAGCGATACGGCGCAAACGGCATACCAAGCCCGCCCAATAACTGTGCAATAGCAACAAATGCCACCAACCACCATTGATTAGTAACAAACGCGACTATCAACAATAAAATCGTCAGGGCTTGTCCAGTTTTTAAACCGTTCTGGTCAACTTTCGGGAGTGTATTCATCTTACTAAGACCCTTCTCATCTCTCATCGTAATGATAACTGTTTGCGTAATGCGCCCATGTCATCCCAACCATAACCTGCTTCTTTGAGTATCCCATCCCCATCAGGAATCACCCGTTCACCAAGATACACGCCACCCAGTCGCTCACGATAAAACTGTACGGCTGGATTGGTTGTCATCACCCACACCATCATAGATGTGTGTCCGATGCTCATTAATCGCGCCACCAATTGACTGACCAACTGTGTACCGATACCGAGTCCCAAATGGCTCGCCAGCACATAAATTTGGTCGAGTTCGCTACTATAACCAGCTTTCGGTGATTGCGTGCGCCCTGTGATATAACCCACAGGCATACCACCATCGCATGCGATAAAGGTGTGTCGTCGCTGACCTTCCTCTGCAACCAACCGTGACTGCCATTGTAGGCGTATGTCGTGCTGGTCGAGGTTTTTCAGCATGATTTGCTCAGGTGTCAAAAAAGCTGTGAATTGCGCCCGCCAACTCCTGACATGAATATCCGCAATCGTCGCGGCATCCATCGGTTCAGCAGGGCGAATCCCTATCACACCTCAGCAACCACCCGCAATACTTGGGATAATCCGCAAATCTTCATCCGCATCAATTTCAGTATCCACGCCATCCAAGAAACGAATATCTTCGTCGCCCAAAAAGACATTTACGAAACTGCGCAACTGACCATCTTGGAACAAATGTGGTTCCAAATCAGGGTGTTGCTCAATAAGATTGGCGAGTGCTTCAGATACAGTCGTGCCTGGCGCATCAACTTTTGATTCATTGCCGGTGTATGCACGCAAAGGTGTTGGAATTTTAATTTGTGCCATGTTTGTGTTGTCACTTTCTATCTTGTGTTGTTTAACATCTACTATCTACAACAGTAATGACCGAATCGCAGGAATAAACCTTACCTACGTCTTTAAAATTTCTTGCGCGATTTTCAGTGAATACTCAAATTCAAGTCCAGTATCCGCCTCCGACATGTACCCACCGTAAACAGCATGTCCGGCTTGCATCCAGAACACATCGACAGTCGAAAACCCTGCCTCATCTATCCAGCGCAATTGATGGTACAGTGGCGATGGCGTATCAAAATCATCAGGATAGCGATAGTAATTCCATTGTTCTTGCACAAACAACTGAAAGGTATCCCGTGCAAGCGTTCGTTCGATAGATGCTGCCTCTGCCATACTATCCCATGTGGTAGCAAATAGTTCTCTCGCCCGCCCATTTTGTGGCAAAACGAGGTCAGCAATCAGCAAAGCACCATTATCGGATACGCGCTCTCCAACCGCATTGAACAAGCCTTGCTTACCCGCATCATCCAAGTGATGCACACACAGCGAACTCACTACCACGTCTGCACTGTCGAGATGCCCAAACCAATCATCTGCCTTAATGTCAAAACGAGCAACAGTCCAACGACCCGCATACGCTTCAAGCCGTGCCGATGTCGCCTCTCGCATGCTTTCTTCGTAATCGAGTGCCGTGACAGTGGCGTGCGGGAAAGCCTCCAAAATCGCCGCCGAAAGATACCCCTCACCACTCGCTAACTCCACCACACAAAACGCATCATCTTTATCAAACGGAATCAGGGTTAGCACTGTGGCAATTTGCTCTGCACGTCTCGGTACAGCAATTGCCGCCAGTTGCTTATACAAATCACTATCTTGGCTTGTCCATTCACTCGGTGTCGGTTGGCTCATGATGCCACCTCAGCCGTGACGCTTAATGTCAGCGCGTCGAATGTACTGCGGTCATCTGCCAGCAACCACGCTTTTTGGTCAACGGATTCTCTGTCTTGCACAGACGTGATAATGTACACAAAATTTGGTAGAGCATGCACACGGTCATACTCAGACGGAATCGCCGGATGGTCAGGATGGCTATGATAGTAACCCACCAGCACCAAACCCTGTTCATCGGCTTCATCTTCCATCTTTGCCCAATTCTGTGGCGTCATGGCATAGCGGTGATATTGTTCTTCCGTCTCAAAGACGTTCTCAACTTCAATCACATCTAATACCGTGACAGTATCGTCCTCGCGCTTCCCAACTAAAAATCCACCTGCCTCATTGGGATAACCCGCGTTCATCTGCACAAAAATCGTTGCTTGCAGTGCCTTGCTAATTTCAACAGTACCTATCTGACTCAAATCTGAACTCCTGCATGTATGTTGGTCTCTGTTCACTAGACCCACATACACCGTACATCTCTTACATTCTGCATATCATTTTCTAAGACGAGGCACAAAAAAAGAGCGTGCCGTGTGGCGCACTCTTGTACAAGTCGTCCTCATAGAATAGGAACATCCTCACATGGCATTACCAAACACACCAGCAACATTTGTTACAGGCAACGTACAACAACAAGATGACATTCGTAGATAGTAGATAGCGTTTGTCCTATTCATGCGCAAGAAAATAACAATACTATGTCCTAGATACAACTAAATGCTTGTGTCTTACCATAATAATTTACTTATACGTGCGATTTTTGGAACCTCTACGCCACAAAAGACGTACTAACAATCAGAACAATATTATTTACACATACTCAATGAGGTTGTAATGACGAATCAAATACCTATTATGCTTTTAGGAACATACCATTTTGCGAATCCAGGCTTAGATGAATTTAACCCGCAGACTGATGACGTACTTTCCGAAAAACGCCAAGCAGAGTTAGTAACACTCACCGATGCACTCGCACAATTTCAACCGACGAAAATAGCTCTCGAAGTACCCCTTGAAATGCAAGATACCATCAATCAGCGTTATGAAAAATATCGTGCAGAAGATAGTAAATCCGATACACGCGGCGAGCATGTTCAAATCGGTTTTCGGCTGGCACATAAATTGGGCTTATCAACGATTCACGCCATTGATGTGCATGGTGATGTTGATTTTCAATCTGTGGTCACCTACGCTGTAGAACACCAGCAAGCGACCTTTGCAAGCAAATTACAAGAAATTGGGCAGGGCATGATGGCGGAATTTGCTGAAAGGCAAAAAACGTCTACCATTAGCGAGATGCTACATTTCTTCAATGAAGAAGATACACTCCAAAAAGCACAAACTATCTATATGGACGCGCTACGTGTTGGCAAACACCCTGATTTCATCGGCGCAGAGATGGTATCCGCATGGTACACCCGCAACTTCAAAATATTCTCCTCATTGATGGCAATCACAACCCCCGATGACCGTGTGTTGGTTATTTTTGGACAAGGACACATCCCTATCTTGCGCCAATGCCTAAACGATAGCACCTTTGCAACTTACCAATCACCTCTTAACTACATTTAGACAATAAACAACGACATTTTCTAATTTAATGAACTACATCTAAATAGCCTTACGCCAAAGCAAAACCAAATCTATAAAAAACTCCCATGAAGCTCCCCTCTCCGAAGTGAGGAACGAACGCGGAAGAGGGGTTGGGTGAGAGGTAAGCACTACCCACACGCGACAAATGACCAGCTTGGCTTTTGCGAACACGACCAGAAAACTAAAACGAAAAATCATATCAACGTCCATATGACCCACACACCCCACCCAAAACCGTCTATACTCAAACCAGACCGCACTTTACCAACCAACGACACATAAATATAAGCCCATGCAATCATCATATTTCACCTTTTATCTTTTCACTTTCACCTCTCAATCAGCCTGATAATGGTGTGGACTAAGCGAATGAGAGTACCTTCACTGAAGCTATAGCAACGTTATAAAACCCAAACCAACTTTTTTGTTTTTTTGCGTAATTGCGCTATACCGCAACAAAACAACCTATTTCGTCGTATAAAACGGTATAATTGCGCAGAGGAGACAAACTTTTCAAACGAAGATTTTCTCTGCTTCTCTGTTCCGCTGAGGTTCAAAGGGGTTTATCCGCGTTTTGATGTTCGGATACTCACCATACGATAACCGTCCGCACATTTGCCAAATCACGCCAAAATGTGCTACCGTGTATACATAAACAACAGTTTATTTGGAAAACAACGATGAATCTATTGAAGCTATTTGCCCCCGTGCGGCTCGTCGGCAAACATGACTACCGCGCCTACATGACCTTCTTCATCCTCGTCGTCTACATGTGCTTCTTCGGTTGGGAAGTCGTGCTGACCTCCACCAGTGGCGCACCCATCGAAACCTTCCTGCCCGAATACGCCTTTGTTCCTTCCGAAATCGGACAAGTCCCATTCACTGAATTGATAGTGGACAGCGTTCGCGGACTCTTCATGACGGATAGCTTCTTTTTGCTGGTCGTGAATATGATGTATCTCTGGATTTTTGGGCCCCTCGTAGAAAAATTCTTGGGCTTCCGTAATTACTTCATTCTGTTCCTGTTGGCGGGCATTGGTGGCTTCTTACTCAGTGCAATCGCCATGACAAACGATACACCACTCTACGGACCTAGTTCCGCTATTTCGGGTGTGATAGCCGCTTTCATGGTTCTTTACCCAACCAAACGGGTCGAAATCGTGTTCAGCCCGCTTTTGTTCCGTCGTTTCGATATTCCAGCGTTCTTTTTTGGCTTTATCTATCTTGGCTTCCAACTCTTCCTAGAAGGCGAAGGACCCCTCTCTGGCAACTTTGCACCTATCTGGGATGAATTTGGTGGTTTCTTAGTCGGCTTCATCTTCATCTTCATTGCGACGATGTTCAAAGCCGCACCCAAAACCGACCCACTGGAACACCTTGATAAAGACTGATAATCTATCTAATGAAGAACTGTAGGGGATGACCTGTGTGTCATCCCGAATGAGTGCAGATTTGCAAGATAGGTTTGTAGGGACGCCATTCTTGGCGTCCGCAAATTATAAATATTGCTCTAAAAAATCGTTGCTTGCACTAACAAAGGTCATTAAATGATTTATCCAACAGGGACAACTGGCAAGAAACCCACCCGCGCATGGATGGTCTACACCCTTGTCGGTATCAATATACTGGTATTTATCTGGGAAGTCTTATACTTTCAAATCTTTGGCGAAACTGCCTTTGAACAGGTGATGATTAACATCGCCTTCAACGTCTGCGAAGTCGGCTCTGTGCCAGCAACCGAACTCGCACTCGATAGTGTCCGCAGTATGTTCTTGCACGGTGGTATCGCCCATATCGCAGGCAACATGCTCTTCTTAGTCATCTTCGGGCGCAAAATCGAAGAATACTTTGGACGCATACCATTCCTAGCCTTCTACATGATTGCGGGCTTTGGCGCGACCATCGGACACGTTTGGTTCGGTGGCACACTCTGTACCCCAGCCGACCCCTACGGTTTGGTCATTGGTGCGAGTGGCGCAGTCGCTGGTGTCATGGGCGCATTCTTATTGCTCTTCCCAACCCTGCCGATTAAAACACAAGTCGTTGTCTTACCACCCTTTGTTGGGTGGCAATTCAAAGTTCCTGCTATGTTCTACTTGGTCTACTTCTTCCTGATGGACTTCGTACAAGGGCTTGGCTGGTACGTGGACGAAGGTCAGAGTGTCGCGCATTGGGGACATATCGGTGGCTTCCTAGCAGGCTTTGTGATTGTTTTCGTAGCGACCATGCTTTGGAAACCAGCACCCAAACAAGATCCATTCGCCTATCTCGATGATTAGATAAACGCGAAATTCGGTAAATAAATGTTCGATTTCTGAACCATGCTAAATGGTAGAACCTGTGTAGGACGCGCCTTGGTGCGTCCTATAGCTTTAGCAAGAATCATGCCCATATAAGCTCAAAGATACAATTTGAGATTGGAAGCTCCTGAAGCCAGTGAACTTGCGAGCGCAAAGAGAAGGAAGCCTTATGTATACTGGCGCGTGCTTGGTAGAAAATGAAACATCATACCTATAAATTCTGTGCGAATTTATGTGTTATGTCATTTGAAATTCGCACAGAAGTCAGAAAAATTTGCCCTGCTCGGTTCAGAGTGGGGCATTTTGGTAATTTTCGTTTGCTATTATTGCATCTAAAGTGAAAACATCAGTGAAAGTGACTACACTCATATGAGGATTGTATTTCTTGGCGATAGCCTGACGTGGGGTGGTTATGGTGGCAATTTTGTGTCAATCGTGCAGGAAAGCTTACCCGACCACGTTATTATAAATGCCGGCGAGGGTGGCGATACTATCGTCAATTTATTGCGACGCTTGCCAAATGTACTCGATACACACCAGCCGGATAGCATCTTTGTGATGGTGGGGGGCAATGATGCGAATTCGTATGCGATGCCTGCGACGCGAGGTTATTATAAGAAAGCGAAGCAATTACCAGAGGGTATGGTAACACCGGAGCAATTCGAGGAAAGCTATCGTGAATTGTTGCATGAGCTACAATTGCACTTTGTGCAAGCTCTGATGGGGCTTGCGCCAAGTGAATACAGCCGTGAGCAAATTACGGCGAAGCACGCTTACAATCAACGGGCAAAGACTATTGCAAACAGTTTGAACATTCCGGTATTGGATTTGGAAACGCCGTTCACACCAGAAAACCCAATCGAGCGTGCGCCTGTCGATATTGCGTTTATTCAGCAGATTGGCGCAAATTGGAACAGTGGTTGGGACAAATTTGAAGAAGAACGGCAAAAGTGGGGCTACAAATACACATTCGATGGGATGCACATTTTACCGCAAACAGCGCCCAAATTTGCTGACCTGATTGTGCCGTTTTTGCAGGAACACGCGCTATAATATTGGCTTACGAACTTATGAAAGGAACACGTATGCGTGACATGAAACCAGAGCATTTTTACACAGGCGAGGCAACACAATGTTTGTGGTCGCTACAAGAAGCATCCACTGATATTGAGGGCTTGTTACTGACGCATACGGATGGTCTGACATGGACAGCTACATTACAGGGCGATGACCGCACACAACGGTTGGCGGCTGTATCGACAGCGATGTTTTTGCTGGGCGAGGAAGCGAGTGATGCTTGGGGGCATGGTGAAACGTTGGAAGTGTTCATCAAGCTCGCACCAAAAGATGACAACTCCCCTGCACATCAGGTATTGATGCGTCCGGTTACGGATGAATCTATTCTGCTCATGATTTGCAAATCGGACACGGTGACGGTCAAATTGCACGATTTGATGGAAAAGGCAGTCTTTTATCTTCAGGATTTGCTAGATGGCTTTGACCCTGTGTTACCACGTTGGCTTGAGGATTAGCGGGTAGGCTTTTCATCGTATCTTCATGAGTGTTTGCGATACTAATACGCAAGCTGGCAGGAATCTGAGGAACAAACACCGTGCAACGTCTGAAATCATTGTATAACCGCATCAAATCGAGCGAGCAATTGCTAGAACAAGTCCGTGATGGTGATAATCTGGATGCGCTGTCTGCATTGGGCGTGCTGAAAGAGCGCGAAGCACTCACAGATGGCTCGTTTGAAGGATTGGATTTGAACAGCGCGAATTTAGCACAGGCGACGTTTGCAGCGGGGAAGATGCGCGATATTGTGTTACAGGGTGCGACGTTAACGCATACGTATTTTCATATGACGCAGGTACAAGGTGCAGATTTCAGCCAAGCGAATTTGACGTATGCGAATTTTCGTGAAGCCTACGCACAGGAAGCTAATTTTAGCGAGGCTATCTGTACGCATGCTAATTTTTCGCGGGCAGATTTGACACGCACTAATTTCACACATGCCGATTTACAGAACGCGAATTTTTGGTCAACGACGCTGGTGAGCGCGAACCTGACAGGGGCGACTTTGACGGGCGCGACGCTGATTGATGTTGTGTGTGATGCGTCCACGATTTTGCCGGATGGCAGTGCATGGCATGCAGATGTGGATTGGGGCGTGTTTACGGGGTAGATACGTTGTTTTTCATCGCGGACAACATAGATGTTGTCCCTACTGAAAGCTCTATTGATGTTTTTTATCACGTCTGTGTGCAAGAATGACACTATCGCTAGTGTTACCACATTTCTGACTTTTTCTCTTTGCGAAAAATTAAATCCAGATTAGATTTTAGCGCGTATTTTTTGTACAATACGCGCATCACAAACGGCAACGTATTTACACGTTTGTCGCTTACTTATTGCATTTTTAGAGGAGGATTTAGGTGCATATTATAACCTTTACCCGTAGTACGCCGGATACGGCGGCTAAGGTCGAAGTTGGTGCGGATGGCGCAGTAACATGGGGCGATGCGGCAACCGTCGTGAACCCTTGGGATGAGTATTCATTAGAGGAAACCATCGCACAGGCAAAAAATGTTGGTGGTGAAAGCACTGTCGTCGCTGTTGGTGGCGAGATGCACAACGAAGCATTGAAACACAGCCTTGCTATGGGTGTGAAAAATGCTGTCCGCGTGACGGCTGATACGCTCGATGTGACCGATGGTTTGCAGTGGGCGACATTAGCGGCTGGGGCTGTCAAAAATATCGAGGATGCTCAGTTAGTCATTTTCGGCAAAGACCATGTTGATGTTGGCAGTGACCAAGTGACGTATCAGACAGCGCGTAAACTTGGCTGGACGATGTTGAGCAATGTATCGCAGATTTTAGAACTCGATGCAGAGGCTGGCACAATCAAGGTCGAGAAGACGTTGGAACAAGGCAAGCAGGTTTTGACTGCAAAGCTACCTGCTGTCATCAGTGTGCTGAAAGGCATCAACGAACCCCGTTACCCTTCTTTCATTGGTATCCGCAAAGCAAGCAAAGCAACGATTCCTGAATGGACGCCGAGTGACCTCGGTGTTGAGTTACCTGCTGGTAGTACCGAGATGGCTGGTTACGATAATCCCCCACCGCGTGACATTACGAGTGAGATGATTGATGGGGAGACTGTCGCAGAAAAAGTTGCGAAGCTGGCAGATAAGTTGATGGAGGAAAAGGTACTGTGAGTATTTTTGTTTTTGTGGAGACGTTTGACGGTAACGCGAATAATGTTAGTTGGGAAGCTCTGGGCGCGGCAAGCCGTGTCGCTGGCGAGATGGGTACGGACGTAACGGCGCTTGTATTCGGTAAGGGCGCAAGTGTGATTGCGGAGACGGCTGGGCAGTATGGCGCGGCGAAAGCATTGGTCTGTGAAGATGCGACACTGGAGAGTTTCCGTCTTGAACCATATGCGGCGCTATTGAGCAAGCTCGTGAGTGAACATCAACCAGAAGCTGTTTTCGCTGTAGCGACCAACAGTGGACGCGAATTGATGGCGGCGAGTGCGGCAGATACGGATAGTGGTCTGGTGACAGAAGCGATTGATTTGAGCGTTGATGGTGACGCGATTGCCGTCACGCGCACAGCATACGCTGGTAAGGTCATTCAGACGATGCGGGTAGCTACAGCAACCAAGTTTGTTACTTTGCGGGGGCGTTCATTTGCGCCTAATGAGATAGACGAAAGTGCGAGTGTGGATGTCACAACGGTTGATGCGGTACTTTCGGAAGATGAGATTCCGGTTAAACTTGAGAGCTTTGAATCGGAAGTCGGCAAGGTCAATTTGAATGATGCGGCGATTGTCGTCAGTGGTGGGCGTGGGATGGCGAATAATCCTAAAGATGCCCCTGGTGATGCCGATGATGCTGATGTGTGGAAAGCGAAAGATGGTTTTGAAAGCATCATTGAACCCCTAGCAGGTACGCTTGGGGCGGCTGTGGGCGCGAGTCGGGCGGCTGTGGATGCTGGTTATATTGACTACGACCATCAAGTTGGGCAAACGGGTAAATCTGTGAATCCTGATTTGTACATTGCGGCGGGTATCAGCGGGGCAATTCAACATCAAGCTGGTATGCGCAATAGCAAGCTGATTGTGGCAGTCAATAAAGATGGTGAAGCACCCATTTTCAAAATTAGTCGTTATGGTATTGTGGGTGACTTGTATGAAGTATTGCCTGCGCTGAATGAGGAATTGAAGAAGCGACTGGGTAAATAAATCGGCTTGTCACAAAATCATATAAGTTAAGAATTGAATAAAGAAATTCGTATAAAGTTGATGTTTTACACTTTACCCCTCACCTAAATCCCCTCCCCTCGCGCTTCGCTTGCGGAGAGGGGACTTCAAAAGATGAGGGAACGCTCAGAAGAACAGATACATGACCCCCAATTACTGGGGGTTTTTTGTTTGCTTATTTTCTCCTGTTCATATGTGCCTCATATGGCACTGGTAGGCTATATGCTGGATAGTTTTGTATCGCATTTATTCTGTTTATGCATCCAATACTTAGTATTAGATGATAGTCGGGATAGGTGCGCTATTTTACGTTACACTTTGCGTTTCAAGGATGGATTTTGTATATGCGTATGAATGCACAGGTTAGGTGTCCTCTATGACATTGGCGTTAATTAATTTTGTGCCATTTATTATGGCATTGTTTGGGCTAACTCCCCTCAACCGTATGTTACCGAAAGTGGTGCGTACATGGTTGGCGGCTGGGGTGATGCTTGTACTCTTTGGTGGTGTGGTCAGTTATCTACCACAAGTACAAGATGTGGATACGGCGTATAGCATCGAGAATGGTATTGCGCTGGAGTACGGTAGTTACGAGAGTGATAGTGACTATGAAGGCGAGTCGTCTGATTCAGCATCTGCAGAAACGGATTCAGAGACGACTGCTGATGACACAGCCAGCACATCAGGTAGCGATTATAGTGATAATGATAAGTATCCTGAGAGTTTACCGGATGATGTGGTACTTACAGATGACGGCACATTGGCTGTCAATGCGATTGTGCAAGCGTATGAGTGGGTACCAGAAATTGGGCTGACTCTGAGTTTTTACCTCGATGGTTTATCGCTGTTATTTGCGATGATTGTCACAGGTATTGGCGCGTTGATTTTCTTGTACGCTGGCTATTATTTTGAAGACGAAGCTGACCAATCGCGCTTTATCACGATATTGTTTGCATTTGCGGGTGCGATGCTCGGTTTAGTGCTAAGTGGGAACTTGATTACACTCTTTATCATGTGGGAATTGACGAGCATCACGTCATTCTTGCTGATTGGATTTAAAGGCGCGAAGTACGAAGATGCGCGTTTTGGTGCGACACAAGCCTTTGTGATTACAGGTATCGGTGGTCTGACGCTGATTGGTGGCGTGGTATTGCTGGCTTATATCACGGGTGATGTAACAGGTGGTGGCTTGGTGTTCGATATGGTGGACATCATGCAAGCTGACCCAACTGCGATTGGCGCACACCCATTGTATGTTGGCGCACTGGTCTTGTTGGGCTTGGCGGCATTTACGAAGAGCGCCCAATTCCCCTTCCATTTTTGGCTTCCTGGCGCGATGGCAGCACCCACCCCTGCTAGTGCCTATCTACACAGCGCGACGATGGTAAAAGCTGGTGTTTATCTGCTTTTGCGACTGTACCCAATAATGAACACGAATATCTTGTGGACACAAGTATTGGTGACGGTAGGTATCGGGACGATGTTCATTGCGGCGTTCATTGCGCTATGGCAACGCGACCTGAAAGGTTTACTGGCATATACAACAATCAGTTGGCTGGGTGCGCTGGTCGGCATGATTGGTTTGCCGAACAGTGCAGGCATTGAAACGGCATTGGTCGGTATCATTGCGCACGCGCTGTACAAAGCGGCATTGTTCTTGAGCGCGGGTACGATTGACCATAATGTAGGAACGCGCATTGTCGATAAGCTCGGCGGTCTGCGAAAACAGATGCCGATTATCGCAGGCGTGGTGATTGTCTCTTGTCTGTCTATGGCTGGGCTACCCATTTTCTTTGGCTTTGTCGCAAAGGAAGTTCTGCTCAAGGCGTGGATTGATGTGAGCTTCAATGGACAGTTCATCAGCTACATCATTATTTGTGTGGCGGCTGGTATGGCAGGTACTGCCGGATTCATCTTCATCTGGGATGTGTTCTTTAAAGAGCCAACAGAAGAAATCCACTATCACGAATCCAGTATTTTCTTGAGCATTCCGCCGCTGATTCTAGCCATTGGTACAACACTGTTCGGTTTCTTCTTGGATGCACCGATTCCGATTATAGATACGATTGTCGGGCTGGGTGTACCTGAACCGATTGATGTTTATTTGCTACCGAAAACACCCACTGACCCTGTTTTCTGGACAAGTATGTCGATTGTCGCGGGTGGTTTCTTGCTATTCTTGATACGGGGTATCTGGTTGCCAATTTTGAGCGCCCTCCCCTTACCGCGCACAACGGATGTTTATCGTGCGTTGGTTGGTGCAGTGGAATGGGTTGGCGACCAAGCTCTGAAATCCCAGAATGGTCAGGTACGTTACTATCTTGTCGTGATTTTCGGCACGGTAGCGATGACCTTGCTATCAACAGGACTGGTTGCGAACTTAGCGGCTAGTGAACCTTTGTCATTCAGTTTTGCCGACTTTGATGCCGCGACAGCTTATCGGGCAGTCCTCCTGTTTCTGATTGTGGTAGCGGGTGTTTTGTCGGTGGTTGTACGGAAACATATCAACGCTATTTTGGCACTGGGTATTGTCGGTTATGCGGTGGGTGGTTTGTTCTTGATTGAACCTGCGCCGGATGTTTCGATGGTGCAATTCTTGATGGAAACACTCGCCACGATTCTCCTGATTATCATGCTAGGACGCATCAGTAGCAAGCAACGTCGTGATGTGATGTCCAAGCTGTGGAAGGGTCGCTCGAACATTGGCGAGACTAATATTGGTATCTTGCGCGACTTACTGATTGCGGGTGCAGTCGGTGTCGCTGTATTCTTCTTCTCCTTGACAGCTTTAAGCAACCGTACTGACCGTGATTCTATCAGTACATTCCATCTGGAACAGACAGAACCCGTTCTGGACGTTACAGATGTGGTGGGTGCGATTGTGGCAGATTGGCGTGCGATGGATACCTTCGTTGAGGCGGCGGTGTTTGCTGTAGCGGCGCTGGGTGTGGTATCGCTGTTGACACGCGGTTTGAGCCAAATTAACCCATTTGTGCCATCACCTAAGTTGGTAAAAAATACGGCGGAATTTTCCGAAGAATCGTTGGAACAAGTCGAAGACCAGAAAAATCTCGATACGCCGTTCACGCGGATGGTAGCGAGGGTGGTGTTAGTGCTATCGTTTATCATCGCGGTGAGCCATATCATAAATGGGTCGTTTGGTCCTGGTGATGGCTTCACGGCTGGGGCGTTTGCTGGCTTGGGTACGGCATTGTGGTTCGTGGTATTCGGGTACAGTGAAGCGACAAAACGCATTGCGATTTATGCGCCACACCGCTTACTACGGGCAGGCTTACTATTGCTGTGTGTGAATGGTTTGCTTGCGCTTCCACTTGGCTTCAGCAACAGTGCTTTCCTCGCCTACGGCAACTATGGTGCTTTGTTGGGCATTGATGGTTTGTTGGATGCCTTTGGCTTGAAATTGACAACGACATTGATTTTTGAAATCGGGATTGCGCTGGTTGTGATGGGCGGTATCACACTCATCATGGAATCTATCGCGCATCCGACAGAATCTCTGCGTGATGGATTCGCACAAGCACAAGACGAAACAAAAGAGGACGGACAATGATTGAATTCTTGTACTCAGTCGCTATCGGCGTATTGTTCGCTGTTGGTGTTTTTCAGATTTTGCGACGCGACCTCATCAAAGCGGTGATGGGGTTCAGCATCTTGTTCACGGCTGTTAATTTGTTCATTTTAGCATCGGGGGCATTTCGGGGTTCGTCCCCACCCTACACAGATTTGTACGCGCAGGGTGAGGCAACGGCTGACCCGCTCGTGCAAGCATTGATACTGACCGCGATTGTGGTGAGTTTTGGTTCATTTGCGCTGTTGCTGGCAATGGTCAACATTGCTTCGCGGCGTTATGACACCGTTGATTCTGACCACTTAACGAACTTGACGAAATAAGGTAGAGGCATGGAATTTCAAAATAACTTTCTCTTGCTGAGTGTGTTCTTGCCGACCTTTGCGGCAGTTATTGCCCTGTTGCTGGCGAAGCAAAATCGCGCCCAACGCTGGTTAGGCGTGGTTGCAGGTATTGTCACTTGGGGTATGAATATTGTTGTACTTCTCCAAGTGATAGATGGGGGTGTACAGACCTATCGTTTAGGGGGGCATATTCCTCCTTACGGAATTGTCTTTGTTGCCGATACGCTCTCTGCGATTATGGCACTGATGGGTAGCACGGTTATGATGGCTGGCTTGATGTACACGGTACATAGCCAAGAATATTCGAGTAAATATCCGGTTTTTGTACCGATGTTCTTGTTCATGGCGACGGGCTTATCGGGTTGTTTTTATACGGGCGATTTGTTCTCGTTCTTCGTTTTCATCGAATTGATGGTGTTGGCGTCTGTTTCGCTCGTGGCGACGAGTGACAGCGAATTTGGTCTGGAAGCGGCGATTAAGTATATTTTCATCAGCAGTATGGGAACTGTTTTCTTGCTGATGGGTATCGCGGCAATGTATGTGACCTTTGGCACGCTGAACCTCGCAGAGATGGGTAGTCAGTTGATTACAGGTGAACGTCCGCTATTGGCGACAACGGCGTTGATTATGTTGACCTGTGCTTTCTTGCTGAAATCGGCTGTGTTTCCATTCCATTTCTGGCAACCGGATTTCCATACACCTGCCCCAACCGCCGCTCACGCGATGCTCTCATCCGTGATTGTAAAAGTGGGTATCTATGGCATTATCCGTATTCAGACTTTGCTGTTTGCGAATGAAGCGGAACAGATACAACAAATTTTGGTTGTGTTGGGTATTGTCGGTATTTTCTTCGGCAGTTTATGTGCGTTACGGACTTACAACGCGAAACGTATGTTGGCTTACTCTACGATTGGACAGATTGGCTTCATCTTGGTCGCTATCGGCTGGGGTGGTGTGGTTGCCTTGACAGCGGCGATCATCTACGCGGTGAACCATGCGTTTGTAAAATCTGCCTTGCTGATGACGATGGGTTTGGTCGGTAGTTATAACAAGGAACACAGCACCGACTTTGCAGACATCGGCGGTATCGGAAATAAGATACCGCCTATCATTGGGATGATATGGTTTGTAGGTGCGATGTCGTTAGCTGGTTTGCCACCGATGAATGGGTTCATCAGTAAGTTGATGATTGTTCAGAGTGGTATCCAACTCAACGAATGGCTATGGGTCGGATTGGCTGTCGGTAGCGGTGTGCTGACGATGATGTATATGTTCAGTGCATGGCAACGGATTTTCCAGACGAAGAAAGAAGTGAGTGTGACGGTCCTTGAGAAAGGCGAAGGGATTGTTGCGCCAGCATTTTTGATTAGTTTGTGTGTTCTGTTGGGTGTGTATGCCCGTCCATTGGTTGTGCTGGCAGAAAATGCGGCGATAGAGATTGGCGACCCAAGTATTTACATCAATGCAGTTAGCTTATTCGGGGGATAGTGCATATGCTTGTATTACTACTCGCAGTGCCATTGGCGCTGTTCTGGATGATTACAACGGGTGATTTTTCTATCACGCGCTTCATTGTTGGTTATGCGATTGGTATAGGCGTGTTGGTTATCGTGCGCACCAACACGAGCTTTGACGAAGATGATGTGGAGGTGAATTTGGCGCGGATACCTAGTCAGATTCTCTGGCTCATCATCTACACAGGGCGTCTCGCATGGGATACGTTTATCTCTGGGGCGGGTGTAGCACGACGGGTACTCACACCGTCTATACCGATTGACCCCAATGTTATCCGTATTACGACGCAGGACAGTGAGAACGACTCGCTCGTTTCGGCATTGAGTGCGCATTCAATTACGATTACGCCGAGTGAGATGGTTATCGACTTTGAGACGAATGAGCAAGGCGATACAGTTATGTTGATACATTCGCTGGATAAGAATGTATCTACCCGTGAGAAATTGGAGCGGGAGCAAAAAGAGCGTCTCGTGTTGATTCGGCGTATACTTGGCAAAGACACAGATATTGAGGAGTGAGCATGGCTTGGATTGATTGGGTAGTTAATGGCTCGCTAGTGATTATGGCGGTGATGATACCCCTTGCCTTTTATCGGGTAGCTAAACCGGGGCAAGAAGCGATTGAACGCTTGGTGGGCGTCGATTTGATTACGAACTTGATTGTTGGGATTGTGGTATTGCTGGCGATTGTAGCAGGGACAGATACAACAATTGATATTGGCATCACACTGGCGGCGTTATCGTTTGCGGCGACTGTGGGTATTGCACGGTATGTCTCTGAAGGGCGGATTTTCTGATGGAAATGGAAACCATTTTACAGGGTATCGGCAGTATTTTTCTCATCATTGGCGTGTTATTCAGTGTGGTTGGTGTGGTCGGCGTGTTGCGCTTACCTGATACGTACACGCGCTTGCACGCTTCCGGCAAGACCAGTACGTTGGGTGTGTTATTCATCTGCTTGGGGACAGCGTTTTTTGTCCCGAGTGGGATTGCAAAGCTCGCGGTGTTGAGTATTTTCATCATTTTTTCGGGTCCAGTTGGCTCGCATGCGATTGCGGCTGGGCTACATCGCGGTGTAGCTGTGCATAACACACAGATTTTGAACGACGGCGACCCTACGAATGATGACCAAGTGATTACGAGTGGTGTCCATGAGAGTGCCGACGAGATACGGGCGATTGCTGCGGCGGCACAAGCGGCGGCGGCGAAAGCGCAACAAGATGGATCTTCGTAGGTGTAGGTAGTTGTCAGTAGACAGTTGTCACTAATGCAAATTAGGAATTAAATGCGGAAATTGAAACAATACTGACGTTTTGCATTTGACCCCTCCCCCCTGCGCTTCGCTGGCGGAGAGGGGACTTTCAAAGCTTTTTTTAGGATTAGATGGAAACTCATCTTATTTCCGTGTTAATTCTTTAAAAGCATCTCTGAAGCAACATAGAAATTAAAAACCGCGTTCATTGAATACCTGAATGAACGCGGTTTTGTTTTGGTGCTTAGTCGTTATTGAGTGCGATGTCGTTGGCGAGTAGACCTGCTAGGAGGTCGATGCAATCTTGGACATCGGTCATATCTACGGTTTCGCTGGTGGTGTGTAGGAAGCGTGTGGGGATGCTGATACAGCCACTGGGTACGCCTGCATGTGCGGTTTGGATTGCACCCGCGTCTGTGCCTCCGCCTGTCAGTAATTCAAGTTGGTGCTTAATGCCATCTGCTTCGGCACGGGCGACCATCCAATCGACAATGGCTTTGGGGACAATCAGGCTGGTATCGATGACTTTGATTGCCGCGCCCCCTCCGAGTTTGACTGACATTTTGCGTCCGTGAATTTCGTCGCCTGTGGCGGTGACATCTAGGGCAATGCCAATATCTGGATTAACGCCGAATGCGGCTGTTCGTGCGCCACGTAAGCCGACTTCTTCCTGAACTGTGAAGGCGAAATAATTTTCGTTGGGTGTGCCACTCTCTTTGAGTTTGCGCATGGTTTCGATGGCGACCACGCATCCGATACGGTCATCAAGGGATTTGGCGATAACCCGTTTGCCTCGTTGTTGTGTTTCGCGCCAGAAACCAGCCGGACTCCCTTCACGAACCGTCATTTCGCCAGAATCATCTTGAACATCAATGAAAAAGTCGTCTGTGGATTTGGCAGAGGTGCGCCCTTTACCAAAAGCATCGTGGGTAGCGATGACGCCAATAGTGCCATCTTCGAATTTGACGCGGTTACCATGCAGAGAGGTGTAGAGTAAGCCTCCGACATTGGTGAAACGCAGGTAGTTGGTATTGGGTTCAGCGTAGGTTGCCATGATGCCGATTTCGTCCATGTGGGCGGCGATGAGGACTTTTTTACCCTGCCCTTTTACGCCAACACGACAAATGAGATTACCCATACCATCAACGTGCATGTCGTCGGCAAGGTCGCTCACTTCTTCTTTAATGAGGGCGCGGACTTGATGTTCGTAGCCGGAAGGTCCCCATGCTTCGGTCAATTTTTTGATGAGTTCGTACACGTTTACTGCTCCTTATGTTGTTGGTCGATGATATAGCACACGAAAACGGCGTGCATCACCGGATTTTTTATCGTCAAATTGTTGTTGGGTCAGTCCTGCATTGAGGAAGCTCTGTAATTCAGTCGTAGATAAGCCCCATGGGATACCGCGTGCGGGTGCGGCTGGGTCGCGTCCTTTACAGAGAACGAGCAACTTGCCATCGGGTGCGACAAATGAGGCAATTGCTTGGATGCTGTCTTCTGCCATCTGGGTCGGTATTGATTGTACGGTGCGGTTTTCAAGCACGAAATCAAACGCCCCTCGCCATTCTGCGGGTGTTTTGAGTAAGTCGGCTGGTTGAAAATGCAAATTGTCTTTATCTGCGAAACGTTTCTTGCATAGTTCAATCGCTGTAGGCGAGATGTCGAAAGCGGTCACCTTGAAGCCACAATCAGCAAGAAAGGCGGCGTCATCACCCATACCACAACCAACCACGATTGCTTTTTTGCCCTCACCCGATAACGAAACGCTCTCCGCCCATTCCGCTAGGTCAGGGGCGACTTGCATATATGCCCACGGGGGTTTTTGGTCGTCTTCACTGGCACGGGCATAGACTTTCTCGAACCATTGGGTTGGGTTGTCACTATTGAGTGCTTCGCGGATGAGGTCACTGATAGATTTGCTCATAAGATGTGCGCTCCGACTACGAAAGCTCTATGACATCAGGCGTGATGTTGTTGAGGACGGCTTTTACTAGCGCGAGATCGTTAGCATAGTCTGTTTTGCTGAGTAATGCGGTGGGGCTATGGATATAGCGACAGGGCATGCTAATCACGGCTGATGGTACGCCTGTATTGCTCATGTGAATGCGTCCGGCATCTGTGCCACCGCCGAGTGCGGTTTTGAGTTGATAGGGAATATCGTTATCTTCGGCAGTCTTGCGGATGAAATTGAGTAAGTGCGGAGGCGTAATCATGCTCCTGTCCATGACAGTTAGGACGGGACCTGAGCCGACTTTGCACGCAGGGTTGGCTACGGTGGGGTCATCGGGATTGGCTTCTGGGTCGGGGATGTCGTGTGCTGTTGTGCCTTCAAGGACAATGGCAACATCCGGTTGGAGTCGTTGGGCGGCGACTTGAGCGCCACGCAAGCCAATTTCTTCCTGTACGGTGAAGGCGACGAGAATATCTACTGGATAATCGCCACTCTGCACAATATCTACCAGCAAAGAACAGCCAACACGGTCATCAAAGGCTTTACCGCGCACCATATCATCATTAATTTCGGCATAGATGCTATCGAAGGTGGCGCGTGTGCCGAGTTTTGCTTTGCTTTCGGCGGCACTTTTGCTGGATACGCCAATATCTATGCGTAAGTCATCATTGGATTTTACGGATTGATTGCGATTGAGGTGGATGGGTGTCCAGAGGACAACACCTGAGATATGGTCATCACCGGATTTCACTTTGAGGCGCAGACCAGGCATGATGCGTGCAGGTACGCCACCCACACGCGAGAAGCGCAGTGCGCCACTGCTATCGTAGCCTGTAATCATAACGCCGATTTCGTCCATATGGGCGGCAATCATGACACGCAAATTACTTTCGCCTGTGCCTTTTTTGAGCGCGGTGAGATTGCCCATCGCGTCGATATGAATATCGGTCACATGGTCGCGGATGGCTTCTAAGATGATGTCGCGGACTGCGCCTTCATCACCGGAGACGCCTATCGCGTTGGATAATTTTTCTAGGAGCATGGTCGTTCCTTGTTGAGTGGTCAGTTTTTGGTTGTCAGTTCTTAGTATTCAGTTTGTAATTTAGTAAGGGGTATTTACCTCTCCCTCAACCCCTTTTCAGTAGGTATGCCTGTGAATCTGCAAATATTGGGCGCTAAGGGTACGTGTTTAGGGCGTTTACCCCTATCCCCCGCCCTTTCCCCCGCGTTCGCAGGCTCACTGAGGAGAAAGGGGGCTTAATGTAATTTATCGCAGATGGGGGTAAATATATGAGACCTACCCTTGAAAACCCCCAACCCCTCTCCTTGCATTCGCAGGCTCACTGAGGAGAGGGGAGCTTCATATCTATCCGCAGGTACGTTAGATAGAACCCTGAATCTCTCCTCTCAGACGCTCGCAAAATCACTACAGAGAAGGGCTTTAACGGCTCATTTATAGGGGCAGTCATCGCGTTCGCAACCGCCATCCGGTATCAAGGCTTCGGGACGTCCGCAAACAGAACAGGTTGCTTTTTCTGGTGGCAGAATATCATCTTTGTCATCGCCATGAAGTACGATGTCATCTTTGCCGGACATGCGATTATATTTAGTCAGTGCGCCCATCGCCGCCATGAGTACCATTGGGTCAGCATCGGTGAGCGCCCTATTGAGCGCGTCTTTTGCGGCATCGTATTCCTCGTCGTTAAGATCATCTACGTAATCACCAAGCGTTTTTGCCGCTTGGCGACGTTCTGCGCTGTTGTCGCTATTGAGTAGTGTGTCGATAAGTCCTGCAAATTCGGGATCCATCGTGTTGTGTCTCCTGTCTTTTTAAACCACCTAGTTTCCCCTAATTTAGAGTGACGGGCGCCAAGAATGGCGTCCCTACTGTGTGTTGGGTTTTTGAACATTCAAGCTCGAAAATACGCTCAAGTCGGCTAGGCATCTTTTCTGCGCTTGTAATACTACCCCCCTGTTCTTTCTTTTTCAGGTTTGGTGCTGTAGTCGATAGCCGACATGAAATCAGCATCTAGGGATGCGATAAAATGTGCGAGTAGGCGTCCGGTACGCTTGAGGTCGTTGAGGTCAGCTGTTTCGACGGGGCTATGCATGTTGCGTATGGGCAAGCTGAGCAATGCTGTCGGGATACCGTCGCGTGCGACTTGGATTGCCCAAGCATCTGTGCCTGTAGCGGCTGGAACAGGTTCTATCTGGTGTTTGATTTCGTATTGCTTGGCTACAGCTATGATTTTGTCGAATAATTTAGGGTGGATATTCGCGCCTAGCGCAACGGCGGGACCTTCACCCATTTTGGTTGCATCCGTAGAGGAAACGCCGGGTTGCTCTGCGAAGCCAACATCAAGGGCAATCGCTATATCTGGCTGAATGTGATAAGCAGCCGTGCGTGCGCCGAGTAAACCGGATTCTTCTTGTACGGTAGCGGCGGCATAAACATCCCAGCTATGTTGCATCATCTGCAGTTCGTGCAAGGCAAAGGTGACAATTGCTACACAGGCACGGTCATCCATCGCTTTGCCTGCTACGAGACTCCCTTGTAGGTCTATCATGGGCGTATCGGGTGTGATGAGGTCGCCAATGCGAACAAGGTCGTTCACTTCGTCGGCTGGTAAGCCAACATCAATGACCATCTGGTTGAAAGAGGGATAGCTTTTACGTTCTTCAGCCGTCATGAGATGCGGTGGCGTGGCGGCTACGACGCCCCGAAGTGGTCTTTTGCCTTGCACGACTACGGGTTGGGCAAGCATGACACGGTTATCGACACCAGAAATGCGATGCACAAAAATGAAACCCTCAACAATATCACGCACCATCAAGCCGATTTCATCCATATGGGCGGCAAGCATGATTTTACGTGGTTTATCAAGGGGTTGGGTAGCACGTTTGATGCCGATTAAGCTACCGAGTTTATCTTGCTCAAAGTCGTTGACAAGTGGTTGCCACGCCTCGCGGACAATCGCTCGTACAGGCGCTTCGTGACCGGATGGCGCGTGGGCGTCTACGAGAGAACGCAGATGTTCTTTTAGCTCAAACAATGGGACATCCTTGGTTAAATAGTTGTTACAGTTTTGTATGGATTGTACCACTGAATGACAGTGTTGCCATAAGACCATGACTAAGTGATGCTTGCCGCGTGTGCAAATAGCAACATGCGCGTCTGGAGAATGTTCGCTACAATAGCGACATATCATGGAGGAGATTTCTATGCGCCTATCGCGTTCATTGGTGTTCTTATTTTTTGCTCTTATATTTAGCAGTTTACTCATTGCGCTGGTGATGCCTATGCCGACGGTAGCACAGGATGCAGATGCAGGGACGCCTCCGGCTGTCATTACGCCGGGCGCACCGCTTGGAGGAACATTGGGTCCAGAGGTGGTATCTACGTTGACTTTTGACGATTGCTATACGCCCTTCCCGCTTTTACCGGGTGACATCATTTATATTGAACCGGGTGTGAATATTCGTGCCGCTGGGGATGGGTCGAGCGCGATTGTGTGGAACACGTCTTTTAATCAAGTGGATGAAGAAGGCGAGCGGTTGCCTCCGAATGAGGAGTTTAACTTAGAGGCAACTATTGTTTCGGGACCTGTGTGTACGAATGGCTATAACTGGTGGCAGGTGGATGTTTCCGGTGGTAATGATGGTTGGGTATCCGAAGGGCGTCCACTTGATGACGGTGGTTATATCATCATTGTGCCTAATTTTGGTGATAATTGTGAGCCTGCTTTTGCGCTAGATATTGGCGAAGTTGTCACCGTGACGCAGAACGTACGGGTGCGGGCAGAACCTAATACGAATGGGTTAGTGAGAACGGTTGCCTCTGCCGGGTCGGATGTGCTGGTGTTATCGGGTTTTGAGTGCAATCCACGTGATGGCATTGTGTGGTATCAGGTGCAGGTGACAGTCGTTGATTTCACCTACACAGGATGGATGTCGCAGGGGGCTGGGGGTGCTGTGTGGCTCATTCCGACGGATTTGCCGAGTACCGAAGCGGGGACACTGTGTGGACCACCCCTTGATTTTACGGCTGGCGATTTGGGCTATGTCAATTCGTTTGAGGCGTTGCCCCGTAATTTACGGAACGGTCCTGGACTGAACACGGATATTCTCTTTTTGCTAGTGGATGGTGTGCCGTTTGAGGTTATCGGTGAACCCTCGTGCGTGAATAATATCAACTGGTGGAATGTGCGGGTGTTATCAAGTAATCCGGTGGATGGCTGGATTGCGGAGGGAAGTTCGGGCGTTGGGTATTGGCTTTCGCGCACGGATCCTGATGAGTTTGCGCGTTAAAATACATCGAAATCACATTAGGGAATATCATGCCTAGTTTCGTATTACGACCTTATATATCCAGTGATTTGGAAGAAGTGATTCGTATCTGGTATGGCACTTGGCATAAAACCTTTCCCAACCTAAAACATCCAGATTCAATAGATAAATGGAAGCACCGTTTTCAGGAAGTCATTGTTCCCAATATGCGTGTTTGGGTAGTCGTGGATGGTAAGACTCATGTTGGTTTTTTGGCAATAGATGTGGCAAATTGTTATCTCAGCCAATTATTTGTGGACATCAACTACCAGCGACAAGGTATTGGGGTATTACTTCTCAATCAAGCTAAATCTGAATGTGCGACGCTCATTCGCTTACACACTCTACAGAGGAATACAAAAGCATGTAATTTTTATGAGAAACATGGCTTTGTAAAAGGCGAGGTAGGCACTAACAAACTGAACGGTCAACCAAACGTGATGTATGTTTGGAAACCTATCACAAAAATAGGCGACTAGTAACAACCCTAACAATGAAAATAGGATTTGGGGGTAGGTAACTACTAGATGAGTTACCTACCCTTGTGTTTGTTAGCCGATGCCTGCGACGGCGTTAGCGATTTGGTAGTAAATCGGCAAGCCGAAGACGAGATTGAACGGGAAGGTGATGACGAGTGCGGTTGTCATATGGATGCCGGGATTTGCCTGTGGTAGGTTCGCACGAACAACCACAGGTGCAGAGATAAAGGACGCGCTGGCTGCAATCACCCCTAAGATGAATGCCCCACCGACAGATAAGCCAACGAGTGTGCCGAGTACGATAGCGATGCTGGCGTTAACCACTGGCGCGAGAATGGCATATAGCACCACGAAGAAATTGACATAGCGTAATTCGCTGATACGCTCGCCGACAACTGTCCCCATCTGCAATAGGAACAGCGCAAGAATGCCGGGGAAGAGGTCAAAGAAGAATGGCTCGACTTGTGCTTTGCCTGCTTCACCGGAGAGCAAGCCAATTACCACACCACCTGCAAGTAACAGGAATGTTTTACCACTAAGCGCGAGACGCAATACCCGTTTTATGCGCTGGGTGCTGGTCATGGTTGCTGTGCCTTGTGGGGTGATATTTTCAGTAGGTCCGTCGATGCGCCATGCAATCAGCAGGAGGGCGACGAAGAATGCTGGCAATTCCATAATGACGTAGAGTGTCGGTAGGAAACCTTCAAAGTTCATGCCCAAGTCGTTCAAGAAAGCGATACCGGCACTAAGCGAGACAGATGACACACCCCCATAATGAATACCGACAGCGAGCGCATCCGCCTGTGATAATTTGCCGAAACGGGTCAGGGCGAGATATGCCATCAAGGGAATCGTTGCGCCGAGTGCAATGGCAATGAGCGCGGGACCGATGAAGGACTGAATGGTGGTATCACCGAGATCGAAGCCACCTTCTAAGCCAATAGAAAAGAGCAAATACACTGAAATTGCTGTCACGATGTCTTTAGGTAGGCGAAGGTCGCTCTTAACGAAAACGACAATCATGCCAAGTACGAATGCTAAAACCATCGGTGACAATAAATTGACTTGCATCAGTTCCCAAATTTGTGCCATTACTTGCTACTCCGTGTATGTTGAAATCGTTTTGATAGATTAGATAGACAAACAAAAAGCCGATAACCAACACAAAGATTTTTCCTTGTGTAGATTATCGGCTTGTCGAACAACGTATACGTGATACCTTGCTTTACCTGCCAACAGGTATATATAGATTCGACGAATCGTTGTTTACACAGCTAGTTCCCAACCCATAGATTTAATATGTTCTGAGAGACTCTCTGTATGTCTTACAGATACAATAATCAGTTATCGGCTCTTTGACAATAGAGAAATTTATCACTTATGCGATGCTCATAAATATTTTTCTGCAAGGTCGCAATCAACTATCAGTACGATGACACGCTCACCGCTTTTGGTGCTGACATCGGTATGCAAGCTCTGTAACTCGCACCCGATAATCTCTTTCACAATGGTTTGCATTTGCTCGCGTGCGCTCTCGAAGAGTTGGCGGCGTGTCTCTTTGATGAGTTCGCGTCCATGTTCGGTTTCGGAGAGTTTAATTTCGGCACGGGTGAGGATGCCCTGTAAGCGCACAATCACCATATCATCTAGGAAAATGGTGCGTGCTTGTTCGGGTCCACGCCCGAGATATTCTTTTTCGAGTTGAATCATCGCCCGTGTGAAGGCGGCTTCGGCTTCGCCTTGGCTTTGTGTTGGCATGTGTTTATTCCTAGTGTTATTACATTTGTGGGATTTTTTCGTCACGGGTTGCGAAATCGGTTGTTTTAGCGATACGTTTGGCACGGGTTTTCTCGGTTTTGGCGAGTTTTATCCAGCGCAGGATATTACGCTTGTATGATGGCGCAGAGTTATCGAAATGAGTGTCGGCTGGTGGATTTGCATCAAGTGCTTGTTGCAGATCATCTGGCACAATGAGCGCGTCTACATCGTCCATGAACGACCACATGCCATTTGCTTTGGATGCTTCGATGACTGCCCTACCCGCTTCGTGCATACGACCTTGTTTTTCTAGCTTTGCGACGCGGTCTTTGTAGCTCTTTGCCCAATGTTGTGTTTTGCGGGGTGCGATAAGTTGCATGGTACGGTCATCATCGAGTTTCATGCGCCGACCATCTATCCAGCCGAAGCAAAGAATTTCGTCTAGCACTTCTTCTCTGGAAACATATTTTTCGCCCATGTGTTTTTTATAGGTCACAAGCCAGATGCTATCTTCTTGGGCGTAGTTTGCTTGTAACCACGCCCTCAATTCGGCTGAGGATGCGACCTCTACTTTTTCAAAATCGTCGGCTTTTGCCATCTGGTCTCACTCGCCTCCGCGTTCATTGGACGGACGCACGAGGGGCAAGCTCATCACATCAAAATCGTCCGGTATCGTCACTTCTTCGGTGCGCAACCAGATAGCACGGTCAGAAATTTGACGGCGCAATTGCACCCATGTACCGTTCCAATTACGCCCTAGCAACGCAAATTCATCACCTGTGTATGCTACATCAGGGCTGATATAGGCTGAACCAGGACCGAAACGCATATTTGTACCAACGCCTTCGCCTACATCGACTGTGACTGTCGGCGCGTCTGTGATTTGGACTTCGACTTCGTAGCCATCAATCCACATTGGGACGAGGTTGAAGAATGTGTTGCCAGGATTGAAGGGAAGAATTTCGCCATCTAAATCGTAGTATGTTAGGTCATCGTCGCGGGTTTCCCGACGCCACACACCTTCGGTCACTGTGCCATCACGTAACATGAATATGCGACCTTCACCGACAAAATTGACGCTGAATGCGAAATTAGGCGGTCCCCAGTAGTTATCGCTCACGACAGGTTGAATAGGGTGTTCTTCCTCTACGATGACGACATTAGTCGCGTTGAGTTGTTCACCTGTATCTGCGAGGATGTGTGGTTCGTCATCTGTGAAGCGCATCCAACGTTCTGTTTCTGCGTCCCAAACCCATTCGACTATGGCATTACGATAGCGCACGATGAAGCTATCGAGTGGCACAGCGTTGGTTGGTGTTTCTGTGCTGAATGCCATTCCACCGAACGCCTCTGGTTCTGTATCACGTTCGTATTCGACAGCTAAATTACGAATCTCGGCTGTGTTGCCAAAAAGTGTGTGTTCGAGGGCGATACCATCTTCTGGCACACGATAGAGCGCCGGTTCGGGTCCACTGCCACCGATAACACGGCTACGTACAAGCGGATCACCATTCATCGCGTCGATTGTGCCTTGTGCCATACCACTATAAGAAAAGAGTGCATTATAGAAACGGAGTAATTCAAAATCGACGAGCCTCGCGCTACGAATTGGACCTACACGCTCGACTTCGTTGCTATAGAAAACGGCACTAAAGCGCGTCACACCTCCTGCTAACAAATGCTCCCAGACGACATCGGCATCCATTAGCCCATGTTGACGCTCACGCACGAAATCGGGGAAATTGCTCACTTTGATGATTAGTGGGCGTCGATTGAGTACGTCGGGGTTGTCCACTTCTAGCCCTGTTAGCGGATTGATGTTTTCGGGATAGTCATCGGGACCAACAATATCATCTTGTGCGATGACAGGAAGCGAGAATGTGAGTAATAGTAGTGCGAACAGTAGCCGTTTCATAGCGTGGAGTATCTCCGTTTTGTGTGCTGGGTAATTCTCGAACGGTAGTCTAGCAGGGTGCAACGACACGTCAAGATAGCTGATTTAGGTATTTAGGAAATAATAAGGCATGCCATCCTCTCCCTGAATGGATTCGCAACGCTTATTGAGTATCGCGCTGGCTGACGCTGAGAGTGGGATGCCTATGCTGGGCGGATTGTAGTTACGTAGCCAACTTTGGTGATAATCCCATGCAAGCGTGATGGGCAAAATAGAAAGCATCTCGCCTGTTATAGAATCGGCATGAGCAGTGATGAGTGGTAAGCCAAATAGATCTTCAAAGGCGATAGCAAGCTCATTTGTGAGGGCATCTGGCACGAGAAAAAAGCGGAAGTGCTTCACATCTTGCTGGATGATATTGTTACCGAAACGGGTTTTGCCATTATCCATATGTGCATTGGCTGTTTCGACCATTGCCGAAATTTGTTCGCACATGAGAACTGTTGCATGAGCACGTTCGCTAACGATGAGTCGCCAGATAATGTCTGGGGTGATGGTGTGGCTGAGAACAACTGTTGCCCCAACAAACAGTGGCGCAAGGACAGATGCTACAAATTGCTGATGTAGTGGTAATGAGGCGACAGTCACTTGATTACCTGTTAGGGCGCTTGCCCCTGCGATACGACGTGCATCATAGAGCATATCGCCTTGGGTGCGGGTGATACGTTGCCCCTTTTCTATAGTAATCCACGCGACATCTTTGAGGCGAGCGGTACGTTCGTTGCCTCCTGTAACGGGAATATCTGCGCCTTTTGCACCACTTTCATCACCCAAAAAGGTGGTCGGACGATTCCTAGCAAGGTCTTCAAAACGCATGAAATTATCACGGCGTTCGCCACCGATATGAATTGCACCTTCTAGCGAATCTACTTTATCAACAAGTGACGTGTAGTTATCGAAGATGTCATCGGATGCGAATAGCACACGGGATTCGGTATCTGTTAGCAGAGACTGCATGTCCGAAGGATCGGCGGATGGGTCAAGGGCGACGACGGTTAGACCGATAATCCACGCGGCGAAATACAGCACGAGTGTATTTTCGTGATTGGAGCTAACAACCGCGATGGCTTGTCCGCGTTCGAGGGCTAAATCTTCGTAGAGAAAATTGGCTACCTGATGTGTTTTGCCCACAAATTCGAGATAGGACATAACTTCACGTTTGCCATCAGCATCATAAAATATGACGCTGGTTTTGCGTGAGGATACTTTAGCGTGTAAGCCAAGTACATCGCGCACATTGCGGAATGGTAGATAATCCATAGGTAGTATTTCGCTTTCGTTGGTTGGTTTAGGCAAATTAAAAACGTGGCGCTGTGTACAACACTCCTACGTGTGCTGTCTCATATAGCATCCCATATCGTTCTTCTAAAACTATTACGCTTCTCTTCTCATGACTTTACCGCAGGGATAGGGAATCTGACCAATTGGATTTTGATATTTCTATGGTTTTGAGTCGTGCGTTATAATAATACACAGGATTAATCACGTTAGCAGGAATCATCTATATTATGAGCCAGCAAACATGGCGCAATATCTTCATCGGTATCATTGTATTGACTATCCCCTGCTATGCTTTAGCTATTATGACATACTATGTTCGCGGTGGGGGAACGCCAGCAACCAGCACGCCAGCCGTGCGTCCATCAATTACACCGTTTGACCCGAATTTACTAGTCACACAGACAGTTCGCGCCTTACAAACACTCGGCACAGAAGATTTTGGCACTCAGCCAACAGCGTTAGATATTGATGATGAAACACCTGTCAGCATCGTGACGAATACCCCTGTCTTTGCATTTAACACGAGTACACCCGTGCAAGTGTTTCCACCGACAGCAACTGCAACTGTTTTCACCGTGCCGACGAACACACCCACTGTTTTTGTCCCGCCAACAAATACATCAACGCCTGTACCAAGCCCTACTCAGCCGATACTTGTGCCACCGACGGATACACCGTCGCCGTGAGATATGACGTTTAGCAAAAGTGCGTAGAAGGATTTTTTATGTGGAATCCACCGAATGATGCTTTTTTTGATACGGTATGGTTGATTGTGAAGCAGATACCAGTCGGCAAGGTCAGCACCTATGGTCAGATAGCGTCTATGATGCCGCCGAGTGATGACTATACGCCGGATGATTTTAAGCGATTAGCACCACGATGGGTCGGGACAGCCTTGCGTAATGTGAGCGATAGTGATGTCCCTTGGCAACGGGTTATTAATAGTCAGGGGAAAATTAGTTTGGCGGGTGCAACCGGTGATAAACAACGTCGCTTGTTGGAAGACGAAGGTGTGGTATTCACAGCGGCAAATCGGGTGCTGCTCTCTACCTATGGATGGGATGGTCCTGATGATGCGTGGCTTGATGAATACGATTTATTGCCACCGAACACCTTTGGCAACCATCCCACACAAAAACCTTTATTCTGATTGTGCGTCTAAGACAGCTTGTATATCCTCAGCATGGTTTGTTTCGTGCCAAATCATCACGTCCATGAGTTCTGTGAGCGTCATCATTTTAAGTGTGGCATGTCGCCCTTTTTTGTCGAGTACGCTATCATCTTCGACATTATCTAGCCATTCAATAAATTCTGCGCGTGATTTGTCGAGCGAGGCGCGTGCTTGTGAGAGTGTCATTTCGGCTTGTTTCTGAATAGAACGTTGATTGTAGCGTTCGATGTCGTAGTCGGCTGGGATAAATTCTTTGTCTTCTGCATAATGAAAAATCATGCGATTGTGTCCGACATCTGCGAGTGCGAGATGCACGGCAAGTTCGCGGACAGTCCATGAATTATCTTCTGAATGTACTTTGACATCAGTGTGTGCTTCGGCTGCATCAAGTGTGGCATTGAGTTTTTCGCGGGCAGTGGCGAGTTTTTCTTTGTAGCTGGCTATACGGTCAGACATAAATTTCTCCTAAAAAAGTGTTTTGATAAACTAATAGATGTTGTGCCTACAGAAACCCGTGGCACATGACGACTTTGGGTGCAAAATGGCGGATGCACACAAGTGTGTGCCTACGAAAATGCGTGTTTTTTGTTTGTAGGGTCAAGGCAGTGTCCTTGACCGCGTGGGCGGCGACATTGCACCGCCCCTAAGAGAGTTGATTTCAGATGCGCAGTCTTAGACTTCTACAATGCTCTTCTCTGCGAGGACAAAGCGATAGATGTGTGGTGCTTCGCCTGTGGAGATAATTTGTGCATCGTTGGCAATTACGCTCTGTTCGATGCGTCCAGGAACGCCTTTGATAGTGACGCCCCCCATAATGATGCTGGCTTCGACACCGCTATCTTCGATGGTCGAATTATCACCGATAGCTGTGTAAGGACCAACGAAGCTATTACGGATGGTTACATTATCGCCAATGACGACGGGACCACGCACGACACTGTCTATGATCTTGCTATTGTCCCCGATGATGACACGATGCCCGACTTCACTCTCCCCTTGTACGATAGCAGGGTCGGTTGGTGCAGGTGTCCAAGGCATTTCCTCAAGCACGAGTTGATTCGCTTGGATGATGGGTTTTGGTTTACCAGCATCAATGAACCAGCCTTGAATGGTATACGGTTTAACATCTTTGCCATCAGTGATGAGTTTCTGAATCGCATCGGTGATTTCGTATTCGCCTCGTGCGGATGGCTTGAGCGTGTCGATTGCTTCAAACACGGACTTACGGAAAAGATAGATACCAACGATGGCGAGATTACTGGGTGGGTTGGCTGGTTTCTCGATGGTGTTTTTGATGACACCATCTTCAATGACGGCGATACCGAACCGGCTGGGGTCAGGTACTTCTGCCAAGGCGATGGAGGCTTCGGCATCGGAATTTTGGAAATCTTTGATGAAATTTGCCATGTTGTCTTGGAAAATATTATCACCCAAGAACATTGCAAAATCGTCGTCGCCGATGAAATCACGGCAGATACCTGCGGCGTGCGCTAAACCGAGTTGTTCTTCTTGTACGATGTAGGTCAGATTCACACCTAAATCAGAGCCATCGCCATAGACGCCTTCGATAGGCGACCCCGGACTGACGACAATACCGATGTCTGTGATACCTGCATTTTTGATGTTATCGAGCGCGTATTGGAGTAAGCGTTTGTTGGCAACGGGTACAAGTGGTTTTGGCATTGTATGTGTGACGGGATACAGGCGCGTACCCTGCCCAGCGGCTAGAACAATTGCTTTCATGTAGGTTATTCCCCTTGAATAATGTCGTGAATATAAAATGGTTTGCCCATATGGCTTGTAGCATACGGGAGCATCATAAGAATAGTATATTAAGGCGAGGTTATTGTTACACTATATTTCAGCAAGATATAACCATATATAGGACAAAAATACTGGTATCAACACTTATAACAAGCAAAATAAGAGGTAGTCCGATTAGTAGACTACCTTCCTTATATTTAACGCGATATGGAGGCAAAACGGCGACGGGTACGACGCCAGAGATTAATATTTGGGTTGTCGATAGGGGGATGGTCTGCCCATTGCATAACTGTCTCTGCGATGTCATAAACAGCATTTGGACGTGCAATATTTTGGGCATTTTCGGCACGCTGGTGCATGGCAGATACGCCTTCATCAAGCCATGATGCTAATACACTGGCTACTTGTGCCGGTTCTGGCGCCCATGCCCCAGCATCATTTTCGATGACATAGGTGACGTTACCATCTTCTTGACCTGGTATTGCGTCCATGAGAATCATTGGCAAGCCTGCAATGGCGGCTTCGGTAATGGTTGCGGGACCTGCTTTGGTGACTATCACATCAGCAGCATCCATGAGTTCGGGCATATTGCGCACAAAAGGATAAATGTGCGTCGGCTGATTCCATGATGCTTTATCGAGTTTGCTCTTGAGTGTCTCATTACGTCCAGCGATAACAACAAGTTGAATATCTTTTTCGAGTGCGTTGATGGCACGTGCTGTTTCCCATAGGGGTCCCATGCCATCGCCACCCGCCACCATCAGCACTGTTGTTTTATCTTGTTCCCAACCGAGTTTGTCACGGGCTTGGGTTTTGCCTTTGAGCGTTTCCATAAAACTAGGGTTGACTGGCAAGCCGGTTACGCTCATTTTGTTGGCTGGCATGCCGTAGCGTAAGCCTCTATCGAAGGCAGCCTGTGTTGGCACCATCGTATGGTCAGCTTGTTTGTCATACCATGTGCTATGTGTGGATACGAGGTCAGTAACGACGGTAATAAAGGGTGGGCGTTGCTCGAATGATAGCCACGCTTGCAAAGCTGGACGGGCAATCAGTGAATGTACGCAGACCACCACATCTACTGGATTTTCGCGTACCATTTCTTTAAAGCGAGCGCGATTGGCGAGGTACATCGTGCGAGAAAGCACAGCAGCACGACGGCGTGTATTCAGCATTTTGTAGCCGACGCCCCACGATTTTTTGCTATGACGAATCACCCAAGGGTAAAAGTCTGGGAAATAATTCATCGGAAAATTGCTATTACGAAAGACATCTAGCAATTCCGCTTCAATTCTATTTTCACCATATTTTTTGTACAGTCCGTCTCGAATCGCTTCGGCTGCGGCGCGATGTCCACCACCTGTATCGGACATGAGCAATAAGACACGTTTCTTCAAAGTCGATACTCCTTCATCTCGCTTACAATAAGTAGTTTGTTCGCAGGCTCTCATTTTTTGTTTATGTTATCATACATATTCTACGTATAAATAGTATTATTCTGTGCATAACAATTTCTCTCATACTTGTAATAACACTAAACCTGCTAATAAGTTGCTGATAATTCCGTGCTATAATACAAACCTACGAGATAATTAGCATGGAGACTATGCCGTGTTACTGTTTGGAAATTTTGACCCTATTGCCCTCATCGCTATTGGCATCGTACTATTTTTTGGTATGGGTTGGCATGAATATGCCCATGCTGTTGTCGCAGATTGGTGGGGCGACCCGACGCCACGCCAACATGGACGCCTGACGCCCAATCCGATTGTACATATCAACTGGGTGGGTTGGTTGATGTTCGTGCTGGTTGGTTTTGGTATTTTGGGGTCTGTCCCTGTGAATACCCGTCAGATGCGTGACCCACGCTGGGGTTCTTTCTGGACTTCATTTGCGGGACCGTTATCCAATTTAGCACAAGCTATCATCTTTGGCATCGTCGGGCGTTTGTTGATTGCGCTATCGCCTGAGTTGTTTTTAGCAACCGGTATGTTCGGTGAATTTATGTGGAGTCTCATCGTATACGGCGTGTTGTTCAACGTGCTATTGTTTGTGTTTAACTTATTGCCCCTGTTCCCGATGGATGGATGGCATATGATGTTAGCGGTGTTGCCTGGCAATGGTATCAACTGGAAAGAGATTCCAGCGTTCATTCGTCAGAATATGCCACCACTGGCAGGATTTTTGCAACGTCCGGCGTACAAATGGTCGGAGTGGGCGCAACTTACACAGTATGCGTTCTTCTTTGTGCTAATAATCGGCTTTGTGTTGCCACCGCAACTGAGTCCGCTGAATTTCTTGCTCACCGCACCGACACGCAATATCTCGACTTTGATTTTACCCATCATTGGTGGCTAAGCTGTGACATTGCTCTACCGAATACAGCAGGGCGTAGATGCCCTGCTTGCGTTTACACAGGCAGTTGATTACGACTTCGTAAGTCAACACCTCACAAATACCCAAATGACGCTTTTTAAGCAGATGGCAAAATCTGACCAATTGCATAGTGTGAGTGTGTTGCGGGATGTGCTGTCGCAAGCGGACGAGACACCTCATGATTTGGCAGTGGCGGCGTTGTTGCATGATTGTGGTAAGGCACGCAAGCATTTGAGCGTTTGGGAACGCACGGTATCGGTCATCATTGCGACGGTTTTCAAGCGATTAGATGACCATTTGAGTGTGGATGATATTGGCGAGGGTGAGGTTCGCACATGGCGAGCGCCGTTCATTGTGCGACGGCATCATCCGGCATGGGGTGGGACATTGTTGGCGTCGGTTGGGGCAAGTGAGCGTGCTATTTGGCTAGTGACACATCATGCTGATAATGAAGTACACTTGCGTGAGCATACACATCATGACTTGCTGGTACGTTTGCAAATAGCTGATGATGCGAATTGATTGAGTGTTCAGTCGTCAGTTATTATTTATCGGTTTTCAGTGTGTGTGTTTGCATTGCTAGGAAAAGAAAGCCTATAGACATGCGCCTATCCCCTGCTCATACCTTCTTCATGAGCTATGAATTGCTTCTCAACATATTTCTGGCATCATAAACACCAATCTATTTCGACAGACACTATACAGACAGCTTATTCTGAGAGGAATTTCGTATGGCAAATTTAAAGGTCGCCTTATTAGGAATGAACCGCACGACAGCATCGGTGGGCTTGGCGCTCAAACGGTATATGAAAAAGGGTGGCAAGAATACGTTTACGGTATCAGCCTATGATTATTCGCAGGATAACCTAAAGAACGCGAAGAAAATGGACGCCGTTGATGAGACAGCCGGACGCCCTCAGAATGCCGTTGATGAGGCTGATATTGTGGTGATGGCTGTCTCTTATGAAGAAACCGAAGTGGTCTATCAAGAAATCAAGCCATATGTGCGTGATGGTGTAGTTATCTTGGATATGTCGCCTTTGAAGCGCCCGTCTTTGGAATGGTCGAGTGAGTTATTGTCAGATAGTCACCATGTCATCGGGATGACACCAATTTTGAACCCGCGCTATATTTTCTCGACAGAAGGCACAGTGGAAAATGCGGAAGAAGATATGTTTGATGATAGTGCTATTCTGTTGACACCGGCGGCTGGTACAGCGAAAGAGGCAGTTGACCTCGCTTTCACCTTCTCGTCATTGATTGGGAGCAAACCGCGTTTCCTTGACCCACTCGAACATGATATGCTGTTGGCTCAGACTGTACAGCTACCGCGTGTATTGGGTACGGTGTTGTTTTATCACACAGCTAAACAGCCAAATTGGGAAGACCTCAAGTGGTTGACGAACCCTGATTTTGGTGCGCTGACCCGTCCGCTATTTGATATTCATCCTGATGCTTTGCGCGATGAATTTTTTAGGAATCGTGATGCGGTTGCCCGTAATTTGGACGCTTATATTGATACGCTGACACAATTTCGAGATGCTTTACGTGAAGATGATAAAGCGACAGTTGAAAGTGTAACTGTAGAGGCATCTGAAACTTACGAACAGTGGATTAATGCGCGTTATCGTGCGGATTGGGATGCGGTACAGAAAACATCCGAAGCAGATGCAGGTAATAGCTTCTTGACGGCGATGTTGGGTGGCGCAATCGCAGACCGTTTGACAGGCAAAGACAAAGATGATGATTGAGCTTACTAAGCGTAGGTTTGGTTAACCCTGTTTGATACATGTCCTACCCCCTATAATGCCTGTCTGTTCAATCTAGACCACTAACAGACAGGTACGCTATGTCTCATAAAGCAGACATCCTCTCCAAAATTGATGCTCGCACAGCCCATGTTGCTGTTGTGGGCTTAGGCTATGTTGGTTTGCCATTGGCAACCGAATTTGCAGAAGTTGGTTTCACTGTAACGGCGATTGATATTGACGATACGAAAATCGCACGGCTCAAGGATGGTATCAGCTACATAGACGATATTGCCAGCGAACGGCTTGTGCCGCTCTTGGCAGATAATCGTTTACGTCCCACAAGTGACTATACATCGATTGGGGAGGTGGACGCCGTATGTATTTGTGTGCCGACACCGGTCAGCGATACGAAAGACCCTGATATGCGCTACATCAACCAAGCGGTGGCTTCGATTGCAGAGCATGCTACAGCTGGGATGCTCGTTGTTCTAGAAAGCACGACGTATCCGGGTACTACAGAAGAACTCGTTCAGCCACAATTTGAAGCACTTGGATTGACTGTTGGTGAGAGTGTGTTCATTGCATTTTCTGGTGAACGGATTGACCCCGGTAATGCGGTGTATCAGGTGAAGAATACACCTAAAGTTGTCGGTGGGGTGACGCCGCATTGTACAGAGATTGCCACTGAGCTTTACGCGCATACGATTGATACTGTTGTCCCTGTGTCCTCCCCTACGGCGGCGGAAGTTGTCAAATTACTGGAGAATACATTCCGATCCGTGAACATTGGCTTGGCAAATGAGATGGCTGTTATGTGTGACAAGCTGGGCGTGGATGTATGGGAAGTGATTGATGCGGCGGCGACGAAGCCTTTCGGGTTTATGCCGTTTTATCCAGGTCCAGGTGTGGGCGGGCATTGTATCCCGATTGATCCGCATTATTTGAACTGGAAGTTGAAAACTCTGAATTACAATTCGCGTTTTATTGAGTTGGCAAGTGAAATCAATGCCTCTATGCCGCATCATGTGGTGCATAAAGTGACGGATGCCCTCAACAACGTTGCTAAAGCCGTACGTGGGTCGCAGATTGTGGTATTGGGTGTGGCGTATAAGCCTAATATTGACGACATGCGTGAGAGTCCGGCATTGGAAGTGATTGACTTGTTGATACAGAAGGGTGCGGATGTGGTGTTTCATGACCCGCATATCGAGCAGTTGCGCATGGGCGATGCGGTGATGACAAGCTGTGATTACAGTGATGAGCTATTGCAGTCTGCGGATTGTGTGGTTATCACGACGAATCATGCTTGGTACGATTGGGCGCATGTACAGAGCCATAGTGCGGTCATTGTGGATACGCGCAATGCGATTCCGAAAACAGGCGCTGGTGGCATCGTGGTGTCGATCTAATTTTTTGAGATGCTAGATATGCGATATACTGACAGATAACTATTCACGCATATTCCGCAGACGAGAGGCGAAAGAGGCATCATGGCTGAACTTTCGATGGACTTAAAAAAATTAGAGACTGTACGTGGCGCGTTTGAGATTTTGAAATACTTGCATCGTCAGCCGAATCATATGGCAGACGGTGACGATATTATGGATGACCTCGATTTGAGTACACGCCGTTTTGACAAGGCAAAGCGCCGACTGGTGACACGTAGTTATATTCAGATGAGTGATGATTATATCTATGAACTCACGTATAAAGGCGTCGAGAGTGCAGAAGAATTGATTGCCTTCGATAAAGCCAATGGCGGTGGCGAAACAGGTATTCAACGGCAATTAGCGGTGGTTGTACCCCGTAATTTCGTCTACGGGCAAACGTCTACCCTGAAAGTGGGCATTGAACCGAGTAGCGAATTTACAGATACGGCTAATATTGTGGTGCATGTTGACCTGACACACGCGACGTTGGGTGATTTTAATGAGATTGCGCAACTGACAAGCGATGCACTGGTGCTAGAAACGACGATTACGCCTGATGCTTATGACAAAGCCCGTATCAAGGTAGAGGTCTATCAGATGCAAGGTGGCGCAAATCAGAAGGTCGGTGGCATGTATGTTGATGTTTTGGTGATGGAAGATGGCAATACGGGCGATAGTTTTGCTTATATGGCTGACCTGATATTTGAGGGTTAGGTAGTAAGGTGAAAGTGAAAAGGTAAAAGGTGAAGTCTGATTTCGCGCAGGCTTAACATATTTCGGGAGCGCACGCAGGCACTCCCCTACTGTATACTTTTTAAAACGAATTTTACTCAGCCGTGAAACGTTTCTCGAAGCACATCACGGCTGTTTGCCCCAAATCGAGTATCCCACACTCTTGGTAGCCACAATTACGATAAAATTGTTTTAGCTTTGGATGGGTGTTCACGGCATCGAAGCGCACTTGTTCGTATCCGCGTGCTTGCACTAATTTATCCACTTGGGTCATGCACCATGTCCCGATGCCTTGTTGCTGGTGCGATGGTAGGAGTGCAAAGGCGCTGAAATAGAGGGCAGGAATATCGTGGTGTGTCCAATAATCAGACATATCTTCGAGATAGTAGGGTTCGGGTTCTTCGCCTAGATTGAACGTGCCAATGAGCAACTCGCCATCATGCACTGCGAATACATCCCGATTTTCACAATGTTTGATGAACCAATCGCTCGGCGGGAAGGGATACCAGTGCGACAAATCTAGGACGCGGTGCATATATTCGCCAGCGAGTGCCATAATCCCGTAAAGCGCCGTGTATTGTTCCTCTGTAACTTGTGTGATAGTGCGTGACATCTGCATTCCTCCCTGCAAAAATAATAAGTATCTGTCCGAAAAATGAGCGTAGTGGGCGACCTTTGTGCTGTACAAGCGGGCGCAGACACAGCAACGCCCCTACGACAATAAATTTACGGATAGATTTAAAGCATAGTGAATGATAAGCCTAGTTGTGATGCACGTCAAACATGATGATTATCTTACGATTTTGCATTGATGTAACACTTTAGGGCATTGAATCGCGTATAATAGATGAATACGAACGTTCATAATCGTAAAAATAGACAGGGTTTATACCTTATGTTGAATGACAATGTTGCTGATAAGCCAGTCCGTAAAGAACGGCGTCGGGCGTTAGTTATAACGGGTCTGGCGATGGTCGTTGTTTATATTTTGTGGAATATTCCACAGTTAGATATTTTGCTGTATCCGTTGGCACTGTTCACGACTTACGTACATGAAGCCGGACATGCGGTTGCAGCCCTGCTAACAGGCGGTGAAGTCGTTGCTTTTGCGGTGAATTTTGATGGTAGTGGCTATATCACACGGCGCGGTGGCTGGGACTGGTTGATTGGTCCGGCTGGGTATCTTGGGGCGGCGTTATTTGGCTCTGTACTGTTCTATCTAGTCAATCGTTTTCCGCGTTTGACAAACCCGCTTGCTATCACTATCGGCGTTGGGATGGCGTTATTCACGATTTTTGTTGCCTATGGGAATTTACTGGCACTGATTCTGGGTGTTGGTTTTGGGATGATCTTGATGGCGTTGGGTATGCGGGCAAATCCGTTAATTACCCTGCTGGCGATGAATATTCTAGCTGTCTCTACAGCACTGGAAGCCTTTTTCGATTTGCGCTATCTAATGTTTGTGACGGATGCCAATTTAATGATAAACGGTGAGCGTGTTGCTAATGATGCGGTGCAATTTAGCCAACGGGTGACGCCATTTATCTCACCGAGCATCATTGCGATTACTTGGGCGGCGATTGCAGTGATTATGTTCAGCATGGCGTTGTACTATGGTGCATGGAAGCCTCTCCAGCGCGAAATTGATGATACTTACGATACAATACGCGGACGTCATTGATACTTCGTAAGCAATTTTGATGGCAATGTGGGCGCTTCTTCATGAGGCGTTCACATTGTTCGGTATAATCAACACTAAAATCTGTGTGTGCGGTAAATTATGAGGTAGTCGATTTGTTATCCGCATTCATTGGACACGGTAGAAAAGTTCTGAGGACTGAGTGCTGAGTCTTGAAACTCATTACCGTGACATTACATTCTGTTGATTATTCCTGATAAGGATTGTGTATGACTTCCCCTGCGCCAGAAATGACCCTCGAAGAATTTAGCCGTATTGCGCAACGCATCGAAAGTGAAGTAGAAAAAGTAATTGTCGGGCAGAAGGATGTTGTCCGTGCGACTATTATTTGTATCTTAGCCGGACGCCATGCCCTGCTAGAAGGTGTGCCGGGACTTGGCAAGACGATGTTGATTAAAACGCTATCTGATGTACTAAATATGAATTTTTCGCGCATTCAGTTCACACCGGATTTGATGCCCGCTGATATTGTGGGTACGGATATTCTGGAAGAAACCGAAGACGGACGGCGTGAATTTCGCTTTCAACATGGACCTATTTTTGCGAATTTGGTGCTGGCGGATGAAATTAACCGTGCGACGCCTAAGACGCAATCCGCGATGTTAGAGGCGATGCAAGAAAAAACCGTGACAGTCAGTGGGCGGCAATATCCACTAGAAAAACCCTTCTTTGTACTCGCAACACAGAACCCGCTCGATATGGAAGGCACGTATCCGTTGCCGGAAGCGCAACTTGATCGTTTTCTATTCAAGGTGGATGTTAAGTTTCCATCGGTGGATGAACTTGTGACAATTCTTGACCGCACAACCGGCACAACAACAGCCGAAGCTGAACAGGTTGCGAATGCAGACGAGGTTTTGAAAATGGGTCAGTTAGCATTGAGTACACCCATTGCAAGCAATGTCAGTCAGTATGTTGCTAAGCTGGTGGTAGCGACACACCCTGAAAGCACACAATCTACCGTGATGGTGCGCAAATATGTTGGCGTGGGGTCAAGTCCGCGTGGAGCGCAGGCGCTCATTATCGGCGCGAAAGTGAATGCCCTGCTGGAAGGACGCTTCAATGTGAGCTATGACGATATTCAAGCAGTTGCACATGCGGCACTGCGTCATCGTCTGTTGCTCAATTTTGAGGGGCAAGCAGAAGGCATCAAGACAGATGATATTGTGGATGATTTGCTAGATGTTGTGAAGAAGAAGTAGGGTCTGTAACAGAATGCAAGATGAGGTTCATTGTGTGTGGGTGTGTTTATATGGCACAATTAAAGAAACACACACGCAGATGAGGAGCTATCGTTGCTCGATACTTATTTAGACCTTGTAGCAAAAACAGATGCCAAAGCCCGTCAGGATGGGCTACTCGCGGCATTGGAGCAGATTGGCATTGATTACAGTATCAACACGCACACGATTGATGGGCAGACAGTCGATAATATTCGTGTGCCGATGCACCAAAACGAGATGCCGTATATTTTGGTGGGCGTCCATTACGATGCTATCGCTCGTAGTGAAGGCGCGAACAAGAACGCGGCTGGGGTTGCTATTGCACTTGGTATTTTGCGCGTTTTCTATTTTATTCGGCGCACAAAAGCACGTCCGTTGCCATTGGAATTTGTGTTTTTTGATGGCTACCATCAGCAAATGGCTGGTAGTCGGGCGTATGCAAACCACTGTGACCCCTCGCAGATACAGGTGATGATTAACCTCGATTTATGTGGGGTGGGCGATGTTGTGTTGGTGGCGCGAGGTGAGCATGTGCTAGATAGTCATGCAGAAAAAGCGATTCGGCAGTTGGAAACCTCGCCATATCATCCGGCATTGCGCATGCTAGATTTGTTACCGCCCAGTGATGACCGTTCGTTTGCGGAAAAAGGCATCCCGACAGCTACGGTATCTATTGCCCCTGATGAAGATGTTGTGCCGATTGTTGGCTTGGCAGTCGCGTTGCACAATAAAGAGCAAGTCGCTGTGTTACCAAGCATTTACCAAGCGGTACATCAACCGACGCTGGACACTGTTGACACGATACAAATTGATGCGATGCGTCAGGTGATGCTGATTGTGAACGCACTGATTAGTAATTTACTCAAATTGATGCCGGATGGTATCGACTGGAAATAGGGGGAAAGATGGCAGATTTAATATTTACGCCGATTGATAAAGACAATTGGTTGACTGCTTATAAGCTCAAAGTGAAGCCTGACCAGAATAATTTTGTTGCTGAAAATGGCAAGTCGATGTTGCAGGCGATGTACGATACTGAGCATAACATGCAACCGTATGGCATTTTTGATGGTGAGACGATGGTCGGGTTTATGCTAACCGGACACAATAAAGATGAGGCGAATGCGATATGGATTGTGCGCTTTATGGTGGGGTCTGAGCATCAGCGCAAGGGATATGGTAAGCGGGCATTAATGCAGTTTCTAGCAAAGACAACCGATGAAGGCAAATATGCGCAGGTCAAGCTAAGTTATGTGCCAGAAAACACGGGTGCGGCGGCTTTGTATGCGCAGGTTGGCTTTGTGGAAAAAGGGCTAAAAGAAGAATGGGGCGAGATTGTGGCGTCGTATACTGTCTCAGAAGATGAGTGAACTTGGATTGCAACGGGGTATTGTGCGGTTAGTGGCGCATCAAGCAAGTTGGAAAAGGTCGTTCGCAGACGAAAAACAGCGTTTACTGAGCGCCTTTAATAATAATGTGTTGGGCATTGAACATATCGGTAGCACAGCGATTGCAGGGATTCCGGCAAAACCGATACTGGATATGCTGATTGGTGTGGCGTCGTTGGCTGTTGCACGGGACATGCACACTGAATTTGAATCACTTGGCTATGTACATCGTCCGAATCCGCAAAAAACAGATGAGGAACTCTATGTGAGAGGTTCGGAAGCAAAGCGCACGCACTACGCGCATGTTGTTGTACATGACAGCGAGACGTGGCGTAATCAACTTTGCTTTCGTGACCGTTTGCGTGCTGATGCTGATTTAGCACAAACATACGCGACCCTCAAGCGACGATTAGCGAAACAGTACGCTGATAATCGCGGGGCGTATACACAAGCCAAAAGTGCTTTTATTCAGCGAGTGATTGGGAGTAATTTATGAATATAATGGAATCTGTTTATACGACAGCTTATACACTTACAAACAAAATGTGAGGTATTGAGCTTAGAATACATAAATATCACAAAACAGGTAATCACTAAAACGTTTGAATAAGAATCACTGAAATATTATCTTTCCCCCCATTATTATTTGCCATCTTTACCAATTTATTACATGCAATTTGTGGGTGGGGTTCACTTCTCACTACATCCGCTATTGTCTCATCGTCTAACATGTCCCACAAACCATCACTGCACAGCAGCAGACGTGCGTTAGGTACAAGGCGTGTAAGAATATCCACTTCTACATTTTCATTTTGACCAATTACACGGTATAGTACATTGCGTTGAACATGTGTTTCAGCTTCTTCTGGTGTAATCTGACCCAGCTCCATCAAACGCATCACCAGAGAATGATCTCGCGAGATTTGCTCTATCGAGTCATCTTTTATCAGGTAAGCACGAGTATCACCGACATGACCTAAATACAAATAATTATTAAAGAGTACAGCGACTGTTGCAGTTGAGCTTGCATCCGCGACATCACTTCTAACTCTGCTATTGGCTGTTTGAATAGCACCGATAATGATGTCTGATAAAGCGGAAAAAACATCGTTCATATCCACTCCATGTAAGAGTGGCAAATACGCTCGGTTTAATATTTCCTGAGCAATAACAGATATAGTCATATCAGATGCTTTTTCGCCTTCTGAATGACCACCCATACCGTCTGCCACAATGAATAGACCAAAATTTAGTATATCACTCAGCGAATCCTGAATACTTAGAAAGCTGTATACAGCATCTTGATTATTTGATCTAACCATACCTTGATCTCTAAATTGACCAAAAGCTTTATGAGGTTTGAATAATTCATCATTAGCAGGTCTATCAGCTAGTGGGCGTGTGGTAGCCATAGCCTCAAGATAATGATGTTTATTATGCTCCTCATCTTCTACAGGCAACGTCTGGTCAAGTTGTGTTAATTCACTACGGGCATCAAGTATGATTTTTTCACCGGTGACTTGTTCATAGTGTAGGAGGTCTGCTTCAGCATTGTCTAATTTGCCAAGATCTTTATGAATTTTGGCGCGATTTGCATATGCAAGGGTTAATGTATCATTTAGTTCTATGGCATGGTTAATACAGTCAAGAGCTAGTTCGAGATTTCTATTTGCATAATGAATCAAACCTAAGTTATGGTGTCCTTTGGCATAACTAGGTTCAATTTCGATGGTCGTTTCGTAATCAGTTTGAGCTTGATCCAGAATGCCCAACTGTTGATAAGCTAACCCACGATTGTAAAATGCACGACGATAATCTGGCTTGAGCTTAATCGCCAAATTATACTCAGCAATTGCTTGTTCTAATAAACCATTTTCTTGTAACGAGAAACCTAGACCAAAATAGTGTTCAGCAGACAATTCGTCTTTTGTCGGTGTAGGTTCGTTGTCAAGAATTGCGATTTGCTCATCAATAAATTTTTGTTCTGATTTAGTAATCTTAGATTTGCGTTTCACAGTTGCTACTAGAAATCGTTTTTCTAGCCGAGCCATAGCTTCTTCAAAAAAATCGATTGGCACACGAATGGAATTGTAGCGCGGTAACTCCGACAATATACCTGTAAGAATTTCATCGTGAGTTTCGAATCTAAAACTATCCATAAGTAGTGGAACAATATTACGTTCAGTTTTGATTGCATGTTCGATCTCACGGCGAACCCAGTCCTCATCTTCAACACAACGCTCCAGTGTTCCGGGGGTCAAAATAAGAACAAAATTATCGCGCGATGCAATCTGCCCCATCAACATATCATCGAACTTGCCACTATCCATACTTTCAATGTCCATGAAAACATCGAAACCACTGTTGCGTAAATTTTCAAAAACAGCACGCGCAATAAATGCACCAACAGATCGTCTATAACTAATGAAAATAGTCGGTTTACTTTCTATCATATAAATTTCTCCGCTTCAATTCATTCTGAATAAAGGCGACTTCTGGCAAAACAGGTATACGTTAAACCTATATTTACTCGATATAGCCGAGCGCACGCAAGTTATCAATCACCTCGTCGCTGACTGCCCCGTTATCAACACTATCAGTTCGATTGGCAATGCTATCTGTCACGAAATCTTCTAGCTTCTGTTGTAAATCCACCACGACAGCCGGTTTTTCTGTTGCGATGTCTTCTTCTTCGGCTGGGTCGTCTGCAACGTTGAATAAGCTCTCTACTCTATCTCCGACGAGCGCGAGTTTATGGTCGCCATCGTAGACGCCACGACGAATACTGGTCAGGCTGAGTTTTTCTACAAGCTCAGGGCGACGGGGTTTAAGGATATTGAGCAGATTCAAGGGTGGGTATGCTTCGGCATAGGCTACGCCGCGCTCGGTATCGGGTCTGCCATTGAGCGAACTAATGAGTGAGAGTCCTTGTACATCCGCATTAGGGTCATTTTCGGCAAGCGGCGGTGCTGTCTCTGTGACATCTAGCACGGTATGAAATAGGCGTCGGGTGCTTACATTGGTGGTGATATGTTTGCCAACCGGAAAACGTTCTGGATAGCGCACAATCAATGGCACATGCACTAATTCTTGGAACACCACAAAACTATGCCCTTTGTAGCCATGATCGCCGTGCCCTTCGCCATGATCGGCAACAATGATGACCATTGTGTTTTCGAGTTCGTCTGAACTGTGTAGGTAATCAAAGAGGCGTCCTAGTTGGGCGTCTTGGTAGGCAATTTCGGCGTCATAGTAGCCATCAAGTATGTGACGTTGCCAATCGGGGAGTGGCGGGTCGTCTGGACTAAGCCATGTAGCAGCATCCGCATTGAAGCGCGTGATGAACTTGGTTGCTTGGGTGTCGTTGCGTAAGCCAGGCGCAACATGGTCAATGTAATTTGCAGGCGGGTAATAGGGTGTATGTGTCCCCATGAGATTCAGGAAAGCAAAAAGCGGTTTTTCTGCCCCACCCTGATGATAGGTCTGCCAGTAATCAATGAGGTCATCAACGGAACGTTGGCTATTGCCTTTAAAATTTACACTGCGCGTCCATGCAGGCACAATAAGCGGATTGACTGCCATGTTAAACAGCCAATTGCTATTAGCGAACCAATTGGTCACGGTGCGGGCAAGTTTACGGAATTGAGTGTTGATGGCACGTCGAAGCGCACTACGGTTTTTTTCTATGGGGCGATGTGGTGATACACCTGCATAATTATAAAATTCTTGGAAGCCACGCTGAATATTATGTTCAAGCAAGCCAAGAAGCGGGTTATTGCAAAAAGCGACAGTGTGGTAGTCTGCAACGCTCATGATTTCTGCAAGGGTCGGTTGCGCCCCACTGAGACGTTGGAATGCTTGGGTGACTTGATGCGTGCTGGGATAAACGCCCGTGAACATAGAGGCGTGCGCAGGGATTGTCCATTGTGCAGGCGAAACGGCGCGTTCAAAAATAGTTGCATCTTGGGCAAACGCATCGAGGTTGGGCGATGTATCTGCATCATGACCATACAGTGAAAGACGGTCACGGCGTTGGGTGTCGAGTACAATGAATAGAATGTTGGGTTGTGCCGATGTCATGCAGAACTCTCAGTCCGGTTGACCTGCGTACAAATTTACAAGGGCTAAGGATAGCAAGCAGTTAGAGAGTACACAATAGTATGACGCTTGGGATTTCGATAAGTTATTGGTACTTATGCACGGGTTAGGGAAAGTGCTATCATCTTGGGGGATGCGCTAACGAGGAGATTGTGACAGAGCTATGTTCGATTTTATTGACCCTATCTTGCTACCATTCATCATTTTCGCTCTGCGAGTTGCCAATAATGCGGTTGGCACGGTGCGGGTAATTGTGATGCACGAGGGCAATCGCTTTGTGGGCTTTGGTTTAGCCTCGCTAGAGTCTTTATTGTTTGCGTATACAGCAGGTATGGTGCTATTTGACCTGAACAATATTCCGAATTTGGCGGCGTATGTATTTGGTTTTGCGGTGGGGGGTTATGTGGGGATGTTCATTGAGCAAAAGTGGCTAAATGTCTTCAATATTGTTGATATTATTGCGGATGACAAGACGGCGCACATCATGGCGGAGACGTTACGAGATAATGGGCATGGCGTTACCGAGATGCCTGGTGAGGGCGCACGCGGACATGTGACGCAATTACGGGTGGTCGCGCATCACACAGATGTGAAATCTATTATCAATACCGCACGCAGTATTAAGCCGAGTTGCTTCATTACAGTAGAAGAATCGCGTATGATACGTGGCGGCTGGGTGCGCAGTCAGCATCAGCGGCATCGCTGAGGTGTTTGTGTGATAGAACGTTTTGTGAGACATATGTATAAAACGTAAGCACTTGGATAGGTAAAAGGTGAAAGGGTAAAATCTGGACCTTATGCAGTTGATTCAACTTTTTAGGAACGCATACAGGCATGCTCCTAGAGATTTTTCTCTCAAATGCGTAACTTCTAAAATGGCTTTCTGCTATTCTGACACCAGAAATCACTAATTTTCATTCACACTCATAGAAAGCACTTTTTATGAACGAACTTTTCAGTGTCATGCTGAATGTCATCAGCCCGATTATGCTGGTGATGGGCTCCGGCTATATCATTGGCAAGCTATATAACCCTGACCCACGCAGTTTATCTGTGTATTTGATTTATTTGTTCACGCCTGCGCTGGTGTTCAGAGGCATTTACGAGACGGAATTGCCGACAGGTGATTTAGTAGGTGTGGGTGTGGTGGTGATTGGCGTCGCACTGGTGATGATGATCATCGGGTATGGGGTGGCACGGTTGCTAGGCTATACGGCACGTCAGGAAAGCTCACTGATTTTGTCGATTGTGCTGGTGAATGCAGCGAATTATGGTATTCCGCTGAATACCTTTGCTTTTGGGCAAGAAGGCGGCAATGTAGCAATTGTGTATTACGTCATCAGCGCGTTGGTGGGTAATGTGCTGGGCGTTTTCTTTGCATCACGCGGGAGTGTCTCTGCACGCGAGGCAATACTGAATGTGTTCAAAGTGCCGATTATGTACACGGCGATATTAGGTTTGATTCTCAATATGAACGACATCGCATTGCCATTGGTTATAGAACGCAGTGTGATTGATATTGCCGCGCCTGCAAGTATCCCGCTGATGTTGGCATTGTTGGGCTTGCAATTATCGCGGGTATCATTCAAGCAAGATGACAGTAAAAACGATGATAATTCTGAAACATTGGCGACTGATTTTCGTGCGCTGGGTATTACGACGGCTTTACGGTTGGTTGCCTCACCTGTCGTTGCTGTAGGCATCGCACTGGCAGTCGGTTTAGACGGCACGACGTTCAATGTATCCGTGGTGCAGAGCAGTATGCCGACAGCGGTTTTAGCAGGGGCATTAGCGACGCAATTTGGGGGTGATGCGCGGTTTGTATCGGCTGTGACGCTTGTGAGTACGTTGGCGAGTATTGCGTCGTTGAGTGTATTGATTTTGCTGTTGGGTGGGACGATTGCATAGGTAGGATAAACACAAAGAGACAACCGTGTGTTGTCTCTTTGCTATCCTTAAGTTGTGCTAATTTGGTCGGGCGCTGTGTACAACGCCCCTACAGTTAGCTTTTCAGATACGTGATCTTAGATGTGTGCCTAGTCACCACTGATGCGTGGTAGGTCTTTCATTCTGCCGTTCATGCCTGCTGTTTCTGCGAATTGGTTCACGAAGCTGACCAATTCCATTGGCACAACGAATTTGGTGCTTGGGCTGCTACCGATTTTTTCCAGCATTTCCATGTATTGGAGCGCCATTGTTTTCTCATCCAAGCGCGATGCGGATTCGTGAATCGCTTCGAGTGCTTTGGCGTAACCTTGCGCCTTGAGCAATTGCGCCTCGCGTTGACCTTGCGCTTCCAAGATGGATGATTGACGTTCACCCTCTGCTTTGAGAATAGCAGATTGTTTTTGACCTTCGGCGCGTGCGATGGCGGATTCACGCTCACCTTGCGCACGGGTCACTTCAGCACGACGGTCACGCTCTGCGGACATCTGACGGTTCATCGCGTCGAGAATATCGCGTGGTGGTTCAATCTCGCGGATTTCCACTGTCGTAACTTTCAAGCCCCAACGTTCTGTGGCTTCATCAAGTTTGACACGTAGGATGTCGTTGATTTGCTCACGTTTACTGAGTACACCATCAAGTTCGATGTCACCGATAACTGCACGGAGCGTTGTGGTCGCAATCTGAGTCGATGCCGCTTCTACATTATCTACTTTAAGTACAGAGAGCATCGGGTCGGTGATTTTGTAGTACACTAAGAAATCAATCAGAATTGAGGCATTGTCGCGTGTGATAGCTGTCTGTGCTGGCACATCGAGATAACGTTCACGTAAGTCAACGTAGGTGGCTGTTTCCAAGAATGGAATGAGCAAGACGATACCAGGACCGCGTGTGCCTTGATATTTACCCAGACGGAGGACAACGAGACGTTTATATTCGTCAACGATTTTGATGGTGTTGAACAACACAATCATGAAAAAGACGACACCGGCAATACTAAAACCTGTTACTGCTTCTAAGCCCATCGTAATTTCCTTTTCTCCTAAATGACTTTAGTTTTCTTTGGACTGATACTTTATATCCTCTTCGATATACTCATCATAGATGGGTACATCTTCGTTCTTTGCTTTTTCTACTTGTAGCTCTAAACCTTGTTGCCCAACGACCATAATGGGTGTATCGCGGGTGAGGTGAACAGGGCTTCGCGCACGCCATAGCTCTTTATTGACGTAGACTGTCCCTACAGGGTCAAGGTCTTTGACGACGCGCCCACGTACGCCCAATACTTCATTCGATTCATCGTATTCATTGAAGCGACGCTGGTTTTTGAGCGTCGGGAGCAATATCAGACGATGATAGGCAAGTGCGATAATAAGCGTTGCACCTATCAGAAAAGGCGATACGGTTTGGTCAGGAAATAAAAAGAAACTTCCTATACCCTGCCCGACTAAGCCGAGTTCTGCGAAGCGCCCGTATTTTTCGCCAAAGAATGGCAAGAGCAAAAATGCGGCGATGCCGATAAATAATATGGCGACTGCCCACCATGCGGTTGTCACCGAAGCAAGCACGAACAAGCTACCAATAATCAGCACAGTCGATATGAGTTCAGGAATGAATGTTCCTGGCACATAGACGGCTGTCACCCCGACCCATAAACCTACAAATAATAGTAAATAAATGAGATTGGGGTCTAGCAATGTCAAATCAACTGGCATCTGGCTAACCTCCTCTCTTTTAGGTTGCCTTACAATTGTTATTATAGTAAATATTTGCCATGTTATGCCCCCCAAAGATTAGGGGATAGGTTTAGGGTTCTAAAATGCCACATAGTGGTGCATCCCATTCAAGGGCATTGTGTTCTGAGAGCATAGCATCCATTTTGGCGACAATATGGAGCGGATAAGGTGATGTACGCCGTTGGGTGAGGTCGGCATGACTACCGATGCCTTCCATCGTTGCAGAAACGGTCTGATTGCTTTCGTTGACTAAGAAATGTACAAAATGAATGCGCTTATCACTGCGGGCGATGATGCGCGTATGTACGGCGACAGTTTCGTTGACGCGGGCTTCGGCAACATAGGTGATATATTGACGTAATGCAAAACCGCCTGCGTTATTATCCCGATAATATGCCTCGTCCATGCCTAAGGCACGAAAAAAGCTCCAGCCACCTTCGTCAAAGAGCGCCATGTAGTAGCGGACGTTCATGTGTCCCATGACATCGAGATAATCTTTGGGAATAATCTGGCGATGATAACAGGGGAGTTGTTGTGCCTGTTCGATGGTTGTATAAACGCGCATGGTTGCTCCTGAGATGGCTTTTGCAGATAGATACTGCAAAGCGTACCGCTTCCACATTAGACCCGCAACTTATGTATATCAAAACAGAGATGCCAGTGTGAGCGCATCTCTGCTTATGAAAATCTATTTGGCGTCTTTATTAGCGAATTTTTGCTTCTTCGCCTTCGATGAGGTCAATACCTTCGTCTTTGATGAAACGCTCAATGTAGGGGTTATCGAGTACGGGCATGGTGCGGGTTTTCCCATTTTTGGTCAATGTGAAGTGATAAAGGCGCACGGAACGCATGCCTGCATACCAATGGCGCTTTAACTCACATTGCTCAATATCCCACGCATTTTCGAGTGCGGTGATAAGATGGTCGCCACCCGCATAACTTTCGGAACTTCTATCCCAATGTTGGCTGGTGAGGTCGCTATACTGAACGTGATAATTTGCTACTTCTGATCGTTTTCTGGTTGCCATATGTTACCTTTATATCTTTTTGTAAATATATTAACGTATAAAATTAAGTTTGTAACCACTCGTTTTGATTTTACCGTGATTCGGCGAAGATTTCACTAACGGCGGGTGATTCTATCGTTTGACGTGATTTGTCGGTTCGTGGTTGCACACGAATGTTGCGACGTGCGAGCAAGCTGGTTACATATGGATTGCGGACGACTGGCATAATCATATCTTGCCCATTACGCACGAGTTTGAAATAGTAGAGTGTTGTTTCGCGCCCACCACCCATGCGAATGGTCTTGCTGTAAACGATATTCATAGTACGCCAACCGTTACGTTCGGCTGTGATGAGACTATCAGCGCCAGTGTATTTTTCTGAACAGGGTGAAAAGTGTCTGTCGGTATCGGTATACTTCTGGTGTGTACCTTCTGGGTTGTTGACCGTCATGATTTGCTCCTAAGTAATTAGCGTCTGAATTGAACTTGGTGCGGACGGGATGGAAAAAATCGGATACCGGAGCTATTTGTGACGAATTTCACACTATTGTCATTATAAACGAAAAACTATTGTATATTGGTTAAATAACCTTAAAGTTATTATTATTACATTTATTATATCACATATTGATTAGGTAAAATTACTGAAAATGTCACAAATAATAAGTGAAAGGGGTGTCGAATGTAACTAACTCGAGATTTAGGCGCATTTCTCGTCAAAAAACGTTGTCTATATGTGACAGCAAATAATGACCTGTAGAACAGAAGATATGCAGGCGGTCATATACATATGCTAAAAGCTGTATACGCAAATTATACTTTTACATATGTGAAAGTATCTAAAATGGCTTATTTGGTTGATAGCAATTGTGATGTTTATGCTTCGACAACGGGGATTTTGTCTACTGTGACGAGGTTTGCTGTGTAGTCTGGAGCAAATTGCTGTACGAGTGAGCCACAGCAAACGGTGAGATATGCCTGATTGAGGGTGTAGAAACGCTGTTTACCCTCTTGGCGCACAAGGACAAGATTGGCATCTTCCAGTTTTTTAAGATGATGACTGACTGTCGGTTGCTTGACCGTTTTTTGCTCTCCATCACCTTCCAATTTTTCAACAATTTCAGACACGTTTAACCAGACACAACACAGGTGTGTCATGATAGCTTGGCGGGTATCGTCTGCGATTGCTTTGGCGAATGTAATCAAGTCTGTATCCATAGTTTTATTATATTGATGAATGTAAATATGTCAATGAATGTTAAATAAAAGTAGCCACGCACAATGGCGTGGCTACCAAAAATTCGGTTGACCTTTGCCTTAATCGGCTGGTTTTTCAATCCATTCAGGTGGGGGGGTCATTTCATCTTTAGGGCGACCCCCTGCATCTTCGTAGTTGGTTGTTGAAACGCGCATGAGTGGTTCAACTGTCATGTCTTGGTCACAGAGAATCTGGCAACTGAGACGAAATTCGCCAACTTTGTCGATTTCATCTAGTTTGTTGTATTCTGCTTGTGTCATTTTTGTAGGTTCGCCTTCGGCAATATCTACGCGACAGGTGGTGCAACCAGCGTAGCCACCGCAACGGTGCAGAATATCTATTTCGGCTTCATCTTCGATAGCGAGAACGAGGCGTTTATCATCAGGAACTTCAAATGTACCAACATCTTTAATTGTAATGGTTGCCATTTTGGGTTTGCCTTTCATGGTAGGTCATCAGTTAAATTATATCTATCATACCGCAGGCGTGGATGTTTATCACAATCACTTAGCGAGTATTTATGACGCACTGTGCGCGTGTTTAAGTAGTGGGTACGCTACGCTTCAAAAACAGTGCAGAACGTGTGACTTCGCAGACGATGACGCCCTTTTGATTGGTCGCTGTATGTTTCATGGTGACAATGCCTGTATTGGGACGTGATTTGCTCTCGCGTGCTTGTGTAATTTCTGTTTGAACATAGACAGTATCGTCATGAAAGACGGGATTCGGGTGTTTTATATGTTCATAGCCTAGATTGGCGATAATTGTGCCTGCCGTTATATCGTTAACTGTGATGCCGACGACAACGCCGAGTGTGAAAATGCCATTCACTAATCGCTGTCCGAATTGGGTTTTGCTGGCAAAATCTTCGTTGGTGTGCAGAGGCTGGAGATTCATGGTGAGCATACTAAACAGCGTGTTGTCTGTTTCCGTGATGGTGCGCCCAAGTTCATGTTCAATGATTGTGCCAACGGGTAAGTCTTCAAAATACATGCCCATAGTCGTCATTCCTCGTGTGTGTATTGGTGTTGATGATAGCGCGAGGACACGCATGGAAGCAACTTATTGTGGGGCGATGCTATCAAGCAACATGTGTAAGCCAGAAACGATGCGTTCTAGGTCGTAGCCTTGTATTTGGCGTTGGAAGCGAATGGTTTGGACTTCGAGCATAACGTAAAACATATCTGCTAGATACGGCACATCGGCATCTGGACTGAGCCGTGCGAGTAAACCGACAATCGTCTGGCGCCACCAGACATGCGCGGGGTGACTGAGCATATCTACCCCACCCTGATTGGAGACTTCTATCAGCAACTCGTTATGTTCGACCACATAGCCAGCCGCTTGCTCGAAAAACCAACGTAATCCTGTATAAGGATCAGGGTTACGGCGCAAATAATCGAGGGTCATCTGTTGAAATTCGCGCATATCTTCATCTAGCATGGCATGACAGATTGCGACTTTATCTTCAAAGTGACGATAGAGCGTGCCTTTGCCGACCTCTGCTTCTTTGGCAATCGCAGACATGGTGACATCAGCTATGCCTTGTTGATGAAAAAGTGTTTCGGCAGCGTTGAGCAAGCGCCGACGATTGCGTGCCGCATCCGCGCGAATTGGTTTATTTGTGTTAATGGGGATGATATTATCGTTTGACATAGCTACATTATAGCACATTACAAAACACATTTTGGAATGAGACATAAATCTCATGTTGGAATATTATCAGTATCGAAATAGACGATTGCCCTACGCACATTACAAATGAGATAACTGGCGGTACAATAACACATCAGCAGAGGGTATGATTTTTTCGCCGTGCTGTTTTTATAAATATTTGTGCTTGTGTGTACGGGATGTGATTGCTATCTTCATGGCATACGTCAAGCATATATATAATTGCTATCAACCTGTTTTGCTTATTACGGACAAATCATGTTTGCATGAGATACGCATTGATTTGTTACAAAGGAGTTTTTTATGAAAGCTAGTCGGTCATTTTGTTCACTTATGATGCGCGTTGCATTCGTTGCGCTGGTCGGCGTATTTTTGAGTGCTTGTGATGCTTTAGCAACGGATTCTACTGAAGAAGAACCGATTGCCTTTGAGGGCGCACCGGACGTTATTCTTGCCTCGCCATTGCCAGGTGACACCTATAACGAAGGTGTAGGCGTCAATATTTTGTTGCGTGTTGATAATGCAGGACCGGATATTGGGCGCATCGCTATCGCAGTTGATGGGGTCATCATTGGTGAGGCAGTGAGTCCAAATGGGAGTGGCGACCCTAGCTTTACGGTCAGTAATAGTTGGTCCGCGAGTGGTGAAGGCGAGCATACGATTACGGCAACAGCAACCCGCACAGATGGCACAACATCTGGCACAGCAGAAGTGACGATTAATGTGTTATCACTCGCGCAGGATGTGGCGTCTAACGAAACTGATACTGACGCCGATGCGGAGGCAGAAACGGTTGATGATACGAGCGATGACGAGATGGCAGATGCTGAGGAGGAGATGGCAGACGAAACAGAAGATACCGAATCGGAAGCTGAAGCACAATCCGATACCGAAGATACGGTTGCGCCAACAGATGCCCCGACAGAAGCGCCTCAGCCAACCGTTGAGCCAACGGCTGCACCAACGAATACCCCTTCCGTGCCACAAGTGCGCGTGATAACCGGTGCAAATGTGCGGAGTGGTCCTGGTTTAGTATTTGACCCACCGATTGGTAGTCTCGCGGCTGGTGCAACAGCGAATATTCTCGCGGTCAGTACAAGTGGTACATGGTATCGCATTGATGCGTTCAATAGTGGTGGCTGGATTGCCGATTCTACTGTAGAAGTTATTGGGAATACGAGTGGTTTACCACGCGAAGCGGGTCCACCAACCCCGATTCCTGCGTCACCATTGCCACCAACGAATACGCCACCACCGCCAAGCGCCGTTGACCTTGCTATCACGGGGACACCTATTATTTCATCGCGTGAGCCAACAGCGAGTAGTACATTTTTCTGTGGTGTTGATTCTGACATCAGCGTGACGATTGTCAATCAGGGGACTGAGCGCAGTGCTGGGACAACCGTTGTCATTGAAGACCTGTTCAATGGACAAGTGGGCGCGTCAACGAATGCCCCTGTTCCTGAGTTAGCACCTGGTCAGAGCCATACAGCTAACTTGATTCTACGTGTGGATACGAATGTGTTAGAAGGGCATACAACGCGCATTCGTGTTGACCCAAATGGCAGTGTGGCAGAAACAGACGAAAATAATAATGCGTTCAGCAATACGTATGTATTGGAATGTAATTAAGCCTCAGCCATAGTATAAATTCAAAAACGCCCATCTACTCTGATGGGCGTTTTTCTTTTTGTTTGTTAGTTATTTAACGGGATGCCCTTGTGCTTTCCAGCGCAGGATACCACCTTTGAGATTGACGATGTTCTCATAGCCTGCATTCACAAGTTGACGCGCCGCCATGCCGCTACGGTTGCCGGTACGGCACATGAGGATAACAGGTTTATCTTTCGGTATTTTGTTCATATTTTTGCTGATGCTGTTGAGCGGGATATTTTTCGCATTGGCGACACGCTCGGCTTTAAATTCTTTGGGTGTGCGTACATCAATCAGCACATGATTTTTGTTCGGTTTGTATTCGGCTAAGTAGGTATCTATGTCAATGGATTCGACGCCCCCGCCGAATAAGTTACTGAGCATTTTTAGCATGTTCGTTCGTCTCTCTTGTTATGGTTTACTTTTATTGAATTGGGTAGCCAGCACTTTGCCACTGGATGATGCCACCTAAATCGTAGATTTCGCTGTAATCGTTCTGGTTGAGGATGTTGGTGGCTTGTGCGCTACGGTTTCCGCTACGGCAATAGACCACAACGGGTATATCAGCAGGAATTTCGGAGAGACGGCTGGCTATCTGGTCAACGGGAATGTTGATTGCCCCTGCGATGTGTCCGCTATTAAATTCTTGTGCTGTACGGACATCAATCAGGATATGCTCTGCGCCTGTGTCAGTGTATTGTGCGACGTAATCTTGTGGGCTGATATTTTGTGCAGTGGATGTGCCACATGCGGAGATAACAACGGTCATTGCACCGATGAGCAATACGAAAAGTAGACGTTTCATGACGAAAACTCCTATTTTGTACATTTTGTTTAATCATAAACGATGCTGTCTAAAACGTGGTGATGAATTGTCTACTGGTGGTTATTAGTGCGGTCTTATAGGTGCAAATAGATGGTCTACGCTACACTAAAGTATCGTTTATTCATTCGGTGCAAGGCTTATGCAAGATTATGAATATCCACGCGCATTGATGCTACCTGATAGTGTCTTTACATTACGCCCTGTACGCATGACTGATATAGATGGTTTGCGTTGTGCTTGTTGGCGAGATAAATCCGTGAGTTATTGTGCAGACCGTATTCGGCGTATGTCGCAATCGCAGGCACGGAAACAAGGTTTAGGCGTGGTTGTCGAAGGTGATGCGGATTGTGCAGTGCTGGCGTATGGGCAGATTATGCGCCTTGCAAAACGGGTAGAAATCAGCGATTTGATTGTGGCGGAGACACATCGCAGTCAAGGGATTGGTACAGCGATGATTCAGTATTTGATTCACGAGATGCGACAGATGCGCCAACTAACACAAATTGAGATTGGCGTTCTGGTGCGCAATACACGCGCTCTTACGTTATATCGTCGCTTAGGTTTTGTGAATAGCTACCAGCTATCATTGCGTATCAACAAGGTACGTGAAACAGTGCAATATCTACGCCTCACTATCCCAGCTGACACATAGCAAAACAGGGTCACGCAAGGCGACCCTGTTGAAAATTACGCTAGGTTGAACGAAACGACCTTATGCAGTTGCTTCTTCAGTTACTTTTACACCCTGTACATCGAGGCTGATTTTCACATCTTTACCGACAAGAACGCCACCGCTTTCGAGTGCTTGATTCCATGTCAGACCAAATTCTTCACGGTTGATGCTACCACGTGCTTCAAAGCCTGCACGAACGTCACCGAATGGGCTTGTACCACCGAAAAGGTATTCAACTTCGAGGGTAACTGGTTTGGTTATGTCACGGATGGTCAGGTCACCTGTTACGTTTGCGGTGTTGTCACCCGTTGATTCTACGTTGGTGCTTTTGAAGGTGATGCTTGGGTAAGTTTCAACATCGAAGAAGTCACCACTACGAAGATGACCATCACGGTCTGCGTTGTTGGTGTTGATGGTGCTGACGTCAATCGTTGCGTTTACACTGGCTGCAGCTGGGTTTTCTGGGTCAAATTCGATTGTACCGCTAACTGTACCGAAACTACCACGAACGTTTGTTACCATCATGTGGCGAACGGTGAAATCTGCTGAACTGTGTGCGTTATCGAGTTGCCATGTAGCCATGTTTAGATCTCCTTGTTTTTATGTGGACTATAGTCCGTTTCGTGAATCTGAATTAAATATAGCAGGTTTTTCGTATCATTGGATAAGTGCTTGATGAGTAAACGGACTACAGTCCATTTATATCTTATACAGTTCTGATATTTGCCCCGTAAGACCTTGATTTGCAAGATGTACAAAGGGCTTATCAACGAATTTCCAGCAAAAAATACAGTTCGCTTTATAATAGAAGCAGTTTATTTAAAGACAGTACACAAAAGGATTTTGCTATGGAAAACGCTGTACAGATTGATAGTTTGATTGCGAATGAGTTTGCGTTCGAGATTGCTGGGGAAACTGTTTCGGGTATCTTCCAGATTAAAGGCTTGATGACCTATGCGACGGACGAGGATGGTAATCGTATCAAACCGCCGTTTACTGTGACCAAGATGGTTGAGCGTGATGGCACGAATGCGTTCAATTCATGGTTACGCGAAACAACGTCAGCACGCGATAGTGATGATAAACCACGCCGTGATGTGACGGTGGTTGCTGTGGATGATGGTGTTGAAACCCGTCGCTGGAAAGCGGTCAATGCGTGGATTGTGTCGGTTGGTTATTCCGATTTTGATAGTGCGTCGTTTGAAATGGTCGCAGAGACCTTGGTGATTGCTTACGAGGATATCGAAGAGAGTTTCCCGACGATGGATGGTGAGTAAACACTATTTGAACCATGTGCAATCTGCCCTGCTAGAACGTTAGCAGGGCTTTTTTGTTATCAGGGTGCTTGGGTAGCAGGGGTTTCATCTGGTTCGACGAAATTGCGCGTTGGCAAAGGCACTTCGATTTCAAAAGGGTCGGTAGAGCGCACCTGATACGATATATCGTCAAAGCGTCCGGTGACTAGCACACTCTGTATATCGACTTCGCCTGCATCACTACGTTGGGTATATTCTGCTCCAAACTGGAATGTACCTGTGAGGGTATCACCAACGGTTTCTAGTTGGATGAAGCCGGACACATTTTCTGCAAAGGTTTGAATGCGTGTGTCTGTACCATCGAAACCCAGCCGTATGTATGATGCAGTGACAATACCTGGCACATATTGGTCGGGAGAGAGCAAGTTATATTGCCCTGCTTCAATGGTGGGCGAAAATTCAAAGGCAATTTCTTGTGTGGCATCGTTGGCAGTCGATGCGATGTAGAGTTGGTTACGTTCAGGGGCAGTCCCGACATTAGGCATAAGGCTATAAACCACAATACCACTGTTTATTTCAGCGATGTATTCGCCTGTGACGGCAACACTGAATTGCGCTTCGTCACTGAGCGGAATGGGATTACCACCGATGAAATCTAGTGGAATATCTGTACCGCCAAAATTATCTTCGGCTGTGCCAACTGTCGGCAGGGTGCGCGGGGTAGCTGTGTGAAATGGCACATCCGTTGCGGGTGCGACTACTGTATTGCATGCGGTTAGAACACCTATCATGACCAGTGCAAAAAGCCTGAGCATGGGTCATTTCCTTTGGGATATGGATGTTTAGTGCGCATATTATAGAGCATAGGGGCGTATCGGGTAGGCAGGATAGATATAGCGTGGGGTGTTATTTCTAACGATGATTTAACTAAGACAAGTATGTTAGACTCATTTCGGGCGTTGTATACTTAGGTGCTGAGATGAGAAGGCATTATAGAATATCTCACTTTAACTGTCATTTGCCCAACGCTGGGTATATTTCCGCTGACATCGCTTATCATGACACGTAGATTCGACTAAGAAACTATTTGTTGATTGCATTATCTTAGTTCGGGTTGCAACACGTCCTTACACAGAGTTTTTCGGATAAGATGCGAACACGAATGGCGTTTGCATGTGTCATGACCCATCTAGTTAACCGTTATCATCTGACAACATCAGAAGCAGAGATGTGAATCATATGTTTACGAATATTGACCCCATCTATCTTGAGATTGATTTTGATAAGGCAGGGGTTCGCAACTCGCAAAAACGACTTAAAGAACTCATTCGTGACTTTGCGATTGAGCCTATTAAAGCGCACCAAGAAGATTTGTTGCACAAATTGAGCTTGGTAGAGCAAATTGTCACTCGTCGGGTGGCGAAGGTAATTTTGCATTGGTTAGAGCATAAAGCCGAGCCTGTTAAGCCAGAAAGCTCGGATATGATGAGTAGCATCACTAACTTACGGCGCAATGATATGACCCTGAATGCGTTCTATATTGAAGAAGTGAAATCAGGGATTCATGAGTTAGCGCCTTTGCTAGGTTTAGAAGTGCCTGTTCCGTATGAAATTGAGACGGACGAATTGGAATATGCACTGATTGAATTAGAAGACCGCTTTGCGCAAAAAGGCGATGTAGAAGAAGCGGGTAGCGACGATAGCTATAGTGTCAATTATGCTGCGTATGACGATTACGATACTGATGATTATCGCTATGATGATACGAACGGGTCGCGGGGTGGTTACGATGGTTATGAAATGGCATCCATCATGGAAGCGAATAACAGGCAACCTCAACGTGGCAGAACAGCTACGATGGTAGAAGAACGGGTAGAGCCAGCCGCCACGCTATCTGAGGTGGTATCTGAGCAGACACCGCAAGCTAAATCTGAGCAATCTATTGTTGTACAGCAAAGTAGGCAACAAGTCGAACAAGCCCCTACACAACAGGTTGATGTGAATGTTATCAACTTGAGTTCTGAGCGTGCATGGCAATTGACCTATGATTTGATTGGGTTTAACACGGAGTACGTGCAGGGGCAGATGTTGCCACGCTGGGTACAAAATCCTGAGACATTCGAGAAAGACCGTCGTTTCTTATATCAGACTTTTCTGGATACGATACGCAATGCGGCTGGTTCTCAGATGATTGCGGGTAATTATCGCTTTAGTGACCGTCCGATGACGATTGACGAGCTATGGCAGTATTATCATACGGATTTATCGCGCAATGTGGGTCCGATGCTTTCGGCGGCGAAATTAGAGGCGGCTGTCAATGACCCTTGGTATCGGCGCTGGTGGAAAACGTCGATTGCGGAGCTACGGAAAATTTCGCCTGTATGGTTGTTGGCGCTGGCAATTGCGCTGGTATTCGATGGCTTGACAACTTATGTTTCGCTTGACCAAACGCCGATGGATGGCTTTATGGTGCTGGTATTCACGGCACTCATCACGGCATTATTCCAAATTGCGGATGTGATGGTGATTAATTATCGCAAGCGTGAATTTGAAGCCGATGCGATGGTTGCCAAATACAATGCGCAACACGAACGCTTTAAACAGACGATTTCCAGTTTAGAAACGACCAGTGAATCGTATGTTCAAATGAGCATGAAGCGTTCGCAGGCGTTGGCAGATTGGAAAGCGGCAGAAGACAATCGCAAGATGGCGAAACGCGGGCGTTTCTGGTCGGCGCGGATTGCAGACATCAATGTGATTGTGACAGCATACGGTTTTGCATTCATGTTCTTGAACGCTGAAGAACCGATGTATGCCCTCTTTGAGCAGGTTCAAATTATCAATGCGGGTGCTTGGGAACAATTCAACTTGTGGGTGTTCTTGATGATTGGCTTGGCTGTTACTGTCTCTTTCGTCATCAACACGGCACAGCGTACAGAGGTACTCGGCTGGTCAATGCGCCGACTCAAAAACGAGCCAGCGTAAACATAGCCGTCAGCATTCAGCACTCAGTTTTATGTAAGCTAGTATGACCATGAAGCCTAAATCACTTTGGTTGCTCGGAGAAGTATTACCTGAGTAGCGTCAGTAAGCAACAATCGCTTAAAAATCAGCGTATAAACAAAAGCCAACAGTTGCGTTATGCTCCTGTTGGCTTTTTTGATTTATCTATTTTGCGAGGGAAGTTTTTAGTATGCAACTATTCAAACGAACATGGTTTTTGTCTGTGGTGATGTTGCTTATCGTAGGCATCAGCATCACACAGGCGCAAGACAGCATAATTCTCATCACGGATGTGCAAGGCGACAGTAACAGCGAAAGCTATCCTGATAGCCCTTTTGAAGAAATGACTGTTACGATTGAGGGCGTTGTCACGGGTGATTTCCAAGATGGTGAGGCAGGTGCGCAGGGTGATTTGAACGGTTTTTATGTGCAAGAAGAAGCGGAAGATGTGCCGGTTGGTAATACAGCGTCGAGCGCAATTTACGTTTTTGAGCGTCGAGGTACAGTGACGGATGTTTCAGTTGGCGATGTGGTACAGGTCACAGGCACAGTCGATGAAATTCGTGGACTGACGCAATTAGAAGCAGCGAGTGTGACGATTACGGGTAGTAGCGTATTAGAACCTGTCGAACTAACATTACCTGTCACGCATATTGATGACTGGGAAGCCTACGAAAATATGCTCGTCACGGTATCCGGCGCAGATGACACACCTCTCACGGTCAATGAGACATTTGATTTAGGACGCTATGGGTCAATTCAAGTGGCATCGGGCGGACGGGTACTCAATTATAGTCAAGTATTCACACCAACTGACCGTGATGCCTTCGAAGCATACCGCGAGGCGATGGGCTTGCGCGTCTTAGTCATTGATGATGGTCGCAGTAACGAGAATCCTGTGCCGTTGCCAAGTTTCAATGGTGTGCCTTTCAGTGCAGACAATACGGTACGTTCTGGTTACACACTGGATAGCGTGACGGGTATTCTCGAATTTCGCTTTGATGAATGGCGGATTCAACCCACTGAGCCTGTCATGATGAACGCGGATAGTAATCCTCGCACAGATGTTGCGCCGGATGTTGGTGGCGATGTGCGGGTTGGGGTAATGAATGTGCTGAATTATTTCAATGGCAATGGGTTAGGCGATGGCTATCCGACAGCACGAGGGGCAGATTCGCCCGAGGAATTTGAACGTCAGAGAGAAAAAACGCTCTCCGCTTTGCGTGGGCTGAATGCCGATATTATGGGTCTGGTAGAGATTGAGAACGACTTCAACACAGGTATTAATAGCGCCGTGCAGGATTTGGTGAATGGTCTGAATGCTGAACCTGATTTAACGCGCTGTGGTGCAAATTGGGCATATGTCGATGTGAGCGCAGAGCCATTGAACTTGGATAGGCTGGGTAGCGATTCGATTGCGGTGGGTGTGATTTACTGCCAAGCGATGGTTAGCATTGCGCCGAATACTGTACCGGCTGTGTTAGAAGATAGTCAGTTAGATGCGCTGGGCATCGGTGAGTTAGCTCCTGTATTCAATGGCGTTGATACAAACCGTGTGCCGTTAGCTGTCACGTTCCAAGAGAACGCAAGTGGCGAGATATTTACCGTCGTTGTCAATCACTTTAAGTCTAAAGGGGGTAGTGGCGACGGCGCGAATGCGGATAGTGGGAATGGCGCTGCGAGTTGGAATCAACGGCGACAGGATGCGGTAACGGCGTTGGATGCATGGTTGGCAACGAACCCAACTGGCAGTGATGACCCTGATATTTTACAAGTGGGGGACTTCAATGCTTATGCGATGGAAGACCCAATTCTAGATTTAGTGGCGCTGGGCTATGAAAATTTGGTTGCGGATGCCACACATAGCTACGGTTTCCCATTGGCGCTGGGGGTTGCCCCCGAAACACAATCATGGGGTACGTTAGATTATGCCTTTGCAAGTAGCACACTCAGCACACAAGTAACAGGCGCGGCTGTGTGGCATATCAACGCGGATGAGCCTGTGTATCTCGATTACAATGTTGAGTTCAAGCCGGACGAGGTTACAGATTCACTCTATGACACCAGCGCGTTTCGTTCGAGCGACCACGACCCGATTGTAGTGGGTTTGTCGCTCGGTAACGATTAGGGTTCGGATGAACTTTCGATTGCCGCCTCGGGATTCAGAGATGGCACAAAGAGTACATCGGGGATGTCGGTAAAGATGTCCCCACCGATTATACTGTCGTTAATAGTGAAATCAGCAAAAAGCGATTGCAAGATAGCACGCGATTCTGAGAATCGTTCGGAAATTGCGTTGATATTTAATGCAACGAGGGTATCGTCAACATTTGCAGTGACAATCATCGTCACGCCGTAACGGTCACTGTTAATCAAGAAATAGGCTGCCTCATAGTCACCCCATTGGGTTGCTGTTGGTGGACTGACCGCAACCGAACGTCGTGATTCTATGTCATCAGCGATGCTATCCAAAATGTCAGTGACTCTGGTTTGTGGCGGGAAGGTATTTGTATCCGGCAACCAGATATTGACGACAAAAGCGTGTGTTACATCCGTTGGGCTGGAGAGTATGATGTTGTCATCTTCCGTGTATGCTAACCAACCAGGAAGCGTACGCATGTAAATCGTTCCCTGCTCGGTGGTCAGTTCAACGTTTCTACTCTCTGGTGTAGCTGTTTCAACGGTGTGATGTGATGTGCATCCAACTAAAGAAAATACGGTACTCAAAATGAGATATGCTAAACGCATGTTGTTACTAATTCGCCCCATATACCAATAAGCCTACTATTTACTATATCACAGGGCGCATAAAAGCCTATGTGTGGGCGATTAGCTCTCATTTACTGGTTAGTAGGCATTAATTATTGCAAGCGTTTACGCACTAAACTTATGAGCCAGCGTAACTCTTGGATACGGAGCAGATAGGCGAGTACCAAGAAAATACCCCCACTGAGCATAGCTGGCACAAGTACTTGTGCGACTTGATTGAAGATGCCAGCTGTGCCAAATTGATTGACGAGCCAGAACAATGTTCCCCAAGCAAAAATACCCATAACGATTGCCGCAAGTGTGGTTTTGAAGGCGGTACTGATAAAGTTTTGTTCACCGAAGCCCCCCATGCGCCGACGTAAAATAACGCCGGACACGATGGCATGAACAATATGCTTGATGCTATCGGCAATCATGAGGCTGAACAAGCTAAATTGCTCAAAGAGCAGTAACACAGTGACGATGTAGACAATATGGCTGAACACGCCAATCATCGCGGGGGTAAAGGTATCTTTACGGGCATAAAAGGCATAAACGAGCAATAGGTCGATGGCGGCGAAGGGCAAGCCTATCAGGTACAGACGCAATGCAAGCGCGGTGATGTCTGTATCAATGGCTGTGAACGCGCCCCCTTCAAACAGTAAGCGCACAATTGGCACAGCCAGTACGAGCAAGCCAATGGCGGCTGGAATGATGAGCGTAGTCGCAAGACGAATGCCTAAGCCGAGTGTATCCCGAAAGGCGCGTATGCCCTCTTTGGCGACAATGGCGGCTTGGGCAGAGAGGGTCGGTAGAATAGCAATGCTGATAGCTGTCGCAACTAAGCCCTGCGGAAACTGAATTAAGGTCGTAGCATGAATCATGTATGAAATGCCACCCTCGATACCTGTCTGACTCGCTAAACGATAGCTGAAAAAGCGAATAACAAGCGTATCCATAAGTAGAGAGAGCATCACTGGCACGTAAAGCAACAAGACACTTTTTAGAGCAGGGTGACGCCAATTGATAGAAATGCGCAACTTGGACAGTTCAAGTCCGGGCATTTGGATGACCATCTGACACAATGCGCCAATAAGCCAACCAGTAGCGGCGGCAGTCACTGCTGAGATGGGTCGTGCAATGCCAAAGGGCATTACATCTAATTGGGGCAAGAACATCACTTGTGCGGGTGGTACGAGCAAAAATATGGCAATTACGATGCTGGCATTAAAAACGACACCTGCAAAGGCGGGCCATGTAAACGATTTAAGAGCGTAGAGCGTGCCACTGAACACAGCAAAGAGCGCGAGAAATATTAGTGCAGGCGAAGTTATGCGCAGTAGATTGGTGGCGAGGGCTTGGGTTTGTGCATCGTATCCGGCAGCCGTGAGGGCAACGATTTGAGGTGCAAAAATTTCGAGTACCAGTACCAATGCTGACACGACAAAGAGCAAAAATGTCGCCAGAATATTGACGACTTTCCAAAGTTCGTCACGTCCTTTGACAGTCACGATGTCTGTGAGAACTGGCACGATTGCACCGTTGACATGCCCGCCAATGAGCAAGTCGTAGAATGTTTGTGGCACAAGCACCGCAATCCGAAAAGCATCGAGTTGTGCAGACGCACCGAAGAAGTAGGCAAGCGTTTTTTCGCGTGCTAAACCCAACACACGGCTGGCGATATTCCCAAGTGCAATGACCCCCGTCGCCCCTGCTACACTGGCATTGGTCGCTTCTTGTTCGGCTTCCGCTTGTGCTATGTTGGGGATGTTATCTGTAGGGGATGCGTCTGACACCATAGGTTTTGTTACCGCCTGTTTTGCCTGTTCACAACGCCGATATGTTCGGCGGATGATGACGATAACAGGTGACTAATAAATTGCAAGCGCCAACCTGTAGGCGTCAGAGAGGCGACTAGCGATTATCACCTTCGCCTTTGATAACGCCCCGTTCGAGACGCGAGAACAATTTATCGAGATTTGCTTCTGCCACTTCTTCGAGTGTAAGGTCAAGATTGGTACAAATTTGAGTTAGATACCACAGCACATCACCAAGTTCGCCTTTGAGGGCATCACGGTCTGCGTCGGTAATTTCGCCATTGCGGTCACGGAAAATTTTCTTGATTTTGCCTGCAAATTCGCCTGCTTCGTTCACTAAGCCAAGCGTAGGGTAAACGATGGGATTATCGGTTTTGATGTCACCGTAGGTTTTGCGCGATTGTTCTTGGTAACTGCCGTATTTGGTCTGCATAGGTAGATGAATTGCCTTGTTGGTATGTTGTACAGATTATATTTTCGGGAGTGCATACAGGCACTCCCTTACAGTTTGTTTTCAACTGCCTTATTGCTATCTTAGCTGTCGCCGCCTGTATTATTACGCGGTGATGTTGTAGGTGCTGGCGCAGGCGTGCCTAATTCACCGTCGGCGGGTGGCGATGTTGTGGATGTAGCTGGTAACTCTGGCACATTAAATTCGGTTGCTAGGTTTTCTAGTTCAAAGTTATCCGCACAAGCAAATAGTTCACTTTCACCCCATGCGCGTATCTCCCCTTCTGGTAGCAGAAAGCGCAACCAACCCGCGTCTGCATCTTGCGCAAGGACTGTCATGGTTGTTTCTGATTCAACCGTAGCAACCACTTGGTAGAGCGTATCGGGTCCTTCATGGAGCGTCACCTCTTCGAGCGCCGTGCATTGTGGCGTGACAAGTGGCACAGTCAAATCGACTTCGGTGGTTTCACCTGTTTCGCTCTCTGCGATAAGCGTCAGACTTAGTGATGCCGTCGGAATACCGCCAATACCCTCTAATGTGTATGCACTGGCATATTCTGTCGATGATTGCACCAGATTATTTGTGAAGTCACTTAGCCCTGTGATGCGTACTGTATCCGCGCCTTCTACATCCCATGTAATCGTCAATGTATTGACTGTGTTAGCAATCAGGGGGTCGGGCGAGACTGAAAAACTGGTGACTGTGATTGGCACAGTGACAGATGACGAAATGGATGAGCGCACTGATTCCGAGCCATTACGTGCAATTACTTCAATAGTGATGTCGCCACTGAGTTCGGATGTATCAATGGTAATCGGCAAGTCATCACCGGAAACATCTTGCTGAACAGCGATTTGATTAACGAGTATATCGAATGTTTCGGCGTTGTCTGCATCAATCGTGAGCGTGAGGTCATCCCCTTGCAGAATCTCTGTGCTACTAATGGCAAGATCGTTGATAATGGGTTCAGGTGTGGTGAATGCACCAAATAGCAAGACAACCGCAACGAGTATGACAGATAGGCTGATACCTGCGGCGGCGACAAGTTGCCACATTGGGAAACGTGCAGAGAGTGTCGTTTTACCTTCGCTGACAGCCATAAAGCGCGAGGCATCTTGCGATTGTACTTGCACAATAAAGGGATAGGTTTGTGGTGCCCCCGTGAGGGGCGGGTTTTTTGCACGGGCTTCAAGGTCTACCCGTAAGCGTTGCCCTGCTTGTAATTCGAGTAATGAATTAGGCAAGCGAAATGTCAATTCGCCTTTGGGGTCAACCGCAGAGACTTTGAAGCGCATTACCCCACTGCCTTGATTATGCAAGAAAACTGGCACGGGGTCATCTTCGATGGCTTGTTTACCAATTGCCATCCCAAAGCCACTAAATGTCATCACATCCACGCCTAAGCCGAGTTCAACAGCCGGCACAGCATCTGTCATGGGTGTAACGCGCACAGTCAATTGATAATGCTGAGGTGTTGTGCTGGAACGACGCGGTGGTTTGATATTCAGCAGAATGTAAGCTGTCTCGTTGGGATCAAGCTCGATTTCTGGACGGGTCAGCCGTAGCCACTCTTGGGGCATCCCTTCGATTTCGATGAGAAATTCGCGGGTCATATCAGCAGTGTTCGTAATGGAAATTTCCGCAGAGGAACTAGCAGCAGGCCATACCTTGAGATTGCGATGGTCGATTTCGACACGCAACTCGGATTCACCAACTTCCATACGCTGGGTTTCTTCTTCTAGCGTCTCAACCATCATCGTTGGCGAGTCGTCTACTTGCCGGAAGATAATACGTAGAGAGCCAATGAGAATTTCTTCAACATCGCCCAATACATGCGGCGTATTGGCTTCTAGTGACACGCCATCAACAAATGTGCCGTTTGCAGATTCGAGGTCGGTAATCGTAACTTCGCCATCGGTATGCGTGAGGCTAAAGTGATAGCGCGAGATATTTTCGGTATCCAGCGCGATAACATTACCATCGGCACGCCCTACCGAGATGGTATCTTCTACGAGCATATAGGTTTCTAGCCGACCATCGGGGTAATAAACTTCAAGACGACCAAACGCCATAACTATCTCCGCTCACTGCACATGATGATTACATAGTCTGTATTGTATCCCGATGTGTATATGGGGCAAGGTCATAGCTGAAGAACGTCACATTGTCTGTGTGATTTATATATGAACTTGCCCTTACCTGCTTATAAATATGTACATTGTTAATGATGTATCACTATAATAGGACACGTAAAGTAAAATTCGTTAACTATGGAAGGATAGCAATGGCAGAAGTAACGCAGGCGCAAGAGCGCATCAAAAGCCCGTCGTTGGATAAAATCTTCAAGCCCAATAATGTTGCCGTGATTGGTGCAACTGAAAAAGAAGGTAGTGTTGGGCGCACGATTCTCAAAAATTTAATCACCAATCCGTTCGGTGGGACTGTTTTCCCTGTCAATCCGAAACGCCCGAACGTACTCGGTATTCAGGCATACAAATCAGTGACGGATATTCCAGTATCAATTGACCTCGCTGTGATTGTGACACCCGCCAAGATTGTGCCGATGGTGGTGCAAGAATGTGTGGATAAAGGCGTTGAAGGGTGCATTATTATCTCGGCTGGTTTCAAAGAAATCGGCGAAGAGGGTGTGGAACTCGAACGGCGCATCATGGAAATTGCGCGGGGTAAAATGCGCATCATTGGTCCGAACTGTCTTGGGGTGATGGTACCGTTCTTTGGCATGAACGCGACTTTCGCTGGTGGTATGGCAACGCCGGGTAATGTAGCGTTTATCAGTCAATCGGGCGCAATTTGTACTGCCGTTCTCGACTGGAGCTACGAAGAGAATGTTGGTTTCAGTGCGTTCATTTCGATTGGTTCGATGCTGGATGTCGGCTGGGGTGATTTGATTTACTATCTCGGTGACGACCCGCATACAAAGAGCATCGTCATCTATATGGAGAGTGTCGGTGATGCGCGTTCGTTCTTATCGGCGGCACGCGAAGTTGCACTCAAGAAGCCAATTATCGTCATCAAAGCGGGTAGTACCGAAGAAGGTGGCGCGGCTGCATCCTCACATACAGGCTCATTGACAGGTAGTGACGAAGTGCTAAATGCGGCATTCCGTCGTTCTGGTATCTTGCGTGTGGATAATATCTCTGATGTATTCAACATGGCAGAGGTACTAGCGAAACAACCACGTCCGCAAGGCAACCGCCTGACGATTGTCACAAATGCAGGTGGTCCTGGTGTGTTGGCGACAGATGCACTGGTCAAAGGTGGTGGTGAGCTGGCAGAAGTCAGTGATGCGACGATGGACAAGCTCAACGAGATTTTGCCAAGTGCGTGGAGTCACAATAACCCGATTGACATTCTTGGTGATGCTGAACCAGCGCGTTATGCAAAAGCTATCGAAATTGCAGCAGAAGATGACAAATCTGATGGTTTGCTAGTTATTCTTACACCACAAGATATGACTGACCCCACAACGACAGCCGAAGCCTTACGTCCCTATGCAGAAATTGAGGACAAGCCCGTTTTGGCAAGTTGGATGGGTGGCGTGAATGTGAAGAATGGTGAGCGTATTCTGGCACGCGCAGGGATTCCCTCGTTTGAGTATCCTGATACGGCTGTGCGCTTGTTCAACTATATGTGGCAGTATAATTACAATTTACGGGCGCTATACGAAACGCCTGAATTGCCACGCGAACTGGATCAGCTTGAGCCTGACCGTGAAAAAGTTGCGGACATTTTTGCACAAGCACGCGAAGAAGGGCGCACAATTCTCACTGAGTATGAATCTAAAGAAGTTTTGCGGGCGTATCATATTCCCGTGACGGCGATGGAAATTGCTGAGGATGAAGACTCTCCTGAAGCAAGTGTCGAAATTGCAGAAGGCATGGGCTATCCGGTGGTACTCAAGCTCAATAGCCGTACTATCACGCATAAAACCGATGTCGATGGTGTGCAATTGAACCTGATGACGGCTGATGAAGTGCGTGATGCTTGGGAGAAAATCAAAGCGGGTGTAACGCGGGTACACGGCGAAGGACATTTCAATGGCGTATCTATCCAACCGATGGTCAAGATGTCTGATGCCTATGAATTGATTATCGGTAGTAGCCCTGACCCGCAATTTGGTCCTGTAATTCTGTTTGGTACAGGTGGTTCACTGGTAGAGGTCTTCAAAGACCGTGCGCTTGCCTTACCGCCACTTTCGACGACACTGGCACATCGCATGATGGAACAGACAAAAATCTATGAGGCATTGCATGGTGTACGCGGACGTGACCCTGTAGATATGGACGGGCTGGAAAATCTGTTGGTGCGCTTTAGCCAATTGGTCGTTGAACAGCCATGGATTGCAGAGAGTGATATCAACCCATTGTTAGCATCGCCGGAAGGTATTTTGGCACTCGATGGACGTGTTGTATTGCACCCTGCTGATACTGCCGATGAAGACTTGCCACAATTAGCGATTCGTCCGTATCCGACACGCTATGTCGATAGCTGGCAATCCGAAGATGGCAATGAATTTACTATTCGCCCCATTCGCCCAGAAGATGAGCCATTGATGGTGAAATTCCATGAGACGCTTTCTGAAAGAACGGTGCAATTACGCTACTTCACGCCGATGAATTTGCGTCAGCGTACCCGCCATGAACGTTTGGCGCGGATTGTATTCATTGATTATGACCGTGAGATGGCGTTGGTTGCTGCACGGCACAACCCGAAAGCCGATGAACAGGAAATTGCGGGTGTAGGACGCATTACAAAGTCGCATTCGCAACAAGAAGCTGAATTTGGCATTATCATCAGTGACCGCTATCAGGGTCAGGGGATTGGGCGTGAATTGCTCCAACGTCTGATTCAGGTGGGGCGCGATGAGAATCTGCAACAGATTACGGGGTACATCTTGTCAGATAACACAGGCATGTTGAATCTTGCGAAGACATTGGGCTTTGATTTCCGCACCAATGAAGAAGGTGTGGTCGAAGCGACACTGGTGCTGTAACGCAGAGGTAGTGTAAAAACAGACAGGGTATCCGACTATGGATACCCTGTTTTTGTTTGTGTAGATTTTGCGAACAGTGTTTAGTCGCCGGCGCTTTCGCGTTCTTCGTGCAAGCGGAAATGATTGAGCTTACTGAGTTCGCGTACTTGTTGGTCTGCGTGGTAGCTACTGCGTACCAGTGGACCGCTTTCGACCCATTTAAAGCCCATCTCTAAGCCGATTTCACGGAGTTTATCGAACTCTTCTGGGGTGTAGTAACGTTCGATGGGCAGGTGCTTTTTGCTTGGCTGTAGATATTGCCCGATGGTCAGAATATCTACGTTGATGTCGGCGAGGTCTTGCATCGTTTCGACAACTTCATCGAAGGTTTCGCCTAAGCCAACCATGATACCGCTCTTGGTCAGCACAAGGGGATCCATTGCTTTTGCGTTGCGCAGGGTTGCCAATGCCCACTCGTAACCATCTTGTGGTTGCACTTTTTTGAACAGGCGTTTTACCGTTTCTACATTGTGATTGAGAATCTCCGGCTGGGCATCCATTACAATTTTGAGGGCTGTTTCACTGCCCTTGAAATCAGGAATGAGAACTTCGATACTGCATCCTGGTTGTAGCTGGCGGATACGGCGAATGACCATCGCAAAAATCGGTGCGCCCCCATCGGGACGGTCATCACGGTTTACGCTGGTGATGACAACATGACGCAAATTCATGGCGCGAACGCTCTGTGCAATACGGTTCGGTTCTGCCCAATCAAGCGGATTAGGGCGTCCGGTTTTAATATCACAGAAACCGCAAGAGCGCGTGCAAGTATCGCCCATCATCAAGAAGGTTGCTGTACCACTGCCCCAGCATTCGCCAATATTAGGACACATAGCTTCTTCGCAGACGGTATGTAGTTCTTTGCTACGCATGAGATTAAGCACATTTTCATAGGTATCGCCTTGTGGTGCGCGGACACGAATCCACGGCGGACGGCGACGCGGGTGTTTAGGGTCGGGTTTCCAGTCGCTCCAATCGTCAGCATTGTTGACTGGAATGCTGTTGGTGTTGATGACATCTGACACGATGTACCTCCATTTTAACCCATGCGGGTTTTGTTACGCGATTCGTTCAATTTTAATGATAATTATCTATTTAATCTACGGTGGCGTAGAGCATATCGTATTGTGTTTCATCTTGGCGGATAATCTGCCAGCCAAGCCGTTTATATAAGCGTACCGCAGGATTGAGCTTGTAGACTCTTAACATGACGGGTTTACGTTGGGCATGGGCGCGGACAATGAGCGAGGTAAGGATTTTTGTACCAATGCCTTGATTTTGATAGGCTGGCAGAATTTCGATACGCGATAAGAATAGGTAACTATCCATATTCAGAACTGAGAATACGCCAATATCATCGCCACCAGATTGGATGATACAGTAGTCATCTTTCTTGAAGGTTTCTTCGTAGTGCAGGCGTTGTGTTTGTTCGTTCCATTCATATACAGCTTCGATGTAGTCTTTCATAGTGGTGCGATATACACGGAAGATGAAGCCTAAATCGACAATCGTAGCGTCGCGTAAGCTCCAATCGGGGGTGGTCATGATTCTCGTTCCTCATTGACCCAGTAAGCCGAGCCATCTTTCATACGATTCAGGTATTTTGCGCCGAAGAGTTCACACCTCAAGAGCGCCCAATCCTCAAAGGTCGCCCACTGATTGAGCAAGGCATTGACCTCTTTTTCAGTATACTTTTTGCCGACTTCAAATTTACTGGCAAGATAAGTCCGCACCGCTTTTTGGGAATCTTCGTGTTTGAGCGGAGGCCAATCTTTGATACATGCTTTTTCGTCCATGAACTTGATGAGTAGGGGGTCAGTTATAATTTCACGGCTGAATCCCATTGCTTCGCGGATGTCTGCTACATGGGTTTGGTAGTCATCTTCTGAATCAAGATGCTGTGTTTGTGCGTCTGGGTCAACAGCGGTGAGCGATAAGTCGTCATCATGATAGCGCGGAACAATCTGTACATGCAGATGTGGGACCGTGTTATTGGCAATTAGATAATTAATCGTCAGGGTATCAAACACTTTTTCGAGTGCCGACCCGACACGGATCATATCATCAAAGAACAAACGTCGTTGATGCAAATACATCGCATGCGGTGTCGATACAGATTCGCGTGCAACGAGTGTGCAATAGCCTTTTGCGAATTGATTGCGATTCATATAAACACGACTGCGCTCTAAATCTGCGAGCCAGTAACCTCGTTCTGTAACGAGAATCTCTTGGAATGGTTTTCTTACGTATTCAGCAAATGGATTGTTACCAGTTTGCATATCATTCCATGCTTCGGTTGGCATCCATGAATCTGGCACGCGCTTTTTCACTTTCTTTGAGAATTAGTTGTGCTTGCTGTTCGTAGATGGGTGTCAGTACGAACCATTTTTCTTGGGCATCGGCTTCGAGTGCGGTTGTGAGACGTTCCCATAATTGCTGGACAGCAAATTCACGAATGACAATGAACAGAACAATGCCAAGTATACCCATGAAAATCAATGGGAGTGTCCCTGTCAAGCCGATAGCGCTAAACAAAGCAGGTACGACTACGACGGCAATCCCAAAAGTGAGGGCGTAAATAAGTACTTGAACAGCCATGAATCCCAGCAAGCCCATCACTTGTCCATCGGCTGAATAATCAGCATCTACTGTGACGACCTGTGCAACAAGTACGGCTGTCAGAATTGAGTATAAGTGGTCAACATAGAACCAAATTACAAATGGAATGGCGATGATACCTGTGTTGATGAAGTCGATGTGTGCGGCAAGCATCGTATCGGTACGTGAAATTTGATCAAGCAAGCCAAATGTGACTGTGACCAAGGTACAGAGTGCAATCAGTGATGTGATGACGGTCATGAGGACTAAATATGGCATCCATCGAAAAGATGAGCGCCGATGGATTGCGCCTGTACTCAATGCCCAACTCGTACCGAGCAAGCCCGTTGGCAATGATGCCAGCAAATCGTAACGACGGGTTTCTTTTTCTGTCAGAATGGTATTTGCAATACGTATTGCCCAACGTGCGGCATAAACGCTATTCAGAAAGAGGAAGGCGCCTACTACAAGCAATGCCATCCATTTCACTATCATAGTAGCGACAAATAAGGCAGATACGAAGAGCAACCCCCATATAATAAATCCGCTTGTCACTTGGAAAGTATCGCGCCGAGAATTTTTGAGAACTTGTTCAAACAACGGGTGGCGACGAGGTGGATTGCGCAAGGCACGCCATAATTTTAAGCTAATCATCATCCATTACACCTGAAACAACCTATTTTTATCTTTCAATGCCGGGAAGCCAAGATATTATATCAGAAAGTGAGGGTATCCGTCAGATTTGCATCATAATTTCACATTTCTTGATGATTATAATACGGCAAGGCTACGCCCAATCGACGCTCAGAATTATGCACACATACTATAGATACCTAGTCACAGGGAGAAGCACATATTATGCAACGTGTTTTACTGATTTTAGTATTCATCATTGGCGTTATGGCGTTGGCAGGTGAGATTATTACTGGGCGACAACGGCAATTGCCGCCTATCAATGCAGATACTGTCGCAGACTTACAATTAGCAGAACGCTTCGGCAACGGCACTATGAACGATGCCATTGCTTTTTCGCCTGTGAATGAGCGTGTTGTCGTTGGTGGTTCTCGCGGACTTTATTTTTACGACACTATAGACGCTGAACCCGAGTTCATCCCCTTGTTCCGCGCCGATGGTGTACCCATGGACGTAACATCTGTATTATGGTCAGCCGACAGTGAATGGGTGTTTGCTGGCACAGATGAGGAATATCTCGAACCGACGTTCGTTGATTACGAAGAAATCATCGCATATGACATAACAAGCCACGAGATTATCTATCGCCTTGATGGAAATACGCCTCATGATATTAGTGACGATGGCTCAATGCTTACCTATGAAATGGAAACTGGTATTCATATTGTGGATGTGCAAACAGGTGCGCTTATACATGAAATAACAGATGAGACATTAGGTTTAACAAAGTATCAAGCATTTTCACAAACTACAATTTACGGGGATTGGCGTATTTGGGGTTTGCATTTTGTCAATGAAGATAGGCAAGTTTGTACTGGTCATAATTCATGGATGGTTGATACTTCCAGCGGTTCACATACCATATTGATTGATTTCACATCAGAGGATGCCCCCTATTTTTATTATACTGATACATGCGATCCTGACGCCTTCATTGGCGCAACTAACTATGATTATACGGCTGGTGGTTTTGTCGTTTATGAGGGTGAAGAACGAGAAGAACAAATCACTACCCTCTTTGCTGACGATTATGAACCGCTTGCAGGCGTAGATAATCGTATTCTGAACTATACATACGACAATTACGTTCGATTACTCGCATTACCGTCTATGCAGGAGATAAGTACTTTATCTATTCCACGCCAAGACATCATTGAAATCAACCAACTTGCAAACGGCGACTTGCTTGTGAGCAGAACCCTAGATGAACCCGACCAATACGCGATTCATCTCTTATCGGCAGAAACAGGTCTTTCGCTCAACGAGATTACATACCATTTTGTAGATAGCAGGCGTCCTTATTCCGCACGCGATGGTTACGTGTTTGCAGACGATTCACCTTATGCTGTCACTTTGGGGGAAAATTACAGACTTTGGCATCTTGAATTAGGCATAGAAATTGACCTACCTGATAATACCCAACTAATAGCCCCCTATTTTCTACCAGATAACCGCGTTGTGTTGTGGAATGATATCGAATCGGAAGTTTGGTTGTATGACTATACAACCGAAGATTATACTTTCGTTCCAATGGAAAGTGATATAACCGAAGATCGGTATAGTGACCGTGTGAGCTATGCCTTCAGTGATGATGGAAGTATCTTTATTTTCAGCGAACCTGTAGATGAAAGCCCTATCACTGTATGGGATATAAGAAACAATCCACCACAGCTATTACTGTCTGCTCCCGCTGGTAATTACCCACCTGAAGACGTTGCTGTATCGCCTGATGGGTCGTTGGTTGCATTCGGCAACACTAACCGGCAAGTTGAGGTGCGCAATCTAGAAGATGGGACTACTCATATCATGGAAAGACATTCGTCGAGTAGCTTTGATTGGATTATATTTGACAGACATGAATTAATTGTCAAACCCAATTATCATGGTTCATATTGGATTGAGGTCTTTAACATCGAAACGGGTGACTTTTTGGGTGAATACGTAGACTATCCGATTGAACATTTACTCTTAAACGCTGATGGCATGTCGTTTTATCGCTACAATCGAACAGTTCTGCGCATTGATGCAACTGATGGTTTGACGTTGCATGAGATTGACCTAGAACGTGTGGCGACCTCCCTAACATTATCCGAAGGCACACAACGTCTATGGGTCAATCTATCAGATGGCGTACTCGAATTGTGGACGGTTGGGCAATGAAAGATATTGAAAACAGCCATTAATCGGCACTAATGTCTGTGATTAGGGAAATCATCTCATACCTATGGGGGTATCTAGCGTATACTGTAAGTATGTTAGATAAGATAGAGACAGAATACCCCACGGAGGGCAAACATGCTCCTAAAATATTTCTACGATGACAAATTGGCACAGGCAAGTTATATGGTTGGGTGCGTGGCTAAAGGTGAAGCCCTCGTTGTTGACCCTGCACGCGACATACAAGCATATCTCGATATGGCAGACCGTGAAGGCTTGACCATCACACACGTCACGGAAACCCACATTCATGCTGACTTCGTAAGTGGCAGTCGTGAATTGGCAGATGCGACAGGTGCGACTATTTTCTTGAGTGATGAAGGCGATGCTAACTGGAAATATGCTTACGCTGACCAAGATAATGTGCAACTCGTGACTGAAGGCGATAGCTTTATGGTCGGTAATATCAAAATTGAGGTGATGCATACACCTGGGCATACACCCGAACACACCAGCTTCATGGTGACGGATACGGCGGGTGCAGATGCGCCGATGGGCGTGTTCACGGGTGATTTCTTATTCGTAGGTGATGTTGGTCGCCCGGATTTACTCGAAGAAGCGGCTGGAATGATGGGTACAAAAGAAGATAGCGCACGCGAGATGTTCAAGAGTGTGGCACGCTTCAAAGATTTACCCGATTACTTACAGATATGGCCTGGACACGGCGCGGGCAGTGCCTGTGGTAAAGCACTGGGCGCGATTCCATCGACCACACTCGGTTACGAGAAGCATTTTAATCCGGCATTCCAGATTGACGAAGAAAATGCCTTTGTAGACTGGTTGCTTGATGGTCAACCGGAAGCACCCTTCTACTTTGCACAGATGAAAAAGGTGAATAAAGAGGGTCCTGCGCTTATCAGTACATTGAACAAGCCGGAACAACTCAGCACAGATAGTCTAGAAACAGCCCTCAACAACGATTATTTGGTACTCGATTTGCGTGCAAAAGGCGATTTTGCAGAGGCACATGTACCGCATACTATCAACGTGCCGATGACCAGCACGGGTTACGTCAACTATGTTGGCTGGTTTGTGGATTACGATAATGCGACCTATCTCATACTAGAAGATGGCACAGATGTAGAGGCGGTCATCACGACACTGCGTAGTATCGGTGTGGATATGATTGAGGGCTATTTCTGTGCGCCGGAAATAATGAGCCTCGCTACGGCAAGCATCCCACAAATTGATGCAGAAGCACTCAAAGAACGTATGAAAGCAAATGGGCTTGTCGTTGTCGATGTGCGTGGCAAGAGTGAATATGCAGATAAGCATATTATAGATGCAGTCAATATTCCGCTCGGATTCTTACAACGTGACGCTGGCGATGCGCTACCAAAAGACAAAACCGTGGTGGCACAATGCGCGAGTAGCTATCGCAGTTCGATTGCATCAAGTGTATTGCTCAAGATGGGTTATGAAGATGTTCTCAATTTGAGTGATGCTAAAGCTGTATGGTCAGACATGCTCCCTACTGAATAGTCATCAGGATAACTTAGCATTTTTAGAACGCTCTCTATCATACATAGGGAGCGTTTTTGTTGTATACGGGATTACACTATACTGTATGATGATACGTTGCTAGGTTACGGATAAGTCCTTGATGCAGACACAACGTAATATCTACATTCAGCGCATTAACATGGTCATTGACCATATAACGTCGCATATACAAGACGAGCATTCTTTAGCTTCATTGGCGGCAATCGCGGGTTTTTCAGATTACCATTTTCATCGTGTGTTTAAGGTTGTGGTTGGTGAAACGCTCAGTCAGTTTGTGTGGCGGGTGCGCCTTGACCGTGCTGCCATTATGATGCGTACAGATTCATCGCGTGCTATTACAGATATTGCTGAATCAGTGGGTTTTACATCTATTGCTGGGTTTTCGCGGGCATTCAAACGCCAATTCACAGTTACACCGAGTCGATGGCAACAGCAGTCTCATCCTGACAACATACCTACACATGATGCTCTCAGTTATCATGTTCACGACTTAGCACAGTGTGCCAACAGCTACCCTGTTTATTTTCAGAAAATGGATGCGCAAAAGCTGGCTTACATTCGTGTGTATGATTCGTACAGTGATATGGGGCGTATACAAAATGCTTATGATATTTTGTTGAACTGGTATCAAGAAAAAGGGGCATCACTCTATGAAACAACACTCTACGGCATGTCATTAGATGACCCCCATATTACACCTAAATCACATTGTCGTTTTGATTGGTGTTTGCGTGTACCAGATGATTGGTGCGCTGATGAAGTTGTCAATATGATGGATTTTCCCGCGTGTCTGCTTGCCGTATGCGATTTACGGGGCGATGTGTATGAAGAAGAACGGATACTCGACTATATGTGGTGTGATTGGTTGCCCCGCAGTGCCTATCAGCCTGCTAATTTACCTGCTATGGAAATCTACAATCACTTACCAAAAAGTATCAGCATGACAACGCATTATGATATGCGATGTGCGATTCCTATCGTGAGACTGTAGGGAATCAAGATAGCAATTTGAGTCAAATGTGAGGGTGATTGCTGTTGTATGATGGGGAAAGATGACTCACTCAGGAGAAGGTTGCTATAGCTATGGAACTTGGAAAGTTTTCACTCAGTCTTGCAGTACAGGATATTGCGGTATCACGGGCTTTTTACGAGAAGCTGACGTTTGAAGTCGTTGATGGCAAGCAAGCTGATGGTTGGCTCATCATGCGCAGTGGTGATACGTATATTGGCTTATTTCAGCAGATGTTTCCTAAAAATCTAATGACGTTCAATCCAAAAGATGTACGGGCGATACAAAAGCATCTCAAAGAACAAGGGATTACGCTCATTACAGAAGCAGAAGATGGCGAGGGTCCGGCGCATATCACGCTGGAAGACCCTGATGGCAATCCGATTATGTTTGACCAGCATGCAGACGATTACAAAGTTGGGGACAGTTTAGACGAGTAATGTCAAAGGGGTACGAATGACAAACGTACCCCTAGAAAATCGTTGTTAGGTAGTAACTGCACCATCATTTGCTTGTTGCACGAGTTTGGCATATTTTGCCATCACGCCTGTGGTGTAGTGGGGCGTGGGTGCTTGCCATTGTTCACGGCGTTTGTTGAGTTCTTCCTCGGAGAGCAAGACGTTGATGCTCCGTTCTTCTACTTTGACTTCGATTTGATCCCCTTCTTGCAGTAAGCCAATAGGACCCCCTATCATCGCTTCCGGTGCAATATGCCCAATCATGAGTCCGCGTGTACCACCACTGAAACGTCCATCGGTGATGAGCATCACGTCACGCCCTAAGCCTTGCCCGACAATAGCCGCCGTCACAGATAGCATTTCGCGCATGCCGGGTCCGCCTGTTGGACCTTCGTAGCGAATAACGACGACATCTCCTGCTTTAATTTCCTGATTTTGTACGGCTTCCATCGCATCTTCTTCACGCTCGAAAATGCGGGCAGGTCCGACATGATGCTTGGGTTCATCGCCTTTGAGCTTCACGACTGCCCCATCTGGCGCGAGGTTACCTGTGAGTATGACTAAGCCACCTGTGGGCTTAATTGCCTCATCGAGGCTACTCATGATGACTTTTTGCCCTTCTTGTTCGGTGGCGGTTGCTGCTTCTTGGGCAAGTGTTTTGCCAGTGACGGTCAGTGTTTCGCCGTGTAACAAGCCCATATCGAGCATTTTCTTAGCGAGGAGGCGCATACCACCCGCTTCGTACAAATCTTGTGCGACGTATTTACCTGTCGGGCGCATATCTGCGATGACAGGGGTGCGTTGGCTAATGGCTTCGATGTCTTGTAGGTCAAATTCGATGCCAAGTTCACGGGCAAAAGCGAGTGTATGCAGAACACTGTTTGTACTACCAGCCGTGCCTGTAGCGGCGGCTATCGCATTTTCCAATGATTGACGGGTGAGAAAATCACGCGGGCGCACATCGCGCTTGATGAGGTCGAGCATCATTTCGCCTGCCCGACGTGCAACTGATTTTTTCTCTTCGTTCTCGGCTGGTACATCTGCCATCCCCATCGGGCAGATACCCATCACTTCGCTGATGGTTGCCATTGTATTCGCTGTGAATTGTCCACCACAGGCGCCGGGACCCGGACACGCACGGTCTTCGATTTCTTTAAATTCGTCTTCGTCGATGTTGCCGGATGCAAACGCGCCGATTGCCTCAAATACAGAGACTACATCTAAGTTTTCGACCACTTCCTGACCATCTTTTACAACGGTACGTTTACCGGGTGCAATCGTGCCTCCGTAGAGCATGAGTGATGGCACATTGAGACGAATGAGCGCCATGATGGTACCTGGAATGGTTTTGTCGCAAGATGATAGGGCTATCACGCCATCGAGATAATTGGCACGGGCTACTAACTCAATGCTATCGGCAATGACTTCACGGCTGATGAGCGATGCTTTCATGCCTTCTGTACCCATTGTGATACCATCGCTGATGGATATGGTGTTAAATTCGAGTGGTGTTCCTCCGGCGGCGCGGATGCCTTCCTTTACAGCATGTGCAAGTAAGCGCAGGTGAAAATTACAGGGACCAATTTCTGTCCATGTGTTGGCGATACCCACAATTGGTTTTTTGAGGTCGTCATCTGTTAATCCAATGCCTTTAAGCATGGCACGGGCGGCGGCGCGGTCTGGTCCTTCGAGTAAGGTACGGCTACGGGCATTAAGCGCCGTTCCATTTTTTTCGTGTGCAGACATGTGGAACTCCCATCTGTTCAATGTTGTCTGTTAGCGTGCCAACCATTGTAGCGCACTCGTCGCAGAAACCCCATTAGGCACAGTGGCAGAAAACGTTCAGTGCATCCTGTATAATGTAGGCAGATAACAAAGGATAAATACATGTTCAAAAAATTCAGCAAGGTTCTGGCAGATTGGTTTTATCTCGTACCGTTTGCGGTGAATCGCTATCGGAAGGCACATCCTAATGAAACCGTTCTGGCGTATGGTGCAACGAAAGCACATCGTACAGACCAAGAAAATGTAGTCAAATCTTATAATTGGGCATTATCACGGCGCGGGACACTCATTTTGACAGATACACGGCTGGTCTGTGGCGATTGGGCAATTCCTTTGCCGAAAGTGAAATATGCCGAAGTTCTGACTTATGGTTCAGGCTATATTTTAAAAGCGGGCGACAACGAAGGTAATCATTATCAATTTGCTATCCAACAAGACCCCATGTGGACAGAGCAAACAGCATTGTCGCTCAAGATGAGTGAGGAAGAATTACGCATGGGGCGCACTACACGGATTTTGCGCTATGTTGCGCTCGGTGGGGTTGCATTGTGGTGGGTGTATCAGTTTTTCAATTTCTTGAGCTAAAATCTTATCCGTTTCATGTAAATGGCGTATGGGGCAACGGCATTACGTTGCCCCTATAAACAGTTTTCTAGAATTAGCTCACTGGATCGAAATTCTCGACATCGAAAGTTTCACCATTCGGATCATCTTCTCTGTCGTCAGAGCCATCGCTGATTTCTACTTCCCAATCTTCTTCTTCACAGTCGTCTGCATTATCGTGCTGGTCGAGGTTCATGACGATGAGATAAGCATAGTCATAAGGGTCGGTATCAACAGTGCCTTCTGTGCCTAAATCGAAGACATCTACTTCGTCATCGTCAGGATTGATGCCTACGACGACCAATGCAAAATCATCATCGTCAATCTCGAAGGTGTAGGTATCCGAATCACGGATAAAGATATACTGAACCCCCATTTGCTCGATGCCATCGCGGTCAGATTCGATGTCGTCAAAGTCTTGTATGGTTTCTTCAACGTCAACACCGCGACCAAATTCATCACCGAGTTCGTAATCGAATAGCAAGTTGCGAATGGCATAGCGACGAAGTACGTCTTCCGGTGTTGTGCCAATTTCATCGAGGAACTCGTAGAAAGCATCCATGCCTTCTTCTTGAGCGATAATTTCCCAGAGTGTGATGATACTTTCGCCACCAAAATCTTGTGCGATGGAATCAATCAGTAACCATTCGCCATACACGCGCAAGCCACTGCGGTCATTAAGTGAACCAATACACAGATTCGGTTCGCGGAAAACAGTTGTCACATAATCCGTTGCATCTTGACGGTCAGAAGTTTGGGTTTCCATCCAGCTTGCTGTCGCTTCGTAAATCCAGAAGCTCTCATCGTTAACATCAAAGCCAAATTGAATGAGATGATGAAATTCATGTGCAATAGTCGATTGGAGCGCGAGCGTCGGGTTGGGTGTGCCATCGTAATCATTATCGAGTGCCATGTATCCATACGCCGCCCATTCTTCTTCTTCTGGAGATGAGGGATTATCGCCTACGATGACTTGCGGTTGGGCAAAACCAAGAATATTGTCTGCATCCAGAATTTCCATGATATAGAAATCGTAGCGTTCGTCACCCCCTTCGCCACAATCACGCGGGGGTGCATACCAACCGAGTTCGCCGAGTTGAACTTCTAGGACAAGCTCTACAAATTCCATCGCATCTTCTATGAAGTCTTCATCGGTTTCGTCTTCCCCTTCTAGCGTATAGTGAATGACAAAATTCTCTGTCTCAGCCGTCAAGACATCGCCACTGAGTTCAGGGCGCTCTACGGGTTCAATTTCAGAACAATCTGTGCTGGCGATGCGGTCAATTGTGGTCTCGATAGCAATGCGCTGAGGAATGTATTCGGACGCAATCTCTGCCCCGTTGGGGAAAACTTCGTTATCGAGAACTTCTGGGGCGTTATAGCCTATTAACACTCGGAACGTGCCGGCTGACCCATCACAACAGTCTGCTACTTGAATCGTATAATCACCATCGCGTTCAAAGGTATATTCAATCGCCGAATTTACATTCCGACCAGATATATTATCGTTGAACACGAAAATCTCATCGCATGTAATATCACATAGCGTCACAGTGGGGTTGAAGTCAAAGGATTCGACATAGATATAAATCGTCTCATCTTCTTCTGCATCGTTGATGGTATAGAAAGCAACTGCGCCATCTGTATCTTTGTTGAGCGTGTCGTAAAATTGTTGCACTTGCTCCTCATCATCGTCATAATTTATCTCGGTGAGATCTATCCATGTTGGGTCATAGACGACAGCAAAGGGATCACCTGTGGGATATGCTTTTCCATCAAGCACTTCAGGACTATTCAGTCCCATCAACATGCGGAAAACGCCTTCTTCTTCTTCATCACAACAATCAATGATGAAAATGCTGTAATCACCATCGTCTTCAAAAGTGTATTCGAGCGCAGAATTGATGTCGTCTGGGAAATCAATATCGTCGTTTGTCTCGTAGACCTCTTCGCAGGTAATATCACAGACGCCGATGAAGGTATCGAAATCATAGGATTCGGCATACAGATAAATGGTGTCGCCTTCATCCATGCCGAAGAGGTCAAAGTAGACGATGGGATTGTCTTCGGAAATTTGCGAGAAATACTCTTGAATGCGTGCATCACTATCTTGTGCTGTTACGGTGAGGACGCAAAAAATCAACCATATGAACAAGAACCCTACACGCATTTTCATGATGAGCAATCTCCGTTTTAGCTATGTCCGAGAATCGGTTTTGGCTGGTAAAGGGCTTCCAATTGCGTGATGTCGTCGTCTGTGAGTTGGATGTCTACGGCATCAATCGCTTCATCGAGGTGTGTGAGTTTGGTTGCCCCGATGATAGGTGCGGCGATACCTTCTTTGTGGAGCATCCATGCCAGCGCGATTTGAGCCGGGCTTTTATCGTATTTTGAGGCGACTTCTTTCACACGGTCTACAATATCGAAGTCTACATCATCGTAGTACATGCTATGAGCAAACCCATCGCTTTGTGAACGACGGGTACCTTGTGAGGTATCGCGGCTACGGTTGCCAGCTAAGAAACCACGCGCTAGGGGCGACCAAGGGATTAAGCCAACGCCCATCTCGACACATTGCGGGTTCATCTCACGTTCTTCTTCACGATAGACGAGGTTATAATGATTTTGCATAGCGACGAAACGTGTCCAGCCGTTGGCATCAGCGGTGTATTGTGCTTTCGCAAATTGCCATGCGTACATACTGCTCGCGCCGATATAGCGCACTTTGCCCGCTTTGACAACATCATGCAGAGCTTCCATCGTCTCTTCGATTGGCACGTTGTAATCCCAACGATGAATCTGATACAGGTCGATGTAATCCATCCCCAGACGTTGAAGCGAGGCATCCACACTATCCATGATGTGTTTACGCGATAAGCCACCTTGATTCGGTTTATCACCGAGCGCAAAAAATACTTTTGTCGCTAGGACATATTCATCGCGCCCGCCGAAAAATTGGCGCATGTACTGTCCGGTCACTTCTTCGCTAACGCCGAGCGAGTACATATTAGCAGTATCGAAGAAATTGATACCACGTTCAACCGCCCGTTGTACGATGGGCTTGCCTTCGTCGTAACTCAGAATCCAATCACGCCAGTTAGGGTCGCCATAGCTCATCATACCAAGACATATCCACGATACACTGAGACCAGTCTGCCCAAGCCGTGTATATTCCATTGTCTGTGCCTTCTTTCCGTGCTGCTAAAGTCAGTCGAGATCGAAAGCGACCCAGTTCCCATATACTTTCATCTGTTTGAGTAACTCCCAGAGCGCCTCGTGGTCATCAAATTCGAGTCTCAAAATCGGGTCTGTAAAAAATTCTATATAGGGTAATGAGGCGTGCCGAAAACTCCGCCGTGCAACACAGCAAGCATCGAGGCGCAATGCTTGGGGAGCGATATTTTTTTCGTACTGGTAATACCAATTTTGGTTGCAGGAACGAAAATCGACCCAGCGCGTCACTTCGGCGATGTCTTTGTAGAGTAAGCCACCCTCAGTTACGGTGATAATGCTGTGAAAACGTGCCATGCTCGTTGATCCATTTCCCCACAGTTTTCAACTTCACTTATTATATACTCAGATAGTCAGCTCGCGCTAATGTTGGACATATTTTGCATCAGAGTGTGGCAAAGAGCAGTATCACACTCAGGAAAAGCAAAATCATCATGATGCGCTCAAAGGTCGTTTGGTCGATATAGTCGAGTACGCGTCTACCAATCCATACGCCAAGAGGCACAATTGGCAATGCCCACCACAAACTAGTGACTGTAGAAACCTGAAGCAGGTCTTGCTGGATAAAAATCGGTAGTTTTAGCAGATTCACAATTGTAAAGAACAAAGTTGCTGTCCCGATGAAAGTGATAGACTCTACACGCTGTAAGAGCAAATAAATCGTGAAGGTCGGTGCGCCTGTATTGGCGAGTGTGGAGGCGAGTGCTGTAGACCAGCCGGCGAGGTAGCCATGCCAGTTACGATGTTCATAAGTAACGGACGCCAGTCTATCACTGACGAGCTTATAAACAATGACCAGAATGGTAAATACACCGATAGTTATTTTGAGCCAGAAGTCAGAGATGACGGACAGCAACAGCCCGCCCATCAGCGCCCCAACGAGCGCGGCTGGCACAAGTAATTTGAGCAAGTCAGTATCCCATTCTTGCCAGTAGGCACGCAAAGCAAACCAATCTGCAAAAATGAGAAATGGCAATACGAGAGGGACAGCTTCTTTAGCATCCATCACAAGTGCGAGCATGGGCGTGACTAAGGCAACAGGTAGCGGTCCGCCTAGCCCACCTTTGGATAAACCAATGAGTAGACAGGCAATAGCAAATAGTGTCATTTGGAGTGGCGTCATGAACAATCCTCTTTGTGTAATGAATAGACTCGTTATGCGCCTCGTATTTGGTCGGTAGAAATGACATTAGACTTGAGTTGTCCGCAACCCGCGTCAATGTCGATACCACGTCGCACGCGCACGGTGGCACTGATGCCGTAGCTATCCAGAATTTCTATAAATTCATTGATAGCTTGGGGGTCGGCTGGTTTGCCTGCGTAGCCACCTGTCGGGTTGAGTGGGATGATGTTCACATGACAGTGCAAACCTTTAAGCAATTTACCGAGTTTTTGTGCTTCTTCAGGGGTATCATTTTCACCTGCGATTGCTGCCCATTCAAAGGTCACACGCCGACCTGTTTTTTCGACATAGTAATGGCACGCGCCAATGAGTTCGCGTAGATTCCAGCGTTTGTTCACTGGCATGAGGCTCGTGCGCTCATCATCATCAGCTTTGTGCAGACTAATCGCTAAGGTGACTTGCAAACCTTCATCCGCAAAACGCCGAATCTGTGGGACAAGTCCGACGGTACTCACAGTAATATGGCGTTGACCAATGCCGAGTTCATCCATGATGCGATGAATGGCTTCCATAACCGCATCGTAATTGTGAAAAGGTTCGCCCATGCCCATGAGAACAACATTGCTGAGGCGTTCGCCCTGTGCTTCGAGTTCACGGGAAAAACGCATCGCTTGTTCAAAAATTTCTGTACTGGATAGATTGCGTGCGAAGCCCATCTGTCCGGTAGCACAAAAGACACAACCCATTGCACAGCCTGCTTGTGAGGAAATACATGCTGTCCGCCGATGGTCGTTATAGGGCATGAGTACGGATTCAATGAGTTGACCATCCGGCAAGCGATAGAGACGTTTGTGTGTACCGTCGTTGCTTGATTGTTGGGTTACGAGTGCAAGCGTGCCAAGTTGTGTTTTTTGGGCAAGGCGCTCGCGGAGTCCTTGTGGTAGATTTGTCATTTCATCAAAACTGGCAACCCGATGTTCATAGAGCCAGTTGTAAAGTTGGTCAGCGCGATAAGATGGCTCACCCCAGCTTTTGAGCAAGTCGGTGAGGTCTTCGTGCGATAAATCGTAAAGGTTAATCATAGGTATCCTGATACTGTTTCAGATTGGTATCCCAAATTGCGTTGCAAAATGTAGCAAAATGAAAGGCGTGAAATTATAGATAAAATGCGCAACCATCGCTGTACCAGTCGTGTAGCGGTCACGCAGTAAGCCAAAGATGAGTGACACAAGCAGGATGATGAGCGTTGCAGGTGTGAACAAATATTGTGAGTGTAGCACAACAAAGAAGAGGCTCGTCAACACATTGCCAAAAACAGGTTGGAGTGCGCCACGAAACAGTAATTCTTCACCCATGCCTGCCGTCAATGCAACTAAGAAACCCAACCACAGTGAGCCACCCAGCGCGGCAAAAATTGCCTCTGTGGCGGCAGTCTGTTCGGCAAGTGATTCGGGTGAGGCTGTCAGTTGCCACACAATCGCTAGCCCTGCTTGTACCCAGAACAAGCCAAAGCCTACCAGAACCCCGATGATAATATGCTTGGAAGCTGTCCCGAGCCAATTAAGCATTGTCTCCTTTTGAGGGAGATAAAAACCCAGCCGGCGCAAGGTTCGCGCTATATCCCGACGAACGAAAAGCCCAACACCTGCAAGCGCCATCGCAACATAAATAACCATATTGAGTAACAAATCGCTGGCGGCGATGCCCGTTTCATTGAAAGATTCAGCGAGTCCGCTTGTGCCACCTGCCAAAATGAAATTGCCAATGACATTCAGACTAGCAAAAATTGCAAGCAGTACAGCCGTTGTATGAACAGGCGAATAGGCGCTGTACCGTCGCATTTTTCCATTACTGCGCACGACGTAATTTTGGAAAACTAAGCGCACCCGTTCTGAAAATGCAAACCATAGGCTAAAGCCACCCAGCACAACACTAGTGAGCAAAAATGTAATCCCTGTTTCAGAAGAAACAGTTGGTGTCTCCGGTGTTGGTGGTGCAATCGTACTAAGCCACACTAGCACACCAATAATGATGCTCATGGTAGCTAAAAATAGATGAATTGCATGAATTAGGTTTTGATTTTCAGTTTTCTCGTTTTGTTGTTTATTGACGAGGATGATGAGCGCACAGAGTATGGCGGTTGCAATGAGCAACATCAGCATAAGGTTTGCCTCAAAGTGACTATGTATACACTCAGTATAAACCTGCTCTGGTATGGACTCAATAGATTGATTTAGTGGGCATCAGCTATTGACTTGCAAACAGCCGTTTGATAATATTCTGATTCGTTGATTCCAGAACTCCTACAATTGGGAGAGGTGACAGAGTGGACGAATGTACCGGTCTTGAAAACCGGCGTAGTGTCAAAGCTACCGTGGGTTCGAATCCCACCCTCTCCGCTCGAAAATCAACGTGACAACATCATAATGGGGAGGTGCCAGAGTGGACGATTGGGACCGCCTGCTAAGCGGTTGTACGGCAACGTACCGCAGGTTCGAATCCTGTCCTCCCCGCACGGCAGGAAGTTATCCGAACTTCCTAAACTAGAACTGACAGTTTTGTCAGTTCTTTGTTTTTTGACAATGCCCCGTGAGGATTTTGACTATACAAAGGTTTTCCGTGCAGATGATGATATGACGCATACGGCTTTTGTTGCTGAACAGACACAGAATTTTCTACAACAGCATCTATCGCGTCAGCCATTTCTCTGTATTGCAGGATTTTACTCACCACATGCGCCGATGGTTGTCCCACAAACATATCTCGATTTATATGACAGCAATACGTTATCACTACCGATGTATCCGCCGGATGTAGATGCCAAACGTCCAGCATCAGGGTTGTTTAGCGATGCACATCTACGGGACATCATGCATGGTTACTATGCCATGATAAGTGAAGTTGATTACCATGTTGGCAAGATTTTAGATACGCTTGAAGATACAGGCTTAGCAGATAATACAATAATCGTTTTCACTTCCGATCATGGCGAATGGCTAGGTAATCATCTTCGTTTTGCAAAAGGCTACCCAGCTGATGACGGGGCATCGCGTGTGCCACTCATCATCAAATCGCCCTTCAAGCATGCGATGCCGGTGAGTGATGCCATAGTCGAAGCGGTTGATATTGTTCCGACTTTGCTAGAACTTGTTGCGTTACAAATTCCATCGCACTTGCAGGGTAAATCACTATTACCACTATTGCGTGGTGATGTTGCACATCATCGGGATTCTGCCCTTGTTGAGGGTAACGGCTGGAAGAACATACGAACGCGACAGTTTCGCTATCTTGTGCATGCTGATGGTAACGAATCACTATGGGATATCGTGAAAGATGCTGATGAATATGATAATGTTGCCAATGACAGCACATATCGCTCTGCACTTGCCGAGTGTCGGTTGGGTATGCTTCGTCACCTGCTAGATATTGAACGCCCACGCAAACGAACATGGGTTTACTGAGGAGGTCATTATGCGTTTAGGTGCGCCTGTATTCGACTATGATTCGCCTGAAACGTGGATTAATCAACTAAAAGAAGCAGGCTACAGAGCGGCATATTGCCCGATTGACTACACACGTGATAGCCAACTGATACGTACTTATCAACAGGCGGCGCATGATGCTGATATTGTCATTGCAGAAGTCGGTGCATGGAACAATCCGATTAGCCCGGATACAGAGACACGCAAACTTGCGATTGAAAAATGCAAACGACAACTCGCGCTGGCAGATGAAATTGGCGCGGTGTGCTGTGTTAATATTTCTGGGTCACGCCATCCTGATATATGGGATGCCCCGCACGCTGATAACCTGACAGCAGACACATTCGCGCTGGTGGTTGATACTGTCAGAGACATTATTGATGCTGTTCAACCTAAAAGAGCATTCTACACGCTTGAGGCTATGCCTTATGCCTATCCCGATAATGTAGATAGTTATCTACAACTGATTCGTGCGATTGACCGCCCTGCATTCGGCGTTCATCTTGATATTGTGAATTGGATCAATAGCCCCAGAAAATATTTCAACATTTCGGCTTTCATTGAGAGTGCGTTTGCGCGGCTAGGTACGTATGTCAAATCCTGTCATGTTAAAGATATTCTCCTCACGCCTTATTTACCCGTACACCTCAAAGAAGTGATACCAGGAAATGGTGTTTTTGATTACAAGACATTTTTCCGTTGTGCATCGGCGCTTCATCCAGACCTTCCTGTGATGATTGAACATTTAGAACCACAAAATTATCCTGTAGCCGCAAATTTTATCCGACAAGAAGCTCGCTCATTAGAGCTTACTTTATAGAGGCAAACTTATGAAAAAGATACAGACTTTAAACGGAGAATGGATACTCCGTCAAACGAGTACACATCACATGTATCCAGCCCTTGTTCCGGGCTGTGTACATACAGATTTACTAGCAGCAGAAGTGGTTCCAGACCCTTTCTATCGGGATAATGAACTACAACAACAATGGATTGGTGAAACAGACTGGACCTATGCGCGGGAATTTATCGTATCATCAGCCTTACTAGAGCATGATTGCGTTCTGCTTAAATTCTATGGCTTAGATACGATTGCAAAGATTCGGCTTAATGGTACGGAGATTGGCTCAACTGAGAATATGTTTCGCACCTACGAATTTGATGTGAAATCGCTTTTGCGGGAAGGCGATAATCTGCTTGAAATTGATTTTAAATCGCCCATGCAATATGTCCGGCATATGGATGCGACGATGGGCGAGATGGCAGGCTGGATTGAGCCGATGCGCGTCAATAGTGGGGCGTGGATTCGCAAAGAGCCGTGTAATTTTGGCTGGGATTGGGGACCCAAGATGCCAACCTCTGGTATCTGGCGCGATGTGGAACTGGTAGCATTCAATACAGGGCGCATAGCCGACGTTCACATTCTGCAAATGCATGGTGATGATAGTGTTGAACTGACTATTAACACTGAAATAGAACAACCGAATGATACTCAGTTAACGGCGAGCATCACAGTTTCACAAGCAGACAAGACCATCACTGAGGTTTTTAATCTTACTTTTGAAGAAGGTAGCTCATCGACAACGTTGCAGATAGAAAATCCGCAATTGTGGTGGATTAATGGTCTGGGCGAACAACCTCTGTATGATATCACCGTACAAATCTGTGCAGGCGAAACCCTACTGGATACGATTACCAAACGCATTGGGTTGTGTGTTTTACAACTAGAAACGCCCGATGATGAGTGGGGGCAGGCGATGTACTTCACTTGCAACGGGGTGAAATTCTTTGCCAAAGGCGCAAACTGGATTCCAGCGAGTCCTTATCCCGCAGAGCCAACCCGCGAAAAACTAGAAATCTTCGTCAAAGCCACGGCTGATGCCAATATGAATATGCTCAGGGTGTGGGGCGGTGGCATCTACGAAGAGGATGATTTCTATGATTTATGCGATGAATACGGCATCGCGGTCTGGCAAGATTTCATGTTTGCTTGTGGGACGTATCCCAGCACCAATGAAGCATGGATGGCAAATGTGCGCGAAGAGGCGATACAAAATGTTAAGCGCATTCGTCATCATGCCTCATTAGCGGTTTGGTGTGGTAACAACGAAATTGAACAAGGTATGCTAGAGCCAGCATGGGAAAACACTGTCGGTTGGGATGACTACCATTTGCTATTTCGTGATTTGTTAGGCGGTGTGGTTGCTGACTATGACCCGCAGACCCCCTACTGGCAAGCTTCGCCGCACAGTCCTGGCAATCACCGTGATCCGTTTGACCAAGCAGTTGGTGATACCCATCTATGGGAAGTGTGGCACGGTAAGCAACCCTTCGAGTGGTATCGTGGACGCCAAGATAGATTTTGTAGTGAGTTTGGTTTTCAATCGTTCCCAGAACCCGCGACTGTGTATGAGTTTACCGCGCCAGAAGATCGAAATATCACCAGCTATGTGATGGAACATCACCAACGTAGCCAGATTGGTAACGGTACAATCATTCACTACATGCTGGATTGGTATCAGCTACCTACGAGCTTCGAGAATATGATTTGGCTCAGTCAGATTTTGCAGGGTATGGCGATGAAATACGCGGTTGAGCATTGGCGGCGCAATATGCCACGCACGATGGGAACACTCTATTGGCAACTGAATGATATGTGGGGCGCACCGAGTTGGGCATCTATTGACTGGCATGGTCGCTGGAAAGCCTTGCATTATATGGCAAAGCGATTCAACAATCGTCTACTTATTTCAGGTGTGGAAAATGTAGAAACGAATACGGTAGATGTTCATGTGACGAGTGATGAAATTGAGCCTATTCAAGGTGATATAATATTAACAGTGACGGATGCAGCAGGCATTGTCATTTCGACACACAAACAAACTGAAATCATCGCTGCGAATACCAACACGTTCATTGGACAATTTGATTTATCTGAACATGTAGATAAATACGGACAGCGTGACTTGCTCATTTGGCTACAATTAGAAGTGGGGGATGAGTGTGTATCAGATAATCTTGTCTTGCTCTCACGTCCGAAGCATATTGATTTGCATGATCCACAACTTGCTGTACAAGTTGATGAGATAAGTGATACTGAATTTGACATCACAATTTCTGTGCAAGCGCCTGCTTTATACGTATGGTGTGAACTGACTGATGCACAATTCAGTGATAATTTCATAGATTTGCGCCCCAACTATCCACGAACAATTCGTGTTGCCGTACTGGAGGCAATGACCATTGCTCGATTTGAGCAACAGCTATCTATAAAGAGCTTGTATAGCACATATCAATAGGACAAGAACAATATGGCACTCACACAAACTGAAGTGGAAAAGTGGCAAGCTGTAGCAATAGAATATTTTGATAAAGCAGGTATTATCCTCACGGATGATGAAAAAGCGGCAATCGAAATTGCAGACCTCGGACTCGGTGAATACGAACAGACAGGGTTAGCCCTGTTAACCTACATCAATACGCCACGATGCTGTGCGAAAGAATTGGTGTTGATGCCTGAGCAAACCTGTCCACAACATAAGCATCCACCGATTTCTGAACTCAATTACATCGGCAAAGAAGAAACGTTCCGCTGTCGTTGGGGTGAAGTCTATTTATATGTGGAAGGCGAGGCAACAAAGAACCCCATAGCAAGTCCGCCGGAGCACCGCAAAGAAACCTACACTGTCTGGCATGAGATTATCCTACGACCAGGTGAACAATACACGATTATGCCTGAGACATGGCATTGGTTTCAGGGCGGACCAGAAGGTGCGGTAGTGAGCGAATTCAGTACGCGCAGTGTGGATGAAGCTGATTTATTCACGGATGCTGAGATTGCACGCATGCCCATTATCATCGAAAAGAGTGACTCGGAATAGGTGAAGTTTGCTGTGTCTTGATGGATGCTAAATTTATCTGAGCTACCAGTTGCTCAAACTGCTCTGGACTGAGATAGCCAAGGGTGGAATAAAAGATACACATCGTGATATGTACAAACGCACTGCTGGTAGTGCGTTTGGTGCTTAATAAAAAGATTACGACAAGAACCATTAAACATACTACGATGATGTTTTTAGTCAGAATAACTACAATTCTATGGATCTAATATTTCTGTCAATTTAATTTCTCCTAGCGATAGCACAAAAAGACAACCTACTTACTGTCACGCTCTACCTTCGCTATCTTCATGTTGGGTCTCTGTATTCGGGTTCATAATGCGTGCAGTACGCTTGAAAACATCTAAGCCCTGTTGCTTAAGCCAGTATGGGATGTCTATAAACACCCAGTTTTCCATAAGTTGGTCGCCCTCACGACGGTATACATCGACTACTTGCATCTCGGCGTTTACCTGTCCGCCAGGCAAACCCAACCAGCCACCGAGTGGCGTGTTCGATAAGTTGGGCCAGCCGAACCAGCAGGCATAATTACCTTCTGCAAAACGGCAGATATGCCCATGAAATTTTTTATCTGTTAATTGACCACGAAATGGCAGTTGGTGTTGTTCTTGATAACGTGGGATTGTATATGTTGCGCCGATGCCAGCCGGACCATACCACAGCATATCGGATGACCATGTTTTTTCGAGGACTTCCGGCGGACAGGTCATAGAGCCGCTCGTGTTCAGCAAGTCGAGGTCATCAATCATACGCTTCACGAGGTCGAGCGTTTCCGCACTCGCTTGAGGGTCGGCATCTTCGTAATGTAAGCCATCGTGGGTACGGGGACCCGGATAATTGAAAAATACACCCGTTGAAGGTGGTAGCGGGTTCATGCCTGCTTGTTCCATCAGCCCAATGATGTCGATGAAAAGTCCTGTCTTTGAAATTTTCCCGTTTTCGACACAGTTAAATTCAGCATAGCGCACTGTGGCGAGTTTGCGTGTGTGGCGAATACCGAGCCAATCATGGTCGAATAAGCCCATGAAATTCCCCATGCTCATCACCCACTGTTCATCGGCGTTGTATTCGTTGACCCCTGCGATGAAAATATCTTGTCGGCGTTGCATGCGGGCGAGGGCTTTTATTAGGGGTTGCCAGAAAGTCGTCGCTACGGTTTCTGTGCCGTGTTGCACCCTGAACGGATAGACCCCACGCCATTCATAATCGTCTGTGACATAATTTTCGAGGACACTTTGTACTGTTTCCGGCGTCGATGCTTCGAGGTCATCAAAATATTGTTGCACAAGCTGTTTAGATGCTTGGAAATCTGTCATGTGGTTCGCTTTCGTTGCTTACTAAGATGGTGTATTCAGTTTTGCGAGTAAATCGACACCAGACGATTTTGCCGCGCCTATCAAATCAATCATCACCCAATTTTCACGTAGTAAATCGCCATCGCGTCGCCAGAAATCCATGATATTCCAGCCAATTTTTTCGCCTGTGGGTTGCCAGTCCATATAAGCGTTGAGGTGCGTGCCGACTAGGCTGGGCCATCCTGTCGAGGCGGCGAAAATGCCTTCTGCCAAGCGTGCCTGATGCCCAACACCTTTACGGTCTGGAAAGGCGTTAACAATCGGTCCTTGCGCATTGCGCTTAAATTCGTCCATGCCATATGCCGAACCGATGCCTACCGGACCATGCCAGACCATCTCTGGATGCCAGAAACACTCTAATCCTTGGCTAGATTGGTCTTTCTGGTCATATTTATTGAGTCCACCAAAAATCATCTCTTCAACGAGTGAGAGGGTTTGTTGCGATTGTGCAAGGTCAGCCTCATGGAAGAAAACGCCATCACCTGCAAGGGGTCCCGGTGTCCATATATCACGCCCGTAATTCGCAGGCAACACAGGCACACCTGCTTGACGCATAATGGCAGGTAAGTCGATGATTATACGAATTTCAGTAATTTTACCATCTTCTACCTTACAAAATTCCCCAAAACGAAAATGTATTGTTGTGCCTGTCGCAGGGATATTCCAAAGGTCATTGACGAACGTAGCGATAAAATCACCTGTGCCACAGACCCAATCATGCCCTTCAAAGTGTCCACCGATGAACACATAAGGACGGCGCACAAGATTTGGCATGGATGTTAAGAACGGTTGCCAGAATTGTGTGTGGGTAGCATCTAGTCCGTGTAAATTGCGTAGGGGTTCAAAGCCATGCCAGACGACATCCTGATGCAGAAAATTAGCAAGTTGGGCGCGGTCAAGTGAACGGGTCATGGTTTGCCAATATTGCCAGACAAGGTGTTTATTCTCAGCGATGCTCATAAGGCTTCGCCATTGAAATTTGGCTGACGCATATGGGTGATTTCGCGCATGCGCTGGAAGACATTCACGCCCAATTGATGATACACGTCCAGAATATCGACCAGTACCCAATTTTCACGAATAAGCCCGTTTTCACAGCGCCAAAAATCGAGGCTACGCATGGTAAGTTTTTGGTCTGATGGCACAATCCCCAGCCAGCCGTCACCGGAAATGGTCATTTCCATACCTGGAAAGGCTGTAAAGCCGACATAATCTGCATCACCAAAAAAATAGCCTTTGTCTAACAGAGCGCGTCTATCCGGCATGGCTTTCAAAAACGGGATTTGATGCCAATTCCGAAAACCAGAAATACGGCGCATTGATCCAATGCCAGCAGGTCCATACCAGTTAAATTTTGGATGCCAGTACGCATCCAGATTCATCGCATCTACCCCTTCTGTAGATTTTGATAAGCCATTGAGCATATCTGAAACGAGGGTCAGGCTTTGGTTGGCGTGCGTGGCATCATAGGGTGTGGTGATGATACCATCATTGGTAGCAGGTGCAGGCACAACCCATTCGACTGCTAAACTTGGTGACATTGCCCATGCGTTCGCTTGCATCATCAACTGCGGGATGTCCCAGAGGGCTTGCATCTCGACAATCATATTATCTTCTATGCGGAAAAATTCGTGATAACGCATCGCCACAAGATGCCCTGTTGGGGGAATATCAAGCCATGCTTTTTCCATCACGCCCATATAATGTCCACCACAACCGACCCAATTCGCACCATTTGATTCGCCTGCCATGACGATAAAATCACGGCGTTCTAAATCAGGAATCGCATTCAATAGGGGTTGATAAGCAACTTCTAAGAGCGCATCCACCCCATCTAAGTATTGAAATGGAAACGCAAGATGTACGTCGCACTCAGGATGAAAGACAGTTTTTAGTTGGTTTGCGAGTTGCTTTCTATCTACATTGTAAAGAGCATCACGCAAGATTTGGATGCGCTCTTTGTTTTGATCATGCACAGAAAGGGCTAAAGCGGTCATACGTCCTCTGGTGGGTCTGTATCTATGGCGTCGTCAAAAAATTCAGGTGGCTTAGAGCCGATGAATTTCAATACTTTTTCTACATCGTAACCAGCTTGTTCCAGCACGCCGAGAATATCAATCAGTACAAGATTTTCCGCTAGTTTACGCTCGCCATCGCGTTCTTCAATACGCCAGAAATCCATATAGCGCATTTTGATTTGCTCGTTGGAGGCGGGAATGCCTAGCCACTCATGCGCGAAGGTCGTGGTCTGATAACCTGTCGCCGCGACCCAATCACCCTCTGCGATACGCACAATATCTTCGGCGTGTTTATCTGGAAATGCCTTGATAAAGGGCTGACGATAATCGTATTCAAATTCATCAATGCCATTCATCGTGCCGATACCAGCCGGACCTGCCCAAACCATGTCCTCGAACCAATACTTTTGCATCAGTCCGAGAACATTCTGGTTGAGTCCAGCGTACATATCCGCAACGAGTTTCTTGTTGTTGTCAGATTGTTCGCTCATAGCTTGTGTTTAGCCTTTGACTGCCCCACCAGCGAGTCCTTTAATCAGATAACGCTGGAAGAAAATAATGATGATGATAATCGGAATCACGATGGATACAGAGCTTGCATGGAGCGTCGGCAAAACGCGCAAGGTTTCGCCACTCGTGTATTGTGACATTGCCACTGGCAAGGTTTGCACAGTTGAGGTCAGGATACTAGCAAGCAAGAACTCGTTGTATGCCAAGAGCATCGAGAACAAGGCTGTTGTGATGATGCCAGGCCAGACAATCGGGATGATAACCCGTGTGAATGCTGTCAGGCGATTACAGCCATCAATCATTGCAGATTCTTCGATTTCTTTAGGAATATCCATGAAGAAGCTACGCAACATCCAGATGGTAAATGGCTGGTTGATGGTCACGAAGGCAATGATCAACAAGAGATGGGTATCAAAAAGACCTGTCAGATTAGCAAAGTAGTAGTATGGCAAGATAAATGCCAGACGAGGCAAGGCACGGAAGCCCAACGCCGTGATAAGAATCAAGAAGCCTGTGATACCACGATAGCGTGCGAGTGCATACGCCGCCAAGCACCCTATTGATATAGAGATGGCAACAGTACAAACCGTCACTACGACAGTATTTAGAAAATATTCGTAGAAGACCGCAAATTCAATAATCTGCGGCAAGCCTATGATCACACCGATGATGACGAACAAAATGCCAAAGTAAGTCGCCCGTCTACCATCTTGTGCGTTCCACACGCTGAGAACCACCAGTGCGCCGACTGCGATGACCACAAGTATGCCGACCCAATCTGGCACAAAAACCGCAGATTCGGCATTGGGCATCAGGAAGGTATCATCCAAACGTACATCACCGATAACAGCAACAATCTGTTGTGAAGCAAACAGGACAGCCGCTACCGTCATACCCAAGCCAATATAGCGCATGAGTTGATTCGGCTGGGCAAGTGTGGCAAAGATGCCTGCGCCAACAAGCGTGATTGCTAAGACAACCAACCCTGAGCCAACAGGACCGAAAGCAGCAATCGCGTCTTCATCATTGAGCCACAAGCCTTGATATGCCTGTATTGTCGGTTGGAAAATTTGGTCTTCGCCAACGACACTGGTAAACCATAGAAAACTTCCACATACAACGAGAACTGCAACGGCAAGTACCGTCAAACCGAGCGGGTTCATGGGCGATGATGATGTTCCCATACTATCCCGTTTTAGGGGTGATGCACTCACATTGGCGTTGATAAAACCCATCAAGAAATAGATGCCTACCATCACCAATACAATCACAATTGCAATGACAAGATTGTTATCAACCAGCCATTGTGGCACGAACTTAGGGTCACGCGCAATGACATCGCGCACAATCATGGTGGAGGTCAACATAGACATCATGAACGGAAAAATGCTGTAGATGACCCAGAAAATCAGCAGGACGTGAATTGTCCCACGTATCCAAGGACTTTTCAGTTGCTCCATATCAGCGTTCCTCCATTTGTTGACGATATGTCAGGTAGAGCCACGGAATCAAAATAATCATGACACCAATCACCGTTAGGACGCTCATCGCATTGGCTAAGCCTAGGCGACCACTGTTGATGATGTCGAAGTTATAGAACATGATCGTCTCTACGCCCGAATTTTCGCCCGCTAACACATAGATACTATCGAATACCCTGTAGGCATCCATCATATTGATGAGCGCTAACAAGATGAATAGACTGCGCATATTCGGCAACACAACATGCCATAGGCGCTCGAACCAATTGGCACCATCTACACGGGCGGCTTCTAACGGTTCTTGCGGGATGGTCTGCAAGCCTGCGAAAAACGTCACTACCACAAATGGTGTCACATACCAGATAGCATGCGCAAAAATAACATATGGCACGTTCTGTCGTAGGAAGAAATTAATATCAATGCCCATGTATTCATCGAGTAACCACTGAAGAATTTCACCATCTTGGAGGGGTGTACGGAACATCAACGCCCCGACAATAGGCGTTACGATGAAAGGCAATAAAGTAGCGGCAACGTATACCCCACGAAATGCGCGTATTTGGTCGAGCATCAGCGCGACAACCAGCCCCAATGTAATTTGGATCGGGACAGTGACGACAATATAAAGGAGCGTGAAGTTCATGCTACTCCAGAACCGCGATGTACTGCCTTCAGTCAACCCAAGTAGATTGGCATAGTTATCAAGACCAACCCAAACAGGTCTATCTATGGTCGTGAGGGTGATGGTATTCATGGAAAGCCATATCGAAACGATGAGTGGCACGACCATGAGTAATACCATGAGGATTACGCTGGGAGAAATAAAATACGCAAAGGTTTTTTTATCCATAAAGACTATGCCTTGCACTTGAGACGATTGGAGGCGAGATGGTGCAGAATTGTGAGTTGCCCAACAGCGCGGGCAACTCATAATAGATTTCTTTTAAGGTTCTATCCGAAAAATGGATGTAGGGTACGACTTGCCTTTCGTCCCGAACGGGCGCAGACATAGCAGCGCCCCTACGATTACAAATTTGCGGATGAAACTTATTCAGATTCTTCTTCGATGAAACCTTCAATGGTTGCATTTTCAACGTATGCGGCTGCAGCAGCATCGAGTGCTTCCTGAGCTGTCATGTCGCCGGTATAAACCATTGGTACAAATTCTTCCAACGCACGCAGAACGAGCTGGTCAGCTGGTTTCACAAGTGCTGGCGCACCTTCTGCAATGGTTTGGAGTGATGCATCGCTATAACGAGCAGCGAAGGGGCTTGCTTCGTTACGTGGTACAAGACCGAGACTTGCAGCTTCGATTTGGCTATCGAGGTCAGCAGCTTCCATAATGAGTTGGAAGAGCAAGTCTGGATCTACATCACTGGTTGCTGGGATGGACAAGAAATCTGACCATGCCATACCACCGCGTTGTGGGGTATCTGCGGTTGGGTAAAGTGCGGGTGCAAATTCAATTTCGCCAACAACGAGGGAGAGTTCTTCATCGTCCATGAGCGCCGCACGGCTTGCCCACATATGACCCATAGCGATGCTACCATTTGCGATACCTGCTTGCAGGTCATCGGTGGAGAGCAGAACGCCTTCGTCACCCAAGCATGCGCCAACGAGTTCCTGCATGAATTCGAGTGCTTCTACGCCTGTTTCGCTGTTGAACATTGGCATGTTGTCTTCATCGAGCAATGTACCACCGAATGCGCCGTAGATATTGACAAATTCAATGCGCCATGCCCAGTTTGCGCTCACGACCATACCGAAGAGGTAGTCAACATCAAGTGCTTCTGTGTCTACAGTCTGGCACATTTCGATAACTTCTTCATAGGTGGTTGGTGCTTCGATACCCGCATCTGCGAGGATGGTGGTGTTGTAATAGAAGTGTTGGGTATTCACAATAACTGGAATACCGTAGATATTGCCATCTTGGGTTACAGCATCAAAGAATGCTGGTGCAATGTCATCGAGTGCAAATTCTTCACTGTAGGTTTCGATGAGGTCATTGAGTGGCAACAGGTAGCCTTGTGCGGCAACTTCGTTGATGAAGTCGTTGCTACCGTGAATGATATCGAATGGGGATGAGCCACCAGCGGATGCGGCAAGGCGAATTTCGCTCTGTGCATCGGAGCTTTGTGGCAATTGGGTGTTGATGCTTAGGTTTTCTACATCATCACATTCGGACAATTCAGCAGCGTAGAAATCCAGAATTGGGAATGTACCACCGATAAAGTTGACCTCTGTTGGTTCGCTTGGTGCGGCAACATCACATAGGTCGTCGTCTTGGGCGATTGTTGGAATGACCAACGCAAGAATCGCTAAAGCAAGTAACAGTCGTTTCATTACACTATGCTCCTCATAAAAGATAAAACATTAGGTACTTCAAAAAGGTGTGTCACGCTAACTGTGACCTCACCACCTTTTCCACAATAATTAGCTTGGACGGTGTATCTGCTTGAGTAGTTCAAATTCGTCAAACAGCGTCCATTCAGTCTGGATGGCATTATCGACTATCAGATGATGACTGACACCAAGTATGTCGATAGGTTGCCCTGTCGGTTCGCCATAGATGCCATAGCCAGTGTGTGTGCCACGCATACGCCAGCGGGTTGCTGTGCGATACCCCCCACTCGCGTCTGGTACAGCGCAAAAATGCTCTACTGTCATGCGTAAATCTGGAAATGGCGATAGTAGGGTCAGGATATAGGTTTGATAATCATTCCATCCATTCAAGCGACGCATAGACGCACTCTCTAAGCGTACACTTTCCGCAAAATAATCGCGCACGGTATTCAGCAGACGGCGATTCCACACATCTTGCACCATGCGACGTAAGAAGTTTTCAGGTTCAAAAATATCAGTTGCTTGGATTTCTTCCGGCGGATACTGCCCAATGCCACGTTCAATATCACCGGCAACTTGGTAAGCCGTGCCTTTTTCGGCGGCTTTGCGTGCCATCTCTTTGGCTGTCTTCACAGGGTCTAAGCCTAGTTGATGAATGAGGGTGAGTTCATCGCGCACGAGCCATTCTTCGACAATCATGTTGCGCTTGACGAAGCAATCCGCGATAGCACGATACTCCACTTTTCTATTGGTTGGTGGTCCATACAGCGACCAACCGCGATTTGTGCCACTATGCGTCAGGCGGTGTGACGAATATAAGCCAACATGATCATCGCCACCCCAGATGACTTCATCGCCATAGAGACGACGGTCAGGATAGGCGGCGAGAGTAGCAATTGTGCCAGCCAATACGGTATCACGCCCATAAATTGTGCCACCGGATGTATGAATTTGCACAGTATTGGCATAGTAATCGTAGAGCTTACCAATCGCTTTTTCTTCCCAAATTTCGTGGGTAATGCGAATGATGTAATCTACAAAATCATTAAATTTAGGGTCAAAGCCTGCCAGTGATTGTTGCTGATTACCATTTGCATCGTGTGCAAATTGAATATCCACTTTGTCTTGCAATGTGACGTGGTGATTATTGTTTGGGATGTGAGTATGTTCATCACTCATTGACCGCAAGCCTTTACTAAATCGTTTTCGTAAAAAGTCAAAAATAATCGTCTGGTATTGTTAAATCATTATTTTGGTGGCGCTGTTGAACCTCGTATGATGAGTTCTACAGGCAACGTATCCTGCGTTGCTTCAGCATCTGGGTTTTCGATACGTTCATGCACCCGCTTTATCACCCGTTCGCCAATATCGGCTAAAGGTTGGGCGACAGTCGTCATGTGTGGCATCGTCATGAACCCTGCCCGCAAACCATCAAACCCCATCACAGATATGTCTTCTGGTATGCGCACGCCCTGTTTATGCAAAGTATTGATGACGTTCACCGCAACCAAATCATGGAAAGCAAAAATTGCTGTTGGTGGCTGTTGTAAGCGCAAAAATGTCTCTGTTGCGCGTGTGCCACTGTCTTCTATCAGATACGTAGGCGCTATCAAGTCGTCATCGTGCGCGATACCTGCATCCGTGAGGGCATCGAGATAACCTTGTAAACGTGCTTCATTCGCAGTGGTCAATTCAGGGCGCGTTGTGAACGCAATTCTCGTGTGACCGAGTTCTATGAGATACTGCGTCCCTTCGTACGACCCCGCGTAATAATCTGGCACAACATACGATACACGCGGATCACTTATCGCACGTCCCATCACAACAAATGGGAATTTATCTGCTATTAAGGCTTCGATGGTTCGCTCATCGTAGTGTGTAGAAAACAAAACGACGCCATCTATCTCGCCTGCCCTGCACACTTTTAGTAAGTGTTGCGGATCATTATCGGTAATCGTGTGAATGAGCAGATTCATTTCTAGACTTTGTGCTGTCATGACTGCACCTGGAATCATCCCTGATAGATAATCCACCACATACTCGATAGATGTATTCAGGAACAAACCGATTTTGTCTGTGCGTCCGCGTCGTAAACTACGCGCAGCAGCACTCGGCTGGTAGCCCATATCTTGTGCTGTCTGCATCACCCGTTCGCGTGTTTGGTCTGAAACGTCACTATAGCCATTCAACGCTTTAGATACCGTTGAATTCGATAATTTCAGGTGTTTGGCAATATCAGTGATAGATACAGACATCTCAAATTACTTGACCGAAAACGTTTTCGTGATATTTTGGATATTAACACGACATGAGTACGTATGCAAATTTTATTTTAGCCTTTTAGCAAATTGCACAAATAGGAGGGTGATGTGCTTTACGATGTGGTTGTGATTGGGATAGGCGGCATGGGTAGCCCAACGTTGTATCAGCTTGCGAAACGCGGACTGAACGTGCTGGGTATTGAGCAATTCGATGTCCCGCATGAGATGGGGTCGTCACACGGTTTGACGCGCATTATTCGATTAGCATATTACGAAGACCCATCGTATGTGCCTTTGCTTCGGCGTGCTTATGAACTCTGGGATGAAATAGAACGCGAATCTGGCACACAGGTTTTTCATCAGACAGGTAGCATCGACATGGGCACGGAAGATAGTGAGGTTTTTGCGGGTAGTTTGCATAGTTGTATTGAGCATGATTTGGCTCATGAAGTGCTGGATAGTTTTGCACTCACAAAACGCTTTCCAGCGTATCGCATGCCAGCAGGCATCAAAGCTGTTTTTCAGCCACAAGGTGGGTTGCTCGTGCCGGAATTGTGCATCTCGACCCATGCGGAACTTGCACAGAAACACGGCGCAACTTTGCACACCAACGAGCGCGTTTTGGGCTGGGATATTCAAGGTGATGCTACGGTCAGTATTCGCACCGATAAAGTAACCTACACCAGTGAAAAACTCATTATTTGTGGTGGGGCGTGGGCTTATAAGTTATTGCCTCAACTCAAAGATAAAGCTGTTCCTGAGCGACAAGTTCTCATCTGGACAGAGACGAATAAGCCGGAATGGTTCACGCTTGATAATTTTCCTGTTTGGAATGCGCAAGTCGATGAGGGACGCTATTATGGTTTCCCTGAATTTAATCCTAACGGCACAACACCAGGGATGAAATACGGGCGTTATCATCATTTGGATGAAGTGGTTGACCCTGATGCGATTGACCGCAACACGTATCCAACTGATGAAAATATCCTGCGCGAATTCGGGGAAAGATATTTCCCTGATGGCTCTGGGAAAACGCTGGATATGAAAGTCTGTATGTTCACGAATACGCCGGATGAGCATTGGGTGATGCAAACGCTCGATGATATGCCACAGGTGGCAATTGCGGCGGGTTTCAGTGGACATGGTTTCAAAATGGCGAGTGTTGTCGGTGAGATTATGGCAGACCTTGCACAGCATGGCACAACCCAACACGACATCCGTTTGCACCAGTTGAATCGCTTGTAATAACAGGCAATTGTTTGACAAATATACAAAACTTGAGTATTTTGCATACGTATGCAAAATTTTATTCAGACAATGTTACTAAGGGGGATTAATGAACCATCCTAAGCAAACAGCCGAAAGCATGGCAAAACGTGTCATGCGCTTTAGCGACCTCAAAGATAAAGGCATCCCTATCATGTTCATTGATAGCATGTTGCCCAATCACCACCGTATGAATTATGCCGTTATAGGTGATACCGCCAGCGAAAATCCTGATTTTGAAATTCAACGTGCCATTACAGACCCTCATAATTATCAGATTGGGATGGGTTGGGCGCCACCGAATTGTGGTCCAGCTTGGCACACGCATGATTACATCGAATCCTTTTTCATTTTGAAAGGTCCTTGGCGCTTTTACTGGGGTAATTCTGATGACCCCGATGAAGCAGAAGGCTATTTTGACCTCAATGAGTGGGATTTAATTTCTTTACCACCGGGTATGTATCGCCGTTTTGAATACATTGGTGATGAGGTTGGTTGGTTCTTCGCTATTTTGGAATCGCATAAAGTATTTGAGGGCAAAGACCCGTATTGGGCGCCAAAAGTCGAGAAAGCCGCCGCTGAAAATGGCTATCAGGCAAATGAACACGGCAAGATGATTCATCCAGAAGACTATGAAGCACAAAAAGCGGCGCAAAACGAAAAATTATTAGGCATGTTCAAGAATCTGATGGGTGTGAACCTCGCAGATTATGAACCCCCGAAATAGAGACGGAGCAATCCTTTGAAACAGAGTACAGAACGCATTCTCACCACGCATGTTGGCAGTATGCCACGTCCGCAATACGTGGTTGACCAACTATTTGCGCAAGACAAAGGCGAGGCGTACAGCGAAGCCGAATTTGATGCGGTTATGACCCGTGCGACGGCGGAAGTTGCCAAGAAACAGGTAGGCGCCGGTGTAGACATCATCAGCGATGGTGAGATGAGCAAAATCAGTTATGCAACGTATATCCGGCATCGGCTTACAGGTTTTGAAATTGATGAAGTCCCCCGTGCAACACCAAAAGATTTGGATGATTTTCCGGCGTTCAAAAAACGTTTAGCAGAGCAGGGCGGAACCCCCAAATATCATCGTCCGGTGGTACGGGGTGAAATCAAAATTAAAGACCTCGCGCCACTCGAAAAAGACATTGCCAATTTGAAAGCGGCGGCAGACGTGGCGGGCGCAACCGAAGCCTTCATGAATGCGGCATCGCCCGGTGTGATTGCAGTCTTTCAGCCGAATCAATACTATCAATCGGATGAAGACTATCTGCAAGCACTCGCGGAAGTGATGAAAGTGGAGTACGAAAAAATCACTGAAGCAGGTTTGTTGTTGCAAGTCGATTGTCCTGATTTAGCGATGGGGCGTCATATTCGTTTCCGTGATGATGATACGGCTACCTTCAAGAAGGCGGCACAACGGCAGGTCGAGGCGTTGAATTATGCGCTGGAAAATGTGCCTGCTGACCGTGTGCGTATGCACTTGTGCTGGGGTAACTACGAAGGTCCGCATACCCATGACATCGACCTGCACGAAATCGCGGATATTGTGCTGAGTGCGAAACCACAAGCGATTCAGTTTGAAGGCGCGAATCCCCGTCATTCGCATGAGTGGCAAACGTGGGCGAGCATCAATATTCCTGATGACAAAGTGCTGATTCCAGGTGTGCTAGATACAACGACCAATTTTGTCGAACATCCTGACCTCGTGGCAGAACGTATCGAACGTTATGTCAACATCGTTGGCAAAGAGCGTGTCATCGCAGGGACAGACTGTGGATTCGGGACATTTGCGGGTTACGGTGCAGTGCATCCTGATATTGCCTATGCAAAATTAGAATCACTGGCAGAAGGCGCACGTCGGGTAAGCAAGAAGTTGTGGAATAAGTAAACCATGACGCCCTTGCCGTTGGTGCTATTGCCTGGAACGCTCTGCGATGCGTCCTTGTTTGCGCCGCAGATGAAGGCGCTAGGAGATGTTGCTGTGCCACAGGTTATTGATGTGCATTTGCAAGATAGCATCACAGAGGTGGCACGCTACATTCTGAAACAGGTAGATGGCAAGTTTGCGGTCGTGGGGCTTTCTTACGGGGGTATCATCGCATTTGAGTTATGGCGACAAGCGCCGGAACGGGTAGCAAAAATAGCTTTGCTGAATACCAATCCGTATGAGGCATCGCCGGAAACACGGGCAAGTCAGCAACGGTTTATTGGGATGGCGCATTTGGGTGAATTTCGGGAAGTGACGACAGATTTTCTCAAAGATGTGATGTTGCATCCTGACCATCGCAAAGACCTTGCCTTGCGCGAGACCGTGTTAAATATGGCAAAGCATATCGGCATCACGGGTTTTGTAAACGAGGTGAAAGCCCAACTAGCGCGTCCAAGCAGTGTGCCAGATTTACAAAATATCACCTGCCCTACGCTCATCCTGACAGGTAAGCAAGATACGGTTGTGCCGTTGGCAGTGCATCAGATGATGGCAGAGCGTATCCCACACGCGCATCTTGTCGCTATCGAACACTGTGGACATCTGAGTACCTTAGAGCAACCAACTATCGTCAATGCAGCATTGCGTGATTGGCTGACAGGCGAAGGCATCTGGAAAGAGAAAACAGCATGAAGAAAAACCCATTACGCGAAAAATTAGCGGCTGGTGACACTATTATAAACGGTTGGTTGCATATCCCGAGTATGTGGTCAGCAGAGGTGATGGCAAATGCCGGTTGGGATAGCATCGTGGTCGATATGCAACATGGGATGCACAGCATGGAAAGTGCGATTCAGTTGCTACAGGCAATTGGTACAACCGATACGGTGCCGCTAGCGCGTGTGAATTGGAATACACCGGGCGAGATTATGCGCCTCTTGGATGCAGGCGCGTATGGGATTGTCTGCCCGATGATAAATACCCGCGAAGAATGCGAGGCATTTATCGGTGCCTGTCGTTATCCGCCCCTAGGTTATCGCAGTTTGGGTCCAACACGAGCACGGATTTTATATGGTGCGGATTATGCTGATTATGCCAATGACGAAGTGCTGACGATTGCGATGGTCGAGACAGCGGAAGCACTCGCTAACGTCGATGCTATTGCGAGTGTGGAATCGCTCGATATGATTTTTGTCGGGACGGGCGATTTACGTTTGAGCCTGACGGGCAAAGTCGGCTTCGATAGTGACGATAGCCAAGTGGATGAGGCGCTTGATACGATTTTGGCGACCTGTGAGAAACATGGTATTGCTGCCGGACTCTTTACAGCATCACCGGAATACGCCGCTCGTATGGTTGCGCGTGGCTTCCGTTTTGTAACCGTAAAAACCGATAGCATGATGCTCGGTGAATATGCAACAAATGTAGTCAATGAAACGAAAAATTTAGTACGTAGTGAGGATTGAAGATGGCTGTAACCTATATCAAAGAAGGTAAATCGGTAGACGAAAAAGCACAGGCAGATGCCAAAGTGCAAGAGACAGTGAAGAATATTCTAGCAGACATCGCGGCACGCAAAGACGAAGCCGTACGCGAACTCTCTGAGAAGTTCGATAAATGGTCGCCAGAGAGCTTTAAATTGTCGATGGAAGAACGTGAAGCAATTGTTGCTAGTTTGCCGGAACAAGTCGTAGAAGACATCAAGTTCGCGCAAGAGCAAGTACGCACTTTTGCGAAAGCACAACGCGCAGGTTTGCAAGATATCGAAGTAGAGACACTGCCAGGTGTGATTCTGGGGCATAAAAATATTCCCATTAGCCGTGTCGGGTGCTATGTGCCGGGCGGACGCTATCCAATGGTGGCATCTGCGCACATGAGCGTCCTGACAGCGAAGACGGCTGGTTGTGATTATGTCGTAGCATGTACCCCGCCCATCAACGGCGAATTACCTGCGGCGACAATTGCGGCAATGCACCTTGGCGGTGCAGATGACATTTATATCTTGGGTGGCATCCAAGCGATGGCGGCGATGGCATATGGCGCGTGTGGTATTGAGCCAGTCGATATGCTGGTCGGTCCTGGTAATCATTATGTTGCGGAAGCAAAACGCCAACTTTTCGGGCGCGTCGGGATTGATTTGCTAGCGGGTCCAACTGAAGTATTGGTCATTGCGGATGATAGCTCGGATGTCGAAATTTGTGCGACAGATTTGCTCGGTCAAGCAGAGCATGGTCCTAATTCTCCAGCAGTGTTGCTGACTACGAGCAAGACCATTGCTGAAAATATAGAAGCAGAAATCGGGCGTCAGTTAGAAGTGCTTCCAACAGCAGATTTAGCGGGGGCATCGTGGCGTGATTATGGCGAAGTCATCTTGTGTGACACGGTTGATGAAATGGTCGCTGTCGCGGATGATATTGCCAGTGAACACGTTGAAATCCTCACGGAAGACCCGCAATATTTCTTAGATAATATGACCAACTACGGCGCGTTGTTCTTAGGTCCACGCACGAATGTTGCCTATGGCGATAAAGTCATCGGCACGAACCATACACTACCAACGAAAAAAGCAGGACGCTACACAGGTGGTCTATGGGTAGGCAAGTTCATCAAAACCGTGACGTATCAGCGCGTGACAACCGATGAAGCGAGTGCCTTGGTTGGTGAATACGGCAGTCGTCTGTGTGAAATTGAGGGCTTCATGGGGCATAAAGAGCAATGTGATTTGCGCGTACGCCGTTATGCCAAAGAGCCAGTGAGCTAAAGCATTATCAGCGGGCAAACCGATGACGGATAGAAAAGTAACCTCGATTGATGTGGCGAAACGTGCGGGGGTATCACAATCAACTGTCTCACGAGTGTTCAGTGCCAATAGTGCGAATGTCTCTGAGAAAGCAACCCAGCGCGTACTGGAAGCCGCAACAGCATTAGGGTATCAACCGAATATCATTGCCCGCATGATGAGTACCCGACAAACCAATATCATCGGGTTGGTGATGGCGACTATCACCAGCCCATTTTATCCCTATGTACTGGAAAAATTTTTGGAAGAATTACAAGCACTTGATAAGCAAGTCTTGTTATTCACCGCCTCCAAAAATCAAACGGTTGATGATATTTTACCGCTTGTTTTCCAGTATCAAGTCGATGCGCTGATTATCACATCGGCGACGTTATCTTCAGATATGGCAAGCCGCGCCGCAGAAAGTGGCACACCTGTTATCCTTTTCAATCGGGTAGTGAGCAATAGCTCAGTCAATTCTGTGAGTGCCGATAATTTAGCAGGCGGACGTCTTGCGGCTGATGTCTTGCTAGATAGTGGGCATGAACACTTGGCATTTGTGGCTGGTGTAGAAAACACATCGACCTCACGTGACCGAGAACGCGGATTTTTAGAAAGATTACACGAGCGCGGGTATCATGACCTCATGCGTGTGCAAGGCAATTACACCTACGAATCTGCTTATGAAGCGACACAAACATTGCTCAAGCAGGATATGATGCCTGATGCGTTCTTTTGTGCCAATGACATCATGGCAATTGGGGCGATGGATGCGATACGTGCATCGGGTTTACAGATACCGCAAGACGCAAGTGTGTTGGGATTTGATGATATACCAATGGCGTCATGGGGAAGTTATCAACTAACGACTATCAGCCAGAACGTCGATGATATGATTCAGGCAACGATTGAATTGATGCAAGCGAAAATAGCGAATCCGTTGACCTCATCGCGTACTGTTCATGTTGCGGGTGAGTTGATTGTACGGTCATCAGTGAAAAATTTGTGAGTTTATTTATTGGTGAATGTGAGACGATAGATACCATGATCCAGTTTAAGAATTAAATACGGTATTTAAATCGCGGACGCACCAAGGCGCGTCCCTACAAGGTTGGGCAATTTTTCAGGCTTAAATGTTTGATAAAACAGCAAATTGTAGGGACAGTGGCTTGCCCTGTCCGCCTTTCACCGCGCTAATTTTTAAAATGCAGGGCACGGTGTCTAAAAGTCTCTATTCTTATATCCATTGGAGATATTTATGACAACAGAAAATAAGGCGCTAGCTGGCAAAGTTGCGTTAGTGACTGGCGGTGCGGGTGGCATTGGTAGCGCAATTTGCAAGCGATTAGCAGACGCAGGGGCATCCGTTATCATCACGTATAATAGCAGGGTTGATAAAGCACAGGCACTCGCTGATGAACTGGCTGGCGAAAATCATATGGTATCTCGTACCCGTGTGGATAACACAGAGGAACAAATCGCGCTGGCAAAAACGATTAAAGAGACATACGGCAAATTAGATATTTTGGTCAATAATGCGGGTATCACAACGCCTGTACCGCATCATGATTTAGACCACCTGACAGATACGATTATTGATGATATTCTGCGGGTGAATGTGCGCGGGGTGTTGGCGTCTATCCGTGCGATGCGTGAGTTATTACTGGCAAGTGACGATGGTTTGGTAATCAATATCAGTTCGATTGCGGCGACACGCGCAACAGGCAGTAACGTCGCGTATTGTGCCAGTAAAGCTGCACTCGATAATATCACTATGAGTCTGGGACGTGCGCTTGCGCCGGATATTCGCGTGGTGAGTGTATCACCTGGCTGGGTGAACGGTGATTATGCAAAACGTATGCCACCCGAAAAGATTCAAAAACAACGCGATTTAACCCCTCTCGGGCGCATTGCAGAAGCCGAAGACGTTGCAGAAGCGATTTATGCCGTTGCTACTCACCTCACATTCACGACTGGCGCTATCATCCCTGTTGACGGTGGCAGACCCCTAACATAAATCAGGAGTGCAAGATGGTTCAACTTGATATACGCGATGACCGTTTACTGGATATTGTGTCGCCGGATACCGAACTGGAAGAACATCTGACAGGGTTCATTTTCACTGAGGGGATAATATGGCATCCGCAAGACCATCATTTGCGCTTTAGCGATATTTTAGGCAATAGTATTTATCAATGGAGCGAACCCGAAGGTTTGCAAAATATTCGCTTGAATAGTCATTTAGCGAATGGCAATACCTATGATAAGCGAGGGCGCATGTTAACTTGCCATCATGGAACCAGTCGCATCACTCGGCTGGAGAATGATGGACAGATTACGGTGATGGCAACACACTATGGTGATAAGCAACTGAATAGCCCGAATGATATTGTCGTAAAGAGCGACGGGACTATCTATTTCACTGACCCTATGAGTGGGCGTAGTGAGTATTATGGCATTCCGCGTGCATCAGAATTAGGTTTTCAGGGTGTGTATCGGCTAGACCCCGATACAGATGCTGTCACCTTATTAGTTGATGATTTTGTATTGCCGAATGGCTTATGTTTTTCATTGGATGAGCGCCAATTATTCGTCAACGACACGCGCAAAAAACATATTCGAGTATTTGATGTAGACGATGATGGAACGCTGTCTAGCGGGCGCTTATTTGCAGAAACAGTCGGTGATGAAGAGGGTGTACCAGATGGGATGAAAATTGACAGCGCGGGTCATCTTTTCACGACGGGGCAGGGTGGGATACAAATATTTGATATGGACGGTGTTTGCTTGGGACGTATTTTCATCCCTGCAAAAACAGCCAATTTCTGTTGGGGCGACCCTGACCTGAAAACATTGTACATTACAGCCTCAACGACGATTTATCGTTTGCGTTTACAAGTCGCAGGTGTGCCTCTATTCTGATGTGTATGGCACAAGATTATGAGGTGTCTCGCCATTGAGGACACGCAACATATTTGCGAATTGCGATTGTGCTTTGAGATTTTGTGTTTTGATGCCTCCGCTTGCCATGTGTGGGGTAGCGATGACATTATCCAGTGCAAAAATGGGATGGTCTCGTGGGGGCGGTTCAGGATTCCATACATCTAGCCCTGCCCCACGTAAATGCCCTTCTGCCATGATGTCTGCCAGCGCATCCATGTCGTATGTACCACCACGACTGGTATTGATGAAAATAGCATCTGGTTTCATCTGCTGGAATTGAGTGCGTCCAATAAATCCGCGTGTGAGTTCGGTTAAGGGCGTATGCACTGTGACGATGTTTGATTGAGACAGTAAGGTATCTAAATCAACTTGTTCGAGGTTGTAGCGTGTGCTGATGTCATCAGGGGCAGATACGAGGTCTGTATAAATTACTTGTAAGCCAAAGGCATGTGCTAGATGCGCAACCCGCTTGCCAATACGCCCTAAGCCAATGATACCGAGTGTATCCCCAAACGCAAAATCTGAACGTTCGCGCCAAGCGAATTGTCCAAATTCACCTGTCCGCATATCTGCTTGAATCGGTACTGTATTCCGATAGAGCGACAGTATGAGCATCATCGTGTGTTCTGCAACGGATTCCGGTGTGCCTTGTGGCGTGATGGCAAGCGGGATTCCTGCCTTGTAGAGTGCTTTGCAGTCTACGGCATCGTAGCCAACACCTTGTTGTTGCACCAACCGACACTGTTTGAGATGTGTCACCCACGCCGTATCGACACGCAAAGTAACGAGAAAATCTGCTTTGGCGAGTTTGTCTGCTAAGTTCGTATCGTCAGGATGAAAGAAATCGACAGTTATTGTCTCTGGGGCATGGACGCGGGTGATATTTTGTATCCATTCGTTTGATATTTGGAATAGCGCGTGTGGCATACAAGATTTTCTTTCTATTTACGAGCTATCTGTATCACTATCACTCAATGCTTTAATAAGTGGCAATCTATATAGCACAAGTTACGCTGTTATTTTTGGCATTATAAAGTTAGCGGGTCTCGATTGACATCTTTGTAGTAAATATAGGTGCTTTGCGTCTTTCCAAAAGCACAAAACCATTGCGGGCAATAACTCCCCATCCAAATAGCATCCCCTGCTTGGATAGGATACCAAGCATCATCTAGGCGATAAATACCTTGCCCTTCTATCAAATAGAGTCCGTGTTCCATGATATGCGTTTCGACGAAGGGCAATGCCGCGCCAGACTGAAACGTGAACAGGTTGACTGCCATATCAAACGCTAAATCTGTAGGTAGGAGCGTTCGTAAGCGTGCATCCTCGTCACCCATGAACGGCTCGCCCTCGCCTGCCCATGTATAACCAGAAATAACTGTAGGTTGTTCGTCTGTCAGCGGAGATGGCACATAGGGTTTTTCAAAGATGAGCAATTGTGTATCGTCTGATTTCGATTGAAGCGTGTGGAGTGTATTCGCAGGGACATAAAGAAAATCACCACGATTGAGGGTATATGTTTCGTCATTAATATCTGCCTGTATAGTCCCAGCCAGCACATAGCCAAAGCGTTGGACACCAGACAGTGGCATTGCAGATACACCTCCTGATTGCATATGCGCCAAATATTGTGAAAAGCGCGGTTTGCCACGCATATGTGGCGAGATGAGAATAATGCCTTGTGTATTTTGCCACCCAACTAAGCTAGAAGTGACGTGTCCATCGGGCGCGATGAAGGCATGATTTTCGGTGACAACCGTGCGCGATTCACCTAGTGGGTGTTTGCTCATATTGCATACTCTTTAATAGCTTGTTCGATATATCAATACAGTTTAACCTGTCTCAGAGAAATATCTACTGATTGGACACGGTACGCATTGATAGTCATGATACGATAGCTGAAAACGAGATATGGTTGGGGGATGTTATGAATTTGGGGCAGTTAGAAGTTCTGGTAGCGATAGTTGATACAGGCAGCCTGACTGAAGCAGCCGATACCGTCGGGCTAACTCAATCAGCCGTGAGCCATTCGTTGAGCCGTTTGGAAGCAGAGCTTGGTGTGACCCTATTAGAACGAGGTCGGCAAGGTGCGTCCTTAACACGCATCGGTGAGGATGTAGTAGAGCATGCACGGGCAATTTTGCAACAGGTAAGTGTCATTCAACAGAAAACAGCCAGAGAACGTGGCATGTCTATCGGCAAATTACGCTTTGGTTGCATCCCTAATTTACCATCGCGTGTTCTGATGGGTATTTTGCGTGACTTTGGTCATCAATACCCTGATATTGAGGTTGTACAATTTGAAGGTAATCCGCTGGAATTGATTCAGTGGCTAGACGATGGTGTTATTGATATTGGCACAACGACAACAGACAAGGGGTATAAACAGACGATACCCCTAGCGACAATTACAATGTGTGCTTGTGTCCCCAAAAACCATCATCTAGCCCAAAAAACATTTGTGACAAACGAAGATATTGCTAATGAGGTACTGATTGCCCCCAAAGCCGAATATTATGCAATTACACAATCGAAGTTGCTACAAACGATCAAATTACCACGCTTGCAGTTTGAAGTGAGTACCTTGAGAACGATCTTTAAAATGGTGCGTGAGGGTATGGGCATCACGTTAATGCCTAATATTTTAATCAATGGCGATGAAGATGGTGTTGTTATACTACCATTTGAACCCGACTTACGTTTAAGTGTCTATTTAGTAAGTCATTCAGCATCGCCAGCCGTGCGTGCTTTTATGGAACGCGCTCATCAATGGGCAACAGAGCATCATATGATTAATACGCTTTAGTATGAAAAATATTCATAGTAATTATGAGCAAGTTGATTAGGATTCACACAACCTTGCATAGTATGCTGTAAGTAAGACTTGTAATTGTAATGACTTGTGAGGATATGATGATTAAGCAAATGGCAGATATTTTGATTTTTGGCAATAAAAAGGCTGAAGCACCCTCAATGGACGGCATTCTGGAGAGTATGGATAAACATCTGGATAAGGTACATACGCTCATTGAACCAACACCCGAATCGAAGCCACGCACGCCATTTAACAGTGGCTTGCCAGCTAGTGAAATGTCCTTGATGAATATCACGCCACGCCAACGTATACAGTTTATCTCACGCGCTATTCCTCTCGTAATCAATATGATGCGTGCATCTCGGATGTATGGCTCACAAGAACCAGCTAGTCAGACACACGCGACACCAGAATTTTTGGAAGAACTGGAATCAATGGCATATGAAGCGGGTGTCAAAGATATTGCCTATGTGGAAGTACCCCGCTACGCCATTTTTGAAGGCAAAGGCATTCCGGCGAAATATGCGATTGTCTATACAGTAGAGATGGACAAAGCACCTATCGACACTTCCCCTAGTTTTGATAGTCAGTATGAAGTGATACGTGGTTACAAAAATATGGCAGTGATTGGGAATAAGCTGGCGAAGCACATGCACAAAGCGGGTTTTGAAGCGTATCCTGGCACAGCTCTAGGTGGCTTGACCGACTATGTGCATCTGGCAGAGATTGCTGGACTCGGTGCAATTGGCTATCACGGCTTATTGATTTCCCCTACTGAAGGGGCGCGACTGCGTATCAACACGATTTATATCAATATCGAAAATTTGCCATTGAGCAAGGCAGAAGACAATGAGCATCTTTGGGTGCGCGATTTCTGTGCGATGTGCAAGAAATGTGTGCGTCAGTGTCCAGTTGATGCTATCTATGAAGAACCCAAATCACGAGGCGATGGGGGGATGCAGACGATTGAACATGCGACCTGCCGTGACTATTTCACCAAGAATTTTGGCTGTGCAGTATGTTTGAAAGTATGTCCATTTAGTCAAGTGGGGTACGACAAAGTTCAAGCACGCTTCAAAGGCAATCCTGATGCACCCCAATTCATGATTCCCGTGGATGCGATTCCTGTACAGTGACATTCATACTGTGATAGAGGTATCTGTTTTGGGTAAAGTGTAGGATTTGTTTGTGAAATAGAGAAACCTAACTATACTGTGGATGGACGAACATGAGGAACAAAATATGTCTGTTCAAATTCAGAATCAACCTCGTGGTAAAGGTGCTGGTTACTATTTCATCCTGCTAATTACGCTAGTCGTAGTTATCGATGTAGGGATATTCGTTTTGAACCCACAACCGGTATCACCATTCACAGACGATTTATTTGGGATTGAACGCCCAGAAACGCAATCTGTCTCCGGCGACCCTGCCAGTTTCGACCCGCTTGATGCTTACAGCGAAGTTTTGGCATTTGCAGCAGGTGATGCCGATATTGAAGCATTAAGACTAGTAGAAATTGAAGCGGCATTTGTGCGTAACGATGGTACGATGGACTTGACTGCTACTTACGTGCCTGCTCCGCGCACGACATACACTTTTGCACTGGAAGTACCACGTCCTGCTGATGCGCCACCTGCTGGCGTGCCGGGCAGTACGAGCAATGAAGACTGGTATCAAGAAATTACAGTAGAAGCCTTTGAACCAGGACAGCGTCGGCGCGTGTCTAGGTTAGGCGGTAATGTCAATACGACTTTTTACTATGTCAATCAGGGGATGACACGCTTCGCAGGCGAAATCACCAACGACTATGAACCAGAAATTTTCATCAGTGTGCCAGAATGTAGTTTTGTGGATTTATGGGAGGTTGCAATCGAACAGGGTGCGCCCTCCGATGCTGTGGCACAAATTTCATATGACGAAGATGGATACATGTTCAACATCGTCAGCGAGATGGTTGTACGTTTTAACCCTGATTGTACTGAGCGCAGTTTCCCCTAATCTTGCATGACGTTTCGCTGTTTCAACAGTGTAGTCAGTCAACGTGAGTACCAAATACATTCTTAGTCATTCGGTTGGTGAGGGCAACTTGACTCTTACCTTCAGAGACCTTTGCCCGCAACAGGGACAAGGCTTGCACCACTAGGCGTTCCCGTAATCATTGGCATTGCCTGCCCTATCAACGCACGAACGTCTGGTAGTGCCAACGATGCGTCGTGCGCTTCTTTGCTTGTCCACAACTCAATCACCCACACCAACCGTTCATTATCCGCATCTTTGGTGACGACATATTGATGACAATCTTCAATGTCTTCCATAAGCGCTGCGGCTTGGGTAAGGATGTCTACCAATTTATCGCGGTTTTCAGGCGCTGTTTCTAATGTCCCTACCATCCCAAAATTTGATTTTGGCATTGTTATCTCCCTGTATTATCTCCAATCCGCTGATTGTATTAGAATTTATGTTCTAAATCAAGTGTTTTACATACAATCTATGCGCTATACATATGAGCTACTGTCACGCCAATTTGTTAACGATTGAACACTTGCGACACCCCTTTTATGAGACGCAAAATACCAAATGCGATAGCGCCTGATGCGATAATAAAAACACCATCATCTAAAGGATAAGCAAATGTAAACACACTTATGCCGATACCTATGCCGATGGCAAGTAGCCCGATGAAGATATTATCAAACGCCATTTGCGGGGTGTACTTTGGCTCGTATTGCATATCGTATCGTTGGCTGAATCGCTCAATCATTCATCATCCGAAAAACCTGATTCGCGCAAGAAAAGCCTGATTTTAGCATCGGTTGCACCTTCAAGTTTCATTCTTTCTGCGACAGTTAGTGGCGTCTCAGGGTCGTGTGATGATGACATATCAGCATTCTTTTAATATTTATCATTATCCTAATGAGTTGGCACTGTAACGTTATCATATTCTGCACACGTTATTTATGGAAGCGTCCATAATTCGACTGTGCCATCATAGAAGCCAATCCAAAGGCGCTGTTGGTCATCAGATAGAACAACATTATAAATTAGACGTTGCAAGTCTATTTCACGTAAGGTTTGCCCATCAGATGCTGTTATGCGTAGAAGGTGCGAATCCCTAATATAGAATTGCATCGTCTGGGTAGTAGTAATCAGTCGTTGCCCTTGTGTTGCTAAATAGTCATCATCTGGTGTACGCCAATCAAAGGAAAGCGTTTCAAAAAAGATTATACTTAAGCGGTGTTCCCTTAGCCAGATATGATGTGCAGAACCAACTTCTACTTGGAAAGCGACTTCACCTGTATCTATATCATAAACAGTCGCATCTGTATCAATCAGTACAGCGATATGTGTTCCATCTGCACTCATATCTGACGCTGGTATATCAGCTTTTATCGAAAAGACGCGTCGAGGTGATTCTATCGTTCGTTCCCATACTTCGACAAAAGCAGGCTCGGTATGGTTATCAGGTATCGAAGATGAAAGATGTATACGCTGAGCATCGTCACTAAAGTCAATTCCACCCAATAATATGTAGCCGGCTGGAACAGGTATACGCAGCGTGATAGTGCCTGTTTCAATATCGTAGAATTGCATTTCAGATGCGTCAGCGTTCCACAGAATGACTTCGTTTTGGGGCGTGAAATAAGGTCGTTTAAGTTCTGTACCTGTTGGCAATACGACAGGTTCTGCATCCTGAAGATGCCAGATTTCGGTTTGGTACGTGCTTACAAATACTACAAGGTCATTTTGTGGGCTGACGGGAGACCAATAAAAATCATTTGCTGGTCGGAAGTCGTTTTGCACTGTGCCTGTATCCAGTGAAATAGTTAGGGCGTAGCGATTGTCATCATGAGGGTTTAGCTCTATCCATAGCAAATTTTCGCCGTATACTTTCACATAATCAATCTCTTCACCAGAGGCAGGCAAGGTTGATAGTCTTGTCATTGTGGTCGCGTCTAATAGATGTACTACATCGTCGCTTGTGGTGTGTAATATGCGTTCGGATTGGCTATCCAGCAAAAGGTAAGTTTCTGTAGTGAATGTGTGTAGCTTATCCCCTGTTTGTACATCATAAATAGCTTGCCCAATAGCCAATAATGATCCATCGACATTGAAAGCAATGTTGTTTGAAGCACGAATTGGTACTTGCCACATTTGTAGGCGTTCGCCTGTGAGGGTATCCCATACGGCAATGTTATTCATACCACCGCCGTGCCATACAAATGCAAATCGTGTACTATCATGGGTCAAAGTAAGATTTCTGTGGAGTATTGTCTGTCTATCGTCACCCTCAATTAAAGGCAAAGTTCTATCAGCTCTCCAAAGTCTATCCATGATGATAATACTCTCTACCGCTGATTGCGGTTCGATGATGAGCGCACCCTGTAAATATTGGAGTTCAGGCAACCGAGGATCTTCATAATTACGTACCGGTTCGTCGCTGAGTGTCCATAAGTCAGAGCCATAACCATCAAAGCCAGTAGGTCCATGAAGTGAGGTTACACGCCACATGAGCGAGACTTGCGTATCTTCGTCCAAGAATTGGGCGCTCAATACAGTTTCGCCTACTTCGTCCCATTCCTGCCCATAAGACAGGTCGTAGTGTAATTCACCAGAGTATGTATCGACAATTTTTATACCGTGCTGATACTGGTAAAGCAGTAGCGAACCATCTTGATTGAGGACAATAGGCTTAACAGCTTCGACTTCGTATATTATTTCGCCTGCTATAAGGTCATATGCAAGCATAACTTCGCGATCGCTCACAACTATTAGATTGGCATTCAGCGAAAATAGCATAGATGTAACATCCATGAATGCACCATCCGCACGATGTAATGGAATCATCTCCGGTTGGGAGTCGATATGGTCATAGAGATAGATGCCTTGTGTGCCACCAACTGCGATACGGTCATCGGCTGGAGAAAAAGCTACTACATCATTCATGCTACCTGTGTCAAAACGCTCAGTACGCTGAACATCCATGATGGTATCGGCATAGATAGGTGTCTGTGCTGTGCGTCTACCTGTGACGAGTTGTCCAATGGTTGCCGTTGCTATGGCTATAGTAATAATTATGAAGAGCATACGTTGCATTAAAATAGATTCCTTGCATTTTTACTTTGTGTTCATTGTAGGAGCATTTTGCATAGCGTCAGGGAAGCATAGCAAAGGCGTACAACAAAAATCAGGTTTAAATAGAGACATATTGAACCATTGTGGACTTTTATGATTACTTGTACAATATCATCATGTTTTCATAGACAAGTGACTATCTGATGCTACTGACCATTACCACCACACATCATCCTGCGACGGACTTAGGCTATTTACTATATAAACATCCTGGCAAAATACAGACATTCAAACTGGCATTTGGTTCTGCGCATGTGTTTTACCCAGAGACAAGCGAAGACCGTTGCACAGCGGCGCTATTATTAGATGTTGACCCGATTGGCTTAGTAAGAGGCAAAGGGAATTTCACGTTATCGCAGTATGTGAATGACCGTCCATATGTGGCATCCAGCTTTTTGAGTGTGGCGATTGCGCAAGTTTATGGCACGGCACTCAACGGCACATCAAGAGAACGTCCTGAGTTAGCCGATACGCCTATCCCTCTGAGTGCAACGATTGCCGTACTACCCTCTCGCGGGGGTGAGCGCCTGTTACACAATTTATTCGAGCCATTGGGCTATGCTGTCACCGCTGAACGACACACGCTTGACCCTCATTTTCCTGAGTGGGGAGAGAGTCGCTATTACACAGTCACGCTGGAACACACCATTCGCCTGACAGATTTGCTCTCGCACCTATACGTGTTGATTCCGGTACTGGATGACGAGAAGCATTATTTTGTAGATGATGAAGAAGTCGAAAAATTATTACGGCATGGCGAAGGCTGGTTGAGCAATCACCCTGAAAAAGAGATTATCACCCGTCGTTATCTCAAATATCAACGGAGCTTACAACAACAGGCACTCACCCGCCTCGTAGAGGATATACCTGATGATGCCACTGCGGATGCCCAAGAAGAGACAATTGAGCGTCCTATAAAATTACACGATCAACGCCTCGGCACGGTACTAAGTGCGCTCAAAGCAAGTGGCGCGACCAGTATACTAGATTTGGGCTGTGGTGAAGGCAAGCTGTTACGGCGCTTGGCAAAAGAAAAACAATTCACGCACATTTTGGGCATGGATGTCTCGATTCGCTCACTCGAAATGGCAAAGGAGAAGCTCAATCGCCTACCAGAGTGGCTACAACGCGATGTTGAGTTGATTCACGGCTCGTTGATGTATCGTGACCAGCGTTTACAAGGTTTCGATGCGGCGGCAGTAGTCGAAGTCATTGAACATCTCGACCCACCGCGCCTAGCAGCCTTTGAGCGCGTGCTGTTTGAATTTGCCCGACCAGCAACCATCATCATCACGACACCCAACGCAGAATACAACGTGATGTGGGAGAGCTTACCCGCTGGCAACTTCCGCCATAGCGACCACCGCTTCGAGTGGACACGCGCCGAGTTTGAAACATGGGCACAGGGCATCTGTGAACGCTTTGGATATCGTGTTCGCTTCCTACCCATTGGCGAAGTCGATGCAACTGTCGGTAGTCCCAGCCAAATGGGCATCTTTGAGCAAATCACACAGGAATAAAGTAAATGTCTCGCAAACTACATGTACATCCTTACAAACTTTGGTTAGGTCAGTTGCCACAAAATTTTCGATGTACTGAGCGTGAAGTTGAAGCGATTGAATTTGACATATTGCATAGCAAGCATCAACGAGAGAACAACGTAGCAGTAGCAGTTAAAATGCCTAGGAGAGGTCATCGAAAGTCAAATTTCCTGTTGCTAGGTGCAGAGTTCAAATCCAGTGAGCGTAGCAAATTACGCATTGAGTTCATCGTTAGTCATGTGCAGAGAGATAGCGGTATATCAAGAGGTGTTGCTCGCAATGTAGTGACCTATTTGCGCTTATCGCATTCTCTTGAACCGACAATGTTTGAACAAATCGGAAGTGGTGTTATCTCATTTAATCATGCGTCTCGACTGCGGTATGCCTATGATGAAAATTATAGTGTAACGCTAGTGATTCTTGTTCTTCGCCTATTATCTCGTACTGATTATGCTGATTTAGACGATACACAAGTAATTCAATGGATGCTCGATGCACCATTTCCAATAAAAGACAAAGCTGAAATCAAGCCGTATCAGCAGAGTCTTCATGCCATCATGTTAGGGAACGACATTGATCTAGCTGTTGCGGCATTTGACTTGATTGAAGTGTTATCGGATGAACATTCTGCTGAAGCAATTAATGACCTGATGTTAAAAAGACGGGATTTGAGGCTTCGTGGAACTAAGTCATTGAAACGCATTGGAACAGTACATAGCAAAGGATTAGCCCAACATTGGATAGACCGAGACGGACGAACCTGAACACAATAGGCAATACTGTAAAAGTATTTTGATACTGATTTATGCGGTAAATACGACGGTCAGCAATTGTAGTCACACGAGGAAGGGAGTAATGCAGACCTTTGAGCAACTCATAACAAATTTGTCTAGTGACAACAAGAATATACGTAGTCAAGCGATTCTCGCATTAGGCAAAAGCGGTGATGCGCGAGCTATTGTGCCTCTTGTCGAGATACTCATCAATCAAGACGAGGTAGAAATTGGTGAGGATGCGACTTTCGCGCTTGTGCAGTTCGGGGATGATGCACTACCTCATTTGCTGAAACTACTGACACATGACTCTGGGTATGCGCGTTTTGCAGCTTTGCATGCACTTGGAAAGTTGGGCAATGCCTCTGTTGCAAACGAGGTTATTGGTTTGCTAGACGATGACGATAGTGATGTGCAGTACAAGGCTATCACCATTTTGAGGCAACTCAAGGCACGCGACACGCTACCTGCTGTACTTCCTTATTTAGCAGATGAGGATATAAATATACGGGATGCGGCTTTCTGGACAGTGTTTGAACTGGCACGCGACGACCTCTCGCCATTATTAGCAGGTTTGCAAAGTGAGGATGCCCGCTTGCGTGAGGGCTGTGTCATGATGTTGGGCGTGATTAGTAAATCGAGTGCCTTAAACCCCTTGAGTGCCCTCATCAATGATAGCGATGTAGAAGTCCGTCTGACACTCGCACAAGCCTTTGACGATATTGGGGGCAAGCGTGCGGTTGCCTATATCGAGCAAATGACGAACGACACCCAGCCGAAGGTGCAAGCAGTCGCGCGAGGGATTCTCAAACGCTTAGAAAAAGAACATACATATAAACGATAAAACATATACCAAACAAGGAGACAGTATCATGCCAAAATTGAATCAAATCATTGCCATAGAAAAGAGCATCAAAAGCCAATCATTGCGTGAGTTAACCGACGCGCATAAAACCCTACAAAAAGAGAATTTGCTAGGAGGTATCGCCCGCACCTATCGCCCACGCGATGACGAAGGCGAACAATACCCACCCGAATCAACGCGGGTACAGGTACGCGCCGATGATGTCATTGACCAGACGACCAGTGTTCTCATTAAGCTATTTGACGTCACCGCCACCAAAGATTGGGCAAATGGCGATGCCAAAGCAGATGTTGTAGTCGATGGCGAAACGCTCTTATCCGATGTGCCAGTAACCTATCTGCTATTTTTAGAGAAGCAACTAACCGACTTACACACCTTCATCAATAAGTTACCGACGCTCGACCCATCCGAATTATGGTCATATGACGAGGCAACCGATGCATGGGCAACTGAGCCTGTACAAACGACCAAAACCAAGCGCATTCCGCGCAATCACGTCAAAGCCGAAGCGACCAAAGAGCATCCTGCACAGGTCGAGGTGTACTACGAAGATATTGTGGTCGGGAATTGGCAAACGATTAAATATTCAGGTGCGTTGCCTGCCTCGCGCGTAGCTGTGCTAAAAGAGCGCGTGCGTGCCTTACAAGAAGCCGTGAAATTCGCTCGTGAAGAAGCGAATAGTGCGGAAGTAGATGAGCAAACCGTAGGCGAAGCGATTTTCAACTACATCTTTGCTGACTAAATTTCTGCGACACTTGCTTGCTTTATGACCATTTGTGACCTATAATGACCTGCGGAGTGCAAACTCAAATTCAATATCAACGTAATGAGAGACACATCGTCTGCGAAAAGTGTGGGTTCAAGTCCCTCCCCCGACCTTTTTCTATGCGTGTCGGGGTAGCCCAACTGGTAGAGGCATAGCAGACACCGTCTTAAAACTCAACTTGCACGACTCCACAAGCTGAGTATTCGTCACTGTCGCCAAATCAAACGTTCAGGTGCAGCATATTGTAGGTCGCAGATTCGACTTCTGCCCGCCCCTCTGAGCAGTACGCAACACACGCAATCATGGGGCGGTAGCTCAGACTGGTAGAGCAACAATTTTCAGATTGATGCCTGAACTTAAACGTCGTTGGCGTGTGCAAATGAGTGACACACTAGAGGCTCGGAGAAGGACACTCTCCGAGTCTCCCTTATTTTAGGCAGATGATACCGAGCGAGATAGTCAACCATGACTGACGAAAGACGCATTTACGCCGCCTATGATGACGAGGGTATTTATGTCTATCAAGCATTCAAGCCCACCATTGTACAAGCAGCATTAGCAAATGGCACTTTCGGACGTGGCTTCAACATGGAACGCATGACATGGATTAAGCCGTCTTTCGCGTGGATGCTGTATCGCTCAGGCTATGCAAGAAAAACACGGCAAGAAGCTATTCTCAAAATCAAGCTCACACACGAAGGCTTCTTGACCATTCTGCGTGAATCCGTAGAGACGAGCTACAACCGCACTGTCTATGACGACCATGATGCGTGGCGATTGGCACTCAAGCGTTCAGCCGTACGCCATCAATGGGATCCTGAACGTTATCTAACATTGGGCAAACACCCAACACGGCGTGCTATCCAGATTGGGATACGGGGTTGGGTGGTCAAAAAATACGTCCATGAGTGGATTATCGGGCTAGAGGAAGTCACCCAACTCGCACACGATGTTCAGCATGCAAAAGAGAACAAAGCACCCTTTCCTACCGTGCCGAATGAACGTGTCTATGAGTTAGACGCTGATTTAGGGCATCTGCTAGGCATTACTCGAAACATAGGATAGTAGACCATCTACCTGCCATCAAAGACTATTTGTCATGTGATCATAAGCGATAACAAGCCGTTGAGCAAAATACAGTGACAAAATCAAAATCCGTGAGTTTGTACTCGTCATCCTAATGGTAGATGGAGGAATTGAGGAAAATCCAGGGTGATTAACAAGATGTTTTTGGCTATATAGTCATAATTACTATAAAATATTGCAGTAACACATATGACATCTATATTGATACACTAATTGGAATAAAATATATGAGCAAAAGACTAGGACCATACAGTAACATTAGCACACTATTCCGATCAATTAGAAATAATTCAGCTAATCTCAAAGCAAAAATAGATAAGTGGTGTAATGACTCATTTAAAACTCTCAAAACTAGACATGTAGATCCTCAGCGTAATATACATAATTCAGGATCAGAATTATGGGTTATCAAATATATGAGCCCGAAATACCTTTCCAATTTTTTTGAAAAGAAAAGAAGAAAATTGAATGTATCACTCGGCTCAAACTTTACATGGGGAGATGCAACTTATGTCACACCTTTGTACTCGTCCGTTAATGGTATTGTAAATCCTCAGATGGCGTATGCATCAGCAATGTTTGGTCGTGCTGGTATTGTTGGATACACACTCTTGGACAATAGCATTAATCAAAATCAATTGAAAGTTTTCGATGCCACTAAGGATAGTAAAATAGGCATTGAAATTTACAAGGAGTGGATTGCAACGCAAACCTCACTCTACGATCATCTAGTTACATCAGCCCACTCGCAGATGGCAAGATACTACCTCTCCAAGATATTTCGCTGGACTTATGAGATAGATATAGTCTATTTCAATCCAGACGAATACAACGCTAGATATGTTAACCGACAGATTATTGGTTTGCCATAAGTTCTTGGGATGAAATATATTCTGCCACAAAAAAGCAAAATTCGAGCGCCTCTAGAATACCAATAGTAATTCCGAGGTCAGTGCCATATTCAGATAAGGTTTTAGATTGTAAATGGGTTGTTCGAGTCGAGGAAGATTTTAACCGTGATGACTCTAACTATCAGTATCAGGATTATATGGGCGAGCATCTTGCTGAAGTGAGCAATGTACCTGCAAAGTCATTTAGGAAACATAGATCAAATATATACTCTAAAATCTTGGATGTTTACGACAATCAGACGGTATCAAATTCACCCAACATTAGCGATACAGAACAATTAGTACTCAAAATTAGTAATGCTACCCCGAAATCAGTTTGAGTACTGCGATAATGAAAGGACTATCTGATGGCTTCAACTGAGTTAACACGACTTATCCTACAGCGTATACGGGAGTTAACTAATCCTGATGTTTCCAGAGATGAACGAGAAGAAAACCTTCGAGAATATTTTGATACACTCTCAGAACTACGTCCCGATACAAGTTTAGATGAGACAATCCAATCACTTACACAAAGACTTTATACGCGTCGAAGCCAGTTAAGAGAAACTGACGAGAGACTAGCAGAAATCAATCAACAACTTGAACTTATGATAGATCTAGATCAGATTCAAGAAATGATTAAAGTTCTAGAAAATCGTTTAACTCGTGTGCAGAGTTTAGAAGCCCTAACAGGTGAACAAACATTAGTGCAAGAGTATTTTTCAATGGATACAAGAGATTTTAATAATTTAACCCCTGAAATGCACATATTGTTCCTCGAAACAATGCTCACACCAATTGTCAAGATTCCTGTTAATC
>JBCBKJ010000007.1:0-132706 GCA_038522085.1 Chloroflexota bacterium
TCAGACAAGGCTAATTCAAAATTATCGTCAGCAAAATGGATATTACCGCGCATAGCATATCCTTCCCGATCATCAGGAGCTAACAATATATAGTCATTAGCATCCTCTAATCCTGATTCCAAGAAACCTAAATTAAGATATCCTTCGCTACGGACAAGCAATATTTCAGGCATAGATGAAAGGGCTTCATCACCCCCATCTTCGATTACAAGTGTAGCATCTAGGATAGCATCAAGATTATTACCCAGTTGCAGATGAATATATGCGCGATAAAAGTTATTTTGCCATCGCGTTACGCCATTATAAGCATCCAGCAGAATTATATCGTTCACTCGCTGTAATGCTGTAGGATATAGCTCGTACCGAATTAGCTGTTGCACACCATCACGAAAGGAGGTAGATATATCAGGATTGAGACTAAATGCCTCTTCCCAATCCTCAAGGGCGCTAGATTGATTTCCGAGATAGTAGTGTATTAATCCCCTGTTGGCAAAAGAACCAGCATTTGTATTGTCTAATTCAATTACTGTATTAAAATCTGCAAGAGCAAGTTGCCAATTCTCTTGAAAATAGTAGGATTCGCCTCGAACTGCATAGCTTTGAACTGAAACTGTTACGTTATCAATGACAAGTGTTAGGTCAGCAATAGCATTCGTGAAGTCGCCTAAAAAATAGTAGGAGGCTCCCCTAGAAGCAAGACTATCATAGTATAATTCATCAGAATCATCAGTTATCAGAATTGCTGCATCGTAATCTATAATGGCACTTTCAAAATCTTCCATCAAAAAGTAAGTGCCACCACGATAAAAGTAAACTACACACCACCTGAAGGTGGTGGCTTTGAGTGGACGAGTGAAACTCGCCTTCAACTCTCATCTACACTAAAGTTATCATCTTCACCATTGGGCTTCTCATCATGAGACTCAATGTATTGGCGTATAATCTCATCTGTCACGTTGCCTGTACTTACAGCAAAATACCCTCTTGCCCACAAATGACGCCCCCAATACTGCTTGCTCAGTTCCGTATACTCTTGTAGTAATTTACGGCTACTCGCCCCTTTTAGCTTTTGGACTAGCTCACTTACCGCAAGCATTGGGGGCGCTGACACTAACAAATGCACATGGTCGGATGACACATGACCGCTCACAATCTGTACATCCAACCGCGTACACAACTGACGAATGATGTCTCGCGTTCGCACTCCTATTCCTCCACAGTAATACCGGATAACGATATTTTGTCACCCATACGATGTGATATTTAAGATCGTATACGGAGTGCGATGTTTTTCGATATGCCATTTTCCACGTTTCATACAGTCTCGTTTCCATCACTCCATCATAGCGTCCGCGCGAATGTGTTGCTACCTACAACGCCTTTCAACACATTCAGCGCGACCTACTTACTGAAAGTCGCCGCCTGAAGGCGGGGGTTTTAGACCCCGTTTACAGACAATAATCTTCTGCACCATTTTCTCCTGATTCAATTGCACATGTAAAAATGCTGATAGCTTCATCAAATCGCTCACTGTTAATTGCAGCAAAAGCTATTTGGGTATAGTTTTCTGGTAAATCACATTCTTCTTGAGCATCCAGAGCAAATGGATAGCCAATAACAAGGCATAGTAAGACAAAAGTAACTTTCTTAAGCATTAGCAAATTCTTTCACTGATAGAGTACAGAATATTGGATAACACGCTATTACATATATACCATACCAACACATAATGGTGCGTTCATTTTTGTTTATTGGATACTCAAACAAGATAGATGTGGTCAGTGAGCGAGAGTGCGTTAAAATGGGCGTATTGATTACAGCATTATTGAGGATAGTCTGCTTATGCAACTGAATACCTTTTCGATTGTCGCGTTTGACCCTGACGAAAATGCGTGGGGCGTTGCGGTGGCGAGTAAATTTTTGGCGGCGGCGGCGCTCGTCAGTTGGGCGCGAGCAGATGCAGGAGCAGTCGCTACCCAATCCTATGCCAAAGTCGGCTTTGGTCCGCGTGGGCTAGATTTGCTCGCAGAAGGCAAATCCGCCAGCGAAACCCTCGCTCTCTTGTTAGCAGACGACGATAACCGCGAACAACGGCAGGTCGGCATTGTCGATGCACAAGGTAATGTCGCGGCACATACAGGTTCAAAATGCCATGATTGGGCAGGCAATAAACAAGGCACTCATTTCAGCGTACAAGGCAACATTTTAGCCGGGAGCGCCGTTTTAGATGCGATGGCAGATGCCTATCAAAATGCACAAGGCGAACTCGCTGACCGCTTGGTAACTGCCCTCCGTGCCGCAGAAAGCGCAGGTGGAGATAAGCGTGGGAAACAGTCGGCTGGGGTGCTGGTCGTCAAGCCTAATGGGGGCTATGGTGGCGATACAGACCGCTATATCGACTTGCGTGTAGACGATGACGAACAGCCTGTTCATAAATTGCGCCAATTGCTCGAAGCACATCATCTCTTCTTTGGCGAAGCCAAGCCCGAAGACCAAATCCCAATTGATGACGCCGTAGCCCGTGAACTCCAACAAATCATGAATAATGAAGGCTATATGGGTGGCGAGGTCAATGGTGATTGGGACGAAGTAGCAAAACAAGCCTTCTGGGTACTCGTCGGCAATGAAAATCTTGAAGAGCGTTGGAGCTTGCAAGATAAGCCTAATGTGATTGACCGTGTAGCACTCGAATACTTGCGGAAACGCTTCGGCTAATTCACGCATTCAGATATGGATACGGCACAATCCAAACGCTTATTGATGGACACTGCTTGCATTTTGCTGGCAGTGTTTTTTAGCTATTTGGCACTCGGTAACGCCGGACGCTTTCATCCTGACGAAGCCTACTACATGACCAGCGCACGACACGCCGCTATCAATGGTGATTGGCTATTTTTAGCTGAACCTATCGACAAGCCACCGCTGACGTACTATGCAAATGCTCTCGCGTTAGTGCTATTCGCCATCGAAAGCGATGCTGATGGCGTTCTACAACTCAATCCCCTAAAAGGCGAATTTGCAGGACGCATGGTGTCGCTATGGGCGAGTATTATCTTGGTCGCTGTCCTGATACGCCTCGCACGCCGATTGAGTCTCTATCATAATGCCGGATGGATTGCAGGCTTCATCATCGCCCTATCACCTTTACGGATAGTATTCGCCCCGACAGCCTTCACCGATATGCCGATGTTGTTATTCGCTGTGCTAGGTCTGTGGATGAGCATGCAGAGAAAACCACTCTGGGCAGGTTTCTGGCTAATACTCGCTTTCTGGGCAAAACCACAGGTCATTTTTTATGTGCCATTGTATTTGGTACTGTTATTGACCAGCGTAACAAACAAATACTTTTGCACGACGAATATGATTTCTAGAAAATGGTTGTTCTATTTCGGGAGCGCACATAGGCACTCCCCTACAAAATACCCGTTGAGTAGGGGCGAACCTGTGTCTTCGCCCGCCGAGACACAAAAAACACTATCAATAGCGCCTGTGTTTAAGGACTACTTACTAACAAGCCTCTCTTTCGTTTTACCAATCATTATCGGAATCGGCTTACTCGCGCTGTGGGATAGCACGCGGATAACAAACGGTATTGATAGCTTTTTCACACTTGGGCGCACACGCTATACCCCCACTGCCCTGACCGCTATCAGCGATTATCCGCAACGCTTATTACTATGGTGGCAAACAATACAATATCTCGCTGGACATGCCATTATCACAATTGCTGGCTTGGTGCTGATTGTACTAAGCGTCCGACGCTATTTGTCTGATGGACTATCTCAGCTTGGGTGGCTGTGCCTATGGATACTCGCATTCGTCGGTGTGCATATGGTTCTGACGCTCAATCTATTTGACCGTAATCAGCTTATTTTACTGCCGATTTTTGTGGTGCTTTGTGCAGAAGGCATTGCCTATTTACATGAAAATTATCGTACTGGGCGCACAGGATGGATAGCGTTGGGGCTATGTTTGTTAGTTTTCGCATGGCAAGCCGTGTTCGGATATTACCCGATTGGTAGTGATGACGGGCGTCATGCAGGCATTCACCACCTCGCCCAAACACTCAATGATAAACCAGTGGCGACTGTCATTTATGATACATGGTTGGATTGGGAGCTTGATTATTATATGGGGCAATGGACAGATAAGCGCCGTGTATTCTATCCAACGCCCGAATTACTCATAGAGGATGCGCTTACACTCGATGAAGTAGGCACACGTTATTTCGTCGTGCCACGTGGGGAAGATGCCACTGCTTGGCTTATGGCATTACAAGAGGCAGGCTTTGATATAGCTATAGATAGCGCATTTACCAATTTCACGCTTTATAGCCTACAACCACCCCAATAATCATGTATCTGCATCTTCGTTATCAGCCGATTTTGTTTCACTAGGGCGCTGTAACCGCTGGAGCATCTTAAGCGGATTAGTGGGTGTCTGACGATGTAAACGTGTTTGCGCCGTATTCATAGATTGTGCATCGGCTTGGTCGCGGGTCACAAAATCTTCACTCACTTCTGGATAGCGTTTTTCCCAATCAGCGAGAAATTCCGTCAGCCATTCAATATCCGATTCCATGCGTTTAATGCTATGTGTATAAAGCGCACGCAAATCATGACGATTATCGGCGTCACTGCTCGTTTGGCGCTCTTGCCATAACGCCCGTACAGCATTCACTTGGTCTTCCAAATCTTCACGGTGATAATGTAAGACCTGATAAACCTGTCTTGGCGAAAGCACATGCAAATTCGCCAGCCCGAGTTCAAAACCCGTGCCAATAGACTGTGGCATCCGCAACAAATCAGAAACAGCCGTGCGCAAAATACCTTGTCCAGCGTCGGTCAAACGAAAGAGCTTGCGTGGTGTACCACCAGCGGCTGGGCGCAATTCACTCGTCAGCAAATTTTGGCGCTCAAATTTGTTGAGCAAATAATAAACAGACGAATAGCCAATCGCCAGCCATTCGCGCATCCCGCGTTCATCAATAATTTGTTGTACTTCGTGTCCGTAACGTGGACCCTGTGCCAGCAAACTCAGAATCGTTAATTCAGTATCTTTCATCGGATGCGCGTGCCATTTCTATTAACTAGACTTTGCGACGACCATGTTGAATGACTTCTCGTACCGTCTTGACGAGATTATTCGCTAGATACGGTTTTGTCAAATAACGGTCTGCACCCGATGACAAGCCTTCACGGATTTTTTCGGGGTCTGCCAATGCTGATAAGATAATAACAGGCACATTTTGGTACTCATCATATTGACGAATATCTTGCAAAAATTCGATACCGCTAATTTCAGGCATCATCAAATCCAGCAAAATCAAATGAGGCAATGGCGCATCACTTTCCAGATGTGCCTTCGCTTGCATAGCATCAGTGGCAGAAATGGGATTCATGCCAGCGCGTTTGATCAATGACATCACCAGCCTTTGGAGCGCAGGGTCATCATCAACGACTAGAATGTTATAGGTATCTTGTTCACTCACGAACGACAGTCCTTTATGTGTGTGCGTCTGACTAAAGTGAGGCGAGTATACAAAGTCAGTTCGGGCGTGGCAAGCGAATAGTCCATACCACTACAAACGTTGTCTGTATGTTACCTAGTGTAAACCGATTATGAGTATCTATCCGTTAAGACCCGCATAACCCTCAAAACACCAATTTAGTATTATTTGCACCATTTCCACATTTTTTACGTATAGAATAATATCTAAGGTGAGAGAACAGGCATTTGCTATGCTATCAGCAGTCTTAATTCGCAATTCGACATTGATTAATACAGGGATATTATGCACAGGAGCAGTCGTCGGGGGATGGCTTGTCTTGCGTCCAGAACATTTGCTATCATTGCTCGGTTTGCCAACAGATGCAAGTAAATTATCACATTTCTTGACGCAGATTTTAGGTCAATTGCTACTCGGTATCGTGCTGATACCCGTCATCATCACCATGACGCGCTGGCTATACGGCTGGTGATTCAATCGCCCAAAATATAACAGGACATGCTTATTAGACATGCCCTGTTTAGATTCTGTATCGCATTGTGCCTCCCATCCGGTCGATGGGTGTATAAGCCTGAGTTTTACCGCTGCCGGATGGATGCTCTAATGCACAGTACGGATGACAGATAGCACTTTGCCACGAATTTCGCAGTTACGCGCATCCACATAAATATCATCCATTGTCGGATGAGCAGGTTGCAAGCGCACGCGATCCCCTTCTTTGTAGAAGTATTTGAGCGTGGTTTCGCCTCTATCTGGCAACCAGACAGCGACCATATCCCCATTTTTAGCGGTTTGTTGATGGCGAAGCAGTACAATGTCACCCTCACCAATCATCGCGTCAATCATGGAATCACCCTCAACTTCGAGCGCGAAAACTTCTGCCGCGTCCACACCATTAAGCAAAAATGGTGGAATGTCGATCATATCATCATCATCGACACTATGCGCGATATCTTCTGGTACTTCAATCGGTTGCCCAGCCGCAATCTTACCGACCATAGCGACACGGTCAACTTTATCAGTACGGCGTACTTTCTTAGTACTTTTGCCCGGAATTGGCGCAATGATGCGCAACCCACGCGACACACTATCTACACGGTCAAGATAGCCAGCATCAACCAACTTATTGAGATTATAATTCACAACAGAGGTGGAATTGATGTCGGTTGCCTCACCGATTTCACGGATGGTCGGCGGAAAACCTTGCCGTTGCATGTAATCAAACATGAAACGCAAAATATTCTGCTGACGCTCTGACAATTTTTCAAAGTCTTTTATGTCGCCCATTGGAATATCCTTCACGGTCAACAATATATAAAACATGCATTCTAACGAATACTTGTTCTGAGTATATCGAACGAACGTTCAGGTGTCAAATATATGTTCTATAGCCACTAACAAGGTCGTGTGAACATCATGTAGACGAATAACAATAGAATCCCGTTAGAAACAGCCTCCAGCAAAATCTATACATAGGAAGCACCCGACAACCTGCTACCATAGTTTTTAAGACGTTTACAGGTAAACAGGAGTATTTCTGTTTTTATGATTAACATCACGTATGCGCTCAACGATGCGCAAACAGCCGAACAAATTCAGCAAGATTTGAGCGTAGCAAATATACGGCTCAATCATGATATGCTGATTGTCCTCATCACACCCGACTCTGTAGAAGATGAGAGCGTGCAAAATGCAATTGCGAGTGCCAAAGCCGAAGGGCATATCATTGTTCCACTGATTCTTCGCAAAGCTGTTCTACCAGCCAGCATCAGCCAAGTACCCGCCTTGAAGCAACTGAGTGGGTATCGTAAACAACCCTTATTGCAATTCATTCAGCAAGCAGATTTAGGTGAAGAAACACGCACTGGTAATCGGCGTTTGTTACTCTACGTCGGCGCAGTTGCCCTAGCGATGTTTATCATCAGCTTAGGCGCAATCGGGAGTGGCGTTGTCGCTTTCCCAGAAGACGAATATGCCACCGAAAATGCCATTCGTGAACAACAAATTAATACGATTGTCGCGCCACAAATCGAAGGTTTGCGTCCACGCACCACACAAGATGCCGAAAATTTCCAGACGACGCTCGAAGCCGTGAGCAACGAAGATTTACTCCCCTTCATCATTGGCACAGCCACAGCCATTCCAGAGTCTATTCAGGCAACCAACGAGGCGCGTGCAACCAACGCCTTTGCAACAGATACCGCCGCTACAGAGACGGCTGGCGATTAATCGTCCAAACAAAAAACGGGAACTGCCTATGCAATTCCCGTTTCTGCTATTTAGTCTATTAGCTTGGCATCAAAAGAAACCACGACGCCCATAACGCTCTTCTTTCCAAGGGTCGCCATCATTGTGATAACCCGCTTTTTCCCAGAAACCTGGCTTGTCAGACTTGGTAAATTCTAGCGCCCGCAAGAATTTTGCGCTTTTCCAGAAATAACGTTTCGGAACGAGTGTACGCAAAGGACCACCATGATCCATCAAGTGCGGTTCTTGCAGTTGTTCACCTTCGTAGATATACGCTAACAGCACATCATCATCCATCATCGTTTCGATAGGCAAATTCGTCGTGTAGCCATAATCACAATGCGCAATGACGTAATTGGCGCTATCTTTCACACCAAATAACTTTATAAATTCCGTGAATGGCACACCTGTCCATGTCGTGTCGAATTTGCTCCAGCGTGTCACACAATGAATATCCGTCGTGATAGTCTTCGTTGGAAGTGCTGTAAATTCATCCCAAGACCATGTCATCTCTTTTTCGACTTCGCCAAACACACGCAAATCCCATGTGCGTTTTTCAAACTTTGGCGTCGGTCCATAAGTCAGAACCGGAAACTTTTGCGTGAGAGATTGTCCGGGGGGAAGGCGTTTTGATTCCTTCATAGCATCTTCTTGCTGGCGTCTGTTCAAAAGATCGTCGAACTTACCCATGTAAAATTATCCTCTCATGGTATTACGAGTTACTTTAGTGTAGCGCAAAAAATGAAGCTAAACACCAAATTAAGGTTAATATCTTACAAGAAGATTCCATGAGTATCTGCCTCATACTAGTCGCTATCTATTGAATCTATATCATTTCGGCATAAGATACAGCTAGTACGTACACAGATTAGAGAGTACATCCACAATGGCAGGACGCTATGATGTTTTGAAGCGTGTATTACAACTTGACCCCAAAGAAGATTGCCAAGAAATCACCTATCTCGTTGGCGCATATGAATACCCTTGGCTGATTAAGAAGTCGCTGGAGTTCGCGCTATTCAGAACGTATGCTGTTCCCCATACCAGCCGTGTCCTTGCGGCGACGGGACAATTTGAATCGCACGGGCAAAAACGCTACGACGATACCTCATTGATGTTGGCTGGTTTAGCCGAAAAAGGCTACGACAGCGACTTTGGTAAAACTGTCATCGGCACCATGAACCGCTTGCACGGGCGCTGGAATTTGCGCAACGAAGATATGCTCTACGTGCTATCCACCTTTGTCTTTGAGCCAATTCGCTGGCATGAAAAATACGGTTGGCGCAAACCCACTGACCACGAGAAAGATGCGAATTTTCATTTCTGGCGCGAAGTCGGTATCCGTATGCACATCGAAGATATTCCCGAAACACGCGAAGCCTATGAAGCATTCAACATCGCACACGAGAAAAAATACTATGCTTACGACAAAGCGAATCGTGCCATTGGTGAAGCAACTATCAGCGTGTTTTTGAGCTGGTATCCTTCGTTTTTACATCCAATTATTCGGCAAGGGCTGTTAGCCTTCATGGATGACCCGCTACTCGAAGCGATGGGCTTTGAGAAACCGCATGGGAGCATTCGTTGGGTAGCCGATAAGGGGCTTAAATTGGTCGGCTTCGCAATGCGCTTTATGCCACCACGTACCAAACCATTCTTGTACACAGAAGTGCCATCACGTACTTATGGCGATAGTTTTACGCCAGAGGAACTCGGAGCGAAGGAAGAAGAAAATAAGACCAACGCTCCTATTTCTAGTTGAGTTTATGCAGACCGTTCTTGCGTGGATGAACTGTCGTCATCAGCCATAGCATCCATCATATCATCATCGCTGGCATTTTCTTCCAGTGATGCCTCGTATTCAGCACGGGTACGAACAGGATTCGTCTTCTCAGGGTATAGTCCATGCCCGTGCTTTTCCTGTTCTTGGCGCACATATTCGAGGTCGGCTTCTAAATCACCAGATGGCTCATACATGACGTGCATGTGAACCGTCTTAGTTTTGTAGTTCGCAATCGCGTTCAGAATTGGGACACCGGCTTTGTGTGCTGTCCAGTAAAAACCAGATTTCCAGTATTCAGCGTAACTGCGTGTGCCAGATGGCGTGAAAAGCAATAGAATACGCTCACGCGAGTTGACCATCTCTACCAATTGGTCAACCAAATTATTAGAGCTATCACGATAAACAGGAATACACCCAATTGCTTTGAGTAATCCGGCAATCGGGAAGAAAAATAACTCTGACTTTACAGTAACGTACATCTTGCGACGTAACACGATAGAAGACGCCAAAAACAGTGGATAATCCCAATTGGAAGTATGAGGCGTCCCTGTCAGGACAAGTTTATCTTGTTCAAGTGTCTTACGAGTGATCTTCCAACCAGCCAAGTGAAATAACACGGCAATCGGGAAGCGAAATATTTCAAATAGGGCTTTACCAACAAAAGACATTTCAGTTTTTTCCTCTAGTGAATTTGCCCCTATTATAACACTAGAATCACGTATGAGTTCCGAAAGAAATGCAACCTGCACGCTACGAATCGCGTTATAGTAAACATGAGTTGTACATATAGCAGACGAGAAGAAACTATGGGTTTACAAGAACAAGTAGCAGAAGCCATCGTCATTGCCTTTGACGATTTAGGGGGCGACCCACAAGAAGCGATTGATGCCGCCTTACAACATGCCACTGTCGAAAGCTGGATTCAGCAAGAGACAGCGACGGCTGCGATTGCAGGGGGCGCAGAAATGGCAATTCCGGGCTTACACGCGCTCACGATTCCGGCGGGCATTGCCTTCTTAATTCATAAAATGGCACGCATCGGCTGGGGCATCGGCGCGATAAAAGGTGCATACATCGTCGAAACAGCCCAATACTCCGACCTACGCAATATTTTGACGCTGTGGGCAAATAACACTTACTACAACGCCCATATTCTCGATTTCATGTCTATCAGTATAGATGCTTTCGAGTATGCTCTTACAGACGAGGGCTATGCGCGGGTGCAAGAAGTGATTGCAGACGAGGACGAAAACAATGTTGTCGTGAAAACGCTCGGTGTGCTAGATAACTTGGTCTATGCTTTCGGTGGTGATGAAGCAGCTCAAGAAATGGTACGTTCATTGAGCGATAATCCGCATAGCATCGAAGATATGGTTATCTCTGCCAAAGCGAAAGTGCCACCCAGCGAGAGTATGTTCAAACGCGAAATGGAACGGCGCATCAGCAACAATCTCGCACTCAAACTCTCAGCACGTATCAGCGCCCGTGTGCCAGCGCGTCTTGTAATGGGCTTTATTCCGTTCGCAGGACCTATCATCAACGCGATATTCAACGCACAAACACTGAACACAATGGCGACGAGTGCTACCAAATACTACGACAATCAACTCACGCAGATGACGTTGGAGTGATGCCTGCTGTTTCGCGTTCTCTGTAAGTTTTGTACAGATAGTAAAAACCATAGGCGGCGGCGAGTGCAATCATTGGGAATAACACCGTGCGCTCCCGCCCCGTCATCCCTGCGGATTTGACGAGCAATGTCCCAGCCGTGAAGTAGCCCCCGAACAAAATGACGACAGCTAGAAATTGCCATGCTTTATTGCGGATACCATAGTACGCACCTATCAGAGCGCCCCCTAGCAAAGCTATATTCCACAATGGGATAACATAAAGTACAGGATTATATAAATTTTCAATTGGCGGGACAGCCGGCGCAAGGTCGAAGAAGCGTATCGTACCAATGACCAGTGTACCGAGATAAATCAGGGGATAATCCGTGAAAATATCCATATTGATAGTATTAAATGCCGCCTCAATGTCTGGTGTTGAAGCGAGATAATTATCTTGGTCACGCGGGGTTGCCGTCGTGGGGTCTTCACCGAGTATCGTTTTGATGCGTTGGTTAATTTCCAGATAAGCGCCATCCGGCGTGAGGTCTTCACCAAAGCGCAACACCGACGCAGCACGATAGTAGGTCATCGTATATGAACCAACTGTCGAAAACGTATGATGCCCGAATTGTTGCTGATTATGCTGTTGCCATATTTCAATGCCCCCAAAGCTGATAACAACATAGAGAACAACCGCCAGCCAATAGCGTCGTAAGCCCTGCGTCAGCACCCACACACTCATGCCTGTCCAGATAAGATAAATTGACGGGCGTGTATACGCCGAAAAGAGCAAACACAGTGCCGCAACAATGCCCCACCCTGCCGCACGGCTCATCTTCTCGCTATTCACGAGAGCAACCAGCGCGTTCATCATACCTAATGCCCCTACAAACGAAATCGCTTCAGGACCCAAAAATGCCGTGTAATGCACAGTAACAGGGTCAACAGCAACAAAAAGCCCTGCCAGTGTGATAATCGTGCTAGAGAGTTTCAATTGCTTGGCAAGCAACATCGTCATCGGTGCAAGCAACGCCCCGAAAATACTATTCAAGACAATGAGTAGAGTATGGTTATCACCGAGCGCGGCGACAATAAGCGGAAACAATGGCGGACGCACTAAGAAGATACTGTTATTGAAATCACCATTTTCGAGAAAGTAATCCGCGCCAATCTGATAGAGCGTATAATCCCCTTCACTGACAAAGAGAAAACCTCTATTCAGTTGCACTAGCCCGTATACCAGCCGAATACCAAGCGCGAGTGCAAAAATTATCAGGGCGATGGAATAACGTCTCTTCATAGGGTGCGCGTGCTTTCACAAAATAACCAAAAAATGAGCGACCCACATTATAGTATGCGAGTCGCCAATTGCAACGCAGGTTATTCGCTACGCAAAGCACGGCTGACGTTCATTTTGGCAAGGCGATATGCCGGATAAACACCCGCGAGCAATGCCGCCCCGATAGCTACCAAGAATGCTTGCCCAACTTCGCCCCAGAGAATTTCAAATTGCATCGTCCAGCCGAAGCTCCGCACATTGATGACATAAATCAGCACCATCGCCAGCAAAATACCAATCGGTATTGCCAGCAAACCCGCGACCAAACCCATAAGCCCTGTCTGTATGAAGGTGAATTTTCGCAATTGCCAAGGCGTCATCCCTGTTGCCCGCATCGTACCGTATTCGCGGGTGTGTTCCAGTTGTAGCGACATCAACGCAGACAAAATACCGATGAATGCCACAATCGTCGCCAGCACACGTAAGGCAATCGTAATCGTAAACGTGCGTTCAAAAACATCAAACACACTCGCCCGCAATGCACGGTTACTCTGAATATCGACATCATAGGATGCGAGTACATCATCTTCCAGCGTTTCGAGGATAGCATCGAGGTCTGCATCAGGCTCGACAAAGCCAGCCACTGCACTCACAAAGGGGTCATCGTAGAGTTCATCGTATAAATCACGCTGAATATAGACATTACCTTGGTCAGTGCTGTAATCGTAAAACACACCGAAAATCTCAAATGTGCGTTCACCTTCGCCTGTTAGCAGCGTGAGTGTATTATTTTCGCGGGTGATACCACGCCGGAAGGCAAACGGTTCACTGACCATCAAGCCACCATTAGCGAGTGCCTCTGATGGGTTCGTAACATCATCTGCTAACCACACAAATTCACGCGCATCACCAGGTAAATCAAATTCAACAGCAATGAGATTCACAGGTGGCAATTCAGGATAATCGGGTGCAGTGACAGCAACCGTGCGCGATGTGGATACACTCGCAATACCGTCTACCTCTGCTACTAAGTCAGCGATAATCGGGTCTACATCGACAGTAGAGGCATTGGCAGTCAATAACGGGGGCGAGATATAAATATCTGCCGCCAGCGTATTATCCAACCAGTTAGCCACTGTATTGCGGAATGAGCCAATCATCACGCTCACGCCGATAATCACACTAACAGCTATTGTCAGTGCGGCGACGGCAACGCTAGTACGGCTGAGTGAGCGCGTAATAGCACGCGGCGCCATCCGTCCTAGCACACCAAATAGCTGATACGTGAGCGGTGTCAACAAACGAAGCAATTGCACCAGCACAATCGGCGTGAATAACGCACCACCAAAGATGATGAAAAATAGCGCCGTGAAGCTGACAACAAGGCTCGTTGTTGGTATCTGCAACATGAGGTAGCCAATAATCAATGCCCCAACGGCTGAACCTGTAATATAGGGAATCAGTTCTGCCGTTTTGTCCTCAAACGAACTGCGTTTCATCGCGCCTGTTGGCGAGGTACGTGTCGCGTCGATACTCGGGATGATTGCCGCCGCTGTACTTGCCAGAATGCCTAATGTAATTCCCTTCGCCAGTGTAAATGCGGATACATTCACTGTGCTGACATTGACTGCAAAATAGAGGTCGTTGATTGTCTGCGAGATAATTCCCACCGTGAAGCGTCCGAAGATGATACCCATCCCCACACCCAACACAGTGCCTATCACACCAAGTACAAATGCCTCACCGATGATGAACGCGAATATCTGGCGCTTGGTACTGCCCAGACTGCGCAGAATGCCGATTACGGGACGCCGTTGCACCACGCTAAACGTCACGGTGTTGTAAATCAAGAAAATACCGACCACCACAGCCAACAACGACAATGCCTGTAAGTTAATTTCAAAAGCCGCCGTCATCTGTGAAAGGGCATCACCACTATCAACCGTGCTGAGGAGTTGCACCCCGTCCGGCAGACTATCCCGTATCGGGGCTAAATCACGGTCATCTTCTAATATCAAGTCAATACGTGTGACACTGCCCGATATGCCGAGTATTTCTTGCGCAGTAGCGATGTCGGTCAGAATAAGGTCGTCAAGGGCTTGCTGACTGAGGTTATCATCAGGGCGCAAGATACCAATAATACGCACTGGCACACGCTCCACACCAATTTGCAGGGTCAGCGTATCCCCTGGCTGACGGTCAATATCTGTCGCCAGCGATTGACTAATCAGCACCGTATCCGGCTCTGCAATGAAGCGATTGAGCGCCTCAAAGGGGTCAATGTCATCTTCGCCAATGACTTCGATACTCGATAGATAATTACGGAATGGCGGTTCTGCAAACGGGTCAACGCCTAGCAAGCGTAAGGGCTGTGGCACATCAACAGCGCGTATCAACTCGCTGACCACGGGCGCACTGAGACGAATACCCTGTTCTAAGCGCAAATCCGTATACACATCCGTCGAGACACCATCAGGTCCCCCTGCTATCTGATGTGTAGAGCGCCCTGTAATACTTGCAGACGATAATTCAAATGCACGACTGGCACTCCCATTGGCAATATCAATCGAGATGACCACTGCCACACCCAACGCCACACCTAATATAAACAACAAACTCTGGAAAAGCCGACGACTAATGTAACGCACGCCGAGCCGTAAAATGACAAGTCTAAACATAAAATCCTGTACTCGTGAACCTTTTCACAACTTAGTCACCAGTATACATACATAGGCTGTGTGAGAGATGAGAAGCATGCGGCTAAACAAACCGAATACTAACCAATTAAGTGCATACCTTTACACTACACTCATTGCTTCTAACAGGTGAATATGTTACAGTTTGTAATATTAATTAGCATAGATGCCGAAGAGTTTTGTCATGGCAAATACGACAGAATACAGCAGTTATATCATTGACCTGTGTACAGCCATGCTGGAGAACCGTCAGGGTTTGACGCAGGAGCAAGCAAAACGTGTTTATCGCATTCGTAAGCAAACGGTGCGTTTTATCACGGCGTATTTGCAACATGAGAGCAGTGACCTACCTATTTTGCTTGAGTTTTTGGCTACCCAAGCCATCGCCCCTTTACGCCTGATTGTGGGTCATGCAGAGATGATACTCGACGGACGCTGTGGACATGTTCACCCAGATTATGGACAAGCCATTGGCGAAATTCGGGATTGCACGCACGCTATCTACGAAGAGCTAGAAGACATGTATACCAACCTCAACGACTTGATGAGTATGTTGGATACTGTCCCACAAGAATAATCCGCAAGCATATAGATATCGGACACGATCTATCGTGTCCCTACAATTCCCTACGCTTCAATTTTGGCATAAATTAAAGAGCAGTTGTAGGGACGGCATCTATGCCGTCCGCGATTTAACTACCGTATTTCAGCATTTTTGCCACGTTAGCGTAAACGAACAACAGTCAACGTTGCCAAAACTTGGTCAAACTCCACAGAATACAGCGCCATCACCGGATAGCGTGTGAAATCAACCGTTTCTGGTATTATATAGGCTTGTGCGCCTGTGTTCGCCACCAACATGCCAATATCAATATAATCAAACCCGACGCCATTCTCATCTAACGGGTCTGGATTCCGCGTGGCGACGATATGTATATCAGGAGCGCGGGTACTCGTAAACTCTTCGTTTAACCGTAACTGACGCGAACCATCCGGCAAGCTAAAAACCGTTATCTCACCCTCTGCTTGGCGAACGTCATCAATACTCAACCATTCGCCTGTAGCAACCGTCACACTGCCAGCAGGGGCTTCTGTGAGTGCCTCTGCATTCGGCGCCATAGAATCTTGCCCGAAGAAACGCGCCCGCACCAACGCCAATGCCCACTCTGGCTGAGGCTCACGCTCAACATCTTCATCACCTTCAAAAATAGCGAAATAGGCTTGTTGTTCAGGGTTCGGCAACGCATCAAACTGAGCGCGTGCTTCCATTTCTAAGCCTGGTAAACCCTGCGCCACAGGTGATTCTGGGTTGGCAAGCGCCCACCATTCCGGCACTGTCCATGCCAAAACAACAAATATACCAACAGCCGATATGAGAATGAGTCGAAAACGTAAATCCATAATGCCTTGTGGTTCACTGTATGATGAATAGGGTTGATAATCTTGGCTGTACTGTATCGGTAATGCGCGTTGGTAGCAAGCGACAATGCAAGGGCGTGGGTTAGCATTGCGTGACTTCAGCACATGTATAGGGTTTTAAGATGAGGAACAGTGTAGTATACAGAATGTGTGCTATGCTTCGCTATCAATGGCGTTACCATAGGATAAGCACACCGACGGAACGCTGAAAAACCCAATGTTTGACACAAATAAACTCTTTTTGCGTATACAAAATAGATTTCTTGCCGTCATTTCTATGACGAACCAATACTCATCAATGGCAAATTGACCAGTGGATGGCATATGGCACAATCAGTTATAGCACCCGATAATCTCGACAATGAGCGCAAATTAAACGGCTTGAGCCAATCTGATGTGCAAGAGCGCATCAAACGTGGGGATGCCAACGACTATGAGCCGCGTGTCAATCGCACCTACTGGGATATTTTCCGCGATAACGTCCTCAACTTATTCAACATCGTCTTGTTCACCCTCTTAGGCATTGTGTTTGTCTTGCAAGATTACGGCACGGTCTTCTTTGCGGGTATCAGTGTCTTCATGAATACCTTCTTGGGCATGACGCAAGAGATGATGGCGAAACGCCGGCTGGATAAACTTGCCACCCTAACCCTACAGAAAGTGCTTGTCATCCGTGATGGTAAGCAAGTAGAAATCCCGACTAAAGAAGTCGTTAAAGACGATTTGCTATTACTTGAACCTGGTACAAAAGCAGTCGTAGATGGCGTCGTTGTCCGTACAGATTCCCTCGAAATGGACGAAGCACTACTCACAGGTGAGAGTGACGCCATTCTCAAGCGACCTGACGACGAAATTTATAGCGGTTCATTCTGCATCGCAGGGACAGGCGTCATGCGAGCAACCCGCGTCGGCGCAGAGAGCAATATCAACAAACTCTCGGAAGTTGCCAAAGAATACAAACGCACGAAAACCCCGACGCAAAAACGCCTCGATGTGATTGTGGAAATTTGCGTGATTATCATGCTGGTACTCGTGCCGCTGATTCTCATCAATAACCTGATTTCACTGCAACCACCACTCGAATTTCTAGCAGCCGTGCGCAACGCTGTCGTGTTCGTAACAACGCTTGTACCACAAGGCTTGGTGCTGACAGCCATCCTAGCCTTGACGCTCGGTGCGATTAAAATCAGTCGGCGCGATACGTTGGTACAAAAAGTGAACGCCGTCGAATCGCTATCCTACGCAACGGTGCTATGCTTCGATAAGACAGGCACGCTCACCCAGAACAAACTCGCTGTCGATGAGATTACCCCACTCACAGACAAATACAGTGAAAGCGACATGAATCAGCGTCTGGTGGATTACCTCGCTAATGTTGCGCACCAAAACCGCACGGCACAAGCCATCGAACGCTATGCCCTCGAACACGCCTCACAAAGTGACGTGCGCAAAGAAGATGAAATTCCTTTTACCAGCGAGCGCAAATGGGGCGCGGTGGTTCTCAATGGCAAAACATGGATTATGGGCGCATCCGAACGCCTAATTCCAGAGAGCCATCCAGCACACGCAGATACGATTTCACTCAGCCAAGCAGGAAAACGGGTACTGGCAATCGGCACAATGGACAACTTGCCAGAGAGCAACGACGTGCTTGGGACAGTTGAACCTGTCGCCCTCATTGTGATGAGTGACCAAATCCGCGAAGACATCAACGATACGCTTCAAGCATTCCGTGATGAAGGCATCGCCCTCAAAGTCATCAGTGGCGATAACATCGAAACCGTAAAAGCCATCGCCGCCGAAGCAGGCATGGAAATCACAGGCGCATACGAAGGCGCAGAACTCGATGCCATGTCCGATGCCGAGTTCAAACGTGTCGTGCAAGAAGCGAATGTCTTTGCACGGGTCGAACCCAACACCAAACGCCATATCGTTGCCGCGTTACAAGGACAAGGCGAATATGTGGCGATGGTGGGTGATGGCGTCAATGATGTCCCTGCGCTCAAGCAAGCCGAACTCGCCATTGTGATGAACGATGGCACACAAATCAGCAAAGATGTTGCCGATATTGTCTTGCTCAATAACGCCATGTCTACTTTGCCAGAGGCATTCAGCGAAGGTACAGAAATCACACAGACCATCTTCGGCACGACGAAAATGTTCTTGATACGCGGAGGCTATCACATTGCCTTTTTCGTATTTGCAACGTTCTTGGCACTACCCTTCCCGATTACGCCCATTCAAATTAGCTGGGTCACGTTTGGCAGTCTGAACATGCCTGCCCTATTGATGACGATTCCACTCATTCGCCCAAAACCAATTCATAATTTCCGACGTGATGTGATAGATTACATCGCCGTGAGTGGATTCGTGGGGTCAATCATGGTGACAGTCGTTTTTGTGACAGCCTACTTCGGCAGTGAGCGCAACATCGACATCGCCCGCAGTATCGTCACGTTTTACATCATGTTCTTCAACATGAATAATGTTCTTGTGACACTCGGATTCGATTTCTACGATTTCAGCACCTATAAACAACTCAAACGTGCGATTGCCTTCTTACTCGGGCTTGCCGCACTGACCGTTTCTTCAATGTACATGTTGCCTGACCTATTTGAATTCACGCCTGTCAGTATCCTGTCGCATCCGCTACTATTCGGCATGATGATAGCGTGTTTCTTGCTTTCCGTCGTACTCGTAGCGACCCTCTTGCGTCATCGTTACATGCTCAACCGCATTTGGGCATTGCTTGAAAAAGACGAAAAATCATTCACCGAGAGCATCAGCCAACAAAGCTAAGCAAAAGAGCCACACAAATAACTGTGTGGCTCTTTTTTGCGTTTAATCACGGGCTTCAATCGTCAATTCGTAATCACCATAGCCAATTTCCTCGCCCCAGATACTAAAGCCTCGCGTGATGACCACATAATCTTGCTCACCATCTAACGCGATGTTCGCTACAGATGCCGCAGCCGTCACTTGCGCTGCTGATGCCCCAGCGAATATGCCTGTGTCTTCGTAGTAGATGAAAATATATGGTTGCAACGCTGCTTCAGAATCGACTGTAATGCGATATGTCCCTGTTGTTTCGGGTGTGAAGCGGTAAGCATCCGTGCTATCCGTTTCATTCAGCACACCAGAAATAGAATTTTCAACAGCAACATCACTCAGGATAACGGTATCGTCTGGTAACGCACCCATCTCTAAAATATCGCCCATTGTGGTAAAAATCAGCACACCACCCGCACACATACACAAACCCAGCAAGCCAATGATGCCCAATACCAGCGTCCCACAATTCAAGCCACCACGACTTGCCTGTTTAGGCATTTCATCAACGGCTGTATAAGACGGTGTACTATCTGATGCTGGCGTCTCATCGCCAAAGTCGAACGCAAAGGGGTCGCTATCGAGCGTGTTTAACAATTGCTGTGCTTGTTCACGACGCGAATCAATGTTTGTCAGGCGGATAACATTGGTGAGCGCATTGCGTTTTGCATCGGTATCATCTGTAGCATTTGCCAGTAACCACCACGCATCATCATTTTCACGGTCAGCACGAATAAGAGGTTCAAGTAGGGCGATAGCCTGTTCTTTTTCACCCGCCTGTATCAACTGATAGGCTTGCTGAAGTTGCTCATTGTTCATAGTTTTATTCAATCCATGTACATGTCTGTTTGCCGATATGCCCCCATTATAGACAAAGCAGACAAAAAAACAGCCCGTGTCGTTTACACACAGGCTGTTTTCAATGTCGATTTTATGAGCGAGTTGTTAGGTCGTCCGTTTCCGCATCACTGTGATGAAACGCTGGCGCAGTAGCCAGACCATGCCAATTTGTAGCACGATACCCACTAGCAGAACCACTATCCACAGGCTATCGCCCTCGATTGCCATCCAATATGCCTTGACTGTCCAGAACGGCGGGAACACCCCAAAGATATATTGCAGAGGCGCATCCAAAAACCACGCGATAAAAATCGGAATCCCTGCCATGCCCACAAATTTAGTCAGCGCAAAGCCCTGTACTTTATTTTCGGCAAATGTCGCAAAGAACAGCGTGCCAGCCGGCGCAATGAACGATGCCCCTAGCGCAATCAGCGTCAGTTGCCAGAATGGGAGACTAATCTGTCCAATGATGAGCAAGGTTGCCAGCACCCCAAAGAAGCCCAGCACCGTTGGAATCCCAATCCGATAGAGCATGTATTGGTCAAGCGAAACAGGTGTCACCATCATTGCCATGAGCGTATTATCGTCTTTTTCATCCAGCAACATGAAGCCGAATACGATACCCATCAGCAACGCACCCAAGAACAGCGCAAAGAAAGCAATCACGGCAGGGTACATATCAGCTAAAGCAACATCGAACGATTCATTTGGCAAAATGCCATTTTCTGCTAGATAGTCACTGCCCCAAGGCAACAGAAAACGTAGAATCATCGCCAAGAAGAAAACGTAAAGTGCCATCGTCATCAAGAAGCTATCGCGCCCAATGAGCTTGACATCATTCTGACTGAGTTTACGAACCAATTGTGTCATCTGCATGCTGTTACCCTACTTTCATGATGATATGCGTGTGAAAAGCGCGATATGCCCAAACGCTCAAGCCAGCAAGTATGATGCCTGTATAACTGAGCGCGTATAGCCATTCCCATGTTGCCAATGGGCTAAACCCACCACTGATGAGCATTGTCGGCGCGGCTGTTGGAATGACGAGAAAGACCCAGAACGACGAAATATCGCCAAAGTACACATACGGTAATTGCAATATCAGAGCAATCACAAGCACAGGCACGAGAAAGTCCGTAATCGTGTCATAGCGCACCACCAGCACAATCCCGATGAGCGTATACATTACGCCCATAGCGACGATACCCAGCAACAGTACCGGAATATTCGGCAAAGTCACGGTTTCTGAGAAGGTGAGAATCGCAATTGCACCACCGACCATGACCGCCGCTTCAATAGTCGCAAGCGTAGTCAGGGTGATAATTTTCGACCACAAATATTCACCAGCCGTCAACGGCGACACGATAATCGCGTTGAGCGTACCTTCATCTTTCTCGAAGATAATCATGCCCGCCACGTATAGTAACGTTGACCCACCCAGCACCAGCAACATCAAATTCGGTACTGAACCGCCTAGCGAAGCTGAATCCAGAAATTGAGAGAGCATGACCGCAATCAACACGCCGACACCTATCCCAATCGCATACAGATTATTGCGAATCTGCACCCTTACATCTGTTTGCATCGCAGAAAGTAGCCGTGTCATGCGCTTAACTCCTGCCCCGTGACGATGATGAAGATATTCTCCAGCGTCGTCTCTTGCGTATGAATAGTCTCGATGCGGCTAGCACTGCGCAAGGTATCCAAGAAATCAGCATTCGTGCCAAGTTCATCTAAAGGAAATTCTGCTGTTTTCGTATCTGCCGAGCCGTTGAGATATTCAATTTGTACATTCCGTTTGCCGTATTGCTTCTTGAGCGTGCGCGGCGCATCAACCACACTGATGCTACCATCTGCGATAAAGCCCACACGGTCACACAATTCATCCGCGACGGTCATATTATGCGTTGTCACGAAAACGGTTGTGCCATTTTCACGCATCCGCAAAATCAGGTTTTTGATATTCCGTGCGTTCACAGGGTCGAGTCCGCTGGTTGGCTCATCCAAAAAGAGCAATTTCGGCTTATGCAGTAAACTCCGCGCCACGTTCATACGAATCTTCATACCTTTGCTGAAATCACCCACTTTTTTGTCGATATCATCTTCCAGCCCCACCCATGCTAGCACCTCACGCGGGTCGTAGGTATCCGTGCTATACAGCGAACGGAAATAGTTCAGGTTTTCAAGCGCAGTCAGTTTGAGATAGTGATTTGGCAACTCGAACGAAACCCCTACATGCTCGTAGTAATCTTGTCCCCACTGCTTCAGTTCGCGCCCCATAATGCTGATTTGCCCTTCATAGGTTTTGAGTAAGCCAATCAGAATTTTTTGCGTTGTCGATTTTCCCGCGCCACTCGGACCTAGAAAGCCAAAAATCTCGCCCTCTGCAATCTCAAAACTAATGCCATGCAACGCCTCGTTTTTGGCGTTTGGATAGGTATAGTGCAAATTATTCACGCTAATCATGCGTCTGTCTCCTTGTTGTTTTCGTTTGTCTGTGCGACTTGGTTTTCTACTTGTGCGCGTAACTGCCGAACCACCGCTTTGCCCGCTTCTGAGGCGGCTACTCTGTCCTCTGGCGTGAGCATCCTATCCATCATTTCCGCAATGCCTTCAATGATGGCATCTGTTTCAGGAATGGTTGTCGGTTCAATGATGTCATCCATGCTCACCAATCCGAATGCCAGCATATTCATGATGTGTGCCATCACCTGCGGGTCAACATCTTGGCGAATTGCCCCTGCACTTTGCATCATTGCCATAAATTCATGCCGAATTGCCCCGCCCCCCATTTGCTTAAACAGGTTATCCTCTTTGCGCAGATAGCTCCCCAGAATGCGCGTATCCCGCCGAAAAATTGCTGACATAAAATCGCTCTCGTTTAGCGCAATCAGCACATTTTTATACAACGACGAAAACAAGCCGCCTTCAGGGTCAGCCTCGATGAGTTCAAACCAGCGCGTGTTATAGCGCCCGACCTCACGCATGAGCAAGCCCTCGAACAAAGCGTCTTTGCTATCAAAATGCAGATAGATAGCGCCTTTGCTGATACCAGCTTCACGGGCAATATCACTGACAGTTGTCTTATCGAAGCCATAATGCACGATGAGGTTAGCCGCCGCATCTAAAATGCGCTCATGCCGTTCTGGATTATCTGTTTGTGTACTCACATTATCTTCCCTCTTTGGCTATATGACTAATTTAACGATTCTGGTCATATGGTACGATCAATTACACTCACCGTCAACGCATCTTGACCCAACCCCCTAATAATTAGGGGGTAAAAATAGACATCATGTCTATGAATGCACAAATTCATCGCTTGCAGTGACGTAGTCAGAGTCTATAATCGGAACGGTACTATCGACGCAAGCTGAGGACGATACACAGGTGACAGTACGCTACTTAGTTTTTGGGATTTTATTTTCGCTCATAGTCGGGGTGACATCTGCACAGGGGGCAGTGATAGAACGTTGCACCAATACGGGTATTCAACAACGCACCCCTGAGTTTATGCCCAATGGTATTATCCTCACGGCGTTTGATGCCGAGTCATTGTGGGTCTATGACATCAGCCGTGATACACGCTATCCCTTGCCGGAAACCCGTCCTTGCAATGGTACATGCCACCTTTCGCCCAACGCCCAAGAACTCATTTATCTCAATCCAGAAACTTATATATTCAGTGTCATGCGTGTAGATGGCACATTCCGCACGCCCCTTGTCAGTAATGCGTCCGAAGTGCAGTGGTGGGCGCAAGATATTTTGCTCGTCTGGACACCCGACCAGCGCGTATATTTACGTTTTCGCGATAATGCCCCACCTGAACCCGACCTCATCCCAGCCGATGGCGTGCGTACCATTCAACCCGGCGGACGCTATGGCGTACGAATACAACTCAATGACGGCGTGTTCAATCGCTATCTCGTGAATTTAGATGATGTAACGCAAGCAACGGTATATCTTTCACCGGATAGACCCTATTTCAACGCTTCTGCATGGTCGCCTAGTGGACAATATCTCGCCTATGTAGGGGATGGCACCTTCGATAGCAATGCCAATATCACAGGAAGCGAACTCTATCTCATCCAGACAGTAGCAGATAGCACACCGCAACAACTCACGAATCTACACGCTGTCTACGGCGCAGCACGCATCAACGGCTATAATCCCAGCGATTTAAGCTGGTCGCCAGATAATACCCGCGTTGCCTTCTGGGTGATTAACTTATTGGGTAGCAATCCACAAGCAAATACAGCCGAAGCCGTCTTACACATGGTCGATATTCGCACCGGAGAAACCTTTCGCTACTGTGCATTCAGCACCGCAGAACACACCCCCGAAACACCGCGCATCATCTGGTCGCCGGATGGCTCGCACATGGCTTTTGCAGGCGATGTTGAAGGGGATGGCAAAGGCGCCCTCCTATTAGCAGTCAATGCGAACACTGGACAATTCACCGAACTCAGTGATGGCATGTTTCCTGTCTATGGCATTCCACAACTGACAGCATGGGGCGTCTCCCCGTGAGCATCGTCCGACGCCTATTCCTCACATGGATACTCTGGGATGCGCTGCGTAATCCACAGAGTCAGCATCCCATTTTTCGCCATGCCCATCGGCAACGCCCCGTCTCTGAAGCAGATAGGCGTTTTTGGCGGCGGGTATGGGCTGGTATTGGTATAAGCATCGTGATTTTGAGCATCGTTGCCCCCGTCCCAACCCTACCAGCACTCCTCACATCTGGCTTGCTGATTCCGCTAGGCTTATTGCTATTCAGTGGCACGGTACTCGGTTGCATCTGGATAACGCGCATCAGCACAAGCCTCGCACACACCAAAATCAGTGGCAAATACGATTTACTACGCCTCACACCCGCTGATGATTTTGATAGCAACTGGTTACTCAGCACAGGAATTGTGCATCATCGCGGTTGGCTGAACACAGTCTATAGAATTGTGCGCGGTTTAGCGTTGACGCTAGGCGTTTTGCTCTCGCTAGTAATTTTCATGGGCGCTCTCACCTACGTATCCCAAATCATGAGCGATGGCACACAAGACACTAGCTACTATTGGGATGCCTTTTTTACTGTCCTTTTACCACTGATATTCGTTACCGGACTGTGGCTAGACCACCTGCAATCTATCCTCGTCGCCCTACTGATTGGGATGCTTCTGCCGGAGCGCATCACCAGCACTAATTTTGTGCGGTGGCTCGCACCCCTCGTTTATCTACTCGTACAAACCCTCACCTACATAGGCTTAGTCGTCGGATTTTGGTTGATGTCCGCTATTCTCACCAATTATCTCGGCACAACTGTGACCCGCAACGGCGCACTCGCACTGCTCACCCTATTTTTGCTCTTTTCTCTGCGTGATGCCCTAATCAGCATCCTATGGCGTCTGCTAGCGCGTTGCTATCCTCATGAAGCGATACATCCCACAACAAAACAGGCACAGCGTCTGAACACTGTGCCTGAGTGATTGCTATAGAATTGTCTCTGCGACGTGCTTAGACCTTATGCACGATGCTGAAAACCATCGGACGACGGCGTGTTTCGTTATACAGCAACTTCGACACGCTATCTTCGATTTTCGATGCACGGCTACCATTCGCATTGCGGTTACTATCCAGTACATCACTGACGGTATCCTCAACATTACGCATGAGTTGGTCAGCTTCCCGCAGATACACAAAACCACGCGAGATAATTTCTGGACGTCCCACTTGTTTACCGGTTTCACGGTCTACGTTAACCGTCACAATCAAGAAACCATCACGCGCAAGAATTTCGCGGTCACGGATAACAGCACGCCCGACATCACCAACACCACTACCATCAACGAACACATACCCACCCGGCACACGTTCGCCTTTGCGGATGTAATGCTTATCCATCTCAATGATTGTGCCATTTTCAGAGACGATGACATTACTTTCAGGAATACCAGAGGCTACAGCCAAGCGTGCATGGCTATGTAAATGACGTACCTCACCGTGAATTGGCATCAAGAAGGTTGGGCGCACGAGATTAATCATGAGCTTCATCTCTTCTTGCGCACCATGACCCGACACATGCACATTTTCAATCGGCTCATAAACAACGTTTGCGCCACGTTCTATCAAGCGGTCAATGGTGCGATAAACCATTTCTTCATTACCCGGAATCGGGTGCGATGACAGTACAATCGTGTCATCTTTTTGCACATCCAGCCAGCGATGACGCCCAACAGACAAGCGCCCCAGCACAGCCGAAGGTTCACCTTGCGACCCCGTAACCATCAACACGACTTTGTGCGGTTCAATACTGCTGAGATTATTAGAATCGACCAGCATATCTTCTGGAATATCCAGATAACCAATTTTACGCGCCAACTTGACGTATTCGCGCATAGTGAAGCCCGTGATGACCATTTTACGCCCATGACGGCGTGCCACGTTCGCTACCTGTTGCACACGCGAAATCAGCGAAGCAAAGGTCGCAATCATAATACGCCCTTTTGCTTCCTCAAACACGCGCTCAAATGCTGGTTCGATAACGGATTCCGATTCTGTCCAACCAGCGCGGTCAGCGTTGGTGCTATCTGCCATCAGCAACTTCACACCACGGTCAGCATAGCTTGCCAAACGTGAATAGTCAGGACGGTTGCCATCTACCGGATTATTATCAAATTTATAGTCACCCGTATGCACGATAAGCCCGTGTGGCGTATCAATCGCATACCCTACACAATCAGGGATACTGTGTGTTACACGGAATGGCTCAAGCGTGAACGGACCCACTGGAATTTTATCACCTGGCTTGATGACCTTAACATTCGGTGGCTCACTTGGCGCGGCTGGGTCATTGAAGCGGGCGCTATTATACGCTTTTACTTCAATGAGTCCGGCAGTGAGTTGCGTCGCATAAAGCGTCGCTTTCGGGAAGGCATCAATCACATGATTCACTGCACCGATATGGTCTTCGTGACCATGTGTATAAAAAATCGCTCGCACATTGAGGTCAGTGCGCTCAATGAGATAGTTAAAATCTGGGATGATGTAATCGACACCGTGCATATCATTCGCTGGGAACATAATCCCTGTATCAATGATGAAAGCGTCGTTACCGTACTCAAAAACGGTCATGTTTTTACCGATTTCCCCCAAACCACCGAGGGGAATGATGCGTACACTATGTTTTGCCATGTATTGCTCCAATACAAAATAACCAGCTACTACAGGCTGTAGTAGTGGATGTTTACAAATAGCTTTCGGTTAAAAGCGCCCGTAATAAATTTTTTGCGAACAAATAAATATATTTCACTACGACAAACACATTGACTACACAGGCTCTACCACCTCTGCAGTACTCAACCATAAACTGTACGTGTTTATACTGCGCGTCGCAGTCTGCTATATGTGTATTTTCATATTACACGAAAATAATTAAACGTCACAGTGTCAGTGTAGAAGGTCTGTTTTAAGAAAGTGTGTGGAAAACGTGAGTGCTTGGTGCATGAGGCATCCAACAAATTCGTAAGATACCTTTCACCTGTAGAGGAGTGCCTGCGTGCATACGCACTAATTAAGCCCAAAAAACTGTTTTAAAGGCAAGAATCGCCCAAAAACAGACATTTTCGTAGGGACGCACTTCTGTGCATCCGTCATTTTGTGCCCAAAACTATCTTTCACTACGACCCTTTGTAGGGACAACATCTATGTTGTCCGCCGTTTTACACGCACAAAAGCAGACATCTCTTAGAAAAACACCTTAGCTTAACGGCTGTATGCCTGCGTGCGATCACGAAAAATATGTAATTTTGTGACGTCTGAAATCACTCCCCCGGATGCCAATCCATGAATTCGTACATCGCCTCAATAATCGACATTTGCTCATCTGGCGTCAGGTCGTAGTACATCGGCAAACGCAACAGACGGTCACTAATATCTTCTGTCACAGGACAATCACCTTCTTTGCCCCCAAATTGTTTGCCCATATCCGAAAGATGTAAGGGCAAATAGTGAAATACCGAATGAATGCCTTTATCTTTGAGATGCTGAATCAAGCGTGTACGTACTTCCAGCGAAGGTAACAAAATATAGTACATGTGATACACCTGCTCAACATGGTCTGGCACTGTCGGCTGGCTTACGCGGTGTTCTTCTGCCCAATCTTTAAGATGCTCGTCGTAACGATTCCAAATATCGGCACGGCGCGACTGAATAGCTTCGTGTTTTTCTAGCTGACCATACAAAAATGCGCCCAGCATATCGGATGGCAAATAGCTTGACCCAACATCAACCCACGTATATTTATCAATTTGCCCACGAAAGAAGCGACTCCGATTTGTGCCTTTTTCGCGCACAATCTCTGCCCGTTCCACCAAATCCATGTCATTGATGAGCAGCGCGCCACCTTCGCCACAGTGAAAATTCTTCGTCTCATGGAAGCTCTGCGTAGCGAATTTGCCAAATGTCCCTGCATATTTGCCTTTGTACTTCGCAAACAGCGCATGTGCATTATCTTCTACAACCGCAATACCATGACGGTCTGCGATTTCCATGATAGCGTCCATCTCACAAGGAATCCCCGCATAATGCACAGGCACAATCGCTTTGGTTTTGTCTGTGATGAGTGCTTCTAGCTTCGTTTCATCAAGGTTGAGCGTATCAGGGCGTACATCGCAGAAAACAGGTTTTGCACCCCGCAATACAAAGGCATTAATCGTGCTGACAAAGGTAAACGACGGCACAATCACTTCATCGCCTTCTTGAAAACCAAGCAAAATAGCTGACATTTCTAGGGCATGTGTACAAGAAGTCGTCAGTAGTGCCTTAGGTACACCAAGCGTCTCTTCTAAATAGGCATGTGCTTTTTTCGTGAACATGCCATCACCACTCACATGCCCACTAGCGAGTGCTTCTTGAATATAGGTCATTTCGTTACCGACAGTCGTCGGTTTGTTGAAGGGAATGTGCGTTGCCATAGGCTTTCAAAATCCGTGTATTGTGAACTTTGGTCATAGTCTAGCACGCAAGATAGCCAATCCTAGATACAATTAGCACCAATGGACAAGCGTCAGGTGAACCACTTGTGGTACCAAAGATGTACACGCATAGTACGGAAGCCCGCTTTCTGGTACAGGCGTTGGGCGGCAATGTTACTGCCCTGTGTCGCAACTTCGATATGTGTCATGCCGTTTTGTTGACTATGGGCGAACGTATGCTGGAGCAAAATCCCAGCCAGATTCTGTCCGCGTGTCGCTTCTGCTACCCCGACTAAGCCAATATCGGCAATTTGCGTATCAGCATCTAAACGACAAGTGACAAATGCTTGCGGGATGCCCTCTTTACGCGCACAAAACACCACGTCAGCCATCGCACCTGTGAGGCACTTTTCTAGCCAAACATGATACATGCGATTGGCATCCTCATTATCAAATCGGGCATCATTGTAAAAGCGTGATTTCTCGTACACACCATCAATCATAGCGAGTAAGGCTGGCAAATCGCCTTCTTTGGCTTGGTCAATCGTATAATCACCCACCTGATTTGGCGTTTCATAGCTTTCTATCAGGCGATGATTGAACACCATCCGAATATCTTGCAAATGAAAGCCGTTGTTCTCTGCTACAGTCACACTAGCTATATCGTCGGCTGGCACAAGATAATAAACACAGTCGATAGCGTTTTCTACACACCATTCGTCTACCGTAGCGACATTATCATCTGTCAGTTGCCCATCTTGCACCCGCGCAATCCGCACGCCAAAATGCTCGGTATCCCACCCTAGAAAACGCACGAGTTCACTCATCTACCGACACTTTCAGTTTCTGTTTCGGCAGTCTGTGTAGCGATATATACCGTATAAGGCGGTTTGTTCATCAAGCGGAAGTGCATACGTGCGAGGTACTCGCCAATGATGCCAATAGTGAACATTTGCGTGCCAGAAAAAATCGTCACCAACGATGCCAACATCGTGAAGCCTGGTACATCACTCAAGCCTGTGCCATAGAGCAAATAGCGAATCGGTATGATGTAAATCAGCATCAGCACGCCGAATAATGTCAGCGCAAAACCCAGATAACTCGCAAAGCGCAAGGGCAATACGCTAAAGCCTGTCAGCATCGTAATAGCAAGATTCACCAGCTTGCGGAACGTATAGCCAGATTCACCAATTTCACGGGCGCGATGTTCAACGTAAGTATGACTAAAATCCTTCGTCCCCCACGAGAGCAACACATCAATCGACACATACGGACTCTCGTAACTGGCGAAAGCATCACGTAAATATGTACGGAAAATACGAAACGCACTGACATACCGCGCTGTATTCACGCCCATCGCGCTCCCTAACGAATAGCGAATCAAAAACGACCCTAAGCTACGTCCGGCTGTATGCTGCCGGTCTGCGGGGACACCGTAAACAACATCATGCCCTTCTTGCAATTTCGCCAGCAAGGGCGCAATTTGCGAGGGCGGATGTTGCAAGTCATCATCCATCGTGACCACTACTTCGTATTGTGCGGAACGAATCCCACACAACAGTGCTGCGTGTTGTCCCGCATTGCGCATCAGCTTGATGCCCCGCAACCATGTATATTTTTCTGAGAGTGTTTGAATGACTTCCCAGCTATCATCGCCCCCTCTATCTTCCACCATGATGACTTCGTAGGTATCCGTGATAGTCGGAAGGGTTTCATCAAGCTGTTCGGCTAATTCACTGATAGTCAAAGCACCACGATAAACCGGTATCACAACAGAAATTGATACCAAAATGAACCTCTCTTCAACGCCACATCGTCTGACGTGTTTATATGCAAAAATGGATTGGTATTATGAAAAGTCGAGGGGACTAAAACAAGGGGCAAGACATTTTGCATCTTGCCCTCATAGTAGCATAGTGTATTTACGTATACCGTTCGAGGAGGGCCGTATGCACACGGTTGGTCACGCGCAGTACAGCATCAGGATTATGTTCGCCGAGCGTGCCACCCTCTTCCAGGAACGCATCCCGCAAAATTTTACCCCAATTACCTGTACTTCGGCGTGTGGGGTCAACGATATAATCTTCAGGCGTTATAGCAACCCGTCCACTTGGCGGGTCAATCATACGCAAAATACTCATGTACACATCATCAATATCACGCGGGTCAATATTCGGCACATCAATCAGGTATTTGTGCATGTAGCGCCGCTTCATATCATAGAAATCTGCTAATGACATGCTTGTACCAGCCGCCGTCGTCACTTGAATATCTGAGCCTTCTCTATCAGACGTATCTTGCTGAGTGCGATACTGTTCCAGTGATAAAGGTCCAATGATAGCCAGCAGTGTCTCATCTTCGTAGAGTGGCTGTAAGTTCATGCCATATTTACGGAAATAATTCTCAACTAAAACATGCGTAAATTCAAAATCAGCCAGTGCCGCCGCTTGCCGTGACGCGCTAATATTAACGGGCATCCCTGTACTCTCAATCGTGCAAATCCGCTTGGACATGCCTAAATCGGGTCGTACCCGTCCGATAGGGTTGTGCATAGCAGAGATGAGTTCGTCTTGCACGATACTGCCAAGTAAAGCGCGTGCAGGCGCGTTCGCACGTTCGCTCTGGAGCAAAAAGCCATAATCAGTCATGCCAGATTCTGATAAATGCGGCGTAATCGGCAAATCTACATAGTCACCCGTAACCGTTGTGCGACGTAGATACTCGCGTGTACAGATGAGTTCAGGGTCGCATGTGCCATTCACAAACGGTCCCCCCTTGAGGATAGCCGCATTCGCAATCGCCGTTGCACTGCGCAACATCGTGAAGAATGTAAACAAGCCGAGTGCCTCACTACGTCCCGCAATATCAAGGTGAATATGACAGCCCTGCAAACGAAAAATCTGTACAACATTCGCATCAGGCTTGATATTGTAGCGTTCACGCGCCGCTGTCATCCGTTGCCCATATTCGTCAAATTGGGCGTTTATATCCCGCATCACATCAACAGCGGTGTGTACCTTCGGATGGTCGGTTAGCTCAAAATCAGTTTTAATGGGATATGACGAAAACATCGCTGTGTAGATGCCTGTCGCTTTGCTGGCAGCGAGCAAAGATTTCATGATGCTTTCGATAGATTTGCGCGTGCGGTTATAGCCGATACCCGGCGCAACATGCACCTCTACCTGAAACAAACATGCCTCGCGGTCAACCGTTGGCGTAATGCCTTGCATCCGCGCATGACTGCGATAAATATCAGAATACCGCGCTACATCGTCATCACTAGGCGTTGTACCATCAGGATAATACAAGCCTAATTCTAGCTCTGCGCCCAGCGCCCGCATTTCTGTCGTTGGATTGTGGCTTTCATGGAGATTAGTGTGGTTCACACTCGGATTAAAATTATACGGGACAACACTCTGGAGAAGGGTTTTGCCATACCGATACCGCTTACTGACGAAACTACCAAGCATGTACTGATGCCCGTTGACATGTCCTAAAATGACATTGCCTTTTTCAGAATCGGAATACAAAACAGAGATGGGGATGCCGGCGGCGTCTGCTAAATCTTCGAGAGGCAATTCATCATCCGTCGATGCTTTTGCCAACTTTTTCAGTTTATCGTTAAATCGCCGCTTTTGCTGTTCAATTTCTTCCCACGATACGGCACTGCTATATGCCTCTACCACGTCATTATTTGGTAAGAGATCCTTCATGAGAGCCACCAAAGGTATTTCAATAATGTATTCTCAATTCTGAACGATTGGCATAGCTTCCGCAAGTGGTAATCTGCACAGTGTCTCTATGGTGGTCTGCACGAGTTAAAGCAACAAAAAGTGGGATAGCACTGTATGCCATCCCACAAGAACGCCTTAATGTCAGCGATATGACTTATTCAATTTCAAAGATGGTAGTTGAACCACTTACTTCATAAGTCACAATGAGGATGTTTGTACCCGTTGGGCTTTGGTCTGCTGGGACAAATACCGCATCTTCTGGTGCGAGGTCGCCAGCGGTACCTTCTTCAGCATTGCCAGAGAAATCACGGGTGTTGACGTAGGTCACGTATTCAGGCGCAGTTGGGTCTGCAATGTTGTAGACCATGATGCCACCAACACGTTCCAGCACGATGAATGCGTATGGCACACCATCAATCACACCAATTTCCACGGCTTCTGGCTCTGGACCTTTGTTGTCGCTACGTCCATCGAAGTCACCGTTTTCGTCGTTGGTACTGTTGAAGTCATCAGGGAGCAATTCAGCCGTGATTTGTTCAAAATCTGCACCACTATCGTATACGAGCGTGCCATCGGCTGCCCAAATGGAGAATGAACGCGCACCTGGAATGTACAGAACATCAATATCGCCGTCACCGTCCGTATCACCATTCGCTTCGGTGATGCCCAAGCCAAGAATCGCATCTTCGGTAGCGAGTGTTTCAATATCTACAGATTCAGCGTCGATGTCAGATTCACCAATTTCGCCTTCTTCACTGTAACCATCGTAATCGCGGGTGTCACCTTCGTTAGCCGTCACGATGTAAACTTCACCATCGACTTCATAGGTTGCGATACCATCTGGTTGGTACATTCCAAGCAAAGGCCAATTGGTGATGTTGATAACACCATCATCTGTACCTGCATCGAGTTCGTTACCTTCAAGGCTATGATCTTTAAAGCCAAGTGATACGACTGCTGTAATGCTTGCGCTTTCCACGTCAACGATAGCGAGTGCGTTGTTTTCTTGGAGCGCAACAAACGCGGTACTACCATCTGGTGAAACAGCCACATATTCTGGTTCAAGATCTTGTGCTCCACTTGCACCTGGACCGAATACACGGACTTCTTCTGGAATCTCTACCCCTTCAAAGGTGAGAATGGTTGCAGTCGCCATATCCACGCCACCGCTAATGTCAATGATGCTAACGCTACCCAGTGGGTCAATGGTGTAATCGTCGTTGGGTTCGCCTTCATCAGCGGTGAAAACGAGCGTGCCATCTGGGCTGAATGTCACCATATCTGGGAGTGCGCCAACCTGTACGCTACCCAGCAAGTTACCATCGGTATCGAAGAAAACAACGAAGCCTGGGTCAGTAGCTGGGTCAGCTTCAACAGCGGCTGCTAATAAACCGTCAAATACCGCTACACTGTTCACGCCACCACCAAATTCAGTGATGTCGATGGATGATACAAGGGTGGGTGCAGTTGCATCGCTGAGGTCAAAAATATCAACGCTATCGGTTTCGCCGTTGGTCACGAACAGACGTTGGCTACCGGCATCAAAAGCAGAAATTTCTGCCGCGCCTTCGTCAAAGCCACCGTTGTCGATAGTGCTGATTGGGGTCAAGGTAAGACCGTCTTGTGCGCTGAGTGAGGCAACCATGCCAAATACCAACGCGAAGACAAGAAGAAAAGAAACTTTTTTCATGTGTCCTCCACATAATTAGGATGTACGTAGTGAATACGAAAATTCTACAGGTGTGCATTATGGGGAGAGAATATTAAGAGTGTGTAGTGACTGCTTTAAACTGCACACCCGAGTGGCATACAAGATGTTAATATGATTTAATGTGCAACGAAAAGGCCATATCTTCATGATATGGCTTCTTGTTGTTTGACTATCTTAGATACCTACTGATATTGCTCCGCCTGCATCCGATACAAGCGTGCATATTCACCATTTTTTGCCAGCAGTTCGGCATGTGTACCCACTTCAGCAATCGTGCCATTTTTCATCACCGCAATCGTATCTGCCATCCGCACAGTGCTAAAGCGCCCTGAGATGATGAGGGCTGTACGTTCGCCTTTTTGTGCCAAGAATTGCTCGTAAATCGCACGCTCTGCAACAGGGTCAAGGTCAGCCGTTGGCTCATCCAACACAATGAAATCAGCATTCCGCAAATGCACACGGGCAAGCGCGATTTTCTGCCATTCACCCCCACTGACATCCATGCCATCGCTACCATCATCCAAAATCGTATGGCTCAGTATCGTATCGAACCCACGCGGCAATTTTTCAATCAGGTCATACAAACCCGCATCGTGTGCCGCTTCTTCAATAGCACGACGGTCATCCCCGCGACGAACATCCCCTAACCCGATATTCTCGCGCAATGTCAATTGATAACGTGCGAAATCTTGGAATACAGGCGCAATATGGTCACGTAAGGCTTCCGGTGTAAATTCACGCAGGTCAATGTCATCCCACATAATCTGACCATCATCAGGGTCATAGAGGCGCGTCAGCAATTTAACGAGTGTCGTCTTACCACTGCCATTTTCACCCACAATAGCAAAGGTTTTACCTGCCGGAATCGTCAACGAGACGTTATTCAGCGCAGGGTGTAAATCCTCTTGATACGCAAACGACACATCTTTGAGTGTGATACCGCGTTCTAGCGTCGGCACACGTTTCGGTTGCTCAGATTCGTGCAAATCATTGGGCAAAGCTTGCATCTCTTTATATTTGTCAAAATAGAGCGTATAAGCATTCAGCGCACTCACATTATCCGAAATATTGTTGAGTGAGTTTTGCACGTTCACGAGCGCCGAAAAATAAAATGTCACATCCCCAACACTTATAATCCTATCGAGTGCCTGCCAGATAACCACCGCAAAGGTACTACTTGCGACTGCACCCACTAAAATATCCAGCACACTCTTAATGCGTAAGCGTTGTCCGGCTGTCTCGCGTTGCAAATCGTGAATTTCGTGGCTTGTCTGCAAAAATTCACCAAACAAATGCTCACTCAAGTTATACGCCCGCACATCTTTAATATCACTCGGGCGCGATAACGTGCGCGAAAGATAATCCCGCCGACGTAGTTTAGGCTTGTTCGTGGCAGCAGTCTTGAAGTTGATATGCGTGATGTATAAGCGCCCTGCTAACTGTGGCACAGTCGCAACAATCATCAGCAATGCCAGCCAAGGGCTAAGAATGAGCAACACACCAAAAAAACTGAGAAGCGTCACGGTATGCTGAACAAATTCACTCAGTTTGAAGATAATCTGTGGCGGACCCAACGCCAGACCATACGATGCCAAGTCCATACGATTGTAAAACGTAGGCGTTTCAAAGTAACGGATGCCATCCAACCGGTTTATCTCCGAAAAGAGCATCGTGCGTGTCTCGATAGACAAGCGACGTGAGAGTTCTTCACGACAATAGGTTTGCAAATCCAGCAAAAAGCGCCTTGATGTGATGACAATCCCCTGAATGATGAGCAAGACGGTGAAGCTATTCGCCAGTTCTTCCAGAATATCACCCTGCACATTGCTTGCGAGGACATCCACTAACTGACTAATCACCCATGCACTCACTACCGGACGGATACCCAATAGCACCTGCACAATAATCAGCGCAACAAAATACAGCGGATGCGCATGAAACGCCATCCGTGCCATCTCAAACACGCCTTTGAAAAAATGGGATACTCGTTTTACAAAGCCCATACAATAAACCTAGTTCTCATAACAGTTATGCTCTAGTGTATCACTTTTCGTCCCTGCTGTGCTAAGTTGCGCATGATAGGTGGTCAAGCGATAGAAAACACAAATTCACACCTACAAATGAACCACAATGAACCATATTGACCCTTTTATTTTGCATTTTTCAGCGTATCATGAGTAACCAGAGACAGATTTCGTCGCTAAATTGTATGAGTGGGGTTGTATAGGATGTAACGCTGAGTGATTGAAATCAGCGACCAGAACCGATACAATATTATCAGTTAAGAGCAGATAGTATTGCGCGGGGGCGCTGACGGGAGGTTTCGCCATGTCCAGTACAACCGATACTCGCACCATGACGCTAGTTGACCTACCCCTAATTCGTCGGTTAACCGCACAGGGTACGATTCTCGATACAGAAGTCGGGCTAACGCGCAATGTGCGCGGGGCAAACGGGTCGTTATTCACGAACCTACTATTTCCGCGTGGCACATATACACTAGTCGCCCATTCTGATGAGCAACCTGTTATCGGTCAAATTCGCTATCGTCCAGACGATATCAATGCACATATTGTCTATCTAGCGCCCACATTAGAAACATGGGAAGCAGATATAGATCATACGGTGTGGTTGCATATCTTGGATGCGATGACCCGCGAAGCAGGTAAGCACGGCGCACATTCCTTGATTGCAGAAGTCGAAACCAGCAGTCCATTATTTGAATTACTGCGGACAGCACGTTTCTCAACCTATGCAAGACAAGTTATCTGGCAATCGCCAATAGCGCCTGACAACCTGACTACGACTATCACCTTAACAGAAGAAAACCGTGACGACCAACTCGGCATCACAGCACTCATCACCAACACAGTACCAACGATGATTCAGCAAGTTGCCACACCCCATAGCGATATGTCTGGCTTTGTCTTGCACGACACTGACGGACGCATCACAGCCTATGTCGGTATGACAGAAGGCGCACAAGGCATCTATTTACTGCCCTTCATCCATAAAGATGTGGTGCATTTGTCAGCAGAAATCATCAAAGCGGTTATGCTAGAAGTCGCTCAAAGTGCGAAAGTGCCTGTCTATGTTTGTGTGCGCAGTTACCAAGACTGGTTAAAGCACACAATGCTACAGTTAGGCTTTGAAGAACGCTTTGAACAAGCGGTCATGGTTAAGCAAATCGCGGCTGGCATCAAACATCCTAGTTTTGCACGCCTAACCGTGTACAAGCACTTGAAAGCTGTCTCGAACGCGCCTTTTTATGGCGTAACACCTGACGATTGCAAAGAGGATATGTAAGAGCGTATATGGAACGACGCATAACAGACGATATAGATAAGCTGAAACAGGTATTACCTACGTCTATCATCGAAGCGTTGGAAGAATTTGGCGACACCCAGAATTTGCTGGAAGTTGTAATGGATCTCGGTAGGTTGCCTACCGCACGATATGTCGATTCAGAAATTGTCCTCTCCGATACCGAAATCACCCGCGATGACCTCGAATGGGTGTTGCTCCAAATTGGCGACTTTGATGCAGATAACCGTGCGGGTATTGAGCGCACTCTGCATCGTATTTCTGGCATCCGTAACCGACGGGGCACGGTGGTCGGTCTGACCTGCCGTGTCGGACGTTCGGTATATGGCACAATCGACATTATCGAAGACCTCGTCACCAGTGGCGAGAGCTTGCTCATGCTAGGTCCGCCCGGCGTAGGTAAAACAACGATGCTACGTGAAGCGGCGCGTGTTCTCGCAGAAGACCGTCGTGTAGTGATTGTCGATACCAGTAACGAAATTGGTGGCGATGGTGATGTACCGCATCCGGCAGTGGGTAAAGCACGCCGTATGCAAGTGAACCATCCCGAACGCCAACACGAAGTCATGATTGAAGCCGTTGAAAATCACAACCCAGAAGTCATTATCATTGATGAAATCGGGCGCGAACTCGAAGCAATGGCGGCACGCACTATTGCAGAACGTGGTGTGCAATTAGTCGCAACAGCGCATGGTAACACGCTCGAAAACTTGATGCTCAACCCTACCCTCTCAGATTTGGTAGGGGGTATTCAATCTGTGACACTCTCTGATGATGAAGCGCGGCGACGTGGCACACAAAAAACCGTCCTAGAACGTCGCAGTCCGCCAACTTTTGATATTTTGGTGGAACTACAAACCCGCGACAAAATGGCTGTCCATGAAGATATTGCGGCGGCTGTCGATGGGATGTTGCGCTATAAATCGCCGACTGTACAAGTACGTTACCGTGACGAAGACGGCATCATTCACACTGAAGAACAACAGGTCGAGCTTGACCCCCGTATGAACACCCAGCCGGATCGTCCGCGCCAGCAAGTACATATGGTTCGTGGGAATAAACGCTCCGAAGCAGATAAGCTCAATGGCGCTGTTGCAACACCTAGCGTATCAAATGTCCGTAGCGATATGCCACAGATGAAAGTCTATGCTTACGGTGTCGCACGGAATCGCCTACATCAAGCAGCAAAACGCTTACGTGTGCCTCTCGAAGTCATTGACGATTTTGGTGATGCGGATGCCGTAGTAACGCTGAAGAATTACTATCGACGCCGCCCGAAAGTCATCACCGATGCAGAACGGCGTGGTATGCCAATTTACGTGCTACGAGCAAACACAGTATCGCAAATGGAAAACTTCCTCACAGATGTCTATCGTCTTGGGGAGGGCGATGATAACAACCCTTTTGAGTTAGCCGTGCTTGAGGCAGAACAAGCAATCATGCGCATTCGTTCTGGAGAGGATGTCGTCGCCCTCGACCCACAAGCACAACACATTCGCAAGCAACAGCACGACCTAGCACGCAAAGCGAATTTGTTCAGTAAAAGCTACGGCAAAGCCAAAAAACGCCATGTACGCTTTTTCGCTGATGAACGCTTCGCCTCGTAAGCACAACCCAAACATAAATTGACCTGCTAAATAAGCAGGTCTTTTTTATACCTCATAGTTAAGTCAACAATCTCAAAACAAAACCCGACAATTCTAAATCATTAATTTGCCGACAAGCGATTATGATAGAAGCATGCACCTAATGAACAAGTCTTGAGAGTCATCATGGACGTACTATTCAGCAAATTTGAACAAAAACGCATACTACAATCCTTATACATGGCAGGCATTGCTGTCATCATCGGGGTTGTTTTCTCACTCATTGGCTATAATTTGCCAGAAAACACCATTTCCTATGTACGGGAAATATTGCCCGATAGCATAATATCTAGCACTCAAACACCGCGCTCATCAGAAACCTCAGATAGCGAACGTACAGGTCCGCTACCAACATCGAATACAACAACAGGTGAACGTCCGCCACGCGATGTAAACAGCACAACATCAGTAGATAGCGAAACGACTTTATCTGACAATCACCGCACAGGTGTACTGGTCTTCGCAGATGTACGAGTTTCAATTGCGCGGAGTCTCACAGTAGGTATTTTGTGTACTGGCTTGACCTTTATCATTTCCCTACTATCGTCACTGATTTACTACCGCAAATTGCTACTAGACCGCTATGACCTCGCAGATATTGAACGCTATGCCATCAAACATCATCGCTCATGGTCAGCACGTATCATTATCGGCGCTACATCCGGCGTCATTTTGAGTCTCTTATGCTGGTTCTTCTGGACTCTGTTCGGCATGATGTTTTCCAATTTATGGCTATCCAAGACAGGCGCAACTTTCGTCACGGCGCTCTATTGTGGCATTATTGGCTTTGCCGTTACCTATTGGAATATTGCCATACGCACAATGAATGTCGTCTCACTCGGTCTGCTGACATTTGCACTCGGCTTATTCGGTAGCTTCTTGCTATCCAATGACCCGCAGTGGTGGCAAATTTCACTCTCTTACTTAGGCTATGATTCCGGCGCAGACATCGTTTTCCGTATTAGTATGGTCGCTGTCGGCTTAATGCTCCTCACAGTCATCCGTGATTTGCTCGATACTCTCTGGATAGAAGTCCTCATGGGGCATCTGAGCAAAATACGTCATCGTATCATCGCTGTCGGCGCAGTGCTTATTTGCTTGGGTATTATGGGTGTTGGTATTTTTCCGGTGCGCGTATCCGAACTCAGCACCCATCTACATAACCTGAGCGTCTATGCGGCTGGTGGCTTATTCAGCTTGGGCATGTTCGGGATTGGCTTCATCGCACCTGGCTTATTCCACCCCTTCTTCATCCGCGTCTCTTGGGGATTACTTGCCTTTTGTATAGGACTCGTTGGCATTTACATCGCAGACATCATCAACTTCGTAGCACTCGAAATTTTAGCCTTTGCCATTTTCTCTATATGGCTCTACCTACTCCACGAGTTCACCTTACATCATCTCGGTTCACTTAACAGAAACAAGCTCAAACGCACCACACAAATGATGATTGCTATCGTAGACGACTAGGCATAGCACACAGTAGACTTGCATACCCGCAAGTCTACTTTTGTTTACGTACAAAACATCAGATAGCAGGCGGATAATCACGGCGCATATACTCGTGGTAAATTTGCCACTGTGCTTTTTTGTGTGGCTGAACCATCAGACAAATGCTTTCACATGTCAGCAATTTGAATTGTCCGAAGAAAGTATGCAGACGATTAGCAAGCGCCTCATGTGCATTGCCTTTGTACGGGTGCATGAGCGTGAAATGCGGTTTGTAGCTATCAAACAAAAACGGATAGTGAAAATGTTCAGCACGGTGAAATTCATGTGCCGTTTGCTGTCGTGAAGGGGTCGTTTTCGGACGAATATATGTATTGAGTTGCGCAACCAATAGGGTATGCAAAATCTGCAACGCCGTGTTCGCGCTATACTGCAAAGTCACGATTTGCCGTTTCTTGCCCCAAAATTCAACCAGTGGTGATTTCGCATGTAATTCAAAGGCTGTCTCCGCTTCAAAACAACGCAAACAGTGGTCAATATCGTAATGAATCGCTTCCAAATCCCCATAGCGACAATGATGGGGCGCGACAATCGTACAATGAATCCCATGATGTTGTGGACGCACCACATAGTCCGGCTCAAAATTAGGCAATTGCCCCCTGATAGCATTTTCCGTTGGCGATACACTTTCTCTACGCGCATCATAGCCAATGATAGATGTTCCCAGCCGAAAAAAGCTCGAACGCGCAGGTGGCACATAATAAACACCGAAGCGAGGCATAATCATAATTCCTAGACGCATCATTCATGACTATGTACTCTATCGAATCCATGCAGTCTTAGCCACTTATCGCCAATTGTGCAATTTTTCGCAAAATACAACAAAAGTCATAGAAAAAGCGCCCGTGCTTTGATACTATGTTCATGAGTAGGTGATTAGCATCACCCCGAAACTGTATCTTTATAGGAGCATGGTATGACTCACATTATCACGAGCTTGTGCTTGCGCGATAGCGCCTGTGTGGAAGTTTGTCCGGTAGAATGTATTGTCCCCGGTAAGCCCGAAAATGAATGGCCTTGGTACTTCATCGACCCCGATACCTGCATCGACTGTGGTGCATGCGTGCCAGAATGCCCATTCGAGGCAATTTTCCCAGAAGCAGAAGTCCCCAGCAATTACACCTTGATGGACGGACAAGAAATCCTGCCTTTCGACAATCCAAAAATCAAAATTGCGGACGAAGGCGATGTCATTGACCTAACACCCGACACACAGCACAACTACGATTTCTTCAGCAAAGGTCCTGGTTACAACGCACTCAACATGTAACCCCTCCGCACAAAAAATAGCATTACAAACATCTCACACCATCGCGTGTGGGATGTTTTTATTTTAGCCACTCTACATCAAAAATTTAACCTATGTGAAAAATATCTAAACCACAGATGAATAGCTAATAACCAATTTGTAAATTCTATTTTCAAATCCAACAAAAGTTACAGCAACATAGGGTAGGGTCTGTTAGTATGAGGTCATGTCAGGCAGTGGTTGCCGACGTTTACCGATAGTTTAGGAGCTTTATACAATGACCCATATTATTACAAGCCTGTGCTTGCGTGACGGTGCATGTGTAGATGTATGTCCAGTCGAATGTATCATTCCAGGTCAGCCAGAGAGCGAATGGCCTTGGTACTTCATCGATCCCGATACCTGCATCGACTGTGGCGCGTGCATCCCAGAATGCCCCTTTGAAGCCATCTTCATCGAGGAAGAAGTATCAGACGAATACGTGACCATGGAAGGTCAAGAACGTATTCCTTTCGATACCAAAGTCAAAGTTGCCCACGCAGAAGGCGATGTCGTTGACCTCACGCCAGATATTCAACCCAACTATGACTTCTTCACATCGGGTCCCGGCTACGACGCTCTCGATATGTAAGCTGATTTTTTCGCTACGATTTTTCGATGCTCTGCCTGTCGTGGTAGAGCATTTTTTGTTTCCCCCTTTACGAATCACGCCTCCATGACTACTGTTTCTGCCATAACATAAACACAGGGACACATTTCACCTATGCCCATCACGCTGATTGCAACCGTACTCAACGAAGGCGATAATATTCACCACATGCTGGAAGGTCTGCTAGCACAAACCCGCCAAGCGGATGAAATCATCATTGTGGATGGTGGCAGTACCGATAACACCGTCGAGATACTGCACAGCTACAGTGACCGCCTGTCCTTGCGCGTGTTCGTCAAAGACGGCTATAACATCAGCGAAGGACGTAATTTTGCCATCCAGCAAGCCACCCATGACGTACTCGCTATCACCGACGCAGGTACACGCCTCACCGAAACGTGGCTCGAAAATATCACACACCCACTCTTAGAAAATGATAGCGTGACAGTCGTCGCAGGGTTCTTTGTCGCTGACCCCCACAATACGTTCGAGACAGCGATGGGCGCAACCGTTCTGCCACTCGCAGACGAAATCGACCCCGCTACGTTTCTGCCCAGCAGTCGCAGTGTTGCCGTGCGCAAATCCGCCGCGCTTGCTGTCGATGGCTATCCTGAATGGCTCGATTATTGCGAAGACCTCGTTTTCGATATGCGCTTACAAGCTACCCAGCCACCCTTTGTTTTCGCGCCAGATGCCCTTGTCTACTTCCGACCCCGCGAGAGCCTGCAAAGCTATTTCAAGCAGTATTATCTTTATGCACGCGGGGATGGCAAAGCCGATCTATGGCGTAAACGACACGCGATTCGCTATATAACTTATCTCGTAGCCGCCCCCCTCATTTTGCTGATAAGTGCTTTCTGGCATCCGGCATGGCTAGGTTTGGCAGTGGTCGGTGGTGCAGTGTATCTCTATCAGCCCTACCGACGCCTACCAACCGTCATGCAACGTAACCCACAAAAATCACCGCTTGCATGGCTACAAGCCATTTTGTGGATTCCCATTCTGCGTGCCATCGGTGACATTGCGAAGATGCTCGGTTATCCTATCGGCTGGCAATGGCGTCTGGCGAATCAGCCACCGAATTGGCAAATTACGCCACAGGAGCAAGTATCCCATGCGTAGGCTGTGGATGGTCATTCTGCTCTTGATGACGTTTAGCATATCCGCGCAAACAGTCAGTTGTGTTGGCTTACCAGAATCGCGCCTCGTCATCGGAGAGCAAGCCCAAATCGTCATCAGTGGGAGCAATCTGCGCTTTTTGCCCGCTACGACTGCCCAATTACTGACTATTATTCCCAACGGTGCAATCATCCCCGTACTTGACGGACCCAGTTGCACGAATGGCTTTGCATGGTGGCAAGTCGAATACGATGGCGAACGTGGTTGGGTCGCAGAAGGCGATAACAACGCCTATTATCTCGCACCATATATCATCCAACGCGCTCAAATTGGCGATATTCGCATCGAAGCACAACCCAACCTCGTGACAGACATTCGCATCTCCCGCGAAGCAAACCCACTCAGCAGTCAATTTGTCTTTGAAGGCTACCCTGTCGTCGCAGACAATTTAGCGCCGTTCATCGTCATTTTTGATACGATGCCTGGTGAAATCCGTCCCGAAACTGCCAGCGCCCTATCAACCAATCTCGATACAGGTGGGAGACGCTTTGTTGACCTGTATTTTGAAGGTGAACCAGAAACAACAGAGGATTTTTCGCTCGTTTATCGCTTCACCCGTTCGCTAGAAGATGGGCGTTTCATTGATGGTTATTTGCCAGTCACGGCGCCGACACTCCCCTTAACGTATTCGCCACCAGAAGATGAAGAAGACCGTGAGGCTTACAATACGACCTATTTTGAGCAAACAGCCGACGCTCTCAGCGCCCTTACCAGCGATGATTTTACGCCGACGCTCTTACAACTAGATACACTCATGCGCTCGTTAGCGATAGATAATCCTATCGAGAACAGTGATTTGCTGACGTTTACTAGTCAATCAAGCGTGCAATTTGATTATTTTCCCTTGTTAGCGACCAACATCACCCGCATTCAGCAACCAGCAAGCGATACCTTACCATCACACGCGAATTTCATCTTTACAGACTACCCCTATGGTACAGGCAACATCTGCCTCTACAACACAGCATCACTTGATACCAATACCATCGCGCAATTTCAGCAAACACTCGATAGACAACCCAGCCGACCTCCCCGCATCCCCATTCCCTCCCGTGATGACATGCCTACCAGCCGTGACGAGGTAATGTATTTACACTTTACAAATGGCAATGGCATTCGCTATATAGCAACCTTTGAAGATGGCACACGCTTTTACAGTTATCAGGGCATCAGCGATGATGGGACGCAATTTGTATCGCTACTGCTTGGTATAGATACAGAGAACACACGCCCGCTGGCGATATTTGATAACATCGTCATCAGCCTCAGCACAAACGACTAAATGACGCTACAATCCAAGCATGACATTTACACAAACGAAAGCAAATATATCATGCGTAAACTTGTACTACTCCTAACTCTCGCATTTGCATTAGTCAGTTGCACGCCCGCAGAACCCGCAGTTGAAGTGCCTATTGAATCAGAAATTACAGTTGAACTCGCAGAAACTTACAGTGTAGCACTCGCCAACGGTGAACTGAGTTTCATGTATCCCGAAGGCTGGTTCGTCGGTGGTGATTTCCCTGATTTAGGCGTCATCATCACCAATGATGAGAATTACATCAGCGGGTTAACAGGCGATGTCATCATGGAGACAGGCAAAGTCTTTATCCAAGTTCTCTTTGCGCCGGAAAATATGGGCGTGATGGTCGGTGCAACCCCAGAATCCGTTGTCGAAACCTTCACCAGCGATATTGAAGGCGAAGCACAAGGCACAATCTCCGAGATTACGAGTATCACGCTCAATGGCAACCCAGCCGCCTATATCACACTTGATAGCAACGACGGCGCAGAAGGCATCGTTCTCGTTGTCGATTCTGGCGATGCTTTCACAACCATGATTGCGAGTATCGCGCCGAACGAACGCCGTGATTTCCAAGCAACAATAGAAGCCATTGCAGGGTCATTCAGCTATATTCTAAGTGCAGAAGCAGAGGCAACAGCAGAAAGCACCGCTGAAGCAGAAGCGACAGCCGAAATGACAAGCGAAGCAGAAGCAACGGCTGAAGCAACCGAATCAACAAGTGACTGAAATATCAACTGTAATATTGCAACATCGCCCAGCATCGCATACCATACAGCACAGATTCATGAAACATCAGGAGTTATGGACGTGCAAATTGTGTGCATGGGCGAGTTGCTCATAGATTTTGTCGCTTTAGAGAGTGGCGTAACAGTTGGCGAAGCATCAGGTTTTGAGAAAAAAGCAGGTGGCGCACCCGCAAATGTTGCAGTCGCCATCAAACGGCTAAGCATGGATAGCGCGTTTATCACACAAGTTGGCGATGACCCCTTCGGACATTACCTCGCTGGTGTCATTGCAGAAGAAGCTGTGAATACCGACGGTATCACCTTCTCGAAAGAGGCACGCACCATGCTTGCCTTCGTATCATTGCGCGAAGATGGCGAACGTAGTTTCAATTTCTATCGTCACCCTAGCGCCGATATGCTCATGACACCCGATACGGTTGCTTACAATGTCATAGATAATAGTGACCTATTTCACTTCGGGAGCATTACGCTCATCAGCGAACCCGCAAAGAGTGCGACCCTTGCAGCGGCTGAATACGCCAAAGAAAATGGCAAGCTCATCTCCTATGACCCCAATTTGCGTCTCGCCCTGTGGGATGACGAACAAGCCGCCCACAAAGGCATGCGTCTCGGCTTTGATTACGCACACATTGTCAAAATCAGTGACGAGGAACAAGATGTCGTTTTGCGTGCAGGCGAAACGGTTGCTGACTTGTGGGAGCAATATCCACAACTCCAACTCGTGATGCTCACACGCGGGAGCGATGGCTGTGTAATGCACACCCGTAACGGCGACCAACACGAGCATGCAGGTTATAGTGTAAAAAGTGTCGATACAACAGGCGCAGGCGATACCTTCATGGCAGGCGCAGTCGTCGGTATCTTAGAACAACTAGGCGATAGCAAAGATTTCAGTACGCTAGATTACGCGCCCATTCTCGATTTAGCAAATGCAGGGGGCGCACTGGCAACCGTCGGACGCGGCGCAATTCCATCTTTGCCCACCCGCGAAGAAGTCGAAAATTTCATCGCTGAACAAGCATAAAAAACAGATTCTGTAGGGGCGTACTACAGTGCGCCCGAACCAACGTCATAAAACTTAGATGCTTTAAAAATTCCAATTTTAACATTGTAGGAACTTTTTGTAGTGACGATGCCTGCATCGTCCGCGTTTTACCCGCAAATAAAACACGGCAAACGCGCTATTTTTGTACGCAACAAAAGGGGTTTTAGGTCATGGTGAGACGAATAGCCAAACAGATAATCCTATGTTTGAGTGCATGGGTATTGCTCAGTGCATGCCAAGCAGAGGCACAACCTGAAAATGTCGATTTGCCGACACAGGCGCGTTTCCCTACCGAAACAGTCACTTTCACGCCCAATGCCAACCTGACCGAGATTGCGCTCGAACGCACCTTACCAGCGTCCTTCACACCAACCGATACGCCCACGAACACACCAACAAACGACCCTAGCATCACCCCAACATTGACCTCAACGGTGACAGTAACACCCAGCGCGACCATCACCAATACGCCCAGTCCGACACCACCACCGCCACCAACCCTTGCGCCCGAAGACCGCCCCATTCTGGCATTTGCACTCACGGCGGCTGCGGCTACGGTGTTACCAACCGATTATCAAGTACCAGGCTTCACAGGCGCAGATGTAACACTCATTCCAACGGAGGCTGGCACACCTGACCCCAATGCCCCACCTGTAATTGTTGCCTTAGGGACAGGCACAACCATTCCTCAAGGCGTGGCTACCGTGAATACAGCCTCCTGTACAACCGCGACGACTGGTGGCTTCCTGACCATTTACCAGAGTAACAGCAATATCGCATCTCAGCTTGGCTGCCCTGTCGGCGCAGTAACCAGCATTCCAGCGGCATGGCAAAATTTCCAGACAGGCATCATGGTTTGGCTCAATGGCGAAATTCTGGTGCTATACAACAACAATAACACTGCCCTCAGTGTGACCGATACATGGGTCGATGGTGTTGACCCACAAAATTCCACCGAGACACCCCCAGCCGGCTTGTTCACACCCATTCGTGGTTTTCTCAAAGTGTGGGATACCACGGCTGGCGTGCGCGATGGTTTAGGCTGGGCGACTACAGGCGAAAATGGCACAACTGCCAGCGTACAAGCATTCACCAACGGACGCATGATTTTCCTACCTGGGCGCACCGATGTTTTGATACTCATCGAAACACCACAAGGCAGACAATGGCTGTCTATCGCAGGTAGTTACTAATGCGCCGTACGTTGCTACGCAGGCTAACGCTATTATGGGTAATACTCACTATCATCTTGAGCATGAGTGTGTGGCTTGCGCCCACTATTCCATCGCGTGGCACAGTTTTTCTGATGCACAATCAGTTCTTGAACCAGCAAGAGCGTTTTGAACTAGTCGATTTATCGCGTAATATCGCGCATGAGTTTACCCCCGCTATCACTGAGGATGCTCGTTATGCCTCGCTTGCACCCGACAACCGTCGCATGGTTACTATCCACATTGACGAAGGCATATTCACGCTCAGGTTACAACAGCTAGATGGCACAGCATTACTAACACCTATGCAAACAACACCACCTGAGCAAATACGCTTGGGCAGTTGGTCACAAGATGGACGTTATCTCATTTACTATATCGTACAACTTGACGGCAACAGCAACACCCATATTTGGGATACACACACAGGCGAAAGCACACGCATTGAAGCCAACATAGCGCGTATCGTTGCAGCCTCACTATCTCCGAATAACACACAAATTGCTTTTTCTGGTGTATCCGACGCCGGACTGCTCCAAGTGTGGGCAGGAGATTGGCAAACACAATCATATCGCCTCATCACCGACCCCGATGCCACCAGCGACCACTATTGTCCGGCATGGTCGCCAGATAGCACACAAATAGCCTATTGGGCATCGCTTGATTATGGCAGTGAACAACTCATGGTGACGAATGCCGATGGCACAGGTGAGGCATCGCTCTTATCCGAGTATGTATGGCGCATCACAACCTGTCCGCAATGGTCAGCCGATGGCAAGCGCGTCGTATTCGTGAATTTGCCATCCTTCAGCCGAGAAGCCGAAGTTATCATCGTCGATTTGGTATCAGACGAATACGCATGGGTATTGCGTGTCGAAGAGACAACCCGCATTCGTTGGGTACGCTAGTGCAAATACTGTAGGGGAGTGCCTGCGTGCGCTCCCGAAATATAAATTTAGCTATAATCAATCTTATGACTACTAATAAGCAAACCAGACTACAGAACAAACGCCTCGCATGTAATAATGCGTGGCATAATGACATCTAAAATCGTACATAGCACGTAATAACAACAAGGGAGCAAACAATGCCATTAACAGACATCACTATCGAAGATTACCAAGCTGATTATGAAGGTCAGGACAACCATGTGCTGATTGATGTGCGCGAAATAGAAGAATGGGAAGATGTACGCTTGCCAAATACGGTTAACATTCCTCTGAGCGAACTCGGCGAACGCTTAGACGAAATCCCAACCGATACGCCCGTTGTGTTGGTATGCCGTTCCGGTGGGCGTAGCGCAATGGCTGGCGACCAACTCGCTGCCAATGGCTACGACAACATGTTTAATTTGCTCGAAGGTACAATGGGCTGGGTAAGACGCGAACTGCCAACTGAATCGGGCGAAGCATAAAACCAGATTCGCACATAGCAAGGTTTGATGAGGGCGTGCGCAATATGAGCGACACGCTCTTTTTAATTATCGTAGTATAGCGTGCGACTTAGCCGTTTTTCGCTGTGTCTTGATTGTGTTCAACACGCGCATCACGCTGTTTACGACGCAAGTTTTTTAATAATTTCCAGAAACGGTTAGAATCAAAAGAAGGTGCAGTCTCTTGGCTATTTTGAAGCAGATTTTCGCTACGGTTTTGGTATGGGCGTCGGTGACTATCGTACATGATGACCCTCATTGGATAATCGAACAGAACAGTATTTTAAGTTAACTTAATAATATTTAATGCCTGTCGTCAAGCATTCTCAAAATATCGGGTAAGTCGGTTGATACCCTTCATGAGGTCAGGATGTGCCACAAAAGTTGGATGCTTATCAAAGCTAGTCAGGGTGTTTCATCGATCAATTTTTAATACCTGATGGCTTGCCCATCTGCCCTATCGCATCTACCATTAGCATACAAAGTACAACCCATCCTCGTTATCAAGCAAATGCCTTGCTATGATGCACGAGAGCTTACGACAATGACTGCGAAGGACAAGCACACATGACTTTAAAATGGTTCCGTTGGCAAACGCTCGGCGGATGTTTATTACTCGCTATTTTACTCAGCTTTATGCTCCCAACGGTACAAGCACAAGATACCAATCTGTGCCGGGATGGTGGCGCAACCACTATTGAATACGACGAAACACTCACTGGCACACTGACTGTCGATTTCCCTGTACAATTTTACTGTTTCGATGGCGAACGTGGCGACGAAGTGACCGTCGGCGTTGTCGCAACATCCGGTAACATTGTGCCAGCCGTTGTTGTTGCCACACCCTTTTTGAGTGCAGAAGGCTTGCTCGTAGACGCCCCACTCGCAGAAGGTCAACCGACTGGTAATGTTGCGGCAATTGAAGTCACTGCTGACATTGATTCAGATGGTCAGTATCTCATCGTTGTACAAACGCTCGTTCAAGCCGAAGGCACATTCGACATCACGGTAGAAGCATCTGGCGGGACATCTTTGCTCGGCAGTGGTGATGAAACAGAGGATACGAGTGAATCACCTGAAGCCGTTCCGCTATCAGAAATCATACCTGGGCAAACAAACCTCTGTGATTTGGAAGAATCCATTGATATTGTCATGGGCGAATCAGTTGAAAGCACCTTTGCCGAACCAGGGGCTGCGACCTTTGCATGCTTTGAAGCCAGTGCTGGCGATGTCGTAACCATCGAGATTGAAACCATAGCAGGCGATGGCATTGCAGGATTTGTGGTTACAACCCCTTTCTATGATTTCGCTGAAACAACACCTTACTTCGGACAAGGGTTTGCTACAACTGTAGATGAGGTTGCCACACTTGAACTGCTCATTGAACAAACAGGCTCATACAATTTACTCATCTTGTCGGTTAACGGGCAAATGGGATCTTTCAGCCTGACAGTTAACTCAGAGCTAGGGACACTTTATAGTTGTGAGAATGCGCCTCTGGATTTACTCACAAGTGCGTCATGGGGTGTAGTACAATCATCAGATGAATCTCCCCTCTTACAAATCAATATCGGTTGTTCTGATTTACTCGCTATTACCACACTTGGCATCTCAGAAATCTCGGCTTATCGTATTCAACAAGACGATACATTCCAATTTGGCTTACAAAATATGACTTTCACGACCATCTCCCTAAGTGAAGATGAATGGATTGTCGAAGATTTATTAGGGACACAATACACACTCGCACCTATCACAGAAGCAGACCAATGTACCGATGATCTCTCACTAGCGTTATTTCGTGCCTCTTGGCAATGGATAACGGAAACGGGTCAGACACTCATTTTAGATTTCACTTGTAACGGTATAGTCATCGTAGATAACCTCAGCAGTGAGGAACGTTTCACAGTGCCATATTCAATCATTGAAGACGAAGATGGCTTGAGCATTGATGTAGATGGCTTTCTATTCGAGAACGTAGAACTAGATAGCGAAAGTCTATCTATGACTCTGCAAGGCGTTGACTACGTGCTAACAAATCGCCTCTTTGAAGAAGATGATGATAGCGAAGCAAGCGAAGAAGAGACAGAAGACGATGACGCAGACTCAAACAATGAAGAAGATGGCGAGTAAACAGCCATCCTATCGCTAGTTTCAAGCCAAACAGGTGGGCAAATCGCTCACCTGTTTTTTTGCTGATAACCTCAATTATAGATAATCCAAACTATACTTTCTCGCTACATCATAAGCAGTCTTAACGATAGCTTTTTAGCATCTCAGCGTTTCAGCTAGTCAAGCAAGAACCCACTGCTGTTGCTGATAGGCTGACTAGCTAATGGCTGACCAGCTTATTGATAGTAGCTATTGTGAACGCTCTTGTGTGGAAAGCGCCGTAAAACGCATGAAAGCCCGTTCTTGTGGCGTCATATCTGTAGGATACTCATGCTGGTCATAAGATTCCAGAATCCGATAGCCCTCTTTGATATACCCACGAATTGTATGTAAGCTGATACCCATTTCATCAGCCGCAAGGTGCGCAGGCATACCCTCAATCACACACAGGCGAATCGCTTGGCGAATACGGTCAGTCATCTCTGGATAATCGCGTTGTTCCGGCAAAATATCGGCGGCATACACACGTCGATTGCGCGTTTCAGTAATCAAGCGTCCCACATCCTGCGTGATGACAAAATCGCGTTCCATTGAATACACAATCGCCCACGCAATCTGCATCCCTACTTCATGCTTGAGCAAAAAAGCGCGTGCGCCCCCATCCGCGACAGCTTCCAGTAAACCCAGCTCATTCGTCTGCGAAACACAAATAATCATCGCATTTGGCACAATGCGCCGTATTTCTATAAGATGTGATTTCACTTCTTCATGCGTGCCGATATGGTCAGCATCCATGATAATAACATCTGGTAATTCCGCGACAGGGATACCACGCATATACTCCCAGAATGATTGCAAGGTATTCGCCATATGCGTAACACGGGTACGTCTATCCCACGCAAGATAGCTATTGATTGCGTGCATCGCATAATAGTCCGTATCCATAATGACGACTTTGAGATTGATTAAGCCTATACCTGCCATATATCCCCGCCTGTCCTTAACAGATTGCCCTATGCGTACTATATGCTTAAACCTAAGCGCGTGCAATAGTACGCCATCTCAGCCGACTGTCTCTGTGAGCGCAGGCACAAGCAAGAAGCCGAACGTACTCCCCTTGCGATAAACACTCTTATAAATCATTTCGCCACCATGTCGGTCAATAATATTGCGCACCAAATGCAAACCCAAGCCCGTGCCTTCGATATGGCTAGTCTCCTTGGTCTGCGAACGGTAGAATGGCTCAAACAAGCGTTTTTGCCGACTTTTCGGGATACCAAAGCCGGTATCTTCAACCGCCAACCGTATCATGAAATCATCCGTATATCCCAAAGTCATCGCAACACGTCCGCCCGGTGCCGTATATTTGATAGCGTTATCCAGCAAATTCGTCATCGCCTCATAAAGCTGTGCCGTATCACCTTCAACTACGTATGTGCCTTGCTCATCTACGCTAAACGTATAGACGAAACGCTTCTCCTCTGCAGAGGAGGCAAATTCATCGAACGCCCGCTGTCCAAGCTCATGTAAATTCACGCGCGTGATGGTCATAGATTTCATGCGCTGGTTAATCGCCTCAATCGACAAGAAATCTTTCAAGATACCATTCGCACGCTCTAGCGATTGTTGCATCTCGTCAATATATTCAGCAAAATGCGCTGGCAAAGTATTCTGTTCCATCGCCATCAACTCGACAATGCCTGCCACCGATGCCAAAGGATTTTTGAGGTCATGGTTTGCAATACGAATCATATCCGTTTTCAGCATCTCAGCATCTTGTAATTCATCATACAAAGTCGTGAGTTCATACAACTGTTCCCGAACATAGGCATACAAAAGTGCATTTTCAATCGTATTTGCCGCCAAACCAGCAAAAATTTGCGCAAGCTGGAAAATATCCTCTGTATAATTTTCAGGGTTTGCTGTTTCTAAGTTGAGAATCCCTAGCAAACGCTCTTGCGAGATAAGCGGCAACGCTATCAAAGATTTTGTCTCAGGAATATCCGGCACATAATCGGGGTCGCTATGTACATCACGAACCCACATAGGCTCTTGCTCCACCAACACACGCCCAACAATGCCCCAATCATAAGCAATCACATCCCCAATCACTTCTGTCGGATACAGCCCGCTCACCCCCCGAACAACAATACGCTCTCCTTGTACCACTGAGATAAATGCCGCATCAGATTCTGTCAGAAAACGTGCTGTCTCTACAGTGACAACCAGCACATGCTCCATATCTAAATTTTGATTCACCACATCGCTCGATAGTAACAAAACATCAAGCTGTTCAATCCGTTCTTGGAGCTTTCTTTCAGCCCGCTTACGCCCACTAATATCACGCACAATAGCCTGCATATGAATCGGTGTGTTGTCGCTATCACGTACCAACGACAGGCTAATTTCTGTCGGTACGCGATAGCCCTCTTGATTATGCAATTCAATTTCTTGCAAAGGCAACTGCGCCCCCTTTTTAAGCAAGGCGATATGCGTTTCAAGTGTCTCAACATCATCTTCTACAACGAAGGGCAAAAAATTCTCATGGAGCAATTGCGATAACGCTATCTGAAGCATGTCGGCTGCCTGCTGATTCGCAATCAAGATAATGCGCTCAAAGTCGAGGATAAAAATCGCATCATGACTGCGTTCAAACAAGGCGCGATAGCGTTGCTCATAGGTACGGAGCGCATTTTTCACCACATGGTCAGGCGTCACATCTTGCATCATGAGCAAGTACCCTACTACACCATCGCTTGGGGTTGTAAGCTCGCTGATGTCTAGTTGCAAATAGCGTCCATCAACATCAGCCTTTTGTCTAAGGGGAAATGTCTCGACAGCCGATAAATATGGCAAAACACTCGCAAAAGAATCTGCAATCGGCTGACCTACAATCGCCGTCAATTCACGCGACACATACTGCGCAAACAAGCTATTGGCACACACCACACGCAAACGAGTATCTAGCACAAGCGCAGGACGTGGCATGTTCGCTATAATTGTCTGATAAGTTATCGGCAATGTTTCATCAACAGACATGACATCGTTTAACATCGTTTGCGGAAAGTAATGTGCAATTTCTATTTATTATACGACATGCCCACCCCGCACAGCGTAAGCGTTTTATAGATACATCAGCGCACTCTTAGCTTGATAATCTCATCTGACTTATGCTATATTCTGAATGTACAGACACCAGTTCCCGTAGCTCAGGGGATAGAGCAGTGGTTTCCTAAACCATGCGCACAGGTTCGAATCCTGTCGGGAACACTTTCCGCATTTTCTCGCCATAACACCAGTCAACCTACCACAAGCGTACACCCTGTTTTATACTATTTGTGAAACGATGCACAAATTTGAAAGTCACCCTCAAATGGTCATTTTGGCACACGGCGCACTCGGCTGGTACGATGAACTCGTCTTTCTTGGCATTGTCGTCATCTTTGCTGGCATGATGTTTGTCAGTTGGTTTCGTAGTCGTGGCATGGATTACGAAGATACAGACCTCATGCCCCAACAAAAAACCAAAAACACAGACGACCCTATAACCAGCGATGAACGCTTCCAACTAGATTGAGTAACCCGATGCCATCATTCCACTTGTGGCTAAAAAGCCTCCCCTTACTGCTCCTATCACTCTTTTTCGTGCATGTCATGCCCACTGATGCACATGGCTATATCGTGCGCAGTATCCCAGAAGACCGTAGTACACTCGAACGCGCCCCTGCACGCTTGCAATATTGGTTCAGTGAAGCCCTCGAACCCGATTTCAGCGAGATTAATTTGCGCGATGATAGAGGAGACATTCTGGCAAGTGGTGGCGTCAGTGAGCAAGATAACACGCTCTTGACCGTACAAGTCCCGCAAGACCTACCCGACGGCGCTTACATCGTTGAATTACGTCCCGCGTTCGCCAGTGACGGGCATGTCGTCGCAGAAAGCCGTGTCTTTTTTGTGGGGGAAGAAGTCGGTGGCATCCAAAGTATCGCCGCCTCCGATACACCCGAACCCCTCGAAATTGTCTGGAAGATGCTATTTTTCAATGCCAGCTATCTGCTATTCGGGACAGCAATGCTCTATACCTTTGTCCTAGTGCCTGTGTGGGGCAATAATCGCTATCCACAAGGTTTACTCCCCCCGCGTGTGATGCGCCGGCTGAATATCATCATGCTTGGTGCAATTTTCTTGGCAGCATATGCGAACGTGATGGGCTTATTCCAGCAAACGATGGTCTTTTTCAATACCAGCCTAGATTTAGTGCTATCAGGTGGTTTGTGGAATGTTGTGCGGATTGGCTCACGCTTCGGGGATGTGTGGCATTTTCGGATGCTCATGCTCTTAATCATCCTCATCATGCAGGGTGCGAGTATGTTTTATGCCGAACGGTTTCCGCGTTTTGTGCGCTCTTTCTGGACAGCCAATACCTACGCGATAGCCTTATTGCTCGGTGCGCAAGCGGTGAATAGTCACGCGGCTGGCTCGCTCGTTATGCCTTGGAACGCGCTCATGGTGCATTGGTTACATGCGATTTCCGTTGCCTTTTGGGTCGGTGGCATCCTCGCACTCGTACTCGTATTGCCTGTTGCTCTGCGCCCCTACGATGACGAAACACGCTGGCAAGCCCTCCGCCCACTAATGGCACGTTTCAGTCGCTATGTTGTCGGTGCAGTGATTGTCGTCATTATCAGTGGTATCTACAGCGCAACCAACTGGTTCTATTCGCCAAGCGATTTCCTGACGACTTACGGCGCGGCACTTGCCTATAAAACAACGATGGTTGGTTTGCTCTTATTCATTGGTGCGCTTCATCATATCGCCCTGCGCCCGCACTTGTTAGAGCAAGCACCCCTCAGTTACTTAACGACACTAGTCAATAAAGCCCGCAATTTTGGCATCACCATGCGCTTAGAAGCAATTGTCGTCGTCATCACGCTCGGACTTGCCGCTATGGTCAGCGCGACGCCTATTCCAACACCTGAATTTCTCTCTGATACACAAGCAACGCCTACCGAAAATCGGCGTGTCGGCAATTACGAAGTCCAACTCACAGTCGCACCCGGCGCACCAGGCATCAACTCCATTGATGTCACTGTCCGACGAAACGTGCTATTGATAGATGATGTAGACGTAGAACTACAATTTGTGTTGCCTTCGCAAGAAATCCGCAGTGATTGGCTAGTAGCAGAAAATGTCTCACAGGGTTTGTATGCTATCGTGGATGATTCCATAGATACCGAAGGTGAATGGCTGATTTTGCTAGATATTATCGAAGACGATGGTCAGCTAACACGCATGGTCTTTGAATGGACAATCAGCGAAGATGCTGGCGTGCTGGATTCTATTTCACCTAGTATTGTGCATCTCAGCGCAGCATTTGCTGTGTTGGGCGCAGTCATCTATGTGCTGACACCCGCGCTTCGTCGTCTAGCCAATAATATGCAATGGACAGCGACCAATATCGTTATCAGCATCGGGACAATTTTGATGACCATCATTGCACTGGTAGCAAGTGCATGGTTCTTAGAATACCAAGCTGACCAACTCGCCCTGCGCGAAAATCCACCACCCAAAATTATCAATACGATTGTGCCGGATATGGGGTCAATTGGAATCGGAGGAGGCTTGGTACAAACACAATGCACAGGCTGGACGGCAAACGAAGATTTTGACTTGCTCACAGCACGTATCACCACCCTGCGCGACGATACGCTATACAGTTACACATTAGATGGCTGGCGCGACTTACCTGCCTGCGATGCTAACCTCACAACGACCCAACGCTGGCATATCGTCAACTACTTGCGTACTTTACGGGATTAGTTATACAACAAAGATGTGTTGGCGCCAGCCAACAAGTTAGTGTGATTATGCTATTTTAAAAATTAGTGAGGAGATAAAACTAGCTCCCAAACCTACCTGAAAAGAGCATTTTAAAGTCCCCTCTCCGCCAGCGAAGCGCAGGGGGGAGGGGATTTAGGGGAGGGGTCAAAAGCCAAGTGACAATATCGCTCTAACCGCCATATTTAATTCTTAACTCGCACCGTAGCCAGAAAATTTATCTTCTGATGGAACTTACCTACCCACGTTGCATGAAATTCTTGGCACTTCCCCGAATTTCACCTTGTACCTCTGCGCTTTCACCTACCCACCTACAAATTACCGTGCGTCTCATTCTGCAAGGTCGTTATATCAGACATCATCTCGTTCGGCAGATTCATATCACGTTGTAACACACGCAAATCACGGTAACGTGGCTGGAATGCCAGCAAGTCTTTCCAGAGCTTCGTCGCTTCTGTTGCTTGCCCCAATTTAAAGCGTGAGAGTGCCAGCCCTGCCATCGCTTTGTAGAATTTCGGGTTCTTATCTAATGCCTGTTGAAAATAGACCCGCGCATTTTCGACTTCTTGCATCAGATAGTACAAAATCCCTTGATTGGTCATAATGGACGGGTGAATGAGCTTTTGCTGACGTGGTTTCAAAGACGCGCTCATCGCTAAGTTATAATCCGCCATTGCAGACCCATAATTTTTCTGCAAGCGATAAGCTGTCCCACGATTGTTATACAACAAGGCTTTGCCCGATGCCGATAATTTTGGCAAGTCCTCTAACCCCGTGTTGCAATCCCGAATCGCGCCTTCCACATCACCCAGAAACATCCGCGCCGCCGCCCGATTCGCATACCCAATTTCCGACTTTGGCTCTAGCTCCAACAAGCGCGTGCTATCTTGCAAAGCAGATTCATAATCTCGTTTACCTAAATACAAAGCAGACCGAATCCCATACAGTGCCGGAATCTCTTGTTTAGCATGTTCCATCGCCGCCGAATAATCATGAATCGCCCCATCTAAATCACCCGTTGCGTTGCGCAATGCCGCCCGTTGCGAATGTATGAACATGCGATTGATAGGAAACTTGAATTGCTCATTGGCTTTCAGCAAACGCGAGTAATGGGCAATCGCGCCACGCAAATCCCCGCGTGCCGTCAGCGCTGTTCCCATATAGTAGACCGTCACCACATATAAAGATGGCAAGCCAATAAGAATGATAAACATCGTCAAACCAGCTACCCAGCCCCACTCAACGCTAATATAGCCAATCAGGAAAAATGTCACCAACATAGGAATAAAAGATTGTCGTGGTATTCGTGCCATGCGTTTGCCTCTATTTAACCAATGTGTGCTGTCATTGTAGCATAGCAAAGATAACCGAGCAGTCTAAGAAACACATAGGCTCAGTGTACGAAAATTGTATAGATATAGCACATTTGGGGTCTGATAGAAAACGACCCACAAAAGCATAGTCGCTTGTGAGCCGTTGTCAATTTAACTATCGAGTTTATTCGCGTATTCGTGGAGTTGCTCGGCGGTTGTGCGTAACATTTCCCCTTTGCGCACCAACGATAGCATCACATCCCCAACAGTGATGTCTTTATCGAGGGGTTCTGTACCAATCCCTTCACTGATGCGAATCACTTCCGAAACGCGATTCACAAAATTGATGTAATCATATACATCATCCAGAAACGGGCGAATGGCTTCTTTGGGTGTTGTAGCCGATACAGCCGATGTTTGTTCACTCATATTTCCTTATCCCAACAAATTTTGTGTGACTTACTATAGTCTAAACTAAAAGTTCGCTGGAATGCGTAAGGTTTTTAAACAGGCACCGATTCCACCCATTGGAGCAAGCCAGTTATACCCGCTTTGATCTCATCATCAGAAGCAGCCGTGGTCATCCGCAAGAAACCCTCACCCGCATCACCGTACACTGACCCTGGCACTAACGCGACATGCGCTTCTTGTAAGAGACGCTCTGCAATCGTCGTAGATGGCATCCCCAACTCGCGTACATCAATGAAAAAGTAAAACGCGCCTTGCGGGTCATTCAGTTTGATAGGCGTTTCACCAAAGTCAGCATAAACGGCTTTCACAAGCTCACGACGCGCCGCATAAGCCTCTACCATACTTGTGATTTGTACTTGCACCGCTGGGTCTGTCAGTGCCACAATTGCCGCTCGTTGCGTGAACTCGGCAATATTCGTGACGCTATGCTGACCCGCTTTCAGCGCACTCGTGATGATAGCCTCCGGCGCACACAAATACCCAATCCGCCACCCTGTCATCGCATAGGTTTTACTGAAACTATTGAGCAAGAGCGTCCGTTCTTTTGCCCCGTCCAACGACGCCACACTCACATGCTCGCGTCCATACAGCAAGTGGTCGTATACCTCATCAGAAATGATATACAAATCATACTCTGTTGCTAAATTCACCAACGCTTGTAAATAATCGCGCTCGGCGACTGTCCCTGTCGGGTTACATGGCGTATTGATAATAATCGCTGCGGTGTCTTCCATAATAGCATCGCGCCATGCCTCAATTGTCGGGAAAAAGTCATTCTCCGGTGTACCTGCCACCCGAATAGGCGTCCCACGCAATACCTTGACCATGTTGGCGTGCGTCTGCCAGCTAGGGTCAGGCACAAGCACACTATCACCTGGATTCATGATGGCTTGCAAGCCCGTGTAATAAGCGTGAATTGCCCCATGTGTGACCAAAATCTCACTAGCAGGGTCATACGCGACACGGCTATGCGAGGCTGTCTTCTCACTGATAGCATTGCGTAACGCAGGCAAACCCCGACTGTTACTATAATGTGTAAAACCCGCGTCTAGCGCATCTTTCATCGCCTCAATAATCGGCTGAGGCGTATCAAAATCAGGGTCGCCAGATTGCAAGCCCACCACAGGTACACCCTCACGCTGTAAGCCCCGCACTCGGTCAGCCAGTTTAATAGTGAACGATTGTGTAATCTTATCCAGTTGTCTATTCATCTACCAGTAAATCCTTTTTGCCTCAAACAAACAGTATTTTTCTATTTAGGCGGACCCGCAAGAACCGTCACTCGCATGCGGTCAAAATCCCATTCTTCTTCCCACTCAATACCATAGCGCCAAGGCGCAATATTCGCCAACCACCATGTCGCCCCTACCTCACCCGCTTGATGCGCCAACGTTGCGATAGCTTCTTCACTCGTCCCAGCCGACGACATATCCAGAAAGACCACATCAAACGGCGTATCTGCTCTGCGCTGTTCTTGCACATACGCGATGCTATCACGCAGAGCAACAATCGGGTCATCTGCCTCGCCATACAAGATGAACATCCCATCCCACCGAGACGCCCGACGCATGGGCGCTTTATGCGGATAATATCCCGCTATCCAGATAGGAATGCGCGGTTGCTGAACAGGCGTTGGCAAAAACTGACTTTCGCCAACTGTATAATGGTTGCCTTCGTAGCTGAACGGCTCACCTGTCCACAAACCATCAAGAATCGCTAACGCCTCATCTGTCATCTGCGCCCGTGTCTTGAGGTCAGCTTCTTCTTCAAAATGCGCCCACTCAACATCGCGCCCACTGCCTAAGCCAACCCCTAGCACAAAACGCCCACCCGATAGCACATCAAGCGACGCCGTTTGTCGTGCCACTACCTGTGGACGACGCCGTGCAATTGGCGTGACCATCGTCCCAAACGTAATTTTTTCTGTATTCATCGCTACAGCCGTGAGTGCTACGAAGGGGTCAACAAGGGGCGTCACAAACGGACGCGCCACATGATCCCAGATGAAAAAACCATCCCAACCCGCATCCTCAGCCTCTTTAGAAAGCGAAGCCATTACCCGCGCATCACCAAAGACACCAAAATTCGGCAAATATATCCCGTATTTCATACGCTTGGTTTTACTTTCTCTGCATTGATAGCCTCTGTAACGAGACGAACATTATCCGCATAGTGACTATCCCCCCGCGAAAGCAAACCACCTTTGCCATCCGCAACGCCAATAATACGCGCTGGATAGTCCGCTGAATCAACGACGATAGCCCCTGCCTCACCAATCGCCCCACCCGATACAACATGCACACCATTGAGTGTATTACGTTGTGGCTGTGATTGCACTCCCAGATGTGCCGCCATCAACATACCAGACAAGGTAGCCCAAATATTGACGCGAATCGCAGACGCCCCCCGTTCATGTATCACAGCCAAGCCATCTTCCGCGATGCTCCCAATCCCGGCATCAATCACATAGGTATCCGGTGTCAGATAGTTTGCAGTTTCCGCATCCAACCATGTCCCCCAAGAAGGCCATACCACAACCACCTGCGCCTCCGCGAGTGCCTCAGCCGCATTCTCTTCGTCCACATAATTATCATGCGGATTATCCGACTGCGTGAACACTGTCGTTGCCTGTGTGAGTTCGGCTTCTTCTTCCGATTCACGGATAATCATAGTCACATCCGCACCATAATCCGTCAGCAACAAAGTCAACAAATGTGTCCGACGATGGTCGCCAGCGATGACAATTTTCGCATTTTGAATTTTCTCATCCAGCAAACGCACGATTTGGTCACGCACAGCCGCCGCCCACACACGCCCATCGCTATATACCAGCAACTGACTCTCTCTCAGCACATCCGACGCTGTAAGCGCAGGCATCGTCGGTCCAAAAATGCGCCTACGGTCAATATCTAGTAGCACCACATCCACTTTGCCATCCACCTGCGACAAAATATCGACCAATTGCGTCTCTGTGCTGAAAGTGACCGAACCAATCGTATGTGTCGGCGAGGTGTGGATATGCTTTCCCACCGTGACGCTCTCCTGTGATGTCTGACTCAAAACAACATTCAGCGTGGTATACGTGCGATACTTCTGCGATTCACTGTACAATTGCTCGCATAACACATTGAGGTCTGCTTGTGTCTTATTCGAGGCAGGTTCGACATCAAAGGCAGGAATATTAATCATCTTGCTCTGCTGTTCACGGGCAAGGTCTTTGCCAAGTTGATCCAGCAAATCATCCGGCGCATCAATACGGTTGATTTCACACAAGCGCACAATCAAATCACGCACATCGACACTGTATTTTTCGGCATAATCTTTGACCTTTGCGGTGAACGACGAGTGGAAACCTGCTAACCCCGCCGTGATTGCCATCGTATCCAACCCACGTCCCGGCACAAGCGGGGCAACCATCCCCGCACTGATGTCCATTGTCGCTTTCAGGTCAATCCCTTCACCCAATCCGCGTCGGTGCATGATAGCCAGCAACGCCTCCGTGATGACATTCCCCGCACTCCGCCCCATCCCACGCAAAGACGAATCAACAATCGCCGCCCCACTCTCAATAGCTTGTAAGGTATTCGCCATACCCATACTCAAATTATCGTGTCCATGAAAACCAACCGGCACATCACAAACAGCTTTAATCGCCTCAATGAACGCCGCAATATCCTCTGGCAACATCGTCCCCGCACTATCGACGATATACACCATATCTGCGCCCCAAGACTGAGCATCTTTAGCGACTTGGGCAAATTCTTCTGGCGTCACCGCATACGATTTCATAGCGTTATAGCACACGAACATCCCGTGCGCTTTTGCTTGCTCAATAAACGGTTTCGCCCGTTCGCTATCCGTGACATTTGTGCCAATACGGATAAAATCCATGTTGTACTGTGCCGCAAGGTCAACATCTTCTGCACGCCCGATACCAGGTATGAAAAACATCCCCCAATAAGCAGACTGTATGGCTCTCGATGCCGCCGCCATGTGCGCCTCATCAGACGCCACCGCCCGCCGTTTGCCCTTATCCTGAGCGTTCATGCCCAGCCCATGCCCGACTTCTATCCAACGAAAGCCCGCACTCTCCAGCGCACTCACCATATTCGCTGTATCTTCCGCTGTAAATTGGAAGTCAATCACATAACTCCCATCGCGCAAGGTCACTTCCATAATGTCAGGTGTTACCGGAATGTCGTTGATTTTTGGCATCATCATATCCATTGCTGTCAATCTATTCAGATGCCTATTCTACTAACTCTGTGGCATATTCGGAAATGGGGACAAACAGTTCTCTACCAGCACAAACCAAATACTCATATTAATCACGGGCATATGACCGACCACATCCCAACTATATCGTGTACACTCAAACCAGACCGCACTTTACCAACCTGACACGAACAGATATGCCAATAAATTCACCTTTTACCTTTACATTTTCACCTTTCATCTAGTGAGTTAATCATGAACTATCCTGCAATGACACACCTATCCCATTGAGGGCACAAAAGTTAAAAATAACAAACCAACTTTTTAGTTTTATTGCGGTTTTGCGCTATACCGCAACAAAACACCCAAATCTAGCCAATTTGCGCAAATATTCGCTAAAAGACGTTAGGAGAAACAAATTCAATAGTCCATTGCATCCAACAAAAAAGTGCTGGCAGAATGGTTTCCGCAACAGCACCTTTTGTCACCCTGATAGAAAATCAGGTAGCACCACAGAAAAACGTAGACGATAGCTTTTATACAGAGCAAATGCGATGCTGTCATGTCTCTAATAATCACAAGGAGTCTGTAGGGACAATGCCTGCATTGTCCGCCTGAAATTTACGACCCCGCTATCTGGTGGTTGTACCGAAAATCATTTACGGACACTGCTCAGGATTATTGATAATCTCCTGAATACGCTGAAGCCGGTTTTCGGGGTCAGGGTGCGTGCTAAAAAACTCAGGCTGACCGCCTCCTGCGCCGCGTGCATCACGCAACGTTTCTTGCACGCCAATCATACCCATTGGGTCATACCCTGCCTGTAACATAATGCACACGCCCAATTGGTCAGATTCAATTTCGTCGTCTCTACCATATTGCAAAGTGATGAGTTGGCTCACCATGGCGGCTGTCTGGGTTGCATTCGCGTCACCAGATGCAACAGAAACCGCACCCACTAGACCATTAGCAAGATTACCCTGTGCAATTCGTTGTGCGCCGTGTCTTGCCACCACATGCACGATTTCATGTGCCAACACACCCGCAACTTCATCAACGGTGTCTAACTGATTGAGCATTTCAGTTGTGATGAACATCGGTCCACCCGGCAAAGCAAACGCATTGAGAATGTCGCTATCCAGTACCGTAAATTCATAATCCCAAGGCTGAGTCGCCGCAAAGCTATTATTTACGAGGTCGAACCCAATCTCATCAATCGCGTCCTGTACCTCTCGGTTGTTGAGCGCACCACCAAATTCTTGTACTAAAGATGGTACAGCTTCTAAGCCCAACCGTATCTCTTGCTGTGGCGACAAACTAATATACTGATTCTCGCCTGTCACCTCGTTGTATTGTGAAGAAGAAAAATAAGAAAAGAGCGAAAATGCCGCAATCGCCAGTCCAATCAACAAGCGTATACCTGCTCCACTTTGTTGTCTTCTCATGCTGTCTCCTTTGTGGTTTCAGGTGTGATGAAAGGTTGGTCATAATCGTCCAGCAATTCGTAAACACCACCTGCAACAATACCAAATACAAGATGGCTCATAATCAACGAGCTACTGCCAGCAATCTGTACCATCCAGTCAAAAATAACAGTCATTGTGAAGAAGTTAATACTGTAGAAAGCCAAACCCAAGATGCCACCACCAAATATACCAACGCCAATGCCCCAGCGGTGGACGACAATACCGATGATAAACGTGAATAAGATTGAAAGCCCATAATGAACAAGTAAGCCAACAATCAAGCTCATAGTCGTGGGTTCTAGCAAAACATCCGTACCCATAATCAATGAAGCAAAATAGCGAATGTTAAAGAATGAGCTAATCCCATCTAATAATGGGTTCAGTATCGCCAGCGTGATGAGCATCGCTGTCCCAGCAACAATGCCCGCAATCGGTATCGCTCGCCAGACAACATTCTCTTGGATAGATTTAACCATGTATCCCTCCTGTATCCCTGATAGTACAAATAGTCTAGCACAGTCACACAGGAGATAGCACATTTTCAGGGAATGCTTTAAAGCTGATAACAGCAATCTTAGGCAATTATCAGCAAAAATTCAGGAAAGCTCAACAACCGTTCCGCGTGCTTTAATGGATTGGCTTGCCGCTTCCAAGATTTTCACCACCCGCAAACCCGCATGCCCATCTGTCTCTGGTGTATCGCCAGCGTTGATGCAAGCGACAAAATGGGAGACTTCTCGTTGGAGGGCTTCCGTAGCATCCAACTTCGGCGCATACATATCGCCAGTACGATAACTGATGAGCGTATTGTAAATCTCCTCAGTTGTCTTCACATCAATGCCTTTGTCGTAGATTTTGATTTGCTCCGAGGGTTCAAGCGCGTTATAGACAACCATCTGCTTACTGCCACCTATCAGCGTACGCCGAATTTTGACAGGTGCTAACCAGTTCACATTGATATGTGCGATGAGGTTGTTATCGTAATAGATAGTGAGGTAAGCGATATTCTCTGGTTCGCCCTGCACATGGCTCATTCCCGTTGCGGAAACAGCACGCGGTTGGGCGTTCAATACATACTCAATGATACTCAGGTCATGAACAGCCAAATCCCAAATCACATTGACATCATGCTGGAACAAACCGAGGTTTACACGAGTACTATCGTAATAGTAAACATCACCGAGTTGGCCACTGCGTACCAACTCTGCCATCTTACGCACCGCACCCGTGTATACAAAAGTGTGGTCAACCATCAGCACCAAGTTACGTTTTTCAGCTTCTTCAATGAGGTGTTGGGCTTGCTCAGATGACGATGCCATTGGCTTTTCGACCAGCACATGCTTACCCGCTTGCAGTGCCGCCAGCGCAAGGTCGTAATGTGTGACGACAGGTGTCGCAATCGCTACAGCATCAACAGTATCTGATTGAAAAATGTCTTGTGCTGAGGTCGTTGTCTCAATCGTAGGATATGTTTTTTGGATTTGGGCGAGGCGTTTCGGCTGGGTATCCGCAACCATCACAACGTCAGAATCATCATGCGCCATAAAATTACGCACGAGGTTCGGTCCCCAGTAGCCATAGCCAATTACACCAACTTTTAACATTGTTATCTCATTTCTGTTGTCACATCATAATAAAACACAGCCTGTTCAAAGTTTTAGACAGGCTGTGCAAAACTTTTATAGGGGATTAAGAAGGCTCAACCATTCGTTGCGACAATCACCCCCACAACGATAATTGCCATGCCAAGTAATTTGAGCGGTGTAATTTGTTCGCTGAAGAAAAACGCCGCACCCAGCGTAATCGTAATAAACGCAATGCTCATCAAAATCGGATAGCCAACACTCAAAGGTTCAGTAGCGATGACACGCATCCAAACCAGCGTCCCACCACCATACAGCACTAAACCTACGATAAAGATAGGATTGAAGATGAGTGCAATAATATCCTCATGAATTTTAGTGATGTCGTCAGCAAAGCCACCTATCGCTTCGATAGCACCTTTCAAGCCCAAACTACCAAAGGACATCATCGTACCAGCGATGATGATGAGGATAATGCCTTGCATACTAATTGCCATAAATGCTCGCTTCTGCTTTTCCTGTGTTGATAAAGGTTGTGTTGAGGTCGTTTCACTCATTTCGCGTCGTCTTTCTCACGGACATCCCCGATGATTTTAGCAGGGACACCCGCAACAATAGCGTAATCCGGTACATCTTTGGTCACAACAGCACCCGCACCGATGATTGCATGAGCGCCGATGGTAACACCTGCAAGAATGGTCGCGTTGCTACCAATGCCCGCACGATGCTTAATCAGTGTGCGCACCAATGTCCAATCTTCAGCACCTTTGAGTGCGCCATCTGGTGTCGTGCTTCGCGGATAAAGGTCATTTATGAACATGACACCATGCCCGACAAATACTTCATCTTCGAGCGTCACCCCTTCACAGATGAAACTGTGCGATTGAATTTTGCAGCGCTTACCAATGCTGACATCACCCTGAATCTCGACAAAAGGACCAACTGTCGTTTCATCATCAATGACACAGCCATAAATATTCACGAGGTCTGGCTTGAAAATCCGCACATTGCTACCAAGCGTCACATTATCTGCTATGGGCATTGCTTGTTTACCTAATCTACAGCCAATTACGCAGAGGCTTCGCCTGTATCAGACGTTTTCTCTGATGCTTGCTGTTTATTCACTTCATTTTTCACATTGTTAACGATAGTACGAACATCTTGTGTTTCATTAGCATCTGCTTCAGATGCTGAAGTCTTATTTGCCGCCTTGACTGCCGCCATCTCAAGGGCATCTAAATCAATCTTCTCTAATTTGTGTGTTGCTTCATCGTCAATGGCATCTTCGGTTGGCAAATTGATACCACCCATGTGTACGCCTGTGATTTCTTCAATTTCGGCTGTACTCAACTCAGCATCAATTTGTGCCATCAATTGAGATTCATCAGCTGTGAGTTCAGATTCATCAATTTCTGTGAGCGTCGGGAATATAGCAGATTTCGATGCACAGACAAGACGTAACCCATCAATGACCCGCGTCTGTTCTTCTTCCGTCATCTGCGAGAAAAGTGGAATCGCAATCGCATGGTCTTGGATGTATTCGCTCTGTGCAAGGGCTTTACATGTTCCTACAGCACAAGCACATTGCGGGCGCTTGCCCCCACAACGCCAAGGCTCAACTTGATAAGCGGGTTCACGATGCGTATTCATAATAGCACGACGGGTACTAATCCCCATGTTGAGCAGTTGTTGCATCGCATAAAGCTGGTCTACATTGTCTGGCAAGCGCACGATAAAACTTTGCCAGTTACTACGGGCATAATTGGGTTCATGTGGCACGATAAGCCCGTCGATAGTCGTTAGTTCGCGCAGATAACGGTCTGCCAGCGCACGCCTTTGTTCAATCAGTACCGGCAAGCGTTTGAGTTGCTCACGCCCCACTGCCGCTTGTATATCCGTGAGCCGATAATTATAGCCAAGCTCCGAAAATTGCGTGAAAGTTACAGTATCTGCATTGTGCCGTTTAGTATCTCGCACGGTCATGCTATGTTGTCGCCAGAGGGTAAGTTTCTCGTGATACTCAGGATTGTTGGTCGTCAGCATACCACCATCACCCGTAGTGATAACTTTGCGCGGATGAAAGCTAAAAACAGCAATATCGCCTTGTGGCGCACCAATTTTTTGCCATGTCGTCCCATAGAAAATTTCGCTACCAATGGCACAGGCAGCATCTTCCACCAACGGAATATCGTGCTTCTTACTGATAGCAACCAGCTTTTCCATATCACAGGGCATCCCAACTTGATGTACTGCCAAAATCGCTTTGGTTTTATCTGTGATCAGCGATTCCACTTGTTGCGAGTCCATATTGTAGGTGCGCGGGTTAATATCACAAAAAACAGGCACAGCCCCACAATAGCGCACCGCATTCGCTGTTGCGATGAAACTGTGGCTCACCGTGATTACTTCATCGCCTTCGGAAACACCAACAGCTTTCAGCGCGAGGTGTAAGCCTGTCGTGCAATTAGAAACGGCGGCTGCATACTTTGAGCCAACATAGTCAGCAAACTCTGTTTCAAATGCTTGCACTTGCGGACCCTGTGTTACCCAACCACTGAGTAACACTTCACGAACGAGGTCGGCTTCGGCTTCGCCTAATTCCGGTTTTGCGATAGGAATTTTGTGGTCTGTCACGGGTGTACGCTCACTTTGTATCTGTAAGGTTTTGTTAGAGTTATTATGTCTGCACGCGATAATAATGTACAGTGATGAAGTAGACCATTCAAGCATATATGTTATAGAGAAAGCATTCATCAAGTCCTAAAGCTGACGTTTAGGCTACGCTGATTAGGTTAATTGCATTGTAACTTCAAAATGTGATAAGGTTTTCATGTCGGAATAGTTTCTAAAGGCTTATTATGTTCCCTTTTAAATTACATCGTAATACACGAACAGCATGGTCACTCATCGTCGTGACCCTCTTGCTGGCAGGTGGTGTGGTAACAACGATGCACTATGCAGGTGCATTTACATCTGTGCCAGAAGCACGCATCGCATATGCAGGCTTTGATGGCAACGATTACGAAATTTTCACTGTCAATCCTGATGGTAGCGACCTCGTTCAGGTGACGAACAATGACGTTGATGATTGGGGCGCAACATGGTCGCCAGACCATTCACAACTCGCTTTCCGTTCGATGCGCACAGGCAATTCTGCTATCTATACGATGAATGCAGATGGCACAGATATAGAACGTATCACACCAGATTATCTCTATGTCGGTAGCCCAACCTACCAAGCAACCCTCACATGGTCACCAGATGGCACGCATATTGCTTACTCAGCGAACCATTCAGGTAACTGGGACATTTATAAAAGCGCCGTGAATTACCGCGCTCATGAACGCCTGACATCACACCCAGCCAACGACCTGCACCCTGACTGGTCAGTGAACGATGAAATCATCTTCAATAGTGACCGTGAAGGACGCTTGGAAATCTTTACCATTGATGCAGATGGAACGAATTTACAACGTGAATGGGCGCATACAGGTGAAGCGTTCACGATTATGGTACCGCGTTGGTCACCAGATGGTACGAGCTACTTGGTATTCAAAAATTATGACACCGTTGAAGCTGACATCTTCCTGATAAACAGTAACGGCGAGATGTCACAATTGACGATTGGCGCAGGTATTGACCGCGTGCCAACATTCAGCCCAGATGGCACACATATTGTTTTCCGCAGTGAGCGCGATGGCGATAGTGATATTTACACTATGAACCTCCGCACAGGCGACGTATTGCCTCTCACCAACGACAATAACACCAATATGTCACCTGACTGGTGATCATTGATAGACACAGGTAATAATTTCGGCACATACTTTTTGTACACATTGTTGTAGAGAAATGTGTGCCGAATCCCTTATCGTAATACTGTGAGGTAGCAAACTGCACAAAACGCGCCATGTAAGGCAATGTCTTGTTGTATGAATTGCCATTTGATGCGTCACAGAGGCATTCAATTATGAAGGTCAGATGAACGATTTAACAACGCCTTATGCACTTTGAACACATAGCAGGTTCACTCGTGTAGGCTATTTGACGATATTCTTGAATGTCATGTGAAAAACTTGATTCTATTACAAAATTTATGTTATCGTTGACTATCGGTAGTCCTAAGAAGGATTTGTTTTATGAAGCAGTTGCACAACAACACACGCACTGCGTGGAAGTTAGTCTTTGTGACACTCGTCGCGTCTGCTGTGTTGGTTATTCTCCTTCACTTTGTATTCCCTCAGCCAAAGACGCCTATCCTCTATAGTGCCAGCGACGGATACGATATGGAAATCTTTGTCATGGATGAAGATGGCTCAAATGTCATTCAATTGACAGACAACGATGCTGATGATTGGGGCGCTGTATGGTCGCCAAATCATAATTACATCGTTTTCCATAGTGACCGTGACCTTACAGGTGAATTTGGTATTTTCACCATGCAAGCAGATGGTACAGATGTACGCCGTCTAACACCTACGTATATGTCAGCACGTTTTCCAAGTGTTTCGGCTGATGGTCGTTGGATTGCGTTCCATGCAGAGGTAAATGGTAATTGGGATTTGTACGTGATGAATGCCTTCGGTGGTTGCTTACGCCGCATTACAACACACGAAGCCCCTGATTATGCAGCCACGTGGTCGCCTGATGGCAATATGCTTGCTTTCCATAGCTTACGTAACGGGGCAGAAGACATTTATACCATCGACATCGATGGCACAAACCTAACGCGCCTCACCCAGTTCAGCACGACTATCGACACATGGCCTCAATGGTCGCCAGATGGTGAAAGTATCCTCTTCCATAGTGAGCGTAACGGCAACAGCGATATTTACATCATGGATGCCGATGGGAGTAATCAACGTGCGCTGACCACCGATGCAGGGCTTGACCGTGTGGCACGTTTCTCGCCTGATGGTAATAGTATCATTTTCCGTAGCGAACGCAGTGGCAATTCTGAATTGTGGGTCATGGATGCTGATGGCAACCGCGCCCGTCCACTGACCGATACACCGTTCGCTGATGAGTATCACCCAGACTGGTAAAGTTGGTAACACTGCACCGCATGGCATATGCTAACGCGGTGCTTAATCAATCGTCCGTTCATCCCACGCCGATTTTTTAGGAGATGGAAATATTATGTTTAAGTTACACAAGAACACACGCACTGCTTGGATGCTCGTTACGCTGACACTGCTCATGTCGGCAGGCGTTGTCGCATTCATGCACCTTACAAGCGCCGATGATGGTCGCATTTTGTTCTCACAATTTGACGGCGTTGATTACGAAATTTTCGTCATTGACCAAGATGGTAATCTCGAACAACTGACTAACAACGACTTCAACGACTGGGGCGCAGCATGGTCACCAGATCGTTCTGAAATCGCTTTCCGTAGTGACCGCGATGGTCTGACACGCATTTACGTGATGGATATGAACGGTAATACACGCGCTGTCACACCACAGAACTTGTGGGCTGGCGACTTGGGTCGTACAGGTACACCTGCATGGGCGCCAGATGGCAACAGCATCGCATTTGAAGGTTACGATGCTTACGCACAAGACGCTAACTTCAATATTTACGTCACCAACCTGAATACTGGTGAAACGGAAGCTGTCACCAATCATCCAAATGATGAATGGCATCCACAATTCTCACCAGACGGTACAGAAATTGCTTATGCACGCGCTGACCACAATCAAGATTGCTACAATGGTTGCGACATCTTCGTGATGGATGCAGACGGCACCAATGTACGTCAGTACACCTTTACCAAAGGTATGGACGTATTCCCACAATGGTCTCCAGATGGTTCGCAAATCCTGTTCCACAGCGAACGCACCGGCAATAGCGACATCTTCGTGATGGATGCTAATGGTTACAACCAGACCAACCTCACGAATACCAGTTCGCTGGAACGCGTGCCACAATGGTCACCAGATGGCAACAGCATCGTTTTCCGTAGCGAACGCGACGGCGATAGCGACATCTACACCATGAACCTACGCACAGGCGAAACACAAGCTGTTACCGAAGGCGAAGCAGACGAACGCTTCCCAGATTGGTGATAAGTCGCTGGCGCGTAAGCGTCATTAAATAAATAACGAGAGAGCCATGCTAATATACATGGCTCTTTTTTGTTGCTAGTACAAATTAACCCATTCACCCTGCTCCCCTTGCAGGGATGCCACCGATGCGTACAATAGAGCCACGTCAATCTACCCAGAGTCAGAACAAGGAAAGCGAATGGCTGACAGCCTATTCGACAATCGCTATCGGTACGATTATATCTATCCGCGTGGACGCAGTGGCGAAACGCTACGAGCAGTCGATACGCGCAACGATGAGCGCAAAGTCGTCATTAAGCGCCCCGCACCCAACGATGCCCCCCCTATTCGTGCGGGACAAGAAGTGAGTATCAGCAATGAACGCCGTGCTTTACGGCGCTTATCGGGGCATGAGGTTCTGACTGAACTTGTTGATGAGGGACAATTTTTCGTCGGTGGCACACCGCATCAGTATATCGTCATGGAACGCGCAGAAGGCACAATTATCGCGGATGAGGTGATAGAACTGAATGCACAAGGTAAACGATTGCCTGAGCTAGAGATACTCATCATCATTGACCGTCTGCTAGATTTGCTCTATACCGCGCACACCAATGATATTGTGTATAACGATGTTGATGCCAAGCATCTTTTCTGGGATAGAGATAATTATGCACTGAGTTTAATTGACTGGGGGAATGCTGTCTTTTTAGAAGGCGATGATGTTACGCAACAAGGCATCAGCCGACAAACAGACATTCAGCAAGTTGGCGAACTTTTGTATTTTATTGTTACAGGTGGGCGTCGGGCAGATATTCCACGCGATGCGGATGAAGATTTTGGCATTGATTTTGGCGAGGATAACCGACGGGTGCATTCCCGTGTACAAGCTATCATCAGCAAAGCACTCCACCCCAACATGCGCTTGCGCTATCGGACAATTTCGGAACTACGGATTGACCTGAGCAATTATCGGCAACCAATTGAACAAGAGCGTAATCATAGCGTCAAGATGATTGCGGAGCAGATAGAGAGTAGCAAGCGCACCATGTCCGAGTTGCGGGGCTTGCGCAACGCACTCGAACCTTTGCTGGCACAAGACCCTGCTTATCCACCTGCTGTCACGATTCATCGACAGATTGTAGACCGCTTGCGCGATTTATCTGTTGAGGCAGATTTGGACGCTGTGCGGATTTATATGCTCAATGGTAATTGGGAACGTTCAGCAGAACTCCTGCGCGAATTACGCGAAAATGCGGGTACACAAACAGGTAATCTCAGTAACCTCCTGCTCGATATTTGTGTTTTGTTGACAGACAACCCTATCAATCCGACGCCTCAAGCGATTACGGATGCCATGGAACAGCTATTTGATGGCAATTATGGGGTGGCTGGGCTAACTCTACTCAATGATGAATCCGACGACTATGTGCGCGTGATTCAGTGGCAATTAGCAGAACGCATCACCTCACATATTCCTGATGTGATGTTATTACGTCCTAATCTATATCGCATAGATACCGCCTTACATCAGCTTGCAAACGAGGGCTTCGATCTGAACGAAGCACAAGCGTTGATGAAAGAAATCAACACAGCGATTGATGATATTGCCAATGGCACGTTGAACCTGTCCTTCTTGCGCGATAGTTACCGTGCTATTGTCGAGAAACTCAATCGGTTGAACCCACTATTGCAAACCTTCGCCGCCCAACATCAACTCTCGACGCGCCGTGTTCCCTTGAATGCTATCGAACGCTCGCTCAATGCGACGATGGCATTAGCAGATAGTATGCACATCATCGGCAAGCAAGCAGCAACAAGCCCCCGCGAGGCACAGAACGCGCTCGAAAATAGCCGTGCTATCGACCCCACAAATGATATGTGGGCAGATTTAGAAGACCTATTATCACGCCTCTATGACCGTCTGAAAGCCAGCCAAACATTTGTTCCGGCGGCAGATGGCAGTGATTTAGAAGCATGGTTACAAGAAAACCGTGAACGCTTGCAACCTTTCCAAGACCGTTTATTTGATGATTTACTTGTGCAGATGGTCAATGGGCTAGATGACGCTGGCAATGCGTGGCAGACCTACCGTACACAAGTTTTGCGGGGCAATCGTGATATGACAATGCGGGCGCTTGACCAAGCTACCCGTGCTGTGAGTACGATTAGTCCGGCATTGAGCCAGTGGTTTCGGCAATTGCGCTCTGTAGTAGATGGATCAAGTTATATTGAACGCCATGCCCTACCTGGTGGTTTGGGGCGGGCGCTGGCAGACGGCTGGGGTGCGTTCGACAGAGGGCGTTTAGCAGAAGCCGAGCGTTTGGGTCAGCAAGCTCTCGAAATTGCCCGTGACGAAGAAGCCCGCAATGCCGCTTCCCGCCTACAAGATTTGAGCCGCCTTGTGCGCGATTGGGTCGAGCGTAACGGCGTGAGCAGTCAAGAACGTACACAAACAGTGTTAGAGCGTGCCAATGCCTTATTCACACCTGCAGAAAACCGCGTACGTCAAGATTTTGAAGCTCAAATGCCTAGCATTGACCTTTATCTGAAAGCGATGAGCAAGGGCTTGGTCGCTACTTTTGAACGCACCAGTACCCCCGCCCTGCGTATTCTGTTTTCGTATTACGTGTTGCAGGGAACGCTTGATGTTCACGATGGCTTACTAGAAGATGGTCAATTCTGGCGCAACGCGGCGACAAAAACGCTCGAAGATCGAGGCACACAGCACGTTGCAGTGCGCACCCTTGACGATTACATCACCAGTCGCCTTGACCTCATAGAAGCACAATCACTATTTTCACAACTTACTGGCAAGCATATTCTGCCTGAACTGCCCACTATACGTATCAAGCTAGAAAATAGCGCCCAAGCCCAAACACTCAGCGCCGGTATTCAGAGTTTGCGCGATGTCGAACTAGCATTGCGTGATTGGTCAGATGGTGATTTTCGGGCGGCAGGTATTAAGCTCGATAGTGCCGTGAGCGCGATTGATGAAGTTGAAAAAGCAGGTGATTTGCAACTAGATGGCTATCGCTCATGGTTGCTGTACTTGATGGAGAATGTTGCGACACTCACAGTACGAGCGCGTGAGATGCGTAAAGTAATTGAACAACGCCCCAACGAGCCAGAAGACACTGTCGGCAACGTGCTAGAAACACAAGTTGCTGTCACAGAAGATGTATTGGGTTTGAATTACATCGCCACCCTACGTCAATGGCGCGATACCTACCGTCAATTTGTGGATGTCCTCACAGCCGATGTACGGCGCAGTCGTCGCTTGGAAGAATTGAATAATTTGTTCCGTGCGATGTTCATTGATAAGCATCCGGCATATCCATTGTACCGTCATTGGTACGACGTGTTACAAGCACAATCTGAATTTGCCGCACCACCGACAGACAACCCGCTACCACGCGAAGAAGACCCTAACGAAATTCCTGAAATTGTGTACCGCACACGGGAAGAAGCACTCGAACCCGATATTCTACCACCCGATGCTGGGAATAGTCGTAGTGGCTTGTTTCTATTTGGTGGCGTAATCATCATTGTGGTACTCGTCTTGGGCGTGATTGGTTTCCGCTTCCTGACAGGTGGTACGACCCCACAAATTGAAGTGACTATCAGTGCGACGCCCACCCAAGATGAGAGAGCAACGGCAACTGAAGAAACAGCCATCACAACGCCAACACCTGAACCGATTGTGCCAGCCGTCGCAGATGACGCTACGCTGGAAGTTGCTAATACACCGACGCTCATCCCAACCGTGACGAGTGAGCGCAATGTCGATGTGTTCACCTCAACGCCCACGAATACACCAACTAATACCGTCACGCCATCGCCAACTGTGCCGACCAATACGCCAACACCAACCTTTACGCCCAGCATCACACCAACGACACCGCCACCAACGAATACGCCTCTACCACCAGAGGGCTTGGTCGGGCGACAGAATCTACTGAATGCGATTAGCAATGCACCCGAATATCCCTTCAATCCCTCGACTTTCTTTGGCATAGAAGGCGGGTATCAGCTAGAAACAGATGCCGAATCAACAGGCGACATTATTCGCATTGTGCCACCAGTCAGCTTGCTAGAAAGCACATACGGCAATAACGCAGCCGCACGTATTCAAAGCGTAGAAGCGGACATTTCCTTGCTGACCTTTAATCCTGATTTAGCGACAGATGATTTAGGCGTTTTCTTCGGTATCAGCTTACAAAGCACCCGCGATGGCAACACGATTAGCTTACAGGTGAACGCGCTCAACAACACAACCATTGAAATTTCCGATGTTCAAAACGGCACATTGACCACTCAACGCACGCGCTCAGTGAGTTCAGTTGTGGTGCGTTTGCGCATGGATAGAGACATAGACACAGGCGAGGTTCTGATGTTCTTGAATGATGAGCAAATCGGCACATCCATTGATTTTTTCTTCTCAGAAACGCCGATTGTACCTGTGATTTATGCGCGTGATGGTGGTGTTATCATCCGTGTGACAGATTGGCGTGTCACACTACGTTGAGGCAGTTATGATTCGGTTAGTGTTTCATTACAATGATAATTAAATTGCAATTGACAACACAGTCTTCTTAATACAATATAAATGGCAAAATTATATTGCACGGTGCGGGGCATCAATCAGTCGGGGGAATGCCGTAAAACGAGGGTGATGTTATGACACACACTACAGACGACAAAAAGCCACTGATTTTCATTGTGGAAGATGACAAGATACTTAGCATCTTATTGCAAGAGATTCTCAGCAAACAGTATCAATCTATATTATCAACGAATGGTAATAATGTACTGGAAATACTCACAAAACATCCTGTAGATTTGTTACTCCTTGATATTCAACTGCCAGAGACACACGGTTTTACACTCCTTGAACGCATTCGTGCTAAATACAAACCAGAAGATTTACCAATTATTATAATTAGTGCTTATGATGATGCTGAAACAATTGTGCATGGTTTTGAAGCAGGCGCAAATGATTACATCGTCAAGCCAGTGAAAAATTCAGTCATTCTGGCGCGTATCGAAACCCAACTCAAGCTATCCCGTTTACAGCGTGAACATAAACAATATATCGCTTTTTTGGAAGACAACGAGACATTACGCCAGCAATTATCTAAGATTGCTTCGCACGATTTAAAAAACCCTCTCAATAATCTACGCTTAGTGGCTGAGTTGCTATCGGAAGAAACAAACAATCATCCACGTATCCAACCCCTACTCAAGACGATGAATGCCTCGCTGGATATGATGGATGACATCGTTGCCTCATTTGTCGATGTTGTGGAGATTCAAACACGCAATATCACCCTCAATTTGCAAGCCATTGAGATACATATCATCATCATGAACACTCTGATGCAATACGAACTCACTGCCGAACACAAAAATATCAACGTGAAAATTGGTAGTACAGATGGTGTCGTACATGTAGATGAGGCACGCACCGCACAAATTGTTGGTAATCTACTCAGCAATGCGATTAAGTACAGTCCACGAGATTCAGTTGTAAAGATATTCAGCGAAAGCAAAGACAGTTACGTGCGTTTATACATTGCGGATGCAGGGAAAGGCGTTCCTAAAGCTGAACGGCATCGGCTTTTTGAAGAATTTGCAGACATCAGCACACGCCCAACCGACGGCGAAAATAGCACAGGATTAGGTTTATGGATTGTACGGCATCTGACTGAGTTACAAGGTGGAAACGTAGGCGCAGATTTTCCTGATACGGGCGGGTCTGTTTTCTGGGTAGAATTTCCTGCCTACAAGCATTGAGGCATATCACTCATCTTGCGTACCAACCCATGCTTGGACTGCCATCACAGCCGTGAGGTTGCGCGATAGCTCTGTGCCTTCTGCGGTAGCAAGCTCAACATCTAATGCTGGAATGCCGATGCTATCAATCCAAGCGGGCGCCGTCCCTGTCACTGGATAGGCTTCAAATTCATTGCCGTAGCTATAACCAGAGGCTTCACCATATACTTCTGCCAGTGCATCCGATACACGCACTTCGCCTTCACATCCTCCAGCAAATACACCATTTGCCGCTGAATGATAAAAAATAGCCACCGCAGGTTGCAAACGTTCTATCAAGCTACCGAGTGCTGTTGATTCAGGCTCAGAGAAGGCTTCTGTGCCAGGATTCACTGTGCCTTGCCCAAATACTGCATCTGGCGACCACCCACAGCCCCAATTACGATTTAAATCCACATCATTGCCATTGAAGCGCCCGTTGAGTACCCGTCCGCGTGCTTCGCCATCAGGATTGAGTACAGGCACAAATAGAAACGTGACATCCGATGCAATTTCAGCAGGGTTGTTTTCATAGTGACGTTGTAATTGTTGCACCAGCGTGATGGTATTTGATTCAAAGCCTGCATGAATACCACCGACCAACAAGATAATATGCTCGCCTGTCCCTACCCGATTAGCAATAAGTTGACGTCCCTCAACCGATGTACCGAAAACGAAAGATTCTGGCAAAGGCGTCGCGGTTGGGGTAAGCGATGGCACAAGTGTTGATGTAATGGTTGCCGTGAAAATGTCGGTAGCAGTAGGTGTGAGGGTGAATGTAGGCGTCATCGTTGGTGTGACAGTCGGGTAAGGTGTCTGGCTATTAGCTACCGTCGCAGAAGGAATCGGCGTGATAGTTCGTGTCGGGAAACGTGCGACAGTTGGTAAGGTCAACGTCTCGGATGACGGTGCATCACACGCACTCAGCACAATCACTGTGAGGATAATTAACAACACAAGCCGACAATATTGGGCGATTGGGTGCAAAATACGGCAACTTGCCTTAAAATTCAAATACATAGCTCTGCATATTTTACTGAAATCATTGAGGTTTGGCGAATGCGTATCTTACGTGGCTTTGGCTTGTTCATATGCTTAATCATGCTCACAACAGCTTGTACCCTACCTGGCACAACAGCACAGGTTGTCGGTGACTTGCCTACAGAGGCACAGTTCCCTACCGAAACACCCACTGAACCTGCTACAGAAACGCCTATGCCAAGCGATACACCCATCCCTACAGAAACAACTACAGCAACACCCACGAATACCGCAACGCCTACCAACACAGATTTGCCAACCTCAACATTTACCGCAACCTTAACCCGTATGCCATCAGCAACACCGACCTCTACTCAGACATTCACACCATCACCATCACCAACCCCATTGGCATCGCCAACAGCTATACCAACGCGTACGCCAAATGCGCCTATTATCAACAGTTTCCAATCTAGCACGACCAGCACCGAACCCGGCGCCCAGATCACTTTACGCTGGAGCGTGAGCGCGACGTCTGCCCGTTTGGAAGTGGTCAATAGCGGAGGTACGGTCATCGAACAACGCGATGTTCAACTCGTTGGCTCTTACATCACAAACACGCCCAATTCAGGCAATGTAGTCACCTATCGCCTGATTGCGTTGCGTAACAATGGCGAGGTACGCTCTATTATCACGGTAGATTTAGCTGGGACGCCTGTCGGGTGTGTATCTGAATGGTTCTTCGCAAGTGTACCGTTATCGGCTGGTTGTCCTCAAAACGATGTGGAAAATCCATCGCTCATCTTCCAGCAATTTAGGAATGGCTTCATGTTCAGAATGTCATTAGCAGGTTCGGTACGTGTTTGCGCAGTGCAAAATGACCGCAATCTGTATAGTTGCTACGATGCACTGGCATTCACAGGGACACCACCTGCAACACCAAATGCCGCCGATGAACAAGTACCTGATCCACTACTCGCGCAAGTTTTCTATAATGAGCTGGCAACAGGTGGTTTCTGGTACGACATCATTGATTTTGCGACTGCCACCAGCGTCACATCCGAGACGAGTTGGCAAATTGGGGAAGATGATGACCGTGTATATATTCAGTTACCCATTGGTATCTATGCCTTTGACGAGAATCTGACAAGCAGAGGAGCAGCTATCTCGCTTGTTAGTGCCGCCCCGTGATTATCTTATTTTCGGGCGTGCCAGCGACAGGCAAAACCGCGCTGGCACGCGCCGTTGCTCAACATTATCAGTTACCCATCCTCACACGAGATGCGCTCAATCAATTTCTCTATATGCGGGAACTCATCAGCGAAAATACAATTGATAGCTATCTGTTGATGCTAGAGCTTGCAACACAATTTGCTGATGTAGGGACAGGTGTTGTGTTAGAAGGGGTGTTTCCGAGAGCAGAATTTCGTCAAACAGCCCGTACTATCGCCACGCAACACAACATGCCCTTTTATGCGATACAGTGCATCATGAGTGACCATGACCTATGGAAAAAACGCTGGCAGGCACGCCGAGATGCTGGTAGCCAGTCGCATTGGATGACCTTTACGTGGGATGATGTTTTGCAGATTAAATCGCGTTTTGAAGCATGGTATACAGCGAACGTTGTCACTGTTGATGCGATTAACAGCATAGACAGTAATCTCGCACGCATTCTAGCGCATATCAACAACAGCCAAACCACACTCTAACACCCTCAACATTGTGAGCAAACGCAGTCAGGGCTATTATGAGATAACTGTATTTGGCATGACGATACAATGGATACCACACCATGACCCTACATGATTATCTCACTGAAAATATCGCAGATAGCACGAGCTTACTCGCGTTGGTAACAGCATTACTCTTATTCGTGCTGTATGCCTTGTCCGGTAATGTGTTGTTGCTGATAGCAGGTGCATTTTATGTTGTGTTAGCAGGTGTGGGTATCTATCGGCATCAACAAGCGAAAACGAATAAGCCCAAGAGCGACGGGCTTGTTGACAATGATGAAGATGACACCAACTCACAAAACACCATTCGGACGATTACGACCAGCATGGGCGTCACTGTCGATGGGCTAGTACGGGCGACACATGCTATCAATGAAGTGACCAGCCAGCAATCATCCAGTGCCAAAGAACAAGTAGATGTCATTGGCAATGCAAATGAAAAATTGGATGCTTTTCTGGTACTCTCCAATGAAATTAGCGCCCAAGCACGCGCTATCGCACGGGTTTCCCAAGAAGCAGCCGACATCTCCGAAACAGGTCAGCAAGCCTTGCAACAGACGCTAGAGAGTATGGAAGACATCCGCAAACAAGTCGAAGCCATTGGTGAGACGATTGTCACACTAGCAGGGTACACACGTCGCATTGATGGCATCATCACATCCGTAAGCGAAATTGCCACGCAGTCCAACTTATTAGCACTCAATGCCTCGATAGAAGCGGCACGTGCTGGCACACACGGACGCGGGTTCGCTGTAGTTGCTGATGAAGTGCGTGAATTAGCGAGCCAATCTACACAATCTGCCGCCGCCGTCCGTTTTATTTTAGGTGAAATCAAAAATGCGATGAAAGATACTGTCGAAGCAACCCGTACAGGTATTGAAAATGTAGACGCAGGCGTGGACAAGACACAAGAGGCAAATCAGGTTATCGTACAACTGACAAACAACGTGCGCGAAAGTCGGGATGCTGTCGGCAGTATTTACAATGTTATCCGGCAACAAGCAGATGGCATGGAAGAAATCGCAATTGATATGGATCGTATTCAGATGATTACCAATCAAAGCCTCGCCAGTACGCGCACTGTAGAGAGTGTGAGCGCCAATCTGACGCGCCTAGCCAATGATTTACAGACCGTTGTCAGCACAGATACGCTTGCGGATGTGTTGGCGCGTGTGCCATCCAACCGACAACTTGCTCAATAGAGATACCGCTGATTTTCCAATGTCACACGATAAATATCTGTGAAAACGAGCTTCGGCGCATCATCAGCGTCAAAAGGTAGCTCGGCATCCTGCACATAATCAACTTTTCCGGCGATTGTCACTGCCTGATTAATGCCACCGTGTCCATCCAATGAGCGTGTGAGATGGGAACGTAACACCGTATACACATCCGACGGACGTATCCAGATAGGGGTATGTTCACGCAAAGGTCCAACAGCGACCATGGATGCCCGAATCGCAGGTGTCATCACGACGAAGTGTTTCCGCATGTTATCAACTGAGGGTATCATCTGTAGCCAGCCGGAGAACTGCACAACGTCTTCTGCGATGCGCCGTGCATAGCGGTTGCTATCTTTTTCTATCGTCTCAACGCTAATATCGTCATCTCGTAATTGCAAATATTTTTGCGCATGTACTGTCGCACGCGCCGTCTTTTGTGTGTTTTCTGGCGTTATGGGTGTGTAATCAACCTGTGCGCGATATTCATAGGTAGGATGTAGTGTATGCTCCGCAACTTTGCCGCTGTATGGCACGCACATTTCTATATGCGAAATCTTGCCAAGCGATAAGTCTTCTGTTTTAGCATCACACTGTAAGGTCGCCGTGAGTGTCACTGGGAAATTGTGCAAATACGGTGGGTTGGTCAGTGTGCCATGATAGATGAGTAGCAGGCGTGGTAGTGGATCAATGATGACTTGGAGTTCATCAGGAGCATGGTCAATGAACAGTTGTTGCTGGTCAGCCTCTGCAATCTCCAGCGCAGACGCCAAATACGATATTTTGCGTTGGTTACGCTGAACGGTCATGAACGTGCCTGCTATCGTAACAGGCTTACCAACATACGTATCGGCTTCTGCGAGTACAGTTTCAAGCGTCAAAATAGACATGCAGTGTATCCTCTCATGCTAGTGGGCAGGATACACTGATTGTACAAGTTATATCAGATGACGACGACATCCTCTGGCGTGAACGTCGGTTTTTCGTTCGTGCCAATCGTGCGCTTTAAGAACGCTTTCACAACATCGACAGGCACAGCAAAGCTCACTTCAGGACCACGAATCATCGTGTTGATACCAACGATTTCGCCATCATGGTTGAACAAGGGTCCGCCGGAGTGTCCAGGACGCATTTTCATATCCAGCGCAATCCAATCGCGCCGATCATTCCCTACTTCTGGTAGTTTATCGCCTGTACCAATAACGATACCAGCCGTGAGTGCATCTAACATGCCCCAAGGATGCCCACTTGCCATCAGCCATTGTCCGGCTTGAAGGCGTGATGAGTCACCTATCTTTATCGTGGGTAAATCATGGGCAGGGATAGCGAGTGCCGCAATATCGAGTTTTTCATCTGCGACGAGGATTTGGGCAGGGTAGCGTTCTCCGTTTTGTAACACAACTTCAAGATTACGCCGTTCTCTGCCCCGCTCGATGACGACATGCGCGTTCGTGATGACCAAACCATCTGCTTGCCAGATTGTGCCTGCACCAATGCCATTATTTTCGGTGACAATTTGTACCAAACTCTCCTGAACAGTCGTGACCGCATCTGCCGCCACATCATTAATCTGTTGCCATATGTTTGTCATAGCAATCGCTCCATGACTGTTATCAATTTGAGGATGAGATATGCCAGTAATCTAGCATATCTCTACAATTTTCATTTAGGTAGCACCGCTCCATAAATTCGCATCTGTAGGAGCATTGCTGTATCTGCGCCCGTGCGGGACGACACGGAGGTCGTCCCCTACAGTAACTTATTTATGAGAGGAAAGATTAGCTACGTTCGCCTATCGTGACAGGTACATCGCGCAATTCACCACCGCGCACAATCTGTACGGGGATTTCTTTGCCAACTCGCGTCCCTGTCAGCAATGCGAGTAATTCCTCCAGTTGTTCGACAGATTCTTCATCGACAGCGACCAGAATATCGCCAACCAGGAGATTCGCTTGTGCGGCTGGGCTATCTGCTTCCACAGAAACGACCAGCAAGCCTGTTTCTTGCTCCAATTCTTCGGCAACGGCTTCTGGCAAACGCGCAGGTTGCACGCCTACACCGAGATAGCCTTGTTTCATTTTGCCATGTTCGCGCAGGGTCGAAACGGTATTGCGAATCGTCGTCACTGGCACGGCGAGGCTTGCCCCTTGTCCGAAACCAGACGTATTCATACCGAAGACAGCGCCATCGCCAGAAATCAGGGGGCCCCCACTGAAGCCCGGATACATGACAACATCGGTTTTGATATAGCCATCAACCAACATGCGCATCATACGACGCCCACCGCGTTTACGACGTTTGCGTGCGCGTTCACGCCCTTCAATTGGACTCTCGACCAGCGCACTCACAACACCGAGCGTCGCTTGTACTTGTTCACCAGGACGCCCCAATGCGAGAACGAGATTGCCTACTTTCAAAGCATCTTCTGTACCCCAATTTGCAGGTGTTAGGCTGACTTCACCTGTCACTTTGAGTACAGCGAGGTCATTCTGGTTATCGCGCCCGATGAGTTCTGCATCGTGGGTGCTACCATCTTCAAGCGTAATCGTAATTTCTTCGTCACGTTGGACAACATGGCTAGATGTTACGATGACACCATCTTCTGACCATACGATACCCGTTGCGGGTAAACGACGACGGGCATTGACTTGTACGATAGACGGGCTAACAGCTTCGACAGCCGCGCCCATTGCATCCGATAAATCTTTCAATACTGACATGGCTTTCGCTCCTTATTTGTTCGTAGTGTGACCATAGTATGACAGAGGAACGCATCAGACGGCATTCCCCGAATAGTGAGGCAGTGCCTATCCATTTGGCTAGGGAGACTTAACAACACAACTATATTGACACTTTTTCTATGTTGGTCAGTTGTGTGTGCGCGTCCTTCACGATATGATGAAATAACACCGCACAGATAATTTGCAGGACATTGGCTATGTCATTTTTTACGAATAGACGACAACAAGATACTGATACTACCCAACTCCCGCCTGATGGCGGACGGTCATCGCACATTGGCTTCGATACCGTGTTGAGCGAGACGACAGTATTAGATGGCACACTCAAGAGCGAAGGCAATATCCGGCTGGATGGCAAATTCACAGGCAAACTCGATATTACAGGTAATGTACTTGTTGGAGAGACAGCCGTCATTGATGCTGATATTGAAGCGCGTAACATTTCGATTGCGGGCAAGGTCAATGGCAATGTGAGTGGGAACAAAGTTCAAATTTTACAGACGGGCAGTATCCATGGCGATATACAGGCAAATTCGCTGACTACGGAAGAAGGTGCATTCATTGAAGGCAATATCGCTATGCAACACACGCCAACTGTGCCAGAACCAGAGATGGTGGATGTCGTAGAAGCACCAGAAAGCTACACAACAACACCTATCGAAATTACAGATGCAACATCGGATGAGCAAGCAATGGATGAATCAACAGGTGATGATGAAACCATGCCAGAAACACCCGTTAGTGATGATAATGATGAGGTGATGCAATGATTAAAATATTATTCGTATGTTTAGGGAATATTTGTCGTTCACCAATGGCGGATGGCATCATGCGCCAAAAAGTAAAAGAGGCAGGATTAGACGACAAGATTATGGTCGATTCTGCGGGAACAGGTAGTTGGCATGTTGGCGAACGGGCGCATAAAGGTACGCTTGCTATCTTAGAGAAAAACGATATTCCTTACGATGGACGGGCACGGCAGTTCAAGCGACGTGACCTCAGCGATTTTGATTATATCCTCGCAATGGACAAAGATAATCTGCGTAATATCGAAAAAGTAGCCGCTGGCGATTCCGATGGTGAGATTCGGACGTTTTTGAGTTATGCCAACGATGCCGGCGTAACCTCGTTCATCGAAGTCCCTGACCCGTATTATGACAATCGCTTTGATGATGTCTATGAGCTAGTCAATCAAGGCTGTGATGCCCTCCTGGCACATATCAAGAAGCAACACGACCTCTAAATATCAACGCGATTAGGAGTCGGAGTCGCTCTTGGCGTAGAGCTTGCCAAGGGGCGCGATGTTGATGAGGGCGTGACAACGACAGGTTGTGCGCCATCTGGTGTGGGGGTGCGCGTAGGCGTGTACGTCTGTGTTATTGTCGGAAACGGTGTATTGGTATCAGTCGGTGTCGCTGTCGGGTTGAGAGGCAAAATCACATCTTCGCGCATGTAGCCCCCTTCTATCAGCCGTGTAATAGCGTCACGATCAATGAAATACCACACAAAACCATCATCGCCTTCTTCTGTGCCAAGTACACAGACCTCAGTATCGCGTGCTAAGGATTCTAGCAGTGTGGAGCGTGTGCTGGCATCCGAACGCATGATGGCACTATCTGCAACCACGATAAAAGTTTGGCAAGGTGGCTTAGGGGTACTTGTCGGGCGGCGGGTCGGGAAATTCGCCGCAATAGTCGCACTACTGACAGCCGTTGAGGTTGCACCACTTTCTGAGATTGCAGTTGCTTCATTGATGCTGATGCGTCCGGTAGCGACGAAGGCTTGCAGATTCGTCCATAGATAGAAAATACCAAATACGAACGCGACACCGAGTAAAAAGACGAACCAGCCGGGCGGACCGCCACCCCTTGTTTGATAACCCATGACTTGCCTACTGACCATTCATAGCGAGTGTCTCATATGGTACGAACTCACCTGCGAATTGCCAAGTATCGTATGCCAAGCGTCAGATGGTCGTCAGTCTGCGACAAGATTGGCAACGCGCTCTAGTAGCTCATCGCCATCAAAGGGACGGGTGAGAAAATCATCTGCGCCGGCTTGGCGCCCCCGCTCAAAATCTTCTTTCGCATCAAATCCAGTAACAATCATAATAGGGATTTGTTGCGTATCGGGGTCAGCTTTAAGTTGGGTACAAACCTCATAACCTGTCATGTCCGGCATACGCACATCGAGAATAATGCCGTCGGGTAAATTTGCACAGGCGCTGGCGATACCTGTTTCCCCATCACTTGCCAGCAATACGGTATAATCTTCAGAAGTCAGAAAGGCTTCCATAACTTCGCGGTTCATGGCATCATCATCAATAACCAGAATCACTTTTGATTCGGCTTGGTTCATTAAGCTTGTCCCTCTAGGCTATCCCCACGTAAGATTTATGCGCCACGATAGTCCTTATGAATGTAGCATTGGTTGAATGTGGAGCAATATATGCGATTAATGTGGCTTATATTATGCCTGTTTTTGCTGATTAATGCGACGTCAGAACCCTTACAAGTTGTTGCGAACGCGCAAAACGAAGCCCGGCTGACTGTCTTTGCCGCTTCTTCACTGACTGATGTTTTCACAGACATAGCGCAACTTTATGAAGATGAGTATAGTGATACCCGCGTGACGCTCAATTTTGCGGGGTCAAGCACATTAGCCACACAAATTGAACAGGGTGCGCCTGCGGATATTTTTGCCAGTGCCAACACCGTACAGATGCAACGCTTGATTGATGGCGACCTCGTTATCGAGAATAGTGTGACAATTTTTGCAGAAAATCAACTCGCACTCATCGTCCCTATTGATAACCCCGCCAATATCACATCATTAGCTGACCTAGCTAATCCTGATGTGGCACTTGTACTCGCCGCACCCGATGTCCCTGTGCGTGTGTATACAGATACGCTACTTAGCTCACTGGGGGATAGCTTCCTCACAGATGTTGAAGCGAATATCGTCTCGAACGCTCCAAATGTACGACAGGTCGCAACACGCATTGCCTTCGGAGATGCGGATGCAGGTATTGTTTATCAAACAGACATCACACCTGATATTGCAGAGGATGTGCTGGTGATTCTATTGCCGAACGATAGTAATCCGCGTGCTGAGTATCCGATTGCGCCTATCACTGAATCAGATGAACCAGAAGCCACAGAGGATTTCATCACATTTTTGCTGACTGAACCCGCACAAGCTATCTTGCGCGAGGCTGGTTTTTGTACGACTGCGCTACTATCCCCAGAAATGACCCCTGAACCTACACCCGACACAGCAGACGACGATGCGCATTGCTAAAGGTGGGCTGACAATTGTCGGTATCCTCGCCTATAGCTTTTTTGTGTTGCCTATTTTTGCGCTCTTTGTTGGGGCAATCAACGGCACGGATGCCACGAACCTGCCAGATACGCGCCTCATCTTAGATGCGATTGCGCTCAGTTTACGCACAAGCGCGATTAGCTTAGTAGTAATTATTTTGTTGGGGACGCCACTCGCCTATATTTTCGCACGCTGGCAATTTTGGGGCAAAAAAGTCGCACAGGTCTTGCTGGAATTACCCCTAGTGATGCCTCCAGCCGTCGCCGGACTCGCTCTCCTGCTGACTTTCGGGCGACGTGGGATATTCGGTGATTTTTTGCTGGCGGCAGATATTCAAGTCGTGTTCACACAGTTAGCGGTCATCATCGCGCAGACATTCGTTGCCGCACCGTTTTACATTCGCACGGCACAGATTGGCTTTGCGAGCGTGCCGCTGGATTTAGAAGATGCGGCACGGGTCGATGGGGCAACAGATCGTCACGTTTTCTGGTATATCACCTTGCCATTGGCATTACGGGCGTTGATTGCAGGATTGGTCCTCAGTTGGGCGCGTGCCATTGGGGAATTTGGCGCGACGATTTTATTTGCAGGGAGTCTACAAGGGCGCACCCAGACGATGCCTTTGCTCGTATACGCTGAATTTGAACGTGACATCAACGCGGCTATCTGGACAGGGATTATTCTACTGACAGTGGCATTTTTTGCTTTGTTACTCAGCCAAATACTCGCGCCACAGGATGACGCTAATACGTAGTGATATGAGTTTTCGCTCAGGGAAGTGTGCTAGTGTGCGGAATGATGGTACAGTGACAAGTAGTGTATTCACGCTAGAGAAGATGCGGATTTATGCTGACCGTCGCTACACTCAATTTACGAGGCAGTGCCAATCGCTGGGAGAAACGCTTTCCGCTGGTGGTCGATACGTTGCACCAAACAAACGCGGATATCATTGCGCTCCAAGAAGTGCGTATCAACATTGAGCAACATCATCTGCTGGCGAATGCACTCAACACACAATACTACACCGATCATGACGCTTATCTGTGCGAAGATTGGTACGACCCGCATATCATGGGCAACGGCTTTCTGACATCTGTACCTGTGCTGGAACACGAACGCATGGAACTCCCTGAAGGCTACCGCACCGCACAGCGCACCTTGGTCGAAATTGACGGACAGCCTATCAACATCGTGAACACGCATCTGCACCATAAGCCCTACCGTGACGAATCGATTCGCTTGCGGCAAGTGACACGCATTTTTGAGTGGCTGGCTAAGTATCCTCAACCGATCATTTTCATGGGCGATATGAATGCGCGTCCTGAGAGCGAAACTGTGTTGAAAATAAAAGAGTGCTTGCAATCAGCGCACGAAGCTGTTCATCTGAAAGAACCAGCCATCACCTTTCCAACACCTCTCCGCAGAGGCGAGGGAATTTCTGCACGCACAATTGACTATATTTTCTGTGATAAGCGGTTTGACGTGCAAGCCTGCGCGGTCATTGGCAAAACACATGCCCCTGACGATGACACGCTCTATCCGTCTGACCATTTTGGGCTATGCGCGACGATAGACACCTCGCTATTAACCTAACGCCGATACCCGAACACACCCTCATCCCCTGAGAGATAGCGAATTGCCCGTGACCAGCTATCGCGCTCGACGCCCATTTTGTGCTGAGGGACATTGTTATCATTTTGCTCGATATATTTTTGTAGATGCGCCTGTAATTCTGCCCATTTTGGCTGTTGGAGCGCCATGAAAGCATTTACATCCTCTTTACTGGATAGCTGGCGCAGAATAAGGCGTCCATGAGGCAAGCACACGCCTCCAGTAGAGTCTGCGAAAGCGGGTTGTAATTCACTGTCACGGACATTTTCGGCTACGATGCTGACGTAAAAATTTTCGTTTTTGGTCATTGCCTCGCACATGAGACACGCGCCAGTTGGTTCGAGGGTGTCGGCAGCTTTTGTGCCTGCACTGCCCCCACGCAGGAAACCACCGCCACTGCTATTCGCCGCTTTGCTGACATCTTTCATCAGTTCGACCATCGTGGATTCGTACATGACCGCGATGCCTAACGCGCCGCCTTTTGCCTGTATCAGACGATGAGCATGCCCGTTACATAGACCGCGCCCTGCCCGAAACGCCAAGTGGGTCGGCACTTTGTTGATGCGTTCGAGCAGGAGCGTATCCATATCTTTTTGGAGGTCGCGCAGAATCATCGCGCAAATCGGACAACGCGGCTCTGCAAAGGCTTGTAGCAAATCATAGTGCCGCGTTGATTCTCGCATGGACATAAGTTTCTCGTTTCGTGTGGTGAATTAGCTTGGCTCTAGTATACGTCACCGCGTTTTGGTTTGGGTTTACGCGCTAAGCGACGCCGACGCACCAACAACACCCCACACACGACTATGCGACCATCAGTCCCACACTCCCAAGCATCCGACGAAAATGCCACTGCGCTTGGTTGCGAATATAGGCGACAACCGCTTGTGTGCCTTGCGCTTCAACGTCATCAGGGATTTGTTGCCAGAGAATGTCATCCAAGTACAGGGTTTGCAAATTTTCAAGCTCACCTATCGCAGAGGGTATACTTGTTAAGTCATTACCACGTAGTTCTAAGTGAATAAGGTTAGTGAGATTGCCAATTTCAGGAGGCAAACTCGTTAAAGCATTGTTGTACAAACTTAAAATTTGTAGGTTGGTAAGATTACCGATTTCAGATGATACGCCTGTTAAGTCATTACCGTTGAGATATAACTCTGTCAGACTGGTAAGATTGCCGATTTCAGGCGGCAGGTTCGTTAATGCATTGCCCCACAAATTCAACAATGCGAGATTAGCAAGATTACCCATTTCAGACGGTAGCCTTGTAATGTCATTGTGGTCAAGAGATAGTCTTGTCAGATTGGTAAGGTCACCTATTTCGGGGGGCAATGTTGTTAAGCTGTTGTGGGACAGACTTAGCAATGTCAGGTTGGTAAGGTTGCCCATTTCAGACGGTAGACTTGTTATGTTATTGCGGTCAAGAGTTAACCCTGTCAGGTTGGTAAGATTGCCAATTTCAGGAGGCAGATTAGTTAACTGATTAGCGGATAGATACAATCTTGTGAGGTTAGTGAGGTTGCCGATTTCAGGCGGGAGACTGGTCAAGTTATTGTTTAATAACCACAGCTCTGCCAGACTCGTGAGGTTACCGATTTCAGGCGGTAGGCTCGTTAAGGGATTAGCTGGTAACCACAGTTCTGTGAGATTAGTGAGATTTCCAATTTCTGGTGGTAATTCTGTCAGTCCTAAATCAACTAAATTAAGCTCCGTTGCACCACTTTCGGCTGCTTCAGCAATGCGCTCTTGGGCGATTTCGTAGGGTGTTAATTCTTCTTGGGCGTGGGCAATCCCCGTACAAAGCATAAGAGCAATTAAAACAAAAAATCGGCGCATAAATAAAACCTCAGTCATCAAAACAGATTATGCTCACTATAACAGATGCTTGTATATCTGAGGGTGACGGTTGCTCTGTCAGTTACCCACGATGCCCTCGCAAAAGCCCCTAAAGTGTAGGGGATGACAGACGAATCTAAATCTATATCATAGATATATGTGATGACAATACAGCCGAGTGAATAATATGAAGCCAAAAAAGAAAACCAGCTTTCTAAGCCAATGGTGGCAACCCCAGCAACAGTATGAGTTCGCTGTGGATGGCACGATAGAGGACACGATTGAAAAAATCCGTGCTATGCACGACCCCAAATGGCAAGGACGTCGGCGTAAATTTGTGACCATCACACAAGCCACTAACAGCCCCTCCACGTTTGAAGTACGCTCAGGACGTATTTACGTCGTTGGCGAATTACAATCACTAGATGATAAGGTTTTGGTGCGTGGTGTAGCTGATATAGATAATCCTTACCGTTACGGCATGATATTTTTAGGGGCGATTTTAGTATGTGTTATGGGCATTGGACTTACACAAACGCCTGCCCTCATCATCACCTGTGGGCTTGCTTGGATTCTGGCTTTTGTTGTGCCTGCTGCTCTATTTTATAATCAACGTGATCATCGGGAGAGCTTGCTAAACGACCTCCTCATAGCACTTGAGATTCAAAATGAAAAGAAAGAGCATGATACGCATACCATGCTCTGAAAAATCTCTTAGCTATCGCTCTGGAGCAATTTAACAGCCGTCTCTGCAAGTATGGCTGTGCCGTATTTGAAAGCATCTTCGCGCACCGCAAAAATGGGGCTGTGATGCGGACGGTTCAACTCATCATATCGCGCACCGAGCATCATCATCGCGCCGCGTGAACTGCGTTGCATGTAAGAGAAATCTTCGCCATACATGCCAGGTGTGCCAATAGACGTATTTTCTTCTCCAACGATACCACTAGCAACCTCACGCATCAGACGGGCTACGTCGGGGTCATTGTGCATCGGTGGGTAGCCTTTGCTGATATTCAGTTCGTAATCGCCCCCAAAATTACGCACGAGCGCAAATGCTGTTTCTAACTCAGCGTGTACTTGGTCGCGGATGTCTTCATCAAATGTGCGGACAGTGCCTCTAAATTCGACTTTATCAGGGATGACGTTTCCTGCTTCGCCAGCATGAATATAACCGAGTGAAATCACTGAGCCGGTAGTCGGGTCGGTACGGCGGGAGCGAATCGCTTGAATGGCGTTAATAACTTGTGCCGATAACCAAATGGGGTCAAGTCCAGTATGTGGCGATGCGCCGTGACAACCTTCACCAAAAATCGTCGCCGTAAACGTATCCGCCGCCGCCGATGCAGGTCCTTCATTGACCTCCACCACGCCAACAGGCGTCATGCTATCAATGTGTAACGCAATCACAGCGTCCAGTTCATCGAGGGCGTTATCGGCAATCATCGCCGTTGCCCCACTGACGCCATCCTCGTCCCAGCGTTCTTCGGATGGTTGGAACAGCAGACGAATTTCGCCGTCAATATCCATATCATTGAGGATTTTGGCAACGCCGAGCAACATCGCCGTATGGGTATCGTGTCCGCAAGCGTGCATTTTATCCGGCACTTCGGAGGCAAATTCTAAATCAACGGTTTCTTGCAACGGGAGCGCATCCATATCTGCACGAATGCCAATTTTGCGCCCATTGCCGTTGCCGATACGCGCCACAACGCCTGTGCGCCCGACGCCTGATTGTGCTTCTACACCCATCTCATTGAGTGCTTCGTAAACGAGCTTCGCGGTTTTTACTTCTTCAAAACCGAGTTCAGGGTGCTTATGAATCTCACGACGCCATGCAATAATCTGGTCTTCAATACTGGTTGCTTTTTCCAAAAAATCCATTTGTTGGGTATCTCCTTATGGTGCTATGTGAGCGTAATTTTACCGTGTGTAGCTATTTTCGATAGTACCAACCAGCAAACAAAAAATCATATCAACGGGCATATGACCGACATGCGAGATAACCAATCGTATAAGCTGAGGAAAAACGCAGTTTAAAAACAAAAAACGGGCATGGCATCTCTGCCACACCCGCTATGTATCATCTCACTGATGACTGAAAACTAACGCCTGACAACTGGCATCACATACGCTCAATGATTGCCGTAGCAAATTCGCTCGTGGCAACTTTGGTCGCGCCTTCCATCTGACGTGCAAAATCGTAAGTTACGATTTTTTCTGCGATTGTCGCCTCGTAGCCTTTGGTAATAAAGTCAGCTGCTTCAAACCAGCCAATGTGTTCGAGCATCATCACACCACTGAAGAGCAATGACCCTGGATTCACTTTGTCTTGGTTGGTGTATTTTGGTGCTGTGCCATGTGTTGCTTCAAAGAGTGCAATTTCATCACCGATGTTTGCACCTGGCGCAATACCAACACCCCCGACTTCTGCCGCCAGCGCATCACTGAGGTAATCGCCGTTGAGATTGGTGGTTGCAATCACGTCATGTTCACGCGGACGCAGGAGCATCTTCTGGAACATGATGTCCGCGATGGTATCTTGAATCAGGATTTTGCCTTCTGGCACTTGCCCACCATGATTCGCCGCGACGTCTTCCCAAGAGATAGTGTGTTCTGGAAATTCTTCTTTCGCCAGTTCATAGCCCCAGCGTTGGAATGCGCCTTCGGTGAATTTCTGGATATTGCCTTTATGAACGAGGGTCACGCTCTCACGACCACGCTCAATCGCGTATTCAATGGCGGCACGGATGAGGCGTTTACTACCAAATTCACTCACGGGCTTGATACCCAGCCCTGCGCCTTCAAAGAAACCTGTTGCGCCCATTTCTTCGCGCAAGAATTTTGCTAATTTTTCGTTTTCGGGCGTGCCTGCTTCAAATTCGATGCCTGCGTAGATGTCTTCGGTATTTTCACGGAAGATAACCACATCTACATCTTGTGGTTCTTTGAGCGGGCTTGGGACACCTTCAAACCAGCGCACCGGACGAATGCAACTGTAGAGGTCAAGCACTTGGCGAAGCGTCACGTTAAGGCTACGGAAACCGCCACCAACAGGTGTGGTCAGTGGACCTTTGATGCCAATTTTATAGTCGCGGAGTGCTTGGAACGTCTCTTCTGGCATATAATCACCATCATAGACACCCGCCGCTTTCTCGCCAGCGTAGATTTCCATCCACGTAATTTGTTTGTCGCCACCATAGGCTTTCTCGACAGCCGCATCCCAGATACGTTTGCTGGCAGTCATGATGTCGTAACCAATGCCATCGCCTTCAATGAACATCAAAATGGGATTATCCGGCACGTTCATTTTGCCATCAGTAAAAGTAATTTTTTCGCCGGATTCAGGGACTACAATCTTATCGTATGCCATCTATCAATAACTCCTTATCTGCAGTTAATCTTTAACGCTGATGGGAGTATAGCACACACTCTCTCGAACGTCAGGATATGAGTACAACATTAAGCGAGCCACACACCATTGCATGGCTCATGTCCCTGTTATGCCCTGTTTAACAGGGAATTTTCAGTCAAGCATATTGCGCGTTGGGCGTCGCCGAATGCCATAACCAGAACGTTTTGCCAAGCTAATCTGAATGAACATACCAACCACGACCAACCCAAGCAACCAGAGTGTCGCGGGGGTCAAGCCGAGTGCTAGTACAATCAGTTGCGCACCCAATAGTGATGCTAGAATCACCAGTAGTTCAAATGACAAGCCAAGCATGATAATTCCGCCCAGAATTGCGACAACCAGCATGACTAACGGTGGCACAGGCAACAAGCCAAGCGATTCTGCAACGAGTGTCGTTAGGACAATGCCGAAATAGACCCCAATCACGAAGACCGCACCATAATACACAAAATAGCCGAGCGCCCCACCAATCACTGCGCCAATGGCAAAGGCAATCAGTTCTGTGATGACAGTCGGCTCTGTAGCGAACGCGTTCAACGCCGCAATCGCCAGCGTACCCCCAACCAATGCCCCACTCAGAACAATGACCCAGTTATAAATGCGCCAGCCGGCAACCAAAAACAGCACACCCAGAATCAGCATCGTAAGTAACACAATATCATTCTGTGGAATCGACAAACTACTCAAAAAGGTGTTGAGCGTATTCATGATGCCACTAGCCGTTGATTCAGTGAGTTGAATCACTTGTTCAGCGGCTTGGTCAGTATCTATGATGACACTTGTGCCATCTGTGGTGACGCCTGAGCCATCATCTTGGGCAAATGTCGGCAATGCAAATACGAGACTACTAACTATCAGCATGGCAAAAGCTATTATACGGGTGATTTTCATGTGTGATTACCTTCCTGTAATGTATTACAATGATTATAACGTAACTTAGCATATGATAGAAAACCGTATACACGCTATAAGACTTCTACAAAGTCTTTTGCGTAGCCATAGCGTCAGGTTGCCAGTGGAGAGCTCCCCTATTGACTATCCAGCATTGTGCTACACTGATAAAATGAGCGTAAGCATCTGAAAAAAGAGATGAATTGCTATGCCAGACAATCAAAATCCATACGACGATAACAGCGAATTTGAACCAACTGAACCGCGTCCGCGTCCTGAGCTTGATGCCGACGATACCAACAGTCGTCCCGATAACACCGAGAGCATGAATTTGGATGCTGTGCGTGCGACGGACGACCCTAATTATGACCCTGACGATGATGTGCCATTTCGCTTACCAAAGATAGACAACGTAGGCGATTTTGAGCCAACAGTTGACCAAAGGGTTAAACCAAATGCTATGCCGACCATGCCTCATTTTTTTGAGCCAGGTATGGAAGACCCGAAAATCACACTCGCTGGTACAGGTGGTTTAGACCCTAATCCAGATATGATGCCGCCTGTTCCTGACCAGCCTAGACAAGCAGAAAATACAGTCGTGAACATGCGACGGGCGCAGGAAACAGCACCCAGTCCGCAACCACCGCGTCAACAACAGCCACCACCTCAGCAAGCGTCTGTGGAGCGTCCAGATAGTGGTATGACAATGGCAAATCCGAATTTAGCGCATGACCGTTATAAACGTCCTAGCACACCGCAAGGACAACGCCCACAAAATGCACAGGGAAGCTATGTTCCACAGCCACCCCAGCGCAACGGCGAACAACAGAAATTGCGTCCGCGCCCGAGACGGCGACGTAAAATTTTAGGTATGCCGAGTGGGTGTATCTACATGTTTTTAGGCTTGATGGTCACATTTTGCGGTGGCTTGACGATATTCACTGTCGGCGCGGCTGCGATTTTTATCCCGCGTATTGAAGCACAGTGGGGGTCACAGGTAGCGCAGGTAGATAGTTACCGTGCCTTCGAGAGTACCTTCTTCTTTGACCGCTACGGCAATCCACTCTACGAGGCATTCGGGGAAGGACGGCGTGATGTTGTTGCCTACGAAAATTTCCCAGACGACCTCATCAATGCGTCTATTGCCATTGAAAACGATACCTTCTGGACAGACCCAGGTGTTGATTTACCTGCGACGATGGTTGCCGCGTTCAATTACTTTGGCGCTGGGGGTGGGGGTATCCGTGTAGCGGGTGGTAGTACGATTACGCAACAGGTTGTGCGCAATATTCTGTTTGATTTTGAGTATCGCAATGAAGTGAGCGTTACCCGTAAAGCAGAGGAAATCATCCTCGCGCTGTTCCTGACGCAACGCCGGAATAAACAGGATATTATCTCGCTATATCTGAACGAGATTTACTACGGCAACCTTGCCTATGGTGCGCAAGCCGCCGCACAGACTTTCTTCGGCAAAGATGTCGGGGATTTGACGCTGGGTGAAGCGGCATTACTGGCAGGTCTGCCACAAGCGCCATCCAGCCTTGACCCTCTAAACCCTGACCCCGCCGTACAATCACGGGTGGAAGAGCGTTGGCGTTTGGTACTTGGCGAGATGGTCGAAGAAGGCTATATCACCGATGCAGAACGTGCCGTTGCGCTCAATGCAGGTTTATCGTTTGTTGAGCCAGATGCCAACAACTTGACCGCACCTCATTTCACCGTATATGCGCAAAATGAGTTTGAAGATTTGCTCACAGGTCCACAATTTGGCTTCTCATCAGAGGAACTCGCTAATGGTGGTTTCCGTGTTTATACAACCGTAGACCAGACTGTGAATAATATCGCGCTGGGTGCGGCACGAACACAAGTGAATAATCTACAAGCCAATAATGTAAGCAATGCGTCTGTGGTGGTCATTCAACCGCTTACGGGGCAAATTTTGGGCATGGTCGGCAGTATTGATTATGATAGCACCGTCATTGATGGGCGTGTGAACGTCGCTATTTCCTTGCGCCAGCCGGGTAGTACAATGAAGCCATTCACCTATGCATCAGCGATGGAATTAGGTATGACAGCGGGGGATGTCATCTGGGATACACCTGTCTCTGTTCCACAACCCGGACAGCCTGCCTATGAACCTGTCAATTATGACCGTTCGTTTCATGGTCCGATGACGATTCGACGCGCCCTCGCCAATAGTTACAATATCCCAGCCGTACAAGCTGTGCGGATGACGGGTGTGGATTACCTGCTGGGCATGATGGATCGTGTTGGCGTGAGTACCCTCAATGACCCATCGCGCTATGGCATTTCCTTAACGCTAGGCGGTGGCGAGGTCAGTTTACTCGAATTGACGAATGCTTATGGTGTATTCGCCAATGTCGGGACGTATGTGCCACCGACTTCGATTTTGTGCGTGGTCGATAACAACGACAATATCGTGTATCAGTATGAAGGTGGCTGTCCAGAAGGTGTCGGCAATTTCACTACAAATACTGTTGACCGCAGTGGCTTAAACGTAGAAGAAGAAGTGCTTGACCCACGTATCGCTTACACAATGACCGACATCATGAGCGATAACAGCGCCCGTTCCATCGAGATGGGTAGCAATAGCCCGCTTTACACACCTAGCATCGGTACAGCCGTAAAAACAGGTACGACCAACGACATCAAAGATAATTGGACAATCGGCTATACGCGCAATGTTGTTGTCGGCGTGTGGGTAGGCAATAACAATGGCGACCCGATGGTAAATTCGTCTGGTTTGACGGGCGCCGCGCCTATCTGGAATAGTGTGATGACGAGCATTTATACCCAGCCAGGTGTGCTAGATGCTTTCGCTGTCGATGGGCAGATTATGCAAGACATCCCGAATGCACCCGCAGGTATGAGTCGCACGCAAATTTGTGATGTGCGTGCAGTCACTATTGGCGCTACAGGCTGTCCGCGTACCATCAACGAATGGTTATTGAATAGTCCAGCACTCGTGCCAGATGGTAATGGCAATATGATTTCGCCACAGCAACCGCTTTCCCGTGCGCCACAAGAAAGCTACATCAGTGAAATCAGCCCTGATATTTACAGTGTGTTGGCATACCCACTGAATCCAGGTATTGCGGCTGGCTTGCAATACAACTTGCAACCAGGCGATTTGCCTCCACCTGCGCCACAATATTGTCGCGTACCGAACAATCTACAACCACAAGCCATTGATGCTGGTGCGCAGAATCAAGTATTTATCGCGCCACCATCGACATCACACAATGACCGTGTACGGGCGGAAACATGGGCGCAAGCAAATAACTTTGCTATCTTGCCACTTATTGAATGCTGGGCAGATGCGTTCACAGTGCCTGCTGTACAACCAATTGGGCAAGGTGGCACGATTACGACGGCTGTGATTTCCTCACCTACAGGTGGGCAAGTCCTTAGTAACCCAGTGAGTATCACAGGAACGGTACAATTCGATGATAGCCAAGCGGATTTCTGGCATCTTGATATACGCGGAGGTCAGTTTGCGGATTGGACGCCAATGGGTGACGCTGGTTATAACAACATCAGCAACGGACAGTTATTTAGTGGGAACTTGCCAGCAGGAACGTATACAATACGCTTACGTTTGAGTAAAGATGGGCAAATTCCGCAGACGCCTTATGAGGTGACTATCACCATACAATAAGTATCTGTCCGAAAAATGAATGTAGGGGACTCGTCCCGAAAGGGCGCAGACACAGCAACGCCCCTACGAAAAGAATTTACGGATAGATTCTAAGCAAAAACGGGGACAGCCTAATGAGCCTGTCCCCGTTTTTTGTTATGCTGATAGCATAGTTTATTCTACTTGGGTCGGGAAATCGCCGGATACTAAGAAATACAATGGCGATTGCTCTGTACCGGATACCACAACAAGATATACACGATTCGAGCCAGTCAGGATATTGCCAACAGTAATGGTTTGCCCTGCGCCTTGCACGACAAGCTCATATTCGCCTGCGCCTAAATCAACCGAGACATAGCCATCCCCTGCGCCTGTGAAGGCTTCTGGATATGCCACGCCCTGAATGAGTGTCGAGTTATTTGCCAGCAAATCAAAGAGACTAATGCTGGGTACAGCTTGGAAAAAGGCGATGCGAGTACGCCCCCCTTCAGGTGCGATATTATTCTCTGTTGCCGTGACCACTTCTAGCGACTCATTTTCAACGAAACCAACAGCCGCAATCAGTGTGATACTATCCGCTTCCAGTGTAATTTCGCCTGTGTAGAGCGCGTCTTCTAGGCTACCATCTGCTGTTGTCAGGGCGACAGTAAATGTGCCGGCTGGTGCGGGAAAATATTCGCTGACATTGCCGAAATCGACATTCTCACGGAGCAGTTCACCGTCGAGATAGACATCAACAATGGGCGCACTGACAGAGAAATGCCCGATGCGTACTAGCAATGTGCTGACATTATCTGCGTCCCCTGTTAGCCCTGCGACTTCTGCGATATTGCTCACAGCGACAATCACTTGAGGCGCATCTGCTGTTCCAACTACTGCTATCAAGTAAGCACTACCTGCTTCAAGGGTTGTTGAATCCACTGTGAGTAGCGATTCACCATCCGCATTTTGTATATCGAAAGCATACTCGCCACTCGTGAGCGTTTGTGAGAGGAAATCACCATCTTCGCCAATGTAGGCGAGTTCAGGAAGCGCATCAGTATTATCTGGCACAACTGTCACAGGGTCTACGTCTGGCACAGCATGAATCACGCTAACAACGGCATCATCAACCGTTGCTGTATAATCATCAACCAAAAACTCTAAAGCCAAATCATCTTCTGCAACTGTGCCAATAGTCGCAATAGTCAGCCAATCGCCACCGACCATCGTGTACACCGTTGATAGCAACGCCTCATCAGCAGACGCACCTGTTTCTGTGACGCTCAGAAAGTATGAGCCTGCAACTAAGTCAACAAAGTCTGTCACCTCTGTAAAGGCGACATTTTCGATTGCGATTTCGCCATCTATATAAATATCAACGGCTGGTGCGTCACTCGCTAGGTGTGCGACACGCACAAAAACCGTATTACTTTCAGCGTCTTGTGCGAATGTTGGCACTGCCAGTAGCAATGACATCAGCACGAAAACCCACAACCCTCGTCTCATCCAAATTTCTCCGTGTTTCGATTTTACTATATGCGCGTCATTGTAGTGGCGATTAATCGGCATTGTCGATGCTAGATTTGTTGGTATACGAGTCAGCAACAAAAAAGAGATGTGTGCAAATACACATCTCTTTGCTGTATCACCTTGTCAGCAATCTTGCGCGGGTGCTGTATACAACCAACAAGGTTTTAGTTATCTTCGTCAAGTTCATCTTCTGTCAGCATAGGCAAACCATATGCCTCACGGACACGGTTTTCAATTTCTTGCATCACTTCCTGATTTTCCAGCAAAAATTCTTTGGAATTTTCGCGCCCCTGTCCGAGTAGTTCTTCGTTGTAACGGTAGTATGCCCCGCGTTTTTCAACGATGTCCAATTCTGTACCAATGTCGAGCAACTCACCTGTTTTGCTGATGCCCTCATTGAACATGATGTCAAATTCGGCTTCGCGGAACGGTGGCGCAACTTTATTTTTCTTGACTTTGATACGGGTACGATTACCGATATTGTCGCCACCCTGTTTGATGGATTGGATACGACGAATATCGAGACGCACACTGGCGTAGAACTTGAGGGCGCGTCCGCCAGAGGTGGTCTCTGGACTTCCAAACATTATACCCACCTTTTCACGAATCTGATTGGTGAACATCAGGGCGACGTTGGACTGTTTGACAGCACCGGAGAGCTTACGCAAGGCTTGGCTCATAAGACGTGCTTGCAGACCAACATGTGCATCGCCCATTTCACCTTCGATTTCTGCACGCGGAACGAGCGCCGCTACACTATCAACTACGATGACGTCCAATGCACCAGAGCGCACAAGCGATTCTGTAATTTCGAGTGCTTGTTCGCCTGTATCTGGCTGGGTGACGTAGAGCGTATCGACATCTACCCCGATGACTTCTGCATAACGGGGGTCGAGGGCATGTTCCATATCCACGAAGGCACAGAGACCTCCACGTTTTTGCGCTTCTGCAATCACATGCAGACAAAATGTCGTTTTACCGGAACTTTCTGGTCCGTAAATCTCTAATATACGCCCACGCGGAACACCCCCGACACCAAGCGCAATATCAGTTGCGAGCGAGCCTGTGGGAATGGTATCAATATCAAGGTTCTTTGCCTCGCCCAAACGCTGAATCGTGCCATCACCAAAACGCTTGGTCAGGTCTTTCAGCGTGTGGTCTAAGGATTTCAAACGCCCTTCCATATCTTCGGGCGTGCGGGTTGTCTTCTTTTTCGCCATTGTTCGCTCTCTCTCGCTATATCACCGACTGGTCAATAAGGCTTATTTGATAGGTCATATAAGTTTAGCACATAAGTTCTAAGTGCGCAAGCAACCATCCCCTATCGACAATACTTAAATCTAATGTACATTATATGGCATAAGTTAGCGAACGAATTAGAGAGTAAATTTGCGTGAAAATTTATACCAAAACAGGCGACAACGGCACGACGAGCTTATTCAGCGGGGGACGTGTCCCAAAAGACCATCTGCGCGTAGATGCCTATGGCACTGTCGATGAACTAAATTCTGTGTTAGGCGTCGTACGAGCATCGAAGCCATCAGAGAATACAGAAGCATACCTCATCACGGTACAGAATCATCTATTTCGCTTGGGGGCAGACCTCGCAACGCCGATGGATGCCAAAGCAGAATGGCTGGTACGGATTGCACAGGAAGAAATTGATTGGGTTGAGGCGTCCATAGATGCGATGAGCGAAGAATTGCCAGACCTGAAAAATTTCATTTTGCCAGGTGGTGTTTTGGCGGGGGCGCATTTGCATGTTGCCCGCACTGTTTGCCGGCGTGCTGAACGGTTGGTAGTGGCGCTCTCGCAAGAAGAAGCCATCAACGACCTTACGTTGATATACCTTAATCGCCTGTCAGATTGGTTATTTACATTGGCACGTTACGAAAATCAGGTTCATAACGAACCCGAAACAAAATGGATTGTGCGTTCCTGAGAATAAAGATACGCTGAGAAGAAAGTGACAAGCAATGGCAAAAATAGGTATTCTTGCATTACAAGGCGCGTTCATCGAACATCAGCAACAATTTGACGCGCTAGGTGCGGAGACGGTTCAGGTACGCTTGCCAGAACATCTTGAGGGCTTGGATGGACTGGTGATTCCAGGAGGGGAAAGCACAACAATTGGCAAACTCGCTACGGAGTATAAACTCATTGACCCCCTGCGAAAATTTGCAAGCAAAAAACCGACGTGGGGAACGTGTGCAGGGATGATTTTTCTCGCTAAAGATATTGGTATCGACTCTCAGCCGATACTCGGTCTGATGGACATTTCAGTGAACCGCAATGCCTTCGGGCGACAAGTTGATAGCTTTGAAACTGACCTGACTATTGCGGGGATTCAGAGCGAAGATGTGCCATTCCATGCCGTGTTCATTCGTGCGCCACTGGTTACAGAAGTCACTGACGACGTAACAGTGTTGGCGCAATTAGACAATGAAAAAATTGTCGCTGTGGAACAGGGGCATTTGCTGGCAACCGCGTTTCATCCAGAATTAACGGATGACAATCGTATTCACGCCTATTTTTATGATATGGTTACAAAAGAGATTGACTGAGCAGCATGGAGTATGAAAGATGATTTCAGATAACTTTTTGTCCTTTGATTACGACGCTATGGGTCCAGGTGAGGAAGACATTGACCTTGATGAAAATGCGTTGTCGTTGGAACAACTCGCAGAAGAAGAGTTGGATGAAGACGAAGAAGATGATGTTTTCGGCGAAGACGACAATGACATGGATGAAGACGACATCGACATAGATGACCTTGACGACATTGATTTAGATGATGATGATTTAATCTATGACGACGAGGACGAAGACGAAGATAGCGATTACATCATTGACGAAGGCTACGACGAAGACGACGATGATGATTTTGGCTTTTTCGATGATGACGATGACGATGAAATCTACGACCTCTATGGCGACGATTAAACCCTACGCCAACCTTTATACAAGCGTGCTGTAACCGTAGGGTAGTCGTGATGGTAGTTTGGGTGGCTTATCTCTATACTGAGAGTGTCTTGTTATAAGCTGAGAGTTCTATCTCGTAATGAAAGAAACCATCCGTTTAGGACTGATTGCGGATACCCATGTCCCAACCCATTTGCCACTACTACCCTACGATGCGATTGAACATGCTTTTCGCAATGTAGATGCCATTTTACATGCAGGCAACATCACATCTGCTACAGTGCTGGGTAATTTATCCGGCATTGCGCCTACACAAGCGGTACGTGGTACAACTGATACGCTTGACCTGCCCGAAAAACGGGTGCTGACCTTTGGTAATACCCGCGTGGGGCTGATTCATGGGAATCGGCATCCACTCATCGAACGTTACTACCGTCTACAACGCAAATTGGGGAATCCTTACGCAGGCGGGCGCGATTTGCTGAACTCGCTCCCACGCCATTTTGCCGAAGATGAAGTCGATGTCATTGTATTTGGCTATTTACACATGCCGATTACCCTACGACGCGATAACACCGTAATCGTGAATCCAGGCGCAGTTTATACGATTTCTGAGGCTACAGCACAGTGGCAATTATTACATGAGCGCGATGAAGAACGGCGTGCGATGCTGGAAACGCATATTCGACGCTATCGGCATTTTTCGCGCTGGCAACATCCCCCCTCAACAGTTGGCATTCTAGAAATTGCGACGGATACGCCTCCCAAAGTAACAATCCAGCCTTTACCTATTTTGGCATATGCCTGATGTACAAAAACATACGCCCATCTAAGGGGAGATGGGCGTAGTCAGGGAATAGGATAGAAGCATCCAGTAGATGCATCACACATTACATCTTCAAAGGTAAGTTGAACTGCTTACAAATTCCTTAACCATACAAATGCGTAAGGTTTCGTTTACAAATTGCACGCAAAGGTGGTCAAATACTTTGTTTTTTGGATATAGTGATATAGTTAAACATAATTGGCTATGTTGTTATTGAACAACCACAATCTCATAAAGGCAAGCTACTATGCCGCGCTTAAAAATGCTTCGGGGTCCTGATGTTGGTACTGTCTACGAGCTAGATAAATCCACAGTGAGCATCGGACGCGGGCAGAAAAATACAATCATCATTCAAGATAACGAAGTCAGCCGTAACCACTGCCGTCTAGTGCGTGTGCTGGATGACTACGAAATTCATGATCTTAATTCCACAAATGGCACGTTCGTCAACGGGCAACGGGTCGATGAAGGGGGTTGGTTATTGAGTGGGCGTTGTATTGTAGAGATTGGCGATTCGATTACGCTGGAGTACACACCAACGGATGTCGCACTCGGCACTTCGCCACCTCTTGAACCTCCACAGGAGTTAATCGAACGGGTTTTTTACCTAGTTATTGAACAACAATCTCTCGACCAGCCAGAAATTTATGTGCTTGACCGTCCCATTTTGAATATCGGGCGCGATGTCGATAACGAAATCACCTTACGCGAACCAGAAGTCAGTCGTCATCATATGAGGCTGGTACTAACAGACGACGGCTACACACTTGAAGACTTGAACACCGTCAATGGCACAGAACTCAATGGTATGCCTTTACAGCGACAATCGACTTTATCAAATGATGATGTCATCACTGTCGGGAAGGGTCTAAAAATGTGGTACACAAATGACCCAACGAGCTTACTGGAAGACCAAGCTCCTGCTGATGACGGAGATACTGTTTTCAATGATGCTTATGTAGATGATACAAAAGACAACAGAGAGGCTTTGCTGAAAGAAACCGACCTCAAAATTCAAATTGGGCATGGATTAGAACATGGCGATTTGGAGCGCAGTCTATTTTTGCTTTACGCACGCGAAGAGTGGAACGTCATCGGGCGTCATTTATATGCGTTTCTGACTGATAACAATGTCGAGACATTCAGTGAACAATATCTAACACCAGATACAGACAATTGGCAAGATGCCATGGAACAGGCATTAGCTGAATCACCGTGTATGCTGGCTGTTATCTCCGACAAGTCGATTGCAACGCCACATGTTGGGCGCTATATCCGTCACTTCTTGGCGCGGGAAAAAGCGGTATTGCTCTTACGTTATGGCAAAGTTAGTAAAATGCCGATGGTATTAAAAAATATGCCAGCTATCCGCTTTGACCCCAAAAATCCTGAAAAAACGTTCCGCATGATTCTAGCAGAATTGCGGCGAATCGGGCTTTGATGCAAAAATGTGGGAGACACGCGGGTGTCTCCCGTTTTGATTAGCCAAGTTGTTTAAGCGCGACAGGATGCAAGTGCATCATCGTCATTTCGGCATCAGCAAAGACAGTAAAATGTGGTGCAAGCGAAGGGTCGGATTGTACTTCTTCTGCCGCTTGTTGCGCTTGCGCGAGGCTTTCCCACCATACAAGGTCAATCCACTGACCATTTTCTTCTAAGACTTGCCGTTTGATATAGCCCTCTTTTTTCTCTACCGCTTTTTGCAGGTGCGATAGCGTTTCTATCATCGCTTCACGGGTGACGGTATCGGCTGGCTTAATGAGAACAACTTCTACGACCTGTGCATCTGACATGATGTTTTCTCCTTGAAAGTTATGTTGTTGCACTCATCATATAACTCCGCACTGACAACCCTATGTCAGGAGGTCTGCGAGCTTTTTGGCTTCTTCGCGGATTTGCTCACGCAGGGCTTGTGGCGATAGCACTTCCGCTTGTGCGCCCCAGCCGAGTACCCATGCACGGATTTCAGATAGGGCATGTACCTCATAGTGCATAATGGCGCCCTCCGGTGTCCGGTCTTCATGTGTAAAACCGTAGTGCTGGCGTTCACGTACCCAGCGCAAACTATTTTTAGGAAAGGCAACTTGTACTTGAATAGTCGGATCGGATGGTGATGTTTCGGCTTCTTCTGTGTGATGGTTGGTATCAAATGTCTCATCTAGTATCTGTAATTGATCTATACGTTCTAAGCGAAATGAGCGCATCCCATCTCGTAACCGGCAATGAGCGCGAATATACCATGTCTGATTGCCATGCGTTAGTTTGATAGGTTCTATATCGCGTTTCGTGATGTCTGTTTGCTTATAGCCCGTGTAGCGAATACACAGGACTTTTTGCTGTTCGATAGCCGTTTGAATTTCGACTAAGTAGGGCGTTTCTAAATCGTAAGCATTCGGTTCAATCATAAAGTCGATTTTTTCTACAAGCGGGTCAATATCAAGCAGTAGACGGTCTGGTAAAGCTGTCTTGAGCTTGGTCATCGCACTATCAGCCGCAGATTGTAAATTGCCAGATTGATGGAGCATTTTCACGCCCAAAAAGAGGGCTTTTGCTTCGTCGGTTGTGAAAATGAGCGGTGGCAAATAATAACCATCTACGAGCGAATAACCTTCACCTGCTTGGGAGATAATCGGCACGCCGAGTTGCATCAGCGCGGACATATCACGGTAAACAGTCCGCTCACTGATTTCATATTTGCTAGCAATATCTTCTGCGCGAATGCGACGTTTCGCTTGTAAAAGGAGCAATATACCGAATAATCTGTCGATACGATTCATAGTGGCACTCAATTTTCTGAATTATCTTGACAGTATAATGTTTCTCTGATTTACTAAAAGGGTCACGGCGGGTCATTACCTGTTATTTGGCTGGCAACCCGTGAAACTTGTTGACCGAGTGTAAGGAATGTGCATGTTCATCTGCGCCTGACATACTGACTCCACACATTGAAACATTCAATATGGATTCTCTTATGCGTGCGCGGATTGCGACATGGTTGCTTGCAATCGTACCTCATAGCTTTGCATCGCTACACCCTTCTTAAGATAGTTAGGGTCAGCGGATGATGTCACTCTCTAACCGCGTTTGGGAATCTCCCATGCGGATTTTTTATTTTATAGGGAGGCATCTCCTAATGACTTTAGAACGCTTACGCTTGTCTGACATACGCAAATACTACGGCGCAAAATTGATTCTCGATGGCATTGACCTCACGCTATCCGAAGGTGACAGGCTAGCTATCGTTGGCGAAAATGGCGTTGGCAAATCGACCCTCGCGCATATCATCACAGGTGAAGAGAGCGCCGATAGTGGCAATGTGCTATTATCCGCTGATGTGACAGTCGGGTACTTATCGCAGAACATCGCCACAGAATATGACCAACTAACAGTACAGGCATATATCGAATGGGCAACGGGCGACCTCAATCGCTTGCGTGACCGTATGCAAACGCTTGAAACGCGCATGACAGAACCGCTATCCGATGACGAGATGGCATACATACTCATGGAATATGGGCGTATACAGGCACTATTCGAGCAACGTGGGGGCTATGAACTCGATAGCCGTATTGAGCAAATTTTCGCTGGTTTAGCGATTGATTATCTGGATACTGACCGTCGCTTGCATACACTGAGCGGTGGCGAACGCACACGGGTCGCGCTGACAGGCATTTTGCTCCGTGCGCCAGATGTGCTGATTCTGGATGAACCAACCAACCATCTCGATTTTGCTGGGATTCGTTGGTTGGAAGATTATCTACGGCAGTATCCGCATGCACTCCTACTCATCACCCATGACCGACGCTTTCTGAATCGAGTAGCGAATGTCATTGCGGAACTGAACGCGACGACCAAGCAATTACACATATATCATGGCGATTATGATGATTACCTCGCCCAACGCGAGCGCGACTATCAGCAAAAAGTGGATGCCTATAACAATCAAAAAAATGAGATGCGTGCTTTAGAGCGTAGCATCACCCAACAGACACACAACACAAAAGGCAAAATGTCGCCACAGGCAGAAAGCGATAAGTTCATTCGCTTCTTCAAAAATTCCCAGAGCGACAAGACACAGCGTCGCAAAATCAAAGACGCTCAGGGACGCCTAGCAGACATCGAAGCCAATAAGCTCGATAATCCGCGCCATGAATGGCGTGTAGAATTTCGCTTTGATCCTCATCCTTTGCCGAGTGCCGAGCCTTTACGCTTGATTGATGTGCATAAAGCGTATGATAGTCAGGCAGTGTTAGAAAATGTGTCGATACTGGTGCCGAATAGTGAGCGGGTAGTGATTGTTGCACCCAATGGTAGTGGAAAATCGACACTCTTACGGTTCATCATGGGCTTAGAACCACCTGACGCTGGCACAATACGCATTTCACCGAGCGCGATATTAGGCTACCTTGACCAAGATGGCGATACACTCGGAATGCAAAAAACAGTGATTCAATGTTTTCGGGAAGTGATGGACGGGAGTGATAGTGAACTACTAGCAGAGTTGCATCGCAGTGGTTTATTCAGTGATGCAAGTCTGGCACAGAAGCGTGTCGCAGATTTGAGCGTTGGGCAACGGCGTAAGCTGGGTTTGGCGCGATTGGTAGCATCACAGGCGAATTTGCTCTTACTCGATGAACCAACTAATCACCTTGACCCCCTCAGCATTGAAGCACTAGAAGATGCCCTACTGAGTTTTGGTGGCACGATACTCGCTGTCTCGCATGACCGTCGCTTTATCAACAAAGTGGCGACACAAGTCTGGCATATCGAAAATCATCAACTCATCCAAGCGGACATCATTAATTATCGGGAGGCTTTCTAATGCCTGATATAAGCTATCGACCACTGACAGCAAATGCGACAGATAAACAAGCCTATCATGTACTGGTGCGTGAAGAATACACAGAGTTGTACGGCAGTATGCAGCAATCTGTAGATGAACTGCGTGTGTTTGCAGAGATTCTACAATTTGACTTAGCTACTGATACACAAGTTGCTGTCTTAGCCGATGGTACATTAACAGGCGTAGCAGAAGTATGGGCGCTATCGGATACCCCCGTACATCCACAAATTCGGCTCTATGTGTTGCCAGCACACCGTGAAAGTGAAATATCCGAGACGCTACTAAGCTGGGCATTAGAACGCGCTGTACACGTGATAGATCGTTTGCCCGATGAGGCACGAGTGGTCGCTGAATTGCGCACGCCTTTTGCTGATTTTGATGTGTTGCTGGATAAACATAACTTTTCTGTCCATCACACACATTCACGCAAACGGATTGATTTTGACAGTAAACCACCGGAAGCGAACTTTCCTACTAGGTATCAGCTTGTGACTATGCGTGAGCATCCGCGTTTGATTGACTTTGTGCGCGTGTATCGCACTGCCTTTCGGACTATGCGCGGGTTTGTAGAGGACGCGCTAGAAAATCGTGTTGCACGCTGGCAAAAAGATATTGATGTGCATAATGACTATTTCGACCCATCGTATTTTGTGCTGGTAAGGGACGCGCAGGGCAACGATGCGGCAGTATTGATGGCATGGACAACCTCGCGTGAAAACAGTGACGAAGCATGGATTAGCATCGTTGGGACGTTACCAGAATATCGCAGACAAGGCTTGGCACGCAATTTGCTGTATCATGCGTTCAATCGCTTTTATGAGGATGGCAAAAAAGCTGCCGCATTAACTGTCGATGATGACAGTCTGACAGGCGCGAATGACTTGTATAGCAAAGTCGGTATGCGTACAGTACAAACTATACGAGTCTATGCGCGGGAATTGCGGGCGGGCGTGGAATACTCTGTACAAGCATAAACTCATATTGCACACATGGAAAACTGGCACAATCTGTCAGAGAAACACAACATCACCTAAGAGAGTGGGCATCGCTCACTATGACGAGAAACGAGGCAGTAAATGAGCATTTTAGAATTTCGTGGCTTGAGCCAAGAATACGGTGGATACGATGTCTTTATGGCATTAGATGGCAAAATCATGTCCGATAGCAAAATCGGCTTAGTAGGTCCCAATGGCGTCGGCAAGACGACACTCCTACAAACCATTGCCGGACTGGAAGAAGCCTTTGAAGGCGATATTTCACGCGAGGATACGTTACGCATTGGCTATTTGCGTCAGGAAGCCGTGCTGGCATTCGCTGACAAAGAGAATACGCTACACAATGAGATGCTATTGGTCTTTGAGCGCGTCTTTGAGATGGAAAAAGAAATGCGTGCCATCGAAGAACGTATGGCAGATAGCACCGCAACCGATGACGATTATGATGTATATGGCGACTTGCAAATTAAGGTCGAGCTTTATGGACTCTATGATTACGAACGACGTATTGAACGCACATTAGCGGGCTTGGGCTTTGAAGATGACGACTGGCAATCCCCGATTAATATCCTCAGTGGCGGGCAGAAAACGCGGGCTTTATTGGCAAAACTTTTGCTGGAAGTGCCGGATTTGCTCATTCTGGACGAACCGACTAATCACCTTGATATTGATGCCATTCGCTGGTTAGAGGGCATCCTGCATGTCTGGAACGGCGCATTACTGATTGTCAGCCATGACCGCTATTTCTTGGATAGAGTGGTCAACCAAATTTGGGAAATGTCTGCGATAAATCTTGAGACGTACAAAGGCAATTATAGTCAGTACCTCAAGCAACGGGCGGCGCGTCGGGAACGTACCCAAATCGAGTGGGATGCGATGATGGAACGCTTCTACAGTGAACTAAAATACATCCAAAAACACACCCTAGCAGACCCCAATGCCAAGGGGCGCTTTAAACGCATGACCCGCGAAGTCGAAGCGATACAATCACACGGTATAGACGCCCTACGCTACATTCAGCGCAACGGGTGGGCGCAATACACCAATGCCTTCGAGCGCAAAAATCCGCCTGCAACAGTCGCGCAATTAGAACGCGCTATCAAAGGCTTAAAAAGTCCGATTAAATCCCAGAAAGATATGCGCTTGAAACTCGTCGCAGAAGAGCGCAGTGGCGATATTGTCTTGCGCGGACGTAACTTGCAAATTGGCTACGACAAAGCAAAACCTCTGTTCCATGCCGATGATATTGACCTCACACGCGGAGATGTGGCGGCACTCATTGGCTCAAACGGGACGGGCAAATCAACGTTTCTCAAGACATTACTCGAAAAAATCAAGCCACTCAAAGGACATATCACCTTTGGCGCGAGTGTGCAGGTCGGGTATTTCGCACAGGCACACGATTCACTCAATCATGAGAACACAGTCGTCGAGGAATTGATACGTCATAAGCGTGATATGGGCATCAGCGATGGACGCCATTATCTCGCGCCGTATTTGTTCAGTGGCGATGATGTATTTAAGCCGGTGAGGTCGCTTTCTGGTGGGGAACGTGGACGCTTGGCGTTAGCGATTTTGTCGCTCACGGGCGCGAACCTCTTGCTATTGGACGAACCGACGAATCACCTCGATATTCCCGCGCAAGAAGTTTTACAGGAAGTGCTAGAAAGCTACGACGGCACAGCGATTCTCGTCACCCATGACCGCTATTTAGTCGATAGGCTAGCAGGGCAAATTTGGGAAATAGACAACGGGCATATGCGTGTCTTTGATGGCAATTACAACGAATACCTCGCTGTTCTGGAAGCCGAACGCGAAGCACAATCAGACAAACCCCGCAAAGCGAAGCCCGAACCAGAAATCCCTACTATTGACCCGAAAGCGATTCAACGAATCGAAACACAAATCACCGCACTAGAAAGCGAAATCAAAGAGCTAGAGACCCTACTCGCACATGCCAGCAAAGCAGGCAACGGCGATACGATCAACACACTGAGTAAGCAATATGCCGCACAGAAAAAACGGCTTGGTGAACTCAATATCGAGTGGGGAGACTTGGTAGAACGGGCATAGGGCTAAACCATTTAATCGTCGTATGTCATAATAAGAGTGAGTTTTCAGCAACGTGAAAGAAAAGCACTGTGGATGCAGATGATAGGTTTCAGGTGTATACCCTGCCCGAATTTCCCGATTATGAAGCACGCGCCGGACATCTCGCATCCCAATGGGCGGATTTTGTCTATCACGAGGTAGATAGCAAAGATTACTATCCGACGATGGTGCAGGCATATAAAGACCTGCACTTTTTCTTGTGTGATGAAAACGATGAGGTGGTTGCGCATGCACAGGCAATGGGTATCCGCTGGGATGGCACAAAAGATAATTTACCGCTTGGTTGGTCAGATGCCATTATGCGCTGTGCAAAAAATAGCTTGGAAGGGGACACTGTGAATACGCTATGTGGCGTCTCTGTGACGGTTGCCCCAAACCGCACAGGCGAGGGCATCGGGCGCAAAACCATCGAGACAATGAAACAACTCGGTATCGAGGCAGGCTACGAACGCATGATTGTTCCCGTGCGACCATCTGAAAAAAGTCGCTATCCACTCATCAAAATGCAAGATTACGTGACGTGGCAAAATGATGACGGTTATTTTTTCGATAAATGGTTGCGGATTCATCAGCGGGCGGGGGCTAAGATGCTCGGCATTGCGGCACATTCCATGCGTGTATTAGGCACAGTTAATGAATGGGAAACTTGGACAGGCAGGCACTTTCCTGCGACAGGCATGTATATTGTCGATGGGGCGTTGAACCCCATCATCATTGACCACGAAAATGATCTCGGCACGTACATCGAAGCGAATGTGTGGATGGAACACCCCATGCCGTGACGCTTATTCGTAACGTAGGACGTTCATCACCCGTTCGCGCACGGCAACATTGGCACTCAGGAAGGTACTCCCCGCCGCAATACCCATCGCGGCAAGGACAAGCAAAATAGCCACTAACCGCGCTTCTGTCGGTAAAGGAATAACCTGACCTGTAATTTCAGTGAAGATAGCCAAGCCTGCCCAACTCAGACCGATGCCCAGCAACGCACTCAGCAAGCCAATAATCGTGGATTCAATCAGCATCACGAATAATACACGGTTGCTCTTGAGTCCAATCGCTTTGAGGATGCCGATTTGACGGCGTCGTTCAAGTGTGCTGAGGGCAATGGTGTTTGCCATGATAACCGCAGCCGCTAACAGCGACAGCACCCCAACAATCGTCGGAATAGCGATGAATTGTTGCAAAAAGCGCCCAACCAGACCATCAATGAATGCGACATCAAGCGCAACGGTTTGTGGGACGATGACACCGGATAACTCACTCACAGCGGCAGTTACATTATCTGGGGCAACCTCGAACGAGAAAAATTGAAATTGTGGATTGAGAATCCCAGCGACAGAGCCAGGCGCGAAAACAACCCCTGCATTTGCCAAGAGACTCCCCGAGCTATACAGACCAATCACAGTGAAATTAACCCGTTGTCCACCGACAGAGTAGGTCAATTCTGAACCAACCGAGATACCCAGCACTGCCGCTGAATCCGCAGAGCCAATCAACACCCGTTGACCTTCATCTGCGAGCGTGAGGTTACGTCCTTGCACAATCGTGAAGGCATTATCGAGAATCGCGTCGTTATCAGTGTCCCAACTCGTTGCATTTTGCCACTGTAAAGGCGCAGTCGTCGTCCCATCGAGTGGATTAACCTCATCGAAATCAGGGTCTTCTACGCGCACACCATCAATCGCAAAGAGTTCGGTATCATACAGACTGATAACTGTGCTACCCTCGATGCCTTCTACATCTTCAAGTGCGCTGGCATAGTTCCGCACAGCAAGGTCACTCAGGCGTTCATCAAAGGCTGGCTGGAGTGGAATCGCTAGTACATTGCCTCCGAAAGATTGGGATAGCAAATCGTTGAGCAGTTGGCGTGTCCCTTCGCTGACGAAGGTGATGCTACTGAGCGCGAACATCCCTGCACTGAGGGCAAGCAGTGTTGTTGCAGTGCGCGTGCGTTGTGCGCTGAGGTTACGCAATGCCAACTGTAAATCGACCCAACCAAAGGCAGGCAACTTGCCAATCAACCACACGAGTACCCACAAAACACCTGTTAGCAAACCGAGTATCAGCAAAGTGATGGCAACGCCAATGATACTCCATATGTAGGCATCCTGCGCAGTGAACGACGACACTAAGCCAAAGGTTGGTTGAACAATTTGCCCAACAATCAGACCCAACAATAGCGTGATGAGAATCATCAAGCCGAATGTCTGCAACAGTCCCAAACGTGCAAACTGCCCTTCGTTGGGGCGCAGTACCGTTGCTGGACGAATTTGTAGCGCGGTCAAAATAGGGGCAATGCCAAAAATAATCGTCGTCGCCATACCAAGCGACATGCCGTAAATGAGGGCTTCAGGATAAATACGCCAAGCAAGGTCTTGGTTGATAAATTGCTCACCAAATTGATTGACGAAACCACCTAGCAAGACCCCCGCAATACAACCAATGACACTACCAATGAGTCCTAATAGCAAACTCTCTGCAAAAAATAGCAAGGCAATCTGACGTCCTTTTAGCCCGAATGTCTTGAGTGCAGCGATTTCGTTGGTGCGCCGTCGAACCAGTACAAGCATCGTATTGAGGATGCCAACACCACCAATCAGCAATGCGCCTAAACCGAGCGTGACAATAAAATCACCAAGCGCGATAGATATTTCTTCGCGGGCGGCAAGTGCATTCACGGCACTATCAATATCAGTATCAGGGAATTGAAAGCCTGTCGCACGCACCAGAGCTCGACGTTGTGCGCGTGCTTCTTCTTCAGTGGGCGCTTCGGGGAAAGCAATGCTGATGCGGTTATAACCCACACCGGGGTCAATGATGCGCTGTACATCGTCTATATCGAAATAAGCAAAACCAAAAAATGCCGCAAACGGGTTGCTGATACCGGCTTCTGCTTCTGCCCCGACGATGCCCCTCACCGTGAAAAGTGTATCCGTGCGGGCAACGCGCACTTCATCACCAACGCTCAAACCAAAAGACGACGCCATATTTTCACTGACAACAATATCGGGACTGCCTTCTGTATAGAGGCTCTCAAGTGTCGCGCCGGCTGGTTCTATCACACGCACCTCACCAATAGCGGGATAAGTCGCGGGGTCTACCACGTAAGTCACCACAAATTGCGAGGTCGCTATCGAACCGCCATTCTCATTTGAGATAGTGACACTCCCCCCTGTGCTGAAAAAGGCTGTTGTCGCGTTGTATTCATCGGCGTAAGACTGAACCGTAGCAAGCTCATCATCACTGAAAAAATTGAGGTCAGTGCTATTGCGCACAAGCGCAAAATCAGGTGTATCGTCTGTCGCCCGTTCGATGAAAATATCGCCCTTATTATCTTGGCGCACCGTGCTGATGAGAGATTCGCCAATCGACAAGCCCAAGCCACGCAACGCAACCACTGTCGCCACACCAGCCGCAATGCACAAAATCGCTAACGATGTCCAGCGTCCGCCACGCTGAATATTGCGCCAGCCGTAGGTCAAATAAAAGGCAACACGGTTGAAAAAACCAAGTTGGCGTCCATCGTTGGAGGGTGTCATGGGCAGAAATCTCGCTATGAAAACGTGTATAAATGATATGTGGTCAGTCTATCATGAGAGTGTGTAATCGTAAGAGAAGGCTTGATGAGTATATGGAGCGTAGGATAAGCAGGGACACACATCAAAGTGCGTCCCTACAAAATATGTTATTCGTCGGTATCTGCTTCTTCAGTGGATTCAGCCGTTGCTTCTGGTGTCGCTTCGGCAGTCATTTCTGCTTCTGGCGTGGATTCGCTACTTGCCTCTGCGGTAGCTTCTGCTGTCATCTCTGCAGTTGCTTCTGGTGTCGTTTCGGCTGGCACAGGAACGGGTGGGTTCTCGAACAAATCAATCAACAGCGCAACGCTGGTTGCATCCACAAGTACAACGTCAGTGAACTCATCAACAAGGCTATAGTAAATGGTCTGCGTTGCATCTTGGTCGCCGAGTTGTAGCGTATAGGTGCGCGTCGCATCGGTTGCCGTGAATGTATATGTCGGTGCATCCAGCCCCAATGCTATCAGGTCGGTTGCTGGGGTGCGTTGAACACCTTCTATCAGACCAAAGGTATTCAATACGACTTGTAGTTGCGGTTGCAAAGCAGGCAATACATCGCCGTTGAGGTCATAAATCCACTCAGTTGTAACAGGGTCGCGGGTGAGCGTGATCACATCACCTGTTTCGTTGTTGGTGAAGGTGAAATCTGTTACTGTATTGAGCAAGAAGCCATTGAAGACAGGTCCTGGCACACTCAAGATAGGTGCAGGGGTTGGCGTCGGTGGTGCAAGCAATGGCACGTTATCTACTAACGAGAGAACGCTCGTTTGCAATGCGCTGGCATTGGTGATGATGTAGATGGTTTCCGTATCATCATTCAATTGCGCATAGAAACCATTTTCGCCAACCGTACGATTACCAATAACGAGACGATAATTCTGTGGTTCGGTTGGGCTACTGACATCATCCGGCGTCGGTGGCGATAGCGGGTCAGGCGTGATGAGCGCCGGATTCGCTGTGAACTCAATCACGTAAGTCGGATTATCTAACCCAAATTGGCTGTAATCGCCGTTTTCTGGCGTGAATTGTTGATTAGAACGTGTGGAAACTAGTGTGCGCAAGGCAGTATCGAGCGCAACTGTATCAATGGTATCGACGGTCACTGGCTCAGTTACAAGTGTTGTAAGCTGGTCGGGTGATACAGTCACTTCTGGTTCGGCTGTCATTTCTGCGTCCATAGTCGCTTCTGGTTCGGCTGTCATTTCTGCGTCCATAGTCGCTTCTGGTTCAGCCGTCATTTCTGCTTCGGCATCACCCATATCATCTGGGAATACCCAACTCCCCGCATCATTACGCATCAGTGCAACGGATTCGGTACGTGTTTCTGGGTCAACGCCCTCTGGGAGCGGGGTCGCTGGTTCGAGTGTTGGGTTGCCCGGAATGGGTGTCGGGCGCGTATCGCCAACTTCAACTTCTGCCGAAATACTCAGCGATGTTAATTGGGTTTCTTGTACATTTGGGAAAAGCAAAATGGTTTCGGCAGTGGCAGCAGCAGTCGGTACAGCCGTATCATTTTCACCATCATCACTCAGTAAAATCCAAGATACCACAATCGCAATAGCAAGCAAGCCAATGAAGATTACGGATTGTCTGTTTAAGCGCATATAAAGGTCTCTCCTTTTATGTGTTGAAATGTCTTCGCATGTTTATGACACAAATATCCCCCACCAATGGGCAGGGGATGATTAAATTGCAAATCGTCAGGACATGACTAGCGTCGGTTCGGACGGCGCAACCACCAAACTACGATACCGATACCCAGCATGCCGAATGGCAACAAGAACAACGATATGAAACCCATCCAGCCAACATCTTCCTGCGTTAGGAAAATGGGCAAATCAGCGGTGTTCGGTTCTGGATTAAGCGTGCGTACTTCATCAGAGAAGTTACGCGCATCCGATGCCCACAGAATCGCACTTTCCATCGTTTCTGGTGCTTCAACTTCTCTAAATTGACGCCACTCGTTGAGCATCAAGTCTTCACTACTGATGAGTACCAAGCGTGAGCCTGTATTTGCATTTTCTGCGGCAACAGCGAGTGGTAATTCGCCTGTTAGGTCGGTTGCACTATCAAGCGCGAGTTCTTCTTCAGTCAAATCACGCGAGAAATCGACACCCGCTTTCGCATACCCATCTGCACTAGTGCTGATGAGGGGCGTTATGGTCACGCCGGCTGGAGGCGTATCTGCGATTTCAATCGAGTGTGGTGAACTGAATACGAGCAGGTCATCCTCTTCAAGCGTACTCACGATAGGATGGGTGCTGTAATTATCGACCACAAAAGTACGTCCGAGATTACGGATTGGATTGGTCGGGTCAATCACGATGTCGTTGCGTAAACGCACACCGAATGTTTCAAACAAGAAGGTATCGAAATTCTCGGCTTGTGCGGTAGTCACGCCACCTTCTGTATTCACATCCCCCATAACGATGAGATCGCCACCGTTTTCAACGTACGTGCGCAAAATATCAAGCACATTATCTGGCAGGGCTTGTGTACCCCCTGGAATGATGATGACTTCTGCGCTGGCGTTGGGGTCATTGAGCAATACAGGCGGGCTTGGGCTAGTGAGCAACAAAGGATTAATGCTCTCGACTGTCCATTCGCCTTCAAGGTCGCCGACGATACCATCACCACCTGATTCAGAGCTATCGTTGATGTCCACGCCCCCTTCTACAGCAAGGAAGTAGGCACGGAAATCACCTTCGACACTCAAGCTAAGGAGTGCGTTGATAATCTGGAATTGTCCAGTGCTTTGTGCGACTTCAAATTCGGTGGTGCTAGGTTCACCTGTTGCGGGGTCAATTTCTGCGACCACAATCGCAGGCAAGAACGCATCTTCACCAACATACGATTCTGTCAATTGCGGTTGTACGGCTGGATCAATAAAGGTGTAGTCAACAATCTTACCGTTGCTAGCACTGACCATATCTTGGAGCAAGATTTCTACACGGTCACGTTGCGAAGCCGATGTGGTATTGAAGAAACCGATAATCTCTACCGTTGGGATGCTGGGGTCATCCGCCATGGCATTCAGCACATCGCTCACTTGGCTATCGAGCGAGAAAATATCACGCTCACTAAAATCACGATTCCAGCCCTGTTCTGCGATGAGGCTATAAATCAGCCCACTCGCTACAATCACGCCTACCGTGACGCCAATACCCACACCGCCATAGGTCAGGGTACGACCACGAATGAGGTCCAGCACTTCTTCTGGAAAGAGGACTGCCCACAGAACGAGCGAGATAACCGTGACAGCAATACCCGCCCAGCCGAAGATATTCAACCCGCCAGTGACAATAAACGCACCAACGAGCATGAATAAGCCGATACCCGCGACCATAAGCAAAACCCAACCAGGGATAATCGGTGCTAAATCGTCTGCATTAGCTGTTGGCAGTGTGTTATTCGTCTCTTCTACGTTCTCTTGTTCTGGTGTTGTCATTACGAACTCCTCCAGCGACGAGTACCTACAATCAATGTGGTGATAAAGAGCGAAACCGCAATCATCAGCACGAAATATGCGATGTCTTCTGCGCGTAATAGACCTTCGAGCATGGTTGCGTGATAATGGGTTGTTAGACCGAGTTCACGGATGATTTCTGCGACATTGTTACCAATTGCCCCACCTGCAAACACATTACCTAAATCAGCAGCCAAGTACAGCACCAGCACAGAAGTCACGCCCAAGAACGCGGCGACAAGTTGATCTTCTGTGAGTGCTGACCAAATCATCGAGACTGCCATTGTCGTGCCACCATAGAGCCACGCGCCTAAATATGCCACAAAGAACACACCTGGATTAATCGGATTGCCTGAGTTCATGGGTTCGAAAATATTCCCATTCCACAACAGCAAAACGTGAACCAATGTGAGCGCGAGTAAGAATGTGTAGAACGTCCATGCCGCCAAGAATTTACCGACCACAAAGACCCAATCAGACATCGGGAGTGTCATCAGCAATTCGAGCGTGCCTTCACGGCTTTCTTCGGAAAGCAAGCGCATGGTTAGCACAGGCGAAATGACGAACATCAAAAATACGAAAATGCCTAACATGCTTGATGCTAAGTTCGCGGCTGGGGGTGCAGGTGCGCCTTGTGCCGTCTGTTGTACGACACTAGCGACTGTCCCTTGAAAGTACAAACCCAAGAAAATCATCAGCGCAAAGGTGATGCCATAGGCGATGAAGGATTTGAAGTACAGCGCAACTTCTCGTTTGTATACAGCAAATAATGCTCTCATGGATTAGTCCTCGCTTTCTGCGGGGGTATCCGCATCGTCGGTTGTGTTGACGGATTCTGCTTCTACGACGGGTTCTGGCGTAGCATCATCATCGTTAACCAAGTTAGATTCCGCACCGCGACGTGTGACCTCAAGGAAGATTTCTTCGAGGTTATTTGCCGCCGAACGAACTTCGACCACCCCAAAACCCGCATCAACAAGGGCTTTAGTGATGTCTGCGCGGGGGTCAACTTCTGGTTTTGCAGGGAAAGCAATAATAGCGTCGCGTTCGATGAATGCTTCTTCTACACTGCTCACTTGTTGCACAGCCGAGACTGTTTGCGAGAGGTCTTCAACCGTGCGTACCAACACCCGTGAGCCACGTTCCATCTGCAAACGCAGTTCTTTGGGGTCGCCTTGTGTCATGATTTCACCCTGATTGATAATCACCACACGGTCACAGACTTGTTCCGCTTCGGAGAGAATGTGCGTGCTGAACATAACCGTATGTTCGCGCCCTAAATCCGCAACGAGGTCACGCAGTTCAAGCACCTGAATGGGGTCAAGACCGATGGTAGGTTCATCGAGAATCAGCACTTCTGGGTCGTGGATGAGCGCAGCCGCCAAGCCGACACGCTGGCGCATACCTTTTGATAGCGTACGAATTTCACTGTCAGCGCGTTTGCCCAAGCCCACTCTTTCGAGTACATCTTGCGCCCGTGATTTACGATTTTTGACGCCACGAATTTCGGCTAGGTATTTAAGGTAGCCGATAGCGGTCATATCACGGTAGAGTGGCACGCTCTCTGGCAAGTAGCCGACGTTTTTGCGGACTTCCATGCTCTCTTCAAAAATATCATAGCCAGCGACTTTCGCGCTCCCTTCGGTGGGTGGCGAAAAACCGGTGAGCATACGCATGGTCGTGGTTTTACCCGCACCATTCGGACCCAGAAAGCCCGTCACCTGACCGGACTCGGCGGTGAAACTGATGCCTTTTACAGCCGTAAATGTGCCAAATTTTTTTACAAGTTCATTGACTTCTATCATAAATGCCCCTGAGATAGTCGTATCGAATAGGAGTCTATATCGGCGGGCATTATATCGTATACGTGTATCTCCTGTAAGGGGGCATATATATACGCTATCTGTACGCTATTCCTTTTTGTAATAGATAACCTGCTCGTTTTACAGACTATCCACAAACGCACGGAAATCTTTGCCAGCGACGGGTTTGCCATGCCCGAAACACACCAGCGAGGGACGCAAGTCAGCTAGTTTGCGCAAAGAAGCGCGGTTCTGCTCTGCATTAACTGTGAAAGCAGATGGTGGTTCTATCAAGCCTTCTTGCAAGGTCGTGAAACTCACATTATTGGCTACATCCCCTGCTATTAAAATGCCATCTTTTTCGCGCCAGTAAGCGACCTGTCCTGGTGAATGTCCGGGCGCATCAATGACTGTGAAATCAGCAACCGTATCACCCTCTTGCAAGGCTCTCTCGACAGGGTGCGCGGAACCTGTCCAGACAACATTCAGAAAGCTGGTGAGCGTGTTTTGTGGGATTTGCTGACTGAGGTCGCCTGTTATCATCGCTTCGACCTCGTTGGCAGGACACCATAGTGGCATCGAAAATTCATCGCAAAGTGCATGACTTGCACCTTGATGGTCTGGATGGACGTGCGTCAGGGTATGGGCATTGATGGTGACATTGTGCAATTTGCGTTTTAGACCTGACACAGCCATTTTTGTGCTGGCATCCACCAGAACGTCGCCAATCACATAGGTATTGATGAGATAAGAAGGAAATCCCGGCAAGATGAAGACATTCGGCGCTAATTCGTGCATGGTCGTTTGCTTTCTCGTACATAGATGCGATTATGTAAAGATGACTGTACGATCTTGTATTTAATATGTCAATAATGACATATAATTTTTAACATTAACTACCCAAAGGTATAGGATAGCATCGTGATTGTGACGCTATCCTAAAAAGCTCAAGTTAGTTAGGCATCTGGCTTTGCGGTTGCCTCAGATGTCGCTTCGGCTGGTTCGGGTTCATCACCTATAGGCAATGTACCCCACGTTACACTGCCCACCCATGAGCCATTAGGTTCTGTCAGAGCTTGTACCTCGCCTGTGGCTAAATCATATTTTTGAACAAAACGCCCACCGTTACTGCTCACAAATACAAATGATGACCCATCCGGCGACCATTCAGCCAAGAAGCTCTCTTCTTGGATGAGTGTCACAGTTTCCATCTCAAAATCGTATAAATAGAGGTCAGAGCTATCTACTGAGGCTTCTTCGTCACGCAAGCGTGCCTCACCCGTAAATATGAGATACCGACCATCTGGCGACCATTGTGGATTAGAGGCAAGTGGTGATAGAAGGCGCGTCTCTTCGGTTCTTACATCGTACAAGTAGAGCCAGTAATCGCCTAAATTACCCAGCAAATCGGTCAGGTTAGCCATCTCTATGACGAACATCTCTTCACCATTTGTCCCTTCTGCGCGGGGAATCTCGTTTAATGGACTATTTTCATTGGGCAGTGCCGCATACACGATATACTGTTCATCTGGCGAAAAAGCAGGGCTACGTGTAAACGTATCGTTAGTCGTGACGCGCACCGTGCTATCTTCGGCAATATCGTAAATGTAGACATCACCCAAGCCATCTGCCATACTGGAATAGATAATGCGTGACCCATCCGGTGACCATGACGCATTGTTAAAATCACGACTTTCAGAGGTCAGCGTTTCCATGTTAATCCATATCATATTTGCGCCTGTCGAAAATGTATCTATAAGCAGTTGGGTACTATCAGGATGCCATGTGATTCCTGCCACACCAATCGATACACTCCGTGAGTATAATTCTGCTCCGTCTGATAAGCTCACGATATAAACCGTTGTATCGACATAATACGCCAACATTGTGCCATCTGGCGAAACAGTCGGTCTACCTGCAGAGTCATCGAAAGTCAATTCGTTAACTAACTCGCCCTCATCTGTCATTATCCCGATAGATTCTTGACCATTGCGGTAAACAATATAGGGGTCACTGATACCGTCAGGTATAAGTGGCATTGCGTTTTCTGGTTCTGGCGTTGTAGGTGGCGCTGTCTCTCCACACCCTACCAATAATAGTAAACTACAGATGACCGCGCTAAGAACAGCTATATGTTTCATCACAAGCTCCATTCATAATCACATGTAAGATTCATTAGACTTAGTGTAGAGGGTCGTTTTTCAGTACGGTGTAAATATGTGTAAAAAACGTCACTTTGGCAGAACGCGCCTAAACAGATGCAACCTTAACCGTTCATTGTCGGGGGTTGGGTTCTCACTTATAATCATCAAGATATTCTTGCGTGGGGACGATACCGCTTATGGCAGATGAACTCATCGGAAAAACGATTGGCGGCTACGATGTGCTAAGTCGCATCGGTGAAGGTGGGATGGCAACCGTCTATCTTGCAAAACAACATTCTATGGATCGTCAGGTGGCGCTGAAAGTGCTACCGAAGCATTTTGTCAAAGACGATACCTATATGGAACGCTTCAAGCGCGAGGTTGCTATCGTCAGCAAACTCGAACATCGAGGCATCATTCCAGTATATGATTATGGCGAGTTTGAAGGACAGCCGTATATCGTCATGCGCTATATGCCGAGTGGGTCACTAGATGATATGCTGAAAAATGGTCCGATTAAGCCCGATAAAATTTATAGTATCATTCAGCAAATTGCTTCTGCATTAGATTATGCCCATAGCAAACACGTCCTTCATCGTGACCTCAAACCAAGCAATGTGCTGATGGACGATGCAGGGGGCGCATTCATCACCGATTTTGGGATTGCTCGCGCATTAGGCGATAACAATCCAGGCTTGACAACACAGGGCGTCGTTGGCACCCCCTCGTATATGTCACCGGAACAAGCACAGGGCAAAGACCTCGATGGGCGCAGTGATGTGTATTCGCTGGGCGTGGTGCTATTCGAGATGGCAACGGGCAAACGTCCCTTTGAAAACGAAACACCCTATAGCATCGCGGTCATGCAAGTGACGGAAACGCCACCGATGCCCCGTAAGCTGAATCCGGCACTCAGTACGGCACTCGAAGTAGTCATACTGAAAGCACTCAAGAAAAGCCGTGATGACCGTTATCAGACAGCCGAAGCACTAGCAGAATCGCTCAAGTTGGCAATTGAGCGCCCGATTGCTGTCCATGATACTGAACCACGTCTCAAGATGCAGTCCTATACCGAACGCCTCGCAGATGAGGAAACCAAACCGCCATCAAAGCCCAAAAATCAGTATGTGCCACCTATGCATCATCAGAGCAGTGGAGCAAGCCGTCCAGTTGTGCCACCACCAAGTAGCCTGCGCTCTAAAATTCGCAAGCGTCGGCAACAAAGCCCTGTACTCAGTGCGCTCATTGGCGGGTCGATTGGCTGTGGCTTGCTAGGTATTATCGTGGCGGCAGCGTTTTTAGCATTCAGTGTGTTGTTGCCAAGTGATTTGATTGCGCCTGCCACTGCTCCCAGTGACGAAAATGATATTGCAACGAGCAGTGTAGCGACAGAAGTCACGCGGACGAGTGATGTAACAGAAGAAAGCACTTTTGCCACACTCGACCCCACAAGCGAAGTCGCACTGGCTACCCTACGCGCCCGTAATACAGAAACCTCAGAAGATGCTGTCGTCACGCCACTGGTGATAGATACCCCTGCGCCACCGAGTATCAGTGGGGGTAATCGTCCGCAACTACTACCCTTATTAGATGCTGTGAACGGAACGATTATTTTTGCAGATGAACGCGGTGATAATAATACATTTGAGATAATGAGCCTCAATTTGGCATCGTGGGTTGATACACAACTGACCTCTGACCCCAACGCAGATAGCACCTACCCGCTGGCATCGCCGGATGGTGAGTGGATTGCGTTTCAGTCTAACCGTGATGTGAACCCGAATGATTTTGACATTTTCATCGTTAATCGCGGGGGGGGGAGTTTACGCCGGCTAACGTTTGATGAGCGTTTGAATCGCTTACCTGCATGGACACCCGATAGCCAATCTATTATTTATTCTCAAGAAGTTGAAGATAGTATTTTTGACTTGCGCCAAGTCGATATTGATGACCCGAACACTGACGAATTAGTTTATAGCAACGGTGGCTACAACGGTCATGCACGCTATAGTCCCGATGGGCGTTATATTGTCTTCACTACAGGTACAAGTCGTATTGATGCGGGGTCATGGGAAATTGCACGGCTGGATACACGTACAGGCGAAATTTTGATGCTGACAGATAATGGTGTGCGCGACGGGTCACCAGTTTGGTCGCCAGATGGCACACAAATTCTGTATATCACATTCAGCTTAGAAACCAACTCCAACGACATCGCTGTGATGAATGCCGATGGTAGTAATCAGCGTGTGTTGTTCAATAGTGAAGGGCAAGATTGGGCGGCAAGTTACAGTCCAGATGGACAGTATATTGTCTTCACAACCGATTTATCAGGGCAAGACCAGATTAACCTCATGACGGCTGATGGTAGCGCCGTGCAACAAATTACGACATCCGGTGGCAATTACGCTTCTTGGATACCTGCCTCAGAAGGCAACTAACAAGCCACTCGTGTGGTTCATCACAGCACACGCAAACGAATAATTTTGCGAGCAGATAAGCTCATATGAAGTAGGCTTATTAAAAAAGGAAACGACACATCATGACCAATCGCTTTCGTAAGGGCTTCGAGACAATCCATAATGAAATCACCATTGATAATGTACCCGTAGAGGGCGAGATTCCATCATGGCTAACAGGAACACTCTTGCGCACGGGTCCTGCACAATTTGAAGTTGGCACACGGAGTTATAATCATTGGTTCGATGGTTTGGCGATGTTACGGCGCTTCACCTTTGATGGCAATCAAGTGTCGTTCAGCAATAAATTTGTGCAGAGCGAGCCGTACCGTGTCGATAACAAAACGGGCAAAATCAATTTTCGGGGCTTCTCAGTTGACCCCTGTGTAACGTTGTTTCGGGCGGCGATGGCGTTATTTGCTCCCTTGCCTGGTATGGTCAATCCTGTGGTGAGCATACAAAAAATCGAAGACCGCTATATTGCCATGACCGAAATGCCTCTTGCTGTAGAAATTGACCCTGAAACGCTCGCTATTCGTGGTGATTTTCCTACTAAGAATGTACCAGACGCGCAAACCTCAACCGCACATCCCCTTTTTGATGCATCGGCTGGGGAAACCTATAACGTGATGGTCAAATTTGGCGTCAATCACGAATATCGCGTGTATAAGCAATTCACTGACCATTACGATGTTATCGGCACAGTTAGCGCAGACGAACCCGCGTATATGCACAGCTTCGCCATGAGTGAAAAGTACATCGTCTTGCTGGAATATCCGTTTCGTTTACCACAATTGCCTCAACGTAACTTACTCTCTATGGCGACAGTACAACGTCCGTTCATTGAAGCGTTCGAGTGGATGGAAGACACGCCAACTCGCCTGCGGGTCATCAGCAAAGCAACCGGCGAAGTCGTCAACACAGTAATGACAGACCCCTTCTTCGCATTTCATGTCATCAATGCTTATGAAGCCGATGATGCTATTGTGGTTGATGTATCGGCGTATCCTGATGCCAGCGTGATTGATGATTTGTATCTGCATAATTTACGGGGCAGTGATTTTGTGTCGCGGGGTGGCGATATGACCCGTTTGCATGTGCCACTGAACGGCGATACGGCTACACAGACAGTTATCGGCACAGAGCAAATTGAACTTCCGCGCATCAACGAGGCATACAATGGGCGTGAATATCGCTTTGCTTACGGCGCAGGTTTCCAGCGTGGGGCAAATGATTTTATCGACCAAGTGGTGAAAATTGACGCGGTCACTAATGAGACGCGCGTGTGGCACGAGGATGGCTGTTATCCATCCGAGCCAATTTTTGTATCTGCGCCCGATGCAACAGCAGAAGATGATGGCGTAGTGTTATTGGTAGTATTGGATACAAATACTGAGCGGTCATTCATGCTGGTTTTGGATGGACAATCATTTGAGGAAATCGCACGCGCCAATGTACCGATTGCACTCCCGTTTGATTTTCATGGGGCGTTTTTAAATCCCTGAACTATCGGATTCTGGTTCATCATCGTCGAAATCGTCGTCCTCATCATCAAACGAGATGGCAGGAAATCGTGGCAGAGGCATTGCGGACACACCGTTCACACTCTCAGCATCAACAACATCTAATTCAACATCCCCTGCCTCAGTTGTAGCAGGGGTGTTTTCAGCATGTGTACCTGCCAATAAATTAAAAATTTTGGCATACAAATGCGCGGGTAAACCTCTGTAGGCAAGTGCCATGCCATAGATAAACGCATCAACAGCTTCGCGTGAATCTGCCATGAAAACCGTCTCTTCGCCACTGCGGACTGTCCACTTGCCAGCCATCTCCTCAATGTTCAAAAACCAGTGAAATTCATTGATGAGATGTTCCGCGTCTTCGATTGAGCCAATGTGTTCGTCTAGCCAGTTGAGCGTTTGCATAGGGACAGCCATTTTCGTATTTTGTATGGATTAGGGACGTGGTTTGGGCAAAAAGCGCGTCGGGATAAAGCGACTGAGCAAAGCATTGAAGCGTAAGGTGATAATGAGGCTCTGTATGTCGCTCTGATTATCAAATTCATAGCCACCACCCCGTTCGAGGAAGGTTTCGTAATCGCTGATTGCGCCTTCATAATTGCGCATCGCCGCCCGTACCCGTCCGCGTGCTTCGTAACAGGTAACAATATCATCGCGTAGACTAATCGCTACGGTTAAATCAGCGTCGGCTGCCTCTAAGTTACCCTGCTGTTCGTATGCCAAGCCGCGATTGTAGTACGCGGCGTAATGATTGGGGTCAATGACGATAGCCGCCTCATAGTCATCTATCGCTCGCTGATATACGCCATCCATGCGCCACAAATTGCCTCGTTCATTGTAGGCATCTGCGAGATAAGCATTCTTACTGAGCGCACGGTTAAAATCATCCATCGCTTTGTCGTATGCCTCTAAGTAAGCGTAGCAAATCCCGCGATAGAGATGTGTTTCTGCGAGGTTGCCAAGACTGAGACGCACAGCTTTCGTAAAGCTCTCGATGGCTTTTTCGTAGGCATCCTCAGCAAAATAAGCCATGCCTTCGTCAAAATAATTTGTAATCGGTGATGTCATGGTGGGTTTCTCTAACGCACATCACAAATAATTTACGGGTATCTAAGACGATTGCTATCATTTGTTAAGCGCAATCAACAGCATAATGTCAATTGTCACATTAAAATGGACGTATTGCAAATCTGAGCAACTTATTTACCACCTGAGGAGACATATCCCTTATGCGAACCGTATCCCGTTTAGCCTTGTTATTGCTATGTTGTACTGTTGTTGCCTACCCTGTCATCGCACAAGATGATAGCGATGACGAAACAGACGAAAGCGAACGTATTGTCCTTGATGCGATGGTCAGTGATGTGAGCCTTGATGATGAAACAAACACACTTACGCTCACCGTCGATATTCCCGATACCTGTACAGAGGTCGGTGATATTTTGCGGTCTGTCGAAGACGATGTGATTACGATTACCGTGCAGGTCACAACACCGCCAGATGTGATGTGTGGCGCACAATTTTCAACAGAAGACGTGACGTATGAAATCGTCACAGATGACCTCACGCCTGGGGAATACACGCTGGTTGTGAACGAAATCGAACAAGATACGACTATCACAGTCTCTGGTACAGCCGATAGCGAAGAAGACGTCGTATTAGAATGCCCAACTGCCGACGATGAAACGCTACTCTACGATGAAGACGGCGTTTGCTTCTTGTATCCAGCGGACTATGAATCACTATCTGCGGGGAGTTTTGTACTGGTTAGCAAGCCTTTGACGATGGATGCCCTACTCATAATCACGGTTGAAGATGCTGAGGATACGACTCTTGAAAGCCTCATGGAAGATATTGATGAGGATGCGCAAGTGATGAGTGAGGTTGTCATTGGCGGACAAGATGCGCTAGTTGTCGAATCAGAAAGCTCGCGGGTAGCACATATCATCGTTGATGAGAGCTACTATACATTTACTGTTGAGCCGATTGGCGACGACGAAGATGACTCTGGTGAGTTGCTGTGGGAGACAGTCATTGATTCACTATTTTTCTCAGCAACAGTTGATGACGATAGCTAGGACTCGAAAATTCAGTCATTGCTGTTTATGATGTTCGATTGTGGCAGGGCGAGTGATTCGCCCTGCTATTTTGTCCGTATCTGCTGAGAGTTGTCGATGACTGTAAAAACGATGGTGCGTGTAAGTGTCTGTTTGCTGATAGCGATGTTGGCTACTGCGTGTGGTAGCGGGAATGAACCTGTACGGGTGACAATCCCAGCAACCCAGATTGGTGCAGGTGCGCCTATCTATACAGCAACACCATCGCTGACCCCCAGCCGAACACCCATTCCTAGCGCGACCTTCACGCCAACAAATACAGCAACCGTCACACCTACGGCATCAGATACGCCAACCGCGACTGCAACACCGACATTTACAGCAACCCCAACCAATACGCCTACTGAAACAGCGTCACCCACACCAACAACCGAATTGTTAACCCTGACGCCGATTTCGCTAGAGGGTGCGCCACCTGCTATCGCCGTTGCCAGTGCAGAATTATCACCCGACTTTACAGGAGGCTGGTCATGCCGTGATTTTCCGTGTGCGGATGATATAGACGGATTCTTATCACGCATCCGTGTACCAGATGGCTTTGAAGTCAGTCATGCAGGGACATTCCCAGGGCAAGTTCAGCAGATAGTCGTAGGCGACGATGGGCGCATCTATGGCACGGTGTTAGAAAATGGGACACGCTCTGGCGCAGTATATGTCATTGACGAGGCAACAAGCGACGCCCAACGCTATAGCGATACGATTATCTCTCCGCATGGGTTAGCTTTCCAGCCAAGCACAAACGTCTTGTACGTGACAGGACGCATTACATTAGAAAACGATGGCGCTTTATTCAGAGTGACAGCCAGTGGCGAAACAACGCCTATCATCAATGATTTACCATGCTGTTTCCAGATAGTGCGCAATCAGCCAAACGGTATTATTTTTGGGGCAGATGGTTTGTTGTATATGGGCGTAGGTGCAGTGACTGACCGTGCAGAATCTACGAATCCGGCACGACAAGCATTTGCGGATGTATTGCCCAATGAAGCGAGTATTTTGCGTGTGAATCCGCATACGGGTACTATCGAGACAGTCGCTCAAGGCACACATAATCCGTATGATTTGACCTTCACAAGCAATGGCACGCTCTATGGTACTGATATGGGCTTGGTCACGGGTGAGGGCGACAGATTACTACGCATCACCGAAGGCGCTCACTACGGCTGGCCCTATTACCGCACACGCGGTTGCGCAGAGTGTCCGCCACGCCCAGCACAATTAGACATTCAACCGGATACATATCTATTCCCCAATTACACTTTACCGCGTGGGATTGTCGCCTATACAGGCACACAATTTCCAGCAAATTTCCAGAATACACTCTTTATCACCCTATGGAATGAAACCACATGGGGTCAACGTGTGATATGGCTGAATCCAAATGATGAGCGTCTAACGAGTGAAGATTTTGTACCGGATGTTTTCATGGATGGCTTGGTGCGTCCCTCAGATGTGACGCTTGCGCCCGATGGGTCGTTATTAGTAGTTGACCATGTAAACGGCAATGTATGGCGCGTATCGTATACAGCAGAAGTAACCCAACCTACGCCAAGTGGTTTCGTTTTCCCGACGAATACCCCAGCGAATTAACGCTTACAGCAAGATGAAACGCAGGAGAATCGTACCGCCAGCTGTGCCAATACCAAGTATCAGCCCAAGAATGATAACACGCATAACATCAATATACTGGTTGCGCTGTTCATCGAATGCTTGAAATTCTGCTGTAGTCAAAATCTGACGCTGAGGTGACAACCGTCGGCGTATCGGTTGTGTGCCTCTAACATTACCTATCATGGCATCAAGTTCTGATTGGGCTTCTTTGTTGTTTGGGTTGATGGTGATGATATTCATCAAGCAAACCCGACGGTCTGCCTCTGAATCAAGAACTTGTAACATCGCTACCCAAACTTCTTCGTTGTCAGGTTCGCGCATCGCGGCTTGCTTCCATAAATGATACGCCGATTGCCTGTCTCCTTCACGCAAGGCAGCTTTACCCAGCCGTATCAGTTGGTCAACAGACAGTTGTTTACGAGAATGTAGTGTTTTTTCAGTAGACATAAGGTTATATCGCCTGTTTCAATGCGCTAGGTTAATCACCACTTCCTATCATTATAGATGATGTGCCTATTTTTGCGCTAATCTCTGGTTATTTCTTGTTTCCTACACGCTTCTAACCTGACATTGCATGTATTTTGTAGCAAACTTATTGTGATATAACTAT